>JADLHZ010000026.1 GCA_020848545.1 Deltaproteobacteria bacterium | reverse complement strand
GCGGCATAGAGACCGCCCGGTGAGGCGGAGACACGCGACCTCCGACATGACGACGCAAATTCTCTCATTCGACCAAATGGGAGGACCAACTTGAGCGCCAAGTATGGTTTTTCAACAGCCTGCTAGACCGTCTGCGCATGGAAGAAGCGACCTTCGAGGTCTCCGGGCTGCGCCTCGCCGCGAAAGTGTGGGGTCCCAAAGACGGCCGGCCCGTCCTCGCGATGCACGGCTGGCTCGACAACGCGGCGACCTTCGATCGTCTCGTGCCGCTGCTCACGAACCACCTGCGCATCGTCTCGCTCGATCTGCCGGGCCACGGGCTCTCCCAACATCGCTCAGAGGATGCGGCGTACGCGGTCCCTGACGCCGTCGTCGAAGTCGCGGCGCTCTTGCATCGGCTCGGCTGGCAGCGCTGCACCTTGCTCGGGCACTCGCTGGGCGCGGCGATCGCGGCGATCCTGGCCGGCACGCTGCCGCAGCACTTCGACAAGCTGGTGATGCTCGAAGGCATCGGGCCGCTGAACGAAGAGCCGGACGCAGCGCCGGCGCGGCTCGAAGGCGCGATCATGGAGCAGCTCCGGCGCAGCGGCGGCTCGCAGACGCGCGTGTTCAAAGATCTCGACGACGCGGCGGCGCGCGTGGTTCAGGCAGCGCCAATGGAGCTCTCATCGGCGAAGATTCTGCTCGCGCGTGGCACGCAGCCCGCGCCAGGCGGCATCACGTGGCGCACGGATCCGCGCTTACGATCGATGACTCGGCTGCGGCTGAGCGAAGCGCACGTCGCCGCGTTCATGCGGCGCATCGCGTGCGAGACCTTGGTCGTGCTGGCGAAGGACGGCTGGCCGGCGCCGCCCGAGATCATGGCGCAGCGGCTCAATTACATTTCGAAGAAGACGGTGGCGACGATCGCCGGACGGCACCACGTGCACTTGGACGCGCCGGAATCGGTCGCGCCTTACGTGAACGCCTTCTTACGGTAACCAGTGCGGTGACCTACTCTTCTCCGGTCATTGGCAAGTCCGTGTGCATCCACTTCTTGATCAACGGCGTCAGCGCCAAGAGCAGCGCCGCCGAGATCAGCGCCGCGAGCGCGATGCGCCCGAAGACGTCGCCGTAAACGTGCACGGTGTCGATCGGCGCCGGGATGCCGTGCGCCGCGCCGTCTTCACCGCCGTGCGTGACGCCAGTGAGCTTCGCCAGCAGCGACGCCAAGTATTCGCCGAACGCGGTCGACACGTACCACGCGCCCATCATCGTGCTGACCAGGCGCGCCGGTGACAGCTTCGAGATCATCGACAGACCGACGGGCGAGAGACAGATCTCGCCGGTCGTTTGCAAAAGGTACGCGAGCAAGAGCCAGCTCACGCCGACCATGCCGCGCTGATCCGGATGCCCGGCGCCGTACCACAGGCAACCAAAGCCGAGGCCGAGCTGGAAGAGCGCCATCGCGAACTTCACCGGCGTGCTCGGCTCGATCTTGCGCCGGGCCATCGCGCCCCAGAGCCAGGTGAACAAGAGGCCGAAGATCAAGATGAACGCGGGGTTGGCCGCTTGGAAGACGCTCGCCGGAACTTCCGACGCGCTGACCATCATGCCGATGTGCGTCGCATCGACCGGCCACGCGATCGTCGTCTTCTTGTCTTTGCGCAGCGCATCGAGCTGGTCGAGCGTGAACACTTTTCCGTTGAGCGTGTGGCCGAGCTGCGCTTGGCCCACTTCAAGCTGGAGCGTCGTGCCGACGTCCGCCTGCGTGAGCACGCGCGCGGGCGTGACGCGATCGACGTTGCGATCGGCGAAGTTGTTCATCGAGCTGCCGGCTTGCTCGAAGAAGGCCCAGAAGAGCATCGAGAAGAAGAACATCGGCAGCGTGACGAACAAGCGATGCCGCTCGACGCCCTTCGACGACATCGCCTGATACACGACGTACGCGAAGCACAGGAGGCCGAAGACGTTGAGCACCTGGCCGGCGAGCTCGTTCTTCGACACGAGCAAGGCGACGACCGGCACCGCGGCCAGGGTGCCGAGGATCACGAGGATCTGCTTCTTGAACAGCCCTTCACCTTGCGGGGGCAGCCCGAGGTGCTTCGGCACGCCGCCCTTCTCGAGCGCGGTCACCGAGATGACCGCGGCGACGAGCAACGCGATCGCGATCGGCGCGTTGACGTAATAGAGGAGGATCTTGTCTTCGAGCGCGAAGTAGATGAGCGACGCCGCCGACGCGAGCGAGCCCGCGCCGATCAACATCTGCGTCAAGCGGTTCGGCGCCACGAAGATCGCGAGGCCGATGAGCATGCCGAGCGTCGCGAGACCGAAGCCGTAGTGCCAGCCGTAGCGCTCGCCGATGAGGCCGCAGAGCAGCGGCGACAGCGCGGCGCCCAGGTTGACGCCCATGTAGAAGATCGTGAAGCCGCCGTCGCGCTTGTCTTTGTTTTGCGCGCCGTACATGCGGCCGACGATGGTGCCGATGTTCGGCTTGAAGAAGCCGTTGCCGACGATGAGCAGCGCGAGGGCGCCATAGAACGCGCTCGAGCGCTCGATGGTCATCAGCAAGTGGCCCGCCGCCATCAAGGTGCCACCCATGATGACGCCGCGGCGCTGGCCGAGCACGCGGTCGGCGATCATGCCGCCGAGAAACGGCGTCATGTACACGAGCGCGCAGTAGGCGCCGTAGACGCCGTAGGCCTTCGTGTCGCCGTACCCGAGGAAGCCCTTCGTCATATAAAAGACGAGGAGCGCGCGCATGCCGTAGTAGGAGAAGCGCTCCCACATCTCGGCGAAGAAGAGGACGAAGAGGCCGGCCGGGTGGCCGAAGAGCTCTTGCTGCGTCGGGGGTTCGGTCGGCGAGGTCATCGTTCCGTTTCCTTGGGGCTCCTGATTCGATTCGACGACGACGGTCTTCCTCGCGGCAGCTTGGCTCATGCGGGTGGCCTCCTCAAAAGAACGGGGGCCCTTCGGAGATCGGCTCGCCTTCGTCAAGGGATTTCTGTATGGGGGCCGCCGGAGTCGCGACCCATGGCTAGAACCGTACACTGCGTGAAGTTGAACGAAGACCTCGAAGGCCTCGACGCGGCGCCGATCCGCGGCGAGATGGGCGACAAGATCTACAACACGATCTCGAAGAAGGCGTGGAACATGTGGATCGAGCACTCGAAGATGATCGTCAACGAGTACCGCCTGAGCATGGCGTCGCCCGACGCGCGCGCGGTGATGCGCAAAGAGATGGAAAAATTCCTCTTCGGCGAAGGCGCCGCGCCGCCGCCGGACTTCAAGCCACAGCAGTAAGCGGCGACCCGGACATCGCTGCCCGAGTTTTCGGCCGATGACCGAGGTTTTACGCATTTTACAGCGGCCCGAACGCTGGCACGCCCCGTGCTCATGGCGAGCACATGCATGGACGAACGCGTTGGCTCGATCCTCCTCTTCTCTTTTTCCTCACCTGGCTCGTCGCTTGCGGCACCGCGCTGCAGAGCGGCCGCTACGCCGACGAAAAGCTCGGCGGCGACAGCGACGCCTCAGGCAACGCTGGCATCCCCGCGGCGCCCACCGACGGCTCGGAGCGCGAGCTCGAGAGCAGCTTCGAAGCGCCCGTCGCGACGGGCCGCTACCTTTGGGTGGCGAATCCGCTGAGCGGACGCGTCGCGTACATCGACGCGGCGTCGCTCGCCGTCTCGACCGTCGCCGCTGGCAACGGCCCGACGCACGTCGCCGCGATCGGCAACGAAGACGCGACGATCGTCATCAACGTGCGCTCGAACGACGCCACTCTGCTTCGGCTCACGGCGACCGGCATCACGACGAAGACTTATCCGTTGGCGCCCGGCATGAACCACTGGTCGATCAGCAAAGACGGCCGCTACGCCATCGCGTGGACGGACGCGAAGAAGGTCCCGCTGGCGCAGAAGACTCAGGGCTTCCAAGAGATCACCGTCGTCGACCTCGCGACCGACATCGCCACCGTGCTCAGCGTCGGTTATCGGCCGACGCAGATCACCTTCGACGCCGCCGCGGCGCAGGCCTTCGCGATGACGGCCGACGGCATCTCGGTGATCGCGCTCGCGACGCCGGCTGTCATCCGCAACGTGCGCCTGGCCGACGATCTTGCGACCGCGGCGAAGGCCACCGACGTCAGCGTCAACGCCGCTGGCACGCACGCGATCGTCCGCTTCGAGGGGACCGACATCGTCACGGTCGTGCGCCTCGCTGACGGAACGAAGACGCCGCTGCTGCTCGGTACGCCGGTGACCGATCTCGACTTGTTGCCGGCCGGAGACGAAGCGATCGCGGTGATGCGCGAGAGCTCGAGCCTCGCGTTGATCTCGGTGAGCGACGCGCCGGCGCCGCAGTCCATCGCGCTCGCGAGCCAGAAGATGGGCTCGGTGACGACCGCCGCCGACGCCGCCATCGCGTTGCTCTACACGAACGCCTCGGCGGTCGAAGAGGTGTCGATCCTCTCGCTCGGCCCGCCGGCGACCGCGCGCCCTGCCCGCGTCTATTCGCGCGTGCTCGGGGCCTTTGCCACCCAAGACGGCGCGCACGCGGTCGTGCTGCACGAGCCACCGGCGAGCGACGGCACCGGCGCCTTCAGTCTGCTGCCGCTCGCGGCCGACTTGCCGGCGAAGATCGTCGCCACGAACGCCGCGCCGTTGTTCGTCGCGCTCACGGCCGACTCGTCGCGCGCGCTCGTCGTCACTGCCGACGTTGGGAAGAAACGCCAAGCCGCGTACCTCGCGCGCATGCCGGCGCTGAGCACGCAGGCGATCGAGCTCGGCAGTAAGCCGCTCGCCGCCGGCATCGTCGAAGGCGCGCGGCGGGCGTTCGTCGCGCAGAGCCACCCGGCCGGCCGCGTCACCTTCATTCACTTGGACAGCGGCGAGACGCGCACGCTCACGGGCTTCGAGCTCGGCGCGCGCATCGCCACCGGAGGTCAGCCATGAGCCGCGCGATCGTTCTCTGTCTCTTGCTCGCAGCGTGCGGCAGCAGCGAGACCCGCTACGCTCCGGCCACGCTCGAGAGCTTCGGCCTCACGCGCTCCATCGCGCTCATCGATCGCAACGAGCACGAGGTGATCCTGCTCGAAGCCGCGCCCGAGCAGCGCCTCGCCAGCAAGACGATCGCCGTCGGCAAGAACATCAGCCGCGCGTTGATGTCGGCCGACGCGCGTTTCTTGTTCGTGCTCTCGGCCGGCGACTCGCCGCGCCGAAAAGCGAGCGACGAACGGCCATCCTTGACGGTGATCGACGGCGAGACGCTCGCGATCGTCCTGCGCTACGAGCTGCCGATCCTGCGCGACAAGCTGGTGCTCGATCCGCGCGGCCGCTACGTCGCGCTCTTCGCCGGCGATTCAACGAGCGCCGTCGTCGACAACCCGAACGAGATCGTGCTGCTCGATCTCGCGGCCGAGCCGAGCGACGCGAACCCGCTCGTGCACACCCTGCGAAGCTTCGGCGGCCGCCCGCAGCGCTTCACCTTCACCGATCCGCTGGAGCTTCCGGGCGGCACGCGGCGCTTGCTCGTCGCCGAGACCGAGAAGGACGTGGCGATCCTCGATCTCGAGCGTATGGCCGGCAGCAAAGGCGAGATCACCGTGCGCCTGGATCTGCCAAGCGCGAACGCGTCGCTCGCGCCGAACGGGCTCATCGCCGACGACGGTGAGGCTGGCCGCGACGATGACGCGCGCCTCGCGGTGCGCATCAAGGGCGACTCGGCCGTGCTCGTGCTCGACCTCGTCGCCAACGCCGCGGGCGATCTCACCGCGCGCACGAACCTGGTCGACGTCGGCGGCGAACCGAGCGAGATCTCCTTCGTCACCACCGACGGCGGCCGGCGCATGGTCGCGCTGGTGCCGGCGATGAAGCATGCGGCGCTCGTCACGCTCGCCACCACGGCGGTGCAGACGATGCCGCTGCCAGCCGCGTACGATCGGCTCGCGTTCGTGGAAGAGGCTTCGCAGCCCACGCCGCGATCGGCGTTGCTCTGGGGTCAGGGCGTCGCGCTCTGGTCGCTCGATCTCGCGACCGGCCGGCCGTTCGCGAGCGTCGAGAGCCTGGCGCTGCCGGGGAAGATCAAAGAGGTGCGCGATCTTCCGGGCGCGCCGAATCAAAAGCTGCTCATCGGCGATCAGAACAGCTTCTTCGTCCTCGACCTTCGCGATCGCACCGTGGCGCCGCTGCTCACGCAGTCGAACGCGCTGCAGTACTACTTGCCACGCGACGTACGCCGGCTCTGGGCGTTTCAGCCGGCGCAAGCGCGGGCCGCGCGGGTGAACCTCGACACCCTGCAGGCGAAGTCGTTGGTCTTCGATCGCAACGTGCACGCGATGTATGAATTGACATACATCGATGGCGACCGCGAGGGCCGTGCGCTCATCGCGCTGCACGGCGAAGGCACTGTAGGCGCGACGGTGCTCGATCCGGCGATCGCCGACGAAGCCGACGCGCGCGTGTACTTCGGGCTCATGATCGGAGGTGTGAAATGATCGCGTTTCTTTCTTTGGTCTTGCTCGCGGGTCCGGCGAGCTTTCCCGCGAGCGCCCCGGTCTCGGAGCGCGCTGTGCTCGAGGCGGCGCCGGCGTCGCAACCGGTGTTCGTCCGCCGGGTGTTGCGCGAAGAACCGCCGGAGCCGTCGGCCACTGTGCCCTTCATGCGCGACGTGCGCATCGACGTCGGCTACAAGAACACGATCGTGCCGTCGCAGAGCTTTCGCGCGCTCAACCCCGGCAACGTTCAGGCGCAGAGCGCCATCGGCGTGTCGTGGGCGGCGTTCTCGTGGGACCGCTTCGCGCTCGCGCCAGGCGTGCGCTGGGAAGCGTCGCTCGCCTACGGCAACTTGCGCGGCGATCGCTCGCGGCACGCGACGCACAGGGCGCTGCTCTCGCTCGACGCGCGCTACCGGCCGCTGCGTTGGCTCGACGTCTACGCGCGCGCCGCCGGCGGCGTGTTCATCAACGAGCTGGCGGTGAGCTCGGCGGCGCTGCCGTCGATGCCGCTCGTTGGCCGGCAAGCCACGGGAACGCTCGACGGATCGCTCGGCGTCGACTTCTTGCTCGGGCCGCACAAGAAGCTGAAGACGCGCGCGCCGCGGGTGTGGGCCACGCTCGAAGCCGGCTACTCGTGGACCGCGCCGATGGCGTTGGTGCTCGCGCCCAGCCTGGCGAACGACGACCCGCGGCGGGCGGGGACGACGACCCTCGGCACCCTGAACATCCAGGGCCCGTTCCTGCGCATGGGCCTCATCCTCGCCCTCTAAGTGCCGCAAATTCGTGGCCGTGGCCGTGGCCGTGGTAGGTGGCCGGCATGCCTGCCGCGATCGAATTCGTTCAGAACCATCCTTTATATGGCCTCGCCGCCGCCCTCTTCCTCGCCTTCATCGTGCTGACGATCGCGAAGAAGCTCGTCGTCTTCGCGCTGATCGGCGTGCTCGGCTTCATCGGCTACGGCTACTACCTGCACACCCGCGGGGAGGAAGAGCGGATGCCGAAGGTGAACGTGCAGAAGGTGATCGAGAAGCTAGAAGACGCCGCGGAGAAGGCGAAGGAGAAGGCCAAGGACGCGCTCGACCGGGAGTAGGTCTCGCCCCGGCCTCCGTGACCTGGCCCAAATCACCTGGCCCAAATCACCTGGCCCAAATCACCTGGCCCAAATCACCTGGCCTTGGACTTGGCCTAAACCCTGGCCGCGCTCGCGAGCCTGAGCTTGGCCCTGGACCTGGCCGCCCGAGAGCGGTCAGGGCCAAGGTCAGGCTAAGGCTCGCGAGCGCGGCCACGTCTTTCGTTCAGGGTTCAGGGTCAGGGTCAGGGTTCAGGGTCAGGGTTTTGGGTCAAGGTCGCTTCGTTTTCCTCGCGCCATGTAAGAAGCGGTTTACACTTCCCCCCATGGCCAAGAAGAAGCCGCCAGAAGAGGTCGACGACTCGGACCTCTTGAGCGACTCGCAGTTCGACCTCGAGTCCGATCCGGGCCTGCATCAGAAGCGCGGTGGCAAGCCGATCGTCTTCCTGATCATTTCGCTCGTCTTCGCCGCCGGCGTGGCGGTGTTTGCGCTCTATTCTCTGGAGCTCGGCCCCTTCGCCGCGCCGCCACCGGCCGAGACGACGCAAGCGGCGCCGGAGAAACCGGCGAGCGCCCCCGTCGCAGCGCCGCCTGCCGCGGCCACGGGCGTCACCGCGGCCACTGGCGCGACGGCGCCGACCGCGCTGCCGCCGCCGCCCACGCCCGCCGCAGCTGCCGCTGAGGAAAAAGAAGAGCCGCCGGCGAAGGGCAAGAAGGGAAAAGCGAAGAAGGAAAAGAAGTCGAAGAAGAAGAAAAAGAAGAAATGAAAGCTCCGGCCACGGCGACGGCCACGTTCACGGCCACGATCGTAGTGCTCGCATGTGCACCGCTTCCGGCGTTCGCCTGGGGATCCTTCGGCCATCGCGTCGTCGCCGAGACCGCCGCCCTGCTCGTCGAGGACGATCAGCCGGCCGGCCTCGGCAACTTGCTCGCCCGCCACCGCTTCGAGCTCGGCGTCTACGCGTTCCGCCCCGACTCGACCTTTCGCCACCACGACGGAAAGAGCGGCGCGCTCGAAGCTCCGCTGCACTTCCTCTCGACCGACGCGCTGACGATGCCGATGAGCGAGCTCGACGTCGCGTTCGCTGAGGTCGACAAGAAGCTCGCCGCGCTCGAGGAGAAAGGCCCCATCGGCCGTGTGCCTTGGCGCATCGATCAGCTCCACGGCATGATCGCCGCGGACTGGCTGAAGGTGCCGGCGGTGTTCGGCACTTATCAGCGCGGCGAGACGGCCGACGAGCCGCAGAAGTCGATCTTCCGCGCGCTCTTTCACATGGGCGTCCTCGCGCACTACACGGGCGACATCGCGGTGCCACACCACGCCTCGAAGGACAGCAACAGCTTCCACAAGAACCAAGGCGGCCTGCACTTCTACTTCGAAGGCGACTGCGTCGAGGTGTTCGAGCCGGATCTCGCGAACAACGTGCTGAAGCTCGCGCGCAAACAGAAGAAGGCGTGGACCGTCGCGCACGCGGCGACCACGTCGAGCCCGGTGCGCATCGCGCTCTCTGTCCTGCAAAGCAGCGTCGCCGCGTTGCCGGCCGTCGAGAAGGCCGACAAAGAGAGCGCGCTCCTCGCGGCGTCGGTCGGCCAGAGCTTCGCCAAGCGCAAACCGGCCGCGCAAGGTTGCAAGGCGCTTCGCCAACACGTCGAAGAGCGGCTCGCGCTCGGCGCCGTCATCACCGCGGCGCTGTGGCAGCGGGCGGTCCCGAGCGGCGTCGATTGGCAACGCGTGCGGACGCTGCAGTTCAACGACATCCACGAAACGGAACCGTTCATTGCTTTCCCGTGAACCGCACAAGTTGGGACTCCGCTCGGGCATCGGCCTCGTCATCGCCGACATGGCCGGCGTCGGCGTGCTGACGACGAGCGGCTTCATGGTCAGCCAGCAGACGCCCGGCCGCATCCTCTTCGCGTGGCTCGTGGGCGGCGTGATCGCGCTCTGCGGAGCGACGGCCTACGGCGCGATCGCCCGCGTCGTCGCGCGATCCGGCGGCGAGTACCGCTACCTTTCGGACCTTCTGCACCCTGCCGCCGGTTACCTCGCCGGCTGGGTCTCGTTCCTTGTCGGCTTTTCGGCGCCGGTGGCGATGGCCGCCTATGCCGCCGGCGCGTTCGCCGAGACGATCGCGCCCGGGCTCGACGCGCGCTGGGTCGGCGGCGGCATCGTCGTGCTCTCGGCGCTCGTTCACGGGCACGGCATGCACCTCAGCGTCCGCTCGCAGAACGCGCTCGTGGCCTTGAAGCTCACGCTGCTCGTCGCGTTCGTCATCGTCGGTCTCCTGCGCGGCAATCACGGCCTGCCCGAGTGGCCGCACACGCTCGCGGTGACCGAGGGCGCCGCGAACACCGGCTTCATGGTCTCGCTCGTCTACATCGCGTTCTCGTACAGCGGCTGGAACGCGGCGATCTATGCGTCCGAAGAGTTCAAGGATCCCGTGCGCGACGTGCCGCGGGCCATGCGCTACGGCACCTTGCTCGTCGCCGGCTTGTACCTCGCAGTGAACTACGTCTTCGTTTGCAACTTGGAGCCCGCGCGCATGATGCAGTGGGTGGCCGGCGACACGCAGCGCGTGACGCTCGCGCACCTCGTGGCGGTCGATTGGCTCGGCGATGCCGGCGCGAGCGTGATGTCGGCGGCGATCGTCGTGGTGCTCGCGAGCAGCGTCAGCGCGATGACCCTGACCGGCCCGCGCGTCTACGCGGCGATGGCGAAGGACGGCCTCCTACCGAGCGCGTACAAAGCAAACGAGGGCAAGCCGCCGCGCATCGCCACGATGACACAAACGCTGCTCGTCCTCGGCTTGCTCGCCAGCCAGAGCTTCGAGTCCTTGATGAAGAACGTCGGCGCGATCCTGACGGCGTCGACGATGCTGACCGCGATCGCGGTCTTCGTCGTGCACCGCCGCGCGCCGGAAGCCGAACGCCCGAAGCCTCTCGCGCTCGTCGCCGCGGCGATCTACGCGGCGAGCTCGGCGGGGATCTTGTACTTCACGTTGTCGAGCTCGCTGACCACGGTCTACTGGTTCCTCGGCGTCAGCGCCATCGTCTGCGCTGCTTACTTCATCCAGCGCCGGGCGACCGTGTCATCTACGCAGGTTTGAAGCCGAGCGCGTCGAGCCTCGCCGGATCACCGAGGATCTCGAACGCCGCGCCGTGCGCCGAGACGAGCGTGCGATCGGCCTCGCCCTGCTTGCTCACCGTCACCTCGCAGCGCGCGATCTTCGCGTTCAAGCAGCGCTTCACGCCGCCCGGCGGGTTGCGATAGCCGAGCACCGCGAAGCGCTCCTTCGGCGCCGAGAACACCGCGCGCACGCTGATGCCTTCCCCATGCGCGTCGACCTGCCAGCGCCAATCCGAGTACGAGCCGCGGTTCTTCATCAGGCATCGCGGCGTATTCAACGCGTACTCTTTGCCGCCTTCGCGCCACACGAGCGGCGACAGCTTCGGCAACCAGAACGGGCCGATCTTGATCTTCGCTGTTGCGCACTCGAGAAAGGTGTCCGGCGCGCCGTCGAAGCCTGCGACTTGTCCCCACGCGTAGAGATCGGTGTGCTTGGTGCCCCAGTTGTGGTTCTGGCTGCCGACCCAACCGTCGATGCGCTCCTCGCGACCGCCGGCAAAGCGCAAGACGCCGTCGTAACGCGCCAGGGGCAACCCGACGAGCACCTTCGCCTTCGGCAGCGAGCGCTCGTAGAAGGCCTCCGGGGCCAAGAGCAGCGCCGGCGCATCACCTTTGAACGTCAGATCCCAGGCGAGCTTCTTGGCGCCATCCTCGATCTCGCCGCGCAGGTGACGCTCGGAGAGCTCCGCGCCAGCAATGTTCACGCGCAATTCATCCTTCGCGAAGGACGCCTCCGCGAGCGGGTACGCGCGATAGAGGCTGAGCACCTCGCCAGCCTCGGCGTCGAACCAGATTGCCCACAGCTCGGCTTCGGCCTGCTCCGGCGCGCCCTTCGGCGTGAAGATCGTATAGCGGATCCAAAACGCGCGCGGCCGGCTCGGGTGGTTCGCGCGTTGGAAGTAGCTCTCGTAGAAGCCGGCGCGGCTCTTCGGGTCGTGCCGGCTGCCGTTCCAGAATTGACGTGTGGGCATGCGCATCCTCTGTGGATATGTTTTGACTAATTAGTCACAATATTGCAACCTACGAGGCGATGCGACCGTATCATGATCCGAGCTCGCTGACCGACGCCGACATGCGCTCGATTCGCCTCGTGCTGACGCGCTTGGGAATGCCCGACGAATGGGCGCAGACGTCAGACTTCAAGGACAACCTCGTCCGCTTGTTCACGACCTGTGGCAAGGGTGCGGCGTCGCTCTTCGTGGCGACCGCGCGCGCCGTTTCGCACCCGCGGCTCGCGCCGTACTTCGATCGGTGGGCGTCGCGCTCGTCGGCGATCGGCGGCATCATGACGGCGCCGCGCATCTTGTTGGCGCCGCTCTTCGACCAAGCCATCTGCGCCGTCGAGCCACCCGAGCTCTATGATCCGATGCGCGGGTTCACGCCGGCGTTTCACTACGAGCCGCTCGACCTCACCGAGCAACGCTTCAGCGATCGCTTCTACTACGAGTGGCAAAAGGAAGACGGCAGCGTCGACGAAGCGGCGATCGATCGCGCGCTCGCGGCGATCGAGCCGGACGTCGTGGCGATTGGGTCGGGGCCGGCGTGCTCGGCGGCGTTGACCTCGATCTTCGACGAGCGGCCGAAAACGCGCGCGATGGTCTTCGATCTCGGCGATTACTTCCGCCAGAGCGACTACGACGGAAAGACGCCGCAAGCGTCGTGCTTCGAGACCTATCGCAAAGGCGGCGCCGTTCCGATCATCAACGGCCCGACGCGCGTCACTGTCAACTTCACGCCGCAAGTGTGGGGCGGCGGCGCCGAGATCTTCAGCGGCACCGCGCACCCGCTGCCCGAGTGGTACATGGAGCGCATGCCGATCGGCGCCGAGGACCTCAGGCGGCACGAAGCGCGCGTCCGAAAAGACTGCCGCATCAGCCGCACGCCTTGGGACATCTTGAACGATGGGCAGAAGCGCTACTTTCAAGCGGCCGAGGAGCTCGGCTACAAACCGTACTTGCTCGAAGGCTTCGGCCGCGGCGGTGATCGCGGCAACGGCCGCTGCTACGCCGGCAAGAAAGAGCGCATCCCGTACTTGGACAACATGTTTCGCAGAGACGCGGCGATCGTCGGCCTCGCCAACACCCGCGTCGATGCCGTGCTGCGCGAGCCCGACGGCGCTGTGGCGGCGATCGAGCTCTCGTTCATGTCGCGCGCGACGCGGCAAGCCATCGCCACGCGAACCTTCGAGCTGCCGAAGAAGTGCCGCGTGCTGCTCGGGGCGTCGAGCATCGGCGATCAGCGCATCCTGACGGCGAGCGGCGATCCGATCGCGCTCTCGGGCCACGCCGGCGTGTTGCACCAGTACACCTGCGAAGTCGCTGCGCTCTTCGATGATCCGCTCTCTGCGAACGGCATCCCGCAGGGCATCGGCGTGCCCGTCGCGCCAGACGAATTCAAAGACGGCGACGTCATCCGCCGCATCACCGTGGAAGGCGCGCACCCCGGCCGTCCATTGCTCGCGTCGCTCGGCGTGCCCTTCGCCAACGAGCGCTTGAAGGTGTGGCGAGCAACGCCGCGCATCGCCACGATGGGGCCGCTCTTCACCGAGTCGAAGCCCGGCGTGCAGATCACGCGCAACGGCGACAGCGAGCTCACCCTGCAGCGCTTGACGAAAGAGGACTTCGATCGCGTGGCGCTCGCGACCGAAGAGGCGATGAAGATCTGGGTGAAGGCCGGCGCGCGCGGGCTGTGCTTGAACACACCGGCGCGCTTCGTGTCGAAGGACAAGGAGCTCGCGGCGTTGGGCTTCGTCGCGCCGAGCGAGCTCGCTGAGTACAACGCCTTCTGCCGGAAGCACCCACCCGTGATGCAGGTGTTCTATCGCACCGGCCATCGCTTCGGCACCGTCGACGCGGCCAGCGGCGAAGTGAAGGGCTTCAAGAACCTGCACCTCGTCGGCGAGGACGTCATCCCGCCGGGTCCGGGTGTGAATCCGACGCTCGGAATTTTGATGTTGGCGCACCACTATGGTGAAGCTGTGGCGGAGAGGATGGGCTGAACATGGTGACGATTGATGTGCCCGCATGCATCGCCCTTGGCGCCATCGTCGCCATTCGGCACAAAAAAGAGCTGCCTGAGCAAACGCCGCAATTGCGCTTGGCCGCGTTCATGCTCGTGACCTTCGGCTTCGTGCCGCTCGGCAGCGCCTTCGACTTCTATTTTCACGATTGGGAGTGGCAGTACTTCTTCGATCGCACCGAGCCCGTGATGTCGATCTTGTTCAACGTCGCGATGAGCGCGGGCGGGCTCTTGGGCTTCGAGCTCGCGCGCCGGGCGATCATGAAGGGCAACGAGAAGGGCGCGATGATCGTCGCCGGCTCAGCGCTCGGCTTCACGGCGCTCTATTCGGCGGTGTTCTTTCAGCGCGTGCTGTGGGTGGGGACTGTCGCCGAATGGCAGAGCGGGACGGCCACGTTCATGCTCACACACACGCGCTTCATGATGTTGCTCGCCGGGACGGCGCTCTATCTGACGGCGTGGATCTATATGTTGATCGTGCGGCCGCTCACGCCGTCCGCATCCCGCTCCGCAGCGTGATCTCCGTGATCTCCGCCTGTGTCCCCAAGCGCATCGGCGGTCCCCAGTAGCCCGTCCCCGGGCTCACGTAGAGCTGCATCGCTCCTTCCCGGTACAAGCCCTCGACCCACGGCGACTGCAGCTTCACCGCGTAGCGCCACGGCCAGATCTGTCCCGCGTGCGTGTGGCCGCTGAGCTGTAAGCCGACACCGAAAGACGCCGCTTCCTTCGCTGAGCGCGGCTGGTGCGCCATCAACACGAGCTCGTGCGCGGGATCGCGGCCGGCGAGCGCGCGCGGCAAGTCCGAGCCGTGGCCGTTGCCGAACTGGTGCGCCGTGTAGTCGTCGATGCCGGCGAGCTCGAAGCCCTCGCCGATCGCGACGCGCTCGTTGCGCAGCACGCGGATGCCGAGGCGCTGCACCTCGGCGATCCACTCGTCGACGCCCGAGTAGTACTCGTGGTTGCCCGTCACGAAGAACACGCCGTGCTTCGCCTTCAAGTCAGCGAGCGGCGCCACGTGCTCTCTGAGCTGGGCGACCGAGCCGTCCATCAGATCGCCGGTGATCGCGATGATGTCCGGCGTGAGCGCGTTCGTCTTCGCGACCATCTCTTCGACAAAGGCGCGGCGGATCGTCGGGCCCACGTGGATGTCGGTGAGCTGCGCGATCCGCAGGCCGTCGAACGCGGGCGGCAGGCGCTCCAAGGTCACTTCGATCTTCTTCACGTGCAGCGCCCGCAGCGCTTGCGACACCGCCGCCGCCGACAACACGAGAGCGCCGCCGCCGCCGACCAACGCCAGCAAGCGGCCAAAGAACGCGCGGCGGTCGGCGTCTTGTGCGTTCAGGAACAAGGGCCAGCGCACGATCTCCGCGAGCAACACGACCAGGAACAAATAGAACATCGCGCCCATCCACCCGAACGCCGTCCACGACAAGACACGCGCGACCGGCCCGTCGATGAAGCGTCCGAGGATCAACGCCACCGGGATGAGCACCCCGAGGCCCAAGAACAGCCATCCGAGCGCGCGCGACCACGGCTCGCCCCAGCCCGGATCGCGGACGAGGCGCGCCCACAGGAACCAATGCAGCCCGACGGTCAAGCCGAGGATGACGGCGAGGAAGATCACCGCGGAAACGACACGAGTCATTCGCCAGCTTCTAGCAACACTTGGGCATTGACGCCGATATTTTGTACCCTTAATGCGCCGCGTCAAGATGTCGAGATATCCCGCCGCCACCGCGCTGCTCCTGATCGCCTGTGGTGCACAGATCGACGCACCCCCGCCGCCCGCCGTCGAAGCGGTCGACACGACGCCGAACGACGACGTGCCGCTCACCGACGAGAACGGCGAGCCGGTCGCCGACTTGCCGCTCGGCGAGTTCGAAGACGCGCTCGACGGCCAGTGGGGATCGGCGCTCACCTGTAAACCGATCCCAACGCTGCCGCCGCTCGTCGCGCCGCGCGTGATCTTGTCGATCGAAGGCTTGACCGTGCACGTCATCGACGACGCAACCGGCTACGATCGCGTGTTTCCCGCCGGCGTCGGCAAGATCGAGAACGACGAGAACGAAGCGAGCTACGGCGAATCGCTCAGCTACTTTCCGATCCTGGCGACGAAGACGAACAAGTTCAAGTTCCGAAAGTCGACGAGCACCGCGTGCAAGACTTGGTGGACCGATCCCGAGACCGGCAAGAGGAGCCCGGTGTTCGCCGGTCTCCCTTTCATGGCCTTCTACGGCGGCTACGCGATCCACGGCCCGATCGACAACTATACCGCGCCGAACGGCGGCAACTTGACGCGCGGCTTCGTCTCGCACGGCTGCTTCCGCATGCGCGCGGACGACATCCTCGAGATCTACGCCCGCATCGGCAAGCTCAGCGAGGTGCCGGTGACGCTGCAGCGCGAGCCCGAGCGGCTGTCGAGCGGCGTCCGCACCGACGCCGATCGCTTCATCGGCAGCGAGTGCCAGAGCGACACGGACTGCGGCTTCGCCGGCGGCTTCTGCCATCAAAACGACGTCGGCGGCCGCGGCTTCTGCTCGCAGCGCTGCGATCGCACGTGCCCAGACAAAGCCGGCGCACCGACCACCTTCTGCGTGAAGGATCCGAGCGCGAGCGGCCAAGGCATGTGCGTCGTCAAGGTCGGCGCGAAGAACCAGGCCTGCCGTCCTTACGATCACCTGCAGCCAAAGACCGTCGCGCGCAACGGCCAACCGAGCGTCACCGCGAGCGTGTGCATGCCGGGATCGCGCGGCTGGATCGGCGATCGCTGCAACGCGACGGCTGCGTGTCAGGCCGGCGGCACGTGCAGCGACGGCGTCTGCACCATGCCGTGCAGCCGAGTCTGCCCCGATCTCGTCGGCACGCCCTGGACGGCATGCGTACGCGGTGAAGGCGCGACGAGCTGCCTGCGCCAGTGTACGCCGGCATCGAACGCGAGCGAGTGCGCCGCCGGCACGCACTGCGCTGAGATGGCCCGCGCGAGCGGCGGCACGAAGACGGTGTGCGCCCTCGACTAGACCGCTCGCTCAAAAGTTGTACCCGCACGCGTGTAAGGTATCGTGACCCCTAAGAGAGGGGGCCGCAGCAGAGCGCGATGCAGAAGCTACCGCTCATCGTCAGGATCGCCGCGATCGCGCTCGGAGCGAATGTGCTCTGGGGCCTCGGCCTCTGCTTGAGCAGCGAACAGATCGCCCTCGTCGTGCCGATGGCTGCGTTGCTCTTCCTTGCGCCGGTGCTCGCGTGGGGGTTGCTCAAGGTCAAGCGGCAGTTCTTCATCGGCTCGATCATCCACACCATCGCCGTCCTCGCGATCGGCGCCGCATCGTTGATGTTCCTGAGCCACACGAGCTTGGTCGCGCTGGCGATGGCGCAAGCGCTCGCGGCGACCGTGGTGCTCGTCCAGCCGAACGTACGCGCGCCGTTTCTGCGCCGCCGCACCGGCTTTCGCGAGCACAAGCGCTACGACGTCAACCTGCGCGTCAGCATCGACAACGGCACCTTCAAGCGCGACGGCGAGACGATCGACGTGTCCGCTGGCGGCGCCTACATCGACATCGTGACCGACGGCTTCGAGCAGGACGCGCGCATCAAGGTCGACGTCGAGCTCCGCCAGAACCGCAACCTGCGCTTGCCGGCGCGCATTGTCGCGATGCACCCGGAAGGCGTCGGCAACAAGCCGCGCGGTATCCGCGTGCAGTTCACCGCCATGACGCGCGGCGAAAAGCAGTCGCTCGAAACCTTCATCTCGAGCGGGCGCCACCACGAGCGCTTGCCGGTCACGCTGCCGGTCTCCTTCGAGTCGGGCGGCGTCTCGGTCGCGGCGCAGACGCTCGACCTCTCGGCGGGCGGTTGCTACGTCGGCGGTCCGCACCTGCAGTGCCACCCGGGCGATCGCCTCGCGATGACGGTGATGCTCCACGACGGCGATCCGCTCGAGCTCATCGGCGAGGTGATGTGGATGTCGATCACCGACTCGAAGGGCAAGCCGCCTGGCCTCGCGATCCAGTTCTTGTCGATGAGCCGCGCCGACAAGCGCCGCTTGATCGAACGTTTAAAGGAAGCCGGCGTTCACGAAGAAGAGGAGTGACGCTCAGCGTTCGAGCTCGAGAAAGAGCGCGTCGGCGATCGCCGCGGCCGCCTCTTTGTGCGACGGCCGCGCGCCGGTCAGCGCCTCGACGCTCGTCAGCGCCTGGCCGGCGTGACCGCAGGGGTGCATCAGCGAGAACGCGTCGAGCGCACCGCCCAAGTTCAGCGCCAAGCCATGCCGGGCGATCCCGTCTTGCACGCGCAGCCCGAGCAGGCCGATCTTGGCGCCGCCGACGTAGACGCCCGGCGCATCGTCGCGCGGGACAGCCGTGAGCCCGAGCGACGCGAGATAGACCACCATCGCGCGCTGCAAGCTGTCGACGAAGCCTTTGACCGAACGGCGCACCGCAGCCAGGCGCACGATCGGGTAGAGCAGCACTTGCTCGGGGCCGTGATAGGTGATGTCGCCGCCGCGATCGCTCTCTGCGAGCACGATGCCGCGCGCGGCGAGCGTCTGATCATCGGCGAGGAGATTCGCCCGCGTCGCGTTTCGGCCGATCGTGATCACCGGATCATGCGTGAGCCCGAGAACCACGCCGTCGATGCCGTTTTGCACCTCGCGGACAGCGACCTGCTGCTCGAGGAGGCCTTCTTCGTACGAGAGTTGACCGAGGAAGCGATATCCAAAGCTGACCGCCGTCGGCTGCTGGCTGACGGCTTCCATCACATGCCGAGCTGCAAGCGCTGCGCGAACTGCGGCGGCAGGCCGGCGGCGAGGATCTTTCGCTGCGTCGCCGAGATGTCGTAGGGCACGCGCACGTACTCGACGCGTTGATCGGTCGTGTCGAAGACGACGCATGCCGCGCGGGTGTCGCGATCGCGCGGCTGTCCCACCGAGCCGACCGTGAAGATGTACTTACTGCCCTTCTGCAGCCGCACCTCGGGCTCGACGAAGCCGGCGACGTGCTTCGGCGTCAAGGCGAAGCCGACCGTCAGGTGCGAGTGACCGATGAAGGTGACACCCGGCAGCGTCGCGAAGTCTTGGCGGTAGTCCTCGGCCTGCTCTTCGCTGAACAGGTACTCGAAGTGCTCGGGCGCGTGCGGGGCGCCGTGGCAGAACAAGATGTCGTCCTGGCGCACGGAGTACGGCAGCGAGCGGATCCAGCTGCGATCCTCTTCCCCGAGCCGACCCCATGAATAGACGATCGCCTCGCGCGCCTCGGCGTAATACTCGTTCAAGTTCATCCGCCCGCAGCCGGCGGCGTCGTGGTTGCCGAGGATGGTGTGCGTCGTCACCTCGCGAATGGCGCGGATGCAGGGCTCGGGGTCGGCGCCGTAGCCGATGACGTCACCAAGGCAAACGAACTGCTCGACGTCTCGGGCACGCAGCGCACGCAGCACCTCGGTCAAAGCCTCGATGTTGGCGTGCACGTCCGAGAAGATTCCAATGCGCATCCAGCTCTCTCTCTCCGCCCGCCCCTGCTTCGTCAATGGTCCGAAGACCTACGAAGGTCTCGCCATCATACCACCGTCAGGTCATGGGTGCGCCGGCAAACTTGCCTTCCGAAGCCAGCGTCTGCCAAAGGTCGCTTTCAGTGCCAAAGATTACGGTCCTACCGCAAAACCAAGTGATCGACGCCGCGCCCGGAACCACGGTGTTCGCCGCCGCGCGCGGCATCGGCATCGACGTCGATACGGCCTGCGGCGGCAAAGGCACCTGCGGCCTGTGCCGGGTGAAAATCATCAGCGGCGCAGAGCAGTTGCCGCCAGCGGGCTTCGAGGAGAAAAAATTCATCGGCACGGCTGGGAACTTGCGGCTCTCGTGCCGCATCGCGCCGATCGGGGATATCACGGTCGACGTGCCGAAGCCGCGGCCGAAGAAGAAGCCCGGTGGCCCGCCTCCGCCTGCGTCGCCTCCGTCCTCTCCGATCCGCTAGAACGTTCGAGCTTGGTCCAGCCGCTAGGCGCGACCGAGAGAGCAGCGCAGGCGTACTTCCTGTACGCCGAGCAGCGCAGCGACCGAGCAACAACGCGGATGGGCCAAGATCGGACGTTCTAAAACCAGCGCCAGGCGAGGCCGAACGATCCGCCAACGCCGCCTCTGACCGCTTCGCGGCCGTCGACCGTGACGACTTGGCCCTCGCCATTGAACCCGAGCACCGCGACCAGCCCGCCGGCGAGCAAGACGTCGAGCCACAGCCCGGCGCGGCCGATGCCCACCGTCGGATCCGTGCTCGGCGGCGTGCCGAGGATGCTCATCGCGCCCCAGCCGAGATCGAGCTGAAAGCCGAGGCCGACGCGGCGGTGCAGCGTGAAGCGATAGAACGCGCCGGCGAGCACCGAGCCGCGCACGACCGACACGGCGCCGACGGCTGTGCTGCCGACGTCGACCGTCCCGGCGAGGCCGAAGCCTTCGATGATCGGAACGCGCAAGCCGAGGCGGCCGCCGTGCTCGACGGCGCCGATGACGAGGCCGGAGCCGCCGATCGTGTAGGCCGCGGACAGCTCGGCCGAGAACGCGCGCGGGCGCACCGTGCTTTCATCGAGCAAGAACGGCTTGCCTTCGGTCACCGCATGCAGCTCCGGCTTCGCTTGCACGAAGGCGCGGTAGTAGCCATCGTCGAATGGTCGGCTGAACAGCGCCGCCTGCAGCGCCACGTCAGCGGAGCCGCGCGAGTCGATGGCGTAAGCGGCGTTCGGCATCTCGTCGACGCGCAGCGTTTGCTCCGAGGCCGCGAGGACGAGCTCGTTCTGATCGTTGCGCAAGAACACCTGCTCCCGCGGCAGCGCGAGCGTCCACTTCTTGCCGCGGGGCTTGTTGAACTCGGCCCAGCGCTCGCCGCTCTCGCGCTCGACGAAGAGCCGGCCGCTGACCGCGTCGCCGAGCACCGCGAAGCGCACGTCTTTGGCTTTGTGCAGGTCGACGATCGGCTGCCGGCGATCGCGCTGCGGCGGCCAGGCGAAGGTGCGCAGGCGCTGGCCCTTGCCGCCGAGGTCGACGCTCGCGTTGTCGACGAAGGCCGCGACCTCGCTGTATTCGAGCACGCCGTCGTGGTTGACGTCGCCGGCGCCCGAGAGCGCGGAGCGGACGAGATGCGAGAACACGCCGCTCTTGATCCGCGACCATTCGTGCGTCTGCTGCGAGTCGGTGGCGGCGGTGAGGAAGCCGACGTTCGGGTAGCGATCGAGATCGTGGCCGTTCAGGAACGACGCGAACGCTGCGTCGCCGTCGTCGTCTTTGCCTTCGCCGCGGCCCGCGACGAGCGCGAACGCGTGGCAGGCGTCGACGAGCAAGTGCGTGTGATCGGCGGGCGAGGCGGCGACGATCTGCTCGAAGACGTCGTTTCGGGTGAGCGCCGCGTCGAGCAAGGTGACCGACGCTTGTCCGAGGGCGTTCACTTGGCCGTGGCCGACGTAGACGAAGAGCAGCTCGGTCGGGCGCCCGGCACGGCTCGCTTCTTCGAGCACGGCGTAGCTCTGCTTCAAAGCGTCGGCGAGCGCTTTTTTCGTCGGCGGCCGGGCGAGCTTCGCGGCGTCCGGCGAGGCGCGCTGGGTGTCGTCGTCGAGCACCGCGAGCAAGGTCACGCGATCGGCAAAATGCGAGAACAACTGGGCGTACTGAACGGCGTCGTCATCGGCGTAGCGCAGCGGCTTCAACGCCGGATTTGGGCTGTGGTTCAGACCGACGACGATGACGTGGCGCAACGGCTCGGTCGGCGCCGCCGGGGCGACTGGGACCGTGAGTGCGAGGGTCGCTGCCAGAAGCCACATCGGACCGGGGGCGTTAGCATATTACGCGCGGCGGCGGGGAAGGAAAATCGCGGCTGTGGGACATAGATCGACTCACGCCCAGCCCTTAGGCCGCCAGAACCCTGGCCGCGAAACCCTGGCCGAAAGCCCTGGCCGAAAGCCTTGGCCGCGCTCGCGAGCGTGAGCTTAGCCCTGGCCGTAACCCCTCCAGCGCACGGAGAGGCCAGGGCTAGGGCCAGGCTCAGGCTCGCGAGCGCGGCCAAGGTTTGGGTTCAGGTTCAGGTTTGGGTTCAGGTTTGGGTTCAGGTTCAGGTTCAGGTTCAGGTTTGGGTTCAGGTTTGGGTTCAGGTTCAGGTTCAGGTTCAGGTTCAGGTTCAGGTTCAGGTTCAGGTTCAGAGCGTCGCAGCCACCACGATCGTCCGAACCTCGGACACTCCGACCGGCCCGCGCAGCGCCACCGCATGGGCGCTCTGCGACGTATCGAACAACGCCCGCTCCCTCCCCAGATTCGCGCCGACGACGAAGCCCTCCGTCGGCAACGAAAACAAGGTCAGCAGAATCGTAAAGTGCGTGACGATCGCGACCTCTCGCTCCGGCCGCGCCATGAGCGTGCGCAGAAAATCTTCGAGCCGCGCATCGAGCACCGCACGCGACTCGGTCTCGCCGTTCCACAGGGTGTCATTTTCCGGAACCCCGGCAAAATCCACCTGAGAAAAACGGGCGCCGAGCTCGGACGCCTGCAACCGCTGCGTGTGCCGATGGGCGCTCACCCGCGATCGCAGCGCTTCCACCGCAACGATGCGCGCACCGCCCGCCACGATCGCCGCCGTCTCCAAGGTGCGCAGCGTCGGCGCCGTCAGCACGAGCGAAACATGCCGCGGCAGGACGGTCGCATGCGCCTGCGCGCGCCCCCGCTCGGTCAACGGCGCGTCGATCAACGCCGGATCCAAGTATGGACACTGCGTCCTGTCGCCGCCGGGCTCGTCGCAGCGGCACACGATCCCCCTCGCCTTCATCTCCTCCGCCCGGACCTGATGCGCCGCCTCACCATGCCGCACACAGCACACGATCTTCGCGCGCGGATCCGCCAGCCACGCGTCGGCCAAAGGCTCGCCGAGCGCAACGCAACGAAGCGAAAAGCTCACCCGGCTATCCACAGCGCTGCGTACGGCGACAAAGATCGCGGCAGCGCAAAGCCTGGGAACGCATTCGCCTCGAGCGCCACAGGATCCTCGCGAAAGCTCGTCACGCACAGCATCCGCTCGCGCCGATCCGGGCTCGTCCGGACGAACGCGAACACCCCCGGCGGCGCGCGCAAGATCTCCTGCGCGCCTTCCGGATGAAACGCCGTGCTCTCGCGCCGCGCACGCAGCATGGCCGTCAAGCGCGCGAGCACCTGCGCCTCCGCCGACCTCGCGTTCGCCGCCCTCTTCTCCCACGCGTCCAAGTGAAAACGCCCGCGGTTGATCGCCCGCTTGTCGCCGCTCGCCTCGACGCCTTGGTAGTCGTTCGTCCCGGCGAGCAGCGACGTCAGATACAGCGCCGGCACACCGCGCAGCCCGAGCAGCACCGCTTGCGTCGCCAAGAAGCGATCGACGTGGCGCGCCCCGTCTTCGCCCCGTCCGGGAGCGCACGCGTGAAAATACGTCGCGTTCAGCTCCCACGGCCGCTCGTCGGCCACGCGCGTGCTCTTCCTCAACGACACCAAAGCGCCGCGTTCGCTCGCGCCGGCGATGAGCGCGGCGATCTCGCGCTCCGGAAGTAGCCCAGCCAGCCACGTCAGGCCCACGCCATCGTGCGACGCCGTCAGGTTCAAGTACGCGCAGCCAGAAGGCGCCGGCGGCAGCGCGCGCATCCAGGCTTCCAAGTGCGCCGTGTCGTGCGCATACAACGCCTGAAGCAAGAGCGCCGAGAGCGGCAAGTTGTAGATGAGATCGGCCTGCCGTGCGCCGCCATCGCCGAAGTACAGAACATTCCGATCCTGACCCACGTTGGTGATCGATGGCAGGATCGCGCTCGCTTCGCCGCCGGCTTGCGCGAGCAAGCGCTGAAAGACGCGGATCAACGCTTGACCCTCTGGCAAGTCGAGGCAACGCGTGCCGGCCTTCTTCCAGATGTAGACGAACGCGTCGAGGCGAATGACGCGCGCGCCGTGCGCCACCGCGTCGAGCAACACGCGGCACATCTCGACGCACAACGCCGGCTCACGCCAATCGAGGTCGACGAGATCTTCGGAGTACGTGGTCCACACCTGCCGCACGCCCTTCGCCGTCTCCACCGGGTGCAAGAGCGGCGAGCTGCGCGCGCGATAAACGCCGTCGAGCCACGCCGCGTGCGGATCCGCTTCAGTGATGAAGAACGAACGCCCGGGCGCCTCGTCGCGGCGAAACTGCGTGAACCACGGGTGCGACGCCCAGCAGTGGTTGAGGACGAAGTCGAACATCAGCTCGAAGTCGTCGTGCATCCGATGCAGGTCGTCCCAGGTGCCGAAGCGCGGCTCGACGCCTTCGTAGTCGGTGATCGCGTACCCCTCGTAGCTCGTGCTCGGATGAAAGGGCAGCACGTGCACGGTGCTCACGGCGCCAGAGACGTGCGCGAGCAGCCAACGGTGCAAGGTGGCCAGAGGCGCCTCGCCGGCGCGCTGCAAGTGATCTGGATAGGCGATGACCACCGCGTCCGTTTGATCGAAGCCGCGCGCGTGCCGCTGCGCCGCCACGATCCGCGCTCGGTACGCCTCCGCGATCGCGTCGAGCGCGGCTTGCACCTCCGCCGCCCGATCGCCGTAGAGTAAGGCGAGATCCGCGCTCATGCGAAGCGGTTGCTCTTCACCGGCGAGCCTGCGCACGCCCGAACGCGAACTCCATGAGGTACGGCGCCGCCACCTCGAAGATCGGCAAGTCGCGATCGAGCAAGTAGGTGAGCCCTTGCAGGATGCCGAGCGTGCGCCCGTAGAGGATGAGGTCGTTCGGCACGCTGAACGCTTCGAGCTCGGAGAGCGCGCGCATGACGTCTTTGGCGAGCGCTTCGTAGTCGAGCGCCATCACCTCGCGCAGCGTGCCGTCTTTGATCTGCGCGCCGAGGTTCAAGACCACGTGCCGCACCTTGTGGATCTCGGCGTCCTCGACCACACCCATCGCCACGATCGCGGCGAGGAACGCGTCGGGATCTTTTTGGATCACCGCCGTCACCGCTTGGCGCAGCGTCGCGTGAAATTCCTTCGGCATCTCTTTGGCCTGTCCGAAGTCGATGATGCCGATCAGCGGCTGGTCCGGCTTCGCAGGATCCGGCGGATAGAAGAACAAGTTCCCTGGGTGCGGATCCGACTGGAAGAAGCCGTCGACGTAGATCTGCTGGCAATAGGCGCCGATGACCGCGCGCAAGACATCGCGCGGGTCGGCGCCCTTGCTCTTGATCAACGCCTTGTCGTCGATGCGCAGGCCGCTGATGTCTTCCAAGCACAAGACGCGCCGCTTGCAGTAGTCCCAGATGACGCGCGGCACGCGGATGCGCCGATCGTTCGCCAAGTTCTTACCGACGCGCGCGGCGCTCTGGGCTTCGCGCACGTAGTCGAGCTCGCCGAGCGTCACGAGCACGATCTCGTCGTAGATCCGGTGCAGCATGAACGTCGGGAAGAGGCGGCCGAAGAAGAACACTGCCACGCGAAAGATCGCGAGGTCCACCTTGAGCGAGCGCTCGATGTTTCGGTGCAGCACCTTGACGACGACCGCTTCCCCTTCGCGCGTCGTCGCCTTGTGCACCTGGCCGAACGACGCCGCCGCCACCGCCTCGTGCTCGAAGCGCGAGAACACGGCGTCGACGGGCTTGCCGAACTGCTCCTCGATCGTGCGCGCGACGTATTCATAAGGCGCTGGCGCGACGCGATCTTGCAGCTGCCCGAGCACCTCGACGAGCTCGCGCGGCACGACGTCGGCGCGCGCTGAGATGAACTGGCCCATCTTGATGGTGCCGCCCTTCAGCTTCATCGCCGCGCGGACGTATTCTTCGGCGGTGCGCCGATTCAACGCGACGAGCCTCGCCGGCGCGATCGGCAGCTCGAGGACGCGTGCACGGAAGATCACCCACGAATAGCGGACGACGAAGCGCGCCATCATCTGCGACAGCATCAGCGCGTGCGTGACCATCGCCCAAAAGTCGCGCCAGCGTGAGTCCTCGCCGCGCGTGCGCAAGAGCTCGCGTTCGAGCCGCACGCGCTCGGCTGACAGAGACTCTGTAGCGCCTTCGCTCATGTGGGAAGTGTCAGACGACGAACAAACGGCTGAGCAGCGCCATGGCGGTGGTGACGGCGCCCTTCATCTTCAGCTTGCCCTGCTTGAACGCGTCCTGCGCCGTGATCTTCGCGTGGACGACGGCGTCGAGGTCCGCTTCGCTGATGCTGACGGTGACCGTCGGGTCGTCCTCTTCGGCGCCCGCGAGCCGCAGCTCGAACTTGTGCTTCGAGCCGGTGACGTCGAGGACCACGCGCAGCGGCAACGACTTCACCGCCTCGAGCGCTTTTTCTGGCGCGACCGGCTTCCTGCCGCCGAGCTGGCGCGCGAGCTCCTTTTGCGCTTCGCCTTCCGCCTTCAAAGGGTCGAGCGTGGCCATTTGCTTCAAGCGCGGGCGCACGATCTTCGCGAGCGCTTCGTCCCAGGTCTCTTTGGCGAACGACAGCGCCGCGATCGGGTTCGGCGCGCCGCCGCGGCGGACCTGAGCATCTCCGGCTTTGACGACGACCGCGTACATGCCCTCGCCGTCGATCTCGAACTCCACGTCGTAGCTCACCTTCGGCACACGATCGCCTAGAGCCTTCTTCATGTCGGCGATGATCGGCGGCAGCTCGGTGAGGAAGAATTCCTTCGCGGACATTTTCAGACCTTCGGCAAGCGCAGGGTGTCGTCGAAGTGGGTCAGCTTGTGAAACGCCTTGAAGCGCTCTTGGATGTCGTTGGTGTTCAGCCGGCGAAAGCGGTCGATCGAGAAGTCTTCGACGACAAAAGAAGCCAGCACGCTGCCGGCGATGACCGCTTGCTTCAGCTCGCTCGTGCCGGCGCCGTTGGCCGCGAGGTAGCCCATGACGCCGCCCGCGAACGAGTCGCCGGCGCCCGTAGGATCGAACACGCTCTCCAGAGGATACGCCGGCGCGCGGAACACTTCGTCGCCGGAGAACAAGAGCGCGCCGTACTCGCCCTGCTTCAACATCAGGTGCTTCGGGCCCATCGCGCGGATCTTCTTCGCGGCGCGCACGAGGTTGTGCTCGCCGGAGAGCTGGCGCGCCTCGGAGTCGTTGATCATCAGCATGTCGACGCGCTCGAGCACCTTCACGAGCTCGTTGCGCTTGCCGGTGATCCAGAAGTTCATCGTGTCCATCGCGACGAGCTTCGGCTTTTGCACCTGGTCGAGCACCTTCAGCTGCAGCACCGGATCGATGTTGGCGAGGAAGACGTACTCACTATCTCTGAAGCCGTCAGGCAAGACGGGGCTGAAGTTCGCGAAGACGTTCAGCTGCGTCTCGAGCGTCTCGCAGTTGTTGAGGTTGAAGTCGTACTTGCCGCGCCAAAAGAACGTCTTGCCGTCCTTGTCGCGCACCAGGCCCTTGGTGTCGACGCCGCGGCTCTTCAAGTAGTCGATGTGCTCTTCCGGAAAGTCGTTGCCGACGACTGCGACGAGGCGCACCGGGGTGAAGTTCGTCGCCGACGTCGAGAAGAACGTGGCCGAGCCCCCGAGCACTTTGTCGCGCTTGCCAAAGGGCGTCTCGACGCCGTCGAACGCGACCGAACCTACGACCAAAAGACTCATCGTCGCCTCCTACCGCCGCGTTGCGTAATGAAGGGGAGGGCCGAAAGCAAGGCGTGCACGAAGGAATACGACCGGGGGGAGCCATCCCGGTCGCCGCTCGATCGCTTCGCCTATTCGTCGCGCGCGCCTTTCCTATCCGATTTGATCTTCGCCGTGATCCGCTTCTCCGCGAGGCGCCGCTCCTTCGATCCGCGCGAGGGGCGGGTGGGGATCCGCGGGCGAGGAGGGACGAGCGCGGACAGGATCAGCTCGCGCAATTTCGTTCGTACGTCTTCCAAGTTCTTCGACTGATCGCGCGTCCGCGAGCTCGTGATCAGCAGCGACCCTTCTTGCGTCATCCGGTTGTGCGCGAGGCGGACGAGCCGCGCTTTGACACCGGACGGGAGCGCGCTCGACGCGAAGACGAAGAAGCGCAGCTCGACCTTGCTCGCCACCTTGTTGACGTTCTGGCCACCCGGGCCGCCCGAGCGCGACGCCTCCCACAGGAGCTCGCGCTCCGGGATGATGAGGCCCTCTTTGATGAACAGGTCCGGCACGCTTCAAGGACAGACGTCGGGCGAGTTGATGCCGACCGGGACACGGGGCGCGCCGTCGTCCTTCAGCGTGCGCAAGAAGCAGCGGTATTGATACTTCGGCTCTTCGCGCTGGAACATCGCTTCATGGCCGTCTTCGATCGCGTCCTTTTCGTGCTGCACGACGATCGCGGTCACCGGGCGCGTGCCGTTCCGATTGAGCGACGCTGGCAGCTCGACGGCGCCGCGGCCGATGAGCGGAGAGAGCGCGCCGTAGGGCGGCAGATCAGCGAGCGCCGGTGAGGCCGCGTCGAGCCCGGCGCCACCGAGATCGAGCCCGGCCGACAAGTTCAGCGCGTTGGCGATCGGCGGCATGATGTAGCTGTCGACGATGCCTTGGAACACGAGCACGTTTCTGCTCTCTTCCGGCGGCCGGTCGACGATGTGCGGCGCGTAGTTCTGCGGATCGGAAGGGTCCGCCGCCCACTGCGCGAGCATCACCGCCGGATCGAACTCGGTGAGCTCGCGATCGATGCTGCCGTATTCCAAGATGCCCTTGGCGACGACCTTCACGTCGACGGGCATGCGCTTGAACAAGATGTTCTCGACCCAGCTCGCGCCGGCGCCGCTCATGATCACGTTCTTGAAGCGCGGCTCGAAGGCGGCGGCGATCGGCGTGATCCATGCGCCGGTCGAGTGGCCGAAGAGCACGAGCTCCTTCGTGTCGAGCTTGACCGCCGCGCCGGGCGCGCCGAGCGGACCCGCCGCGCACGCGCTCGCGTCGATGGTGAGCGTGGGCAAGATCGCCGCGAGCAGATCGATCTCGATCGCGCTCTCGCGCATGTTGTCGCGCATGGCGATCGGGTTGAAGAAGTTGAAGAGCGTCAGCTGCTCGTCGGTGCCCGTGTAGTTGCGCAGGCCGCCGTGCGGGCCGTCAAGGCTGACGCCGGCGTAGCCCACCTTGGCGAACTCCTGCGCGGGGCCGCTCCCTGGGACGGCGTCTGCGTGGTTCATCGGATGCACGCCGCGATCGGCGAGCGGCACCACGCCGTTGCCGCCTTGGCGCATGTACACGATCGCCGGAAAGCCCGCGGGCGGCATCGGCGTGCGCGGCACCGTGACCATCAGGTTCGCGCGCTCGTGGCCTTGCACGATCGGCGCGCCGTCGTCGTCCACCACCCAGTTGCCGCCGCCGGAGAAGAACGGCGGTTGGCCGACTTGCATCACCGGCAGCTGCACTGTCGTCTGCATCACGCAGTAGCCGGGATGCGTCGCATACAAGGAGAAGGCGGCTTCGGGCACCGGCAGCGGCTCCTGCAAGATGCGCTCGCGGCCCCGGGCGAGGCCGCCGGTGACGTCGTCGGTCGTGAACACCGTGATCGCCGCGATGGCGCTCGCCGGAATGCCGAGATCGCGATCGACGACGCGCAGCGCTTGCATGTACGCCTCGTGCGCCCGCGCGTGCATGCCGTTCGGGCGCTCGCCGAAGAGGAGCTGGCTCATGGCGAGCGGCACGCCGAGGAGCGCGCCGTCTTTGTCGCCGAGCTTGCGCTGCACGATCGCGGCGTAGCGCGTGTTCGGGCGCAGCGGCCGGCCTTGCAGCGGCAGAATCGCGAGCATGTTCGACGCGCCGAAGGGCCCGCCATCGCGCATGAACTCGGCGCGGAACGGGTAGCGCGTGAGGAAGTCCGGCGCGCGCGGATCGATCGAGACGAGGGTGATGGGGCTCTGCTTGGTGGCGCTGACCTCGAGGGCCGGCAGACGATCCGGCGCGAGCGACGCGGTGAAGCGAAACATGATCGGCGCCGCCGTCGAGAAGCCGCGGGCGTCGGCGGCGAGGATCGCGATCATGCCGCCGAGGAAGCTGTTGTTCGTCGGGTTTTGAAAGCCGCGCATGTCGACGTGGCCATCGTCCATGATGAGGTCGTCGGACGGCACCGGCGCCTTCCACACGTCGCGACCGCGATCGAAGGTCATCGCCGCCTGGGTGCCGGGAATCGCGCGCGGGCTGCAGGCAGAGAGGACGAGGACGCAGGCGGTGAGGAAGCGCATGACGAACGGAAAGGTGTCTCAGAAGCCCGACTGGCGCTCAAGTGGAGAAGCGCGCTAGGCCGCGACAAATGCCGAAAGAAGCGAAGGGTATCCGTGTGCGCGAGGTGACCGCTGCGCTCGAAGCGTTCGCGCCGCTCCACCTCGCCGAAGCGTGGGACAACGTGGGTTTGCTCGTGGGCGATCCGGAGGCCGAGGTCGCGCGGGTGCTCACCTGCATCGACTTCACGCGCGAAGTGCTCGAAGAAGCCGCTGGCGCGGCGCTCGTCGTCGCCTACCATCCGCCGATCTTCGGTGGCATGAAGCGCGTGCCGGCCGGCAGCGAAGTCTTCGCTGCGATCCGAGCCGGCATCGCGTTGTACAGCCCGCACACCGCGCTCGACGCGGCCAAAGGCGGCACGAACGCTGTGCTCGCTGAGGCGCTTGGTCTCACGGCCGCGCGGCCATTGAAGCCGGCCGGCGGCGGCGATGAGCTGAAGCTCGTGACCTTCGTGCCGGAAGACGCGGTCACGCGCGTGAGCGAGGCGGTCTTCGCTGCGGGCGCCGGCGAGATCGGCGAGTACACGCAGTGCAGCTTTCGTTTGCCCGGCACCGGAACGTTCTTCGGCAGCGACGCCACGAACCCCGCGGTCGGCGAAAAAGGCCGGCTCGAAGTCGCGCCGGAGGTGCGCGTCGAGACCGTGATCCCAGCGCGCCGCGTGGCGGCCGTGGTCGAGGCGCTGCGAAAGGCGCATCCCTACGAAACGCCGGCGTTCGATCTCGTGCGACTTCAAGCAGCGCCCGACGCCACGATCGGCATGGGCCGCGTCGGAGAGTTCGCCGGGACGAAGAAGGATCTCGTGGCGCAGTGCAAGAAAGCGCTCGGCCTCGACGGCGTGCTCGTCGCGGGATCGATCGACGGAAAGTGCAAGCGCGTCGCGGTCGCGGCGGGAGCGGGCGCAGGGTTGCTCGAGGACGCGCTGAAGGCGAAGGCCGATGTGTTCGTGACGGGAGAGCTCAAGCACCACGACGCGTTGAAGGCGGTGAGCCGCGGGATGACGGTCGTCGCGACGCTGCATTCGAATAGCGAGCGACTCGCATTGAGAGCGCTTGGCGAAGCGATCGCGAAGATTGGCGTCGAGGTCACCCAGAGCCGCGCCGATCGCGATCCGTACGTCTTCGCGTAGCCGATCCCAAGTAGCCGATTCCCCGTAGCCGACACGGGAAATCCGCCACGGCTCTTCGCACGTAGACAGTCCGTGTGTTGCCCCGCGAGCGTCCACCGCATACAGTCCTCGCCGATGCCCGAGCCCGGCAAGCAAGCGAGCGAGCTCGTCGCGCGGATCGCGCTGAAGGACAAGCGCGCGATGCAAGCGCTCTACGAACGCCTCGCGCCGCACGCCCTCGCCCTCGCCCGTCGCTTGGTCGGGCGGCTCGGTGAAGCCGAAGACGTCGTGCAAGAAGCGTTCATCGAGGTCTGGAAGCGCGCTGATCAATTCGATCCTCGCAGGGGCAGCGGCGAAGCGTGGGTCTTCGGCATCGTGCGAAACCGCGCGATCGATCGCTTGCGCCACCGCACCGTCGTCTTGCGCGTGCTGCCGGGCGTGCAGGAGCAAGCGCTGCGCGAGAACGCCACCGTCACGCCGCTCGAAGAAGCTTCGGCGCGACAAACGCGACAAGCGGTGATCCTTGCGCTCGGCGATTTGCCGCAGGAGCAACGCGCCGCGCTCGAGCTCGCCTACTACGAAGGGCTCTCGCACTCGCAGATCGCCGCCCGCACGGGCGATCCGCTGGGCACGGTGAAGACGCGCATCCGCGCCGCGATGGAGAAGCTGCAGAAGCTGCTCACCCCCCACCGTCCCGATCCCAGCCGAGGCGGCGCATGAACTGCACCGAGTTCAAAGCGATCGCCTCTTCGTTGGCGCTCGGTGCGTGCGACGCCGACGAGCGCGCACAGGCAGAAGCGCACCTGGCCGAAGCGGCGCATGACGGTTGCTTCGAGGCGCTGCACGACGCGAACGACGCCGCCGCGCTCCTTGCCAAGATGGATCCGCCGCTACAACCGGCGCCGGAGATCTGGGACCGCGTGAACGCCGGGCTCGGTCATCGCCCGGCGCGCCGCCGCTTCGCGCTCCTCGCCTACGGTGGCTATGCGATCGCCGCCGGCGTGCTCATCGCGTTTGCGTTCTCGGTGACGAAGATCGACGATCGCCTCGAGCGCGATCGTCGCACGATCGCCGATCTGCGCCAGAAGCTCGATCTGCAAGCGCGCGCGTTCGCGATGATGAGCGAGGCCGGCGCCGAGGTCGTCGTGCTCGGCGCGCAGCCTGGCGCCGACGCGCAGAGCAGCGTGCAAGCGGTGATCAATAAAGACAAGCGCGCGGCGATGATCGTGGCCCACGGCGTGAAGGCGCGGCCCGACAAGGACTACGAGCTCTGGGTGATCCGCGGCGACCAGAAGCTCGCGGCGGGCCTGATGAAGCCAGCGGCCGACGGCTCGGCGATGATGCAAGTGGATCCGAAGCTGCTCGAGGGCGCCATCGACGCCTTCGCGATCACGCTCGAGCCGCCGGGCGGTGGCACGGCGCCGCAAGGCCCGGCGCTCTGGGTCGGCGCGCCGAAGAGCTAGCCAAAGAGCAACGACAACAACGCCGGCACGTCGGCCACTTGCTGGATGATCGCGCGGTTGCGCGCTTGCAGGAGGCCGCTCTCCTCCGCGTGGTTCAGAAACGCGATCAGATGATCGAAGTAGCCGGCGACATTGAGCAGCACGATCGGCTTGGTGTGCATGCCGAGCTGCGACCAGGTGGCGATCTCGAAGAGCTCGTCGAGCGTGCCGAGTCCGCCGGGCATCGCCACGAAGGCGTCGCCGAGATCGGCCATCTGCCGCTTGCGCTCGTGCATGGTGTCGACGACCACGAGCTCGGTGAGATTCTCGTGCGCCACCTCGCGCTCGACCAGGCGCTCCGGGATGACGCCGATGACGCGGCCGCCGGCTTCGCGCGCGGCGTCGGCGGTCATGCCCATGAGCCCGACATGCGCGCCGCCGTAGGCGATCGCGACGCCGCGGCCCGCGAGCGCCGCGCCGAGCGCCCGCGCAGCTTCGGCGAAGCGCGCATCGAAGCCGGACGCCGAGGCGCAGTAGATCGTGACCGTCTTCGGTGCAGGCATGGGCGCTCGGCTTGCCAGCTCTGCGCCTCGGGTTCAAGGTAAGCAGTGATGACGCTCGCTCACTTCAAGCGCGGCGAAGGATCGCGCACGGTGCTCCTGCTCCACGGCTTCCTCGGCTCTGGCCGAAACCTCACCTCGCTCGCGCAGCGGCTGAGCGAAGCGCGCAGCGACCTCACGATCATCAGCGCCGACCTGCCGGGCCACGGCACGTCGCCACCGATGCAGCCGCCCTACGATCTCCGCGCGTTGGTCGAACCTGTCGTCGCGTTCGCCGACGCCCTGCCGGCGCCGCTCGCGATCGTCGGTCACTCGATGGGCGGTCGCGTGGGCGTCGAGGCGGCGAACCAGCGCCCGGATCGTGTCGCGCAAGTGCTGCTGCTCGACATCGCGCCCGGCCCGATCGGCGATCGCAACACCGATCTCGAAACGGTCGCGCGTGCCCTGCTCGCGGCGCCGGCGTCGTTCGCGTCGCGCACAGAAGCGCGCGCCGCGTTGATGCAGCATGGCCTCAGCGCCGCGCTCGCCGATTGGCTCCTGATGAACCTCGCGAACGTTGGCGGCAACGACGGTGGCGGCCGCCTGGTCTGGCGCATCGATCGGCAGGCGCTCGTCGACTTCGGCAAGGCGTCGCGCGGCGACGATCTTTGGCCGCACGCCGAAGCGATCGCCCAGAAGCTCGCGCTCGCGTACGGCCGCCGATCCGGCTTCGTCACCCATGCCGATCGCGCGCGGCTCGCAGAGCTCGGAGTCGAAACGCACGCGCTCGACGCCGGCCATTACTTGCACGTCGACGCGCTCGACGCCCTCGTCGCTTGGCTCGCCGCGCGCCTCCTGCGGTAGCCCCCGCCAGCGCGCTCGAAGTGATCAGCCGGCGAGCACTTGCAGGGTGCCCGAGCTGACGCCGTACTTCTCGATCGCGCCAACGGAGCGCACCGCCGCTCGCGCATCGAGCTTGCCGTCGAGCAGCGCACGGTAGGTCGTCAGGACGAGCGCGGTCTCGGCCGCGTCTTCACGCACGAGCTCGACGCGATAGCGCGCCACGTTTGCAACGAGCAGCTTCTGTAGCACCAGCGCCGCGCTCTGCGCCTTCGCGTTGAACACCGTGTTTCTGCAGCCGACGTCGACGATGACCGGATGTGCGAGGCCCTGGGTGTCCTGCAGGTGGATCAAGTGCGCCTCGCACGGCCGCCCGCAGTCCTTGAAGTCTTTCCCCTTCGACAGCGTGTGCGCGTAGACGCAGTGCTCGGTGTGATAGAGCGGCAGGTGCTGGTGGATCGTCACTTCGAGGCGATCTGGGCGCACGCCGTCGACGAGCGCCAAGAGCTGCGTCGCATCGAGATCGTAGGCCGGCGTCAACGTCGTGAGGCCGAGCTCGAGCAGCGCCGCCGCCGTGCGGACGTTGGTTGCGTTGAGTGAGAAATCTCCATGGACGCGCACCCCGCGATCGGCGTGCAAGAAGTGCTCGAGCGCGCCGAGGTGCCGGGCGAGGATACCGTCCGGCTGCAAGTTCGCGAAGCGACGATCGTAGCCTTCCTCGCCCGGCTTTTGCACGCGCGGCGTCGCGATGATCACGGAGAGCCCTGCGGCGCGGACGCGTTCGACCGCCTCGCCGAGGCCAACGAGCTCCATGAAGTCGAGCTCGACGTCTTCGAGCGCGAGCGCGTCCTTCAGCGCGATGGCCTGCGCCACCTGCTCCAGCGTCCGCAAGAGCGGCACGAGCACCGGGCGCGATCGCTCGACGCCCGCGGTGACCCGCTTCGGCGGCGCCGCCTCGACGATCGTCCGCGCCGGCGCCGCGATCGCCTGCTCGACGAGCGCGTCGGTGAGCTCGCGGCGCATCCGCTTCAGCTCCGATGGCGCGATCGCGACAGCGCCGTCGATCGCGAGGTCGAGCCTGCGCAACGCGAAGCGCGTCTCGCCAAACGCGCAGAGCTTCTCTTCGACGAGCGCGCGCTCGAGCGGCCGCGTGCGCGCAGCGTCGAGCGGCGTCTGGCTCTCGCTCTTCGCGCTGCGCCCGAGCGCGTCCTCTGCCTCGGCGACGAGCGGCCGGCCGATGCTGCCGGTGACCCGCACGTCGACCGCGATGCGCCGCTCGGTCTCGGCGATCTTCTTCAGCTTGCGCGCGAGGGCGATGTCGCGCGCTTTGTAGACGACGTCGCCCGGCCGCACGCGATCGAGATCGGCGCCGCTGCCGCGCCGGCCCGCTTCTTCGCCGCCGAAGACGAGCTTCGCCTTGCCACCGGCCAAAAGATCGACGCCGAAGAGCGAGCCGCGGGGCTCGTCCTCTTCCGGCCGCTGCTGATCGAAGAGCACGCGGTCGCCCGGAGACAACGCCGGCGCGCCCTCGACGAGCGTGACCCACACGTAGCCACGCGCCTCTTCCACGCGATCGACGCGGCCGACTTCGACCCCGCGGTGCCCTGGGTACTTTCCGTGCACGAGCGTCTGATGATGGCTGCCCTTCAAGAAGCCCGGACCAAAGCCACGGCTGAAGGTGAGGCGCAGCTCGCGCTCGTCGTCCTTGTCGAGCCCGCGTACGTTGGCGTCGATCGCATGATCGAGCGCGCGCCGATACTTCTCGACCGTGTTGGTCACGTACTCTTTGCCCTTCATGCGGCCTTCGAGCTTGAAGCTACAAATCCCGGCGGCGAGCAGCTCGGGCAGAAGATCGTACGCCGCGAGATCCTTCGGCGAGAGCAAGTACTTCAAGTCGTGGAGATCGCGCCGGGCGCCGTCGACGAAGAGATCATAGGGCAGGCGGCAGCTCTGCGCGCACTGGCCGCGGTTGGCGCTCCTCGCTTCGAGCGCTTCGCTGGTCAAGCACTGGCCGGACCAGCTCATGCAGAGCGCGCCGTGCACGAAGCATTCGAGCTCGACGTCGGTGCCGGCGGCGAGCTTCGTGATCTCGGTGATCGATAGCTCGCGCGGGACGACGACGCGGGTGACGCCGAGGCCCTGAGCGATGCGCGCGCCTTCTGCGCTCGACACGGTCATTTGCGTCGACGCGTGCAAATGCAGCGCGGGGCACACCTCGTGCGCGAGCTTGGCGACGCCGAGGTCCTGCACGATGATCGCGTCGGCGCCGGCGCGAGCGATCGCCGCGAGCGTACGCTCTGCCAACGCGAGCTCGCTGTCGAAGACCAGCGTGTTGAAGGTGACGAAGCCGCGTACGCCACGCGCGTGCAAGTAGTCGAAGGTGCGCGGCAGATCCTCGACGGCGAAGTTCGCCGCGCGCGCCCGTGCGTTGAAGCCGTCGCGCAGGCCGAAATAGACGGCGTCGGCGCCGGCGTTGACCGCTGCGCGTAAACACTCGTCATCGCCGGCCGGCGCGAGAAGCTCTGGGGTGTCGGCGCGCTTGACCATGCTTTGGGGATGCGCGGCGTCGCAAATTCGGCGCGAAACGACAAGGCAAAACGACCGCCCCCCTCCTGGCGCGAATTCGCCCGTGAGTTCCCTGGCTTGCCCTCGGTCCAGGTGCGACAATCAAGTGTCTTGAACTACATCCGAAACGACCTCCGGCCGAAGGCGAAGGAAGCGGATCCGCAGCCGCTCGGCATCGAGACCGAGGCGCCGGGGCCGGTCGTCGAGAACAAGCAGGCAAAGGACGGCGATCGGATCGACGAGAACGCCGTTCCGGCACCGAAGCCGGCGCCGAAGCAAGGCCGCCTGACGCAACCGCCGCCGAAGCCCGAGGACGTCGTCGCCGGCAAGATCAAGAACCTCTGCGACGGCGCGACCTCGTGGCGCGACGAGCGGGAGATCGTCCGGCTGGTCAGCGAGTACATCGAGACCGGACCAGCGAACGAGAAGAAACAACGCGCGGCAGCCCTGACCAAGGCGATCGGCGACGGCTACGGCCGCATGATCGCCGAGATGGACGATCCCGGCCGGCGTGACGCGCTCCTCGGCCTCACGCTCGACTACGCCGACGCGCCGCAGAAGGCGGCTGTGGTCGCCGAGCTCTCGGGCGGCTTCTGGCACTGGCTGCTCGCGCTCTTGCACCTCTTGTCCGAGCACTTCGATCAGCAAACGGTGAACAAGGTCGTCGGCTCGATCGGCCCGCCGGACAAGCCGGAGTTCATCGCGTTCATCGCCGCGACGCGCGAAAAGAAGATCAACCCGGAGGTCGTGCTCGACGCGCTGCCCGAAGCGTCGCGCCCGGCGTTCGTCGAGCGCATCATCAACGAGCTGACGACGACCGAGAAAGCCGGCGTCGTCGCGCTGCTCGTCGACGGCAAGACAGACAAAGACAAGCGCGCGTCCATCGATCGCGTCTTGCTGACGATCCCCGAGCCCGAGCGCCTCGGGTTTCAAGCCGACTTGAAGCGGCGCGACGCGATCTCGATGGCGGCGCTCGCCGACAAGAGCAACGTCAAGCTCGTCGAGAGCGGCTACCTCGACGACAAGGCGCTGCAGCTCCTCATCGACAGCAAGCTGCCGCTGACGGCGCAGGACTTCGCGGACCTGCGCACGCGCGCCATGGGCAACGCCGGCCTCGTCTTCATGGATGGAAAGACCGGCGGCTTGAAGGCCACGGCACCGAAAGAGGCCGACGCCGCGCTCGCGACCCTCTCGTCGCCCACCGCGACGAAAGCCGATAGAGACAAAGCGCTCGCCGCCCTCGACCACTGGCTGGCGGACGCCAGGAAGCTGCACGACGCCTTCGGCGAAGATTGGAAGGCGACCGAGAAGGCGATGCAGGCCGGCGAAAATCGCTACGTGGCGATCATCAAAGACGCCGAGCGGATCCAGAAGGCGCATCCTGAGAACGCGCTCTTGCAGAAGGACTGCGGCTTCATCATCGCGCGGGCGCAGCGCGAGCTCGACAAGTTCCGCGAGCTGAAGAAGCGCGTCACCGCCCACGCCGACGGCATCGCGACGCAGAGCGCGGAGGACGAAAAGACCCTGGCCCGCGGCGTCGCTTCCTACCGCGGGGCTTCGACTGAGCTCGAAGCGTACGGCGCTTTCACCGAAGCGAAAGATCCGAAGCTCGCCGGCGCGTTGAAGCACGCCGCGACGCTCGGAGCGCGCCGCGACGAGCTCGAAGTGTTTCGAGCGGAGCTCGCGAAGAAGAACCCGCGCTCCGCCGCCGAAGATCGCATGCTGACCTTGACCGAGGGTGCACTCACGAAGCTCGACGCCGCGAAGCGGCACGTCACCATCCTCGTCGAAGGTCTGCAGCAAGCAGACGATTTCATACGCAACGAGCGCGCCGACGCCGCGATCCACGGCGCCGGCACGCTGCTCGAAGACACGAAGGCGCTGTTCGCGAGCGGCAACGACGCCGACTTCGACGCGGCGCTGCCGAAGTACAAAGAGCAGAGGGATCTCCTGCTCGCCGAGAAGAAGCACCTGACCGACGCGCGCGACGAAGCGACCGCCAAGCTAGAAAAGTACAAGAAGGATCCGCCGAAGACCTACGCCGAGGTGCTCGATTTGAAGCACGCGTACGCGCTGCTCAACGATCCGATGGGCCCTGCCGATCGCAAGATGACGCTGGCGCAACGCATCGAGCTCATCGATCAGCTCGCCGGCGGCCTGGTCGTGACCGCGGACGGCGTGCAGAACCGGCGCGAGGCGTTCCGCGACGTCCTGGGCAACGCGCTCAGGATCTACGGCTTCGACGTCCGCGCGTTTCCGGAAGACGCCAAGGGATCGTCGCTCTTCGCGTCGTTGAAGCAGCTGGCGCCCGCGTACCCGCCGGGCGTGCTCACGGGCGACGTGCGCATGAACAAGAAAGGCGAGAACGAAGAAGTCTATCGCCTGAGCTACTCGATGCCGGATCCGAAGAATCCGAAGGAGATGATTCCGGTCACTTTGACGCTCGGGCCGAACGACGACTTTCAGGCGCAGAGGCTCTTCTACACCGCGCTCGACGAGTACACGCGCACGCGCGAGTTCTTCGGCTACGCGCACATGCGCCTGTGGATCTCGGAGGTCTACGGCGTGGAGCTGCCCGAGCCGAAGGAAGACGGCAGCGATCTTCACGCGCTCTTCCTGAACGCGCAGCAGGTCTTCGGCAAGCTCACGAACAAGCTCCCGCTCGATCGCGACACCATCGAGCGCTTCATGAACGCCGAGAAGGTGGACGACCTCCTCGATCCGCCGAAGCCGCGCTCGCACGGTGAGCTCGAATCGCTGGACAAGAAGCGTCACGCCACCGGCGCGTTGAAGGCGAGCTTGAACGTGCTCGAGTCGCAGGGCCAGCTCGAATCGAGCGACTTGAAGAAGCTCGCCGACTGGCTCGAAGTGAACCCGAGCGTCACGTGGACCGAGCTCGTGGCGATGAGCAAAGATCCGGCGAAGGCCGACGCGATGAGCATCGGCGTGCACGAGCTCGTGCGGCTGGCCGAAAAGTATCCGCCGCTGAAGAGCGCGTTCGGGATCGATCCGCGCGGCCGCGCGAGCCCGGCGGCCGTCCGCGGGTTCGCCGACACCGTCTTGCGCGTCGAGACGCAGGGCGTGAAGTTCAGCGTGCTGTTTTTCGGCGAGAAGTATTGGCCGGAGGGCTTCAAGGCGAACCTCGAGAAGGAAGGCAAAGCGGACAGCATGCCGGTGTACTTCCCCGGCGCCGTCGCGCTCGTGCCGCTCTTGCACGCCGCCCTCGAGAGCAAAGACACCGAGCAAGTGCGCAAGGTCGTCGAGAACCTGTCGAAGACCGAGAAGCAGTGGCTGCTCCTCGAGTGGGCCGGCGCGCACCCGACGCAGCAGCTCGGCAAGGTGGTCGAGAAGAACTTTCCGGCGCAGTGGCAAGCGGTCGTCAGCGCGTACTTGAATGCGTCGGACCTGCGCCAGCTCATCCGGAATACGCGCGAGGCGCTCCCGCCGCCGACCCAGAAGGGTTGGGAGTCGCTCAAGAACTACGAAGAGAAGTTCGAAAAATACGCCAAAGAGATGGGCGTCGACACCAAAGAAGCCATCTTGATGACGACCTTCAACGTGATCCCCGGCACCATCGACGGGCGCCGCGTCGGGGAGCTCGGCCGCCGCACGGTCGCCGCACGCGCGCTCGTGTTCGCGTACGAAGGGCTGCGCGCGGCCGGCAAGGGCGACTCGACGGAAGCGAACGACATCCTCAACAAGATCGCCGTCGAGCTCGCCACTTGTTACCAGCTCACCGAGGCCATGGAGGCGGAGCTACGCGTCTCGGACGAGGTCTATCGCACCGGCGTCCAGAAGCTCGCCGACAGCTGGCGCTTCGCCGGCGAAGTGTGGATCGAAGCGTGGAGCTTCATCCTGCCGAGCATGCGCGCCCTGAAGGTGTTTCGCGCGGCGACGGCGGCGAAGGGCGCAAGCACATTGGTCCGCGCGTGGCGAGCGGTCCGTGCCGGCACCGCCGTGTCGACGGCGTTCGGCGTGACGATCTCGCTCAGCAAGCAGGCGTTCGCCGGCGACTTCTCGATCAAGCAGACGTTCAAGGACGCCCGCGCGGCGATGTTGCAAGGCGCTGGCGCGAGCGTGGGCGTGGTGCTGCCGCTGATCGGCGTCTCACGCCTGCAGCCCGGCGCGCCGTGGTGGAAGGTCGCGGCGCAGATTTCGAAGTGGAGCACCGCCGGCAACGCGCTCGGCACCGCCGGCAACATCGCCGGCCACGCGCTCACAAGCGATCTCGACGCGGCGTGGAAGATGACCAAGCAAGCGCCGTGGGATCTCGTCCGCACGTCGGTGACGGCGTTCCTCTTGGCCCCGCTCGCGCGCTTCAACGGCATCACCGGCCGCATCATCGATGTCTCGACCGGCGTCGGCGAAGAGTACCTGATGGGCAAGGCAGGCCGGGCGCTCGGCTTCGATGTGCACACCGACTTGAAGTCACTCGTCCGCGCCGGGTTTCAGGGCGGCGTGCAGGGCCACATGATGGAGGTCGCGCACAACAAGGACGCGGCCGCGAGCAAGGAAGCGACGAAGCTCAAGGAGGAAGGCACGCTCGTGCGCATGCCGGGCGAGCCGGAGACGGTGAAGCCGAGCTGGACGATCAAAGAAATCGATCCCCGCTTCGGCGACTTTGTCCTCAAGAACGAGCACGGCGTCGAGCGCATCGTCGGCGCCGACGCGTTGATGCGGGTCAACAGTCACGTCAACAACAAGTCGGAGACGCGCGCGGCGCTCGTCGAGGCGAAGCCGGCGATCGTCGAGGTGAAACCTGGCGGCCCCGTCGTCATTGAAGCGAAGCCGACCGGCGCTGTCGTCAAGGCCGATCCCCACGATCAGGCGACGCGCGCGCTCGCGCTCTTGGAGAAGAAGGCCGAGACGACGCGCGGCGATCCGAAGAACGAGCGCCAGCACGAGCGCATCGACGATCCCGACGTCGTGCAGGAAGGGCTCACCGACTACTACAAGAAAGAGGGCGAGCGCGCGCTGACGGAGCACGTGGAAGCCGTGCTGGAGCACCCGGACAACAAGCGCTTCGAGGCCGATGTCACGAAGGCGTATGATGCCAAGGACTACCCCGAGCTGATGCCGAAGGGCGCGAGCAAGGAGAAGCCGGGGAAGGGCAAGTCGAGCGAGATCTATCAAGTCAAAGACCAGGAGGGAAACACGCTCTACTTCTTCAAGCCCTTCGGCGACGGCAACGCGTCACGCGTGATGAACGAGCTCGGCACCTACACGCTCGACAGCGCGCTCGGCCTCGGGCTCTCGCCGAAGGTGACGATCGGCAAGGTCGACGGAAAAATGGGCGCGGTGATCGAAGCGGTCGGCAAGCCCTTTCAAGAGCTGCCGAACACGGTGAAGGCGCAGCAGGAGCTGATGGGCCCGGACTACGAGCGGGCGATCGCTGATCTGCGCGCGTTCGACTATCTCACCGGCAACAACGACCGCCACTCGAACGGCAACGTGTGGGTCGATCCGAATTCCTTCAGCGTCAAAGTGATCGATCACGAGTCGTCGTTCCGCGGCGGGCTCGTACCGACGAAGAAGGCCGACCGGCCGATCAGCGGCGGCGTCTTGCCGGTCGAGCTGTACACGATGGCGTACAGCGAGCGTTACATCGCGGGCTTCAAGAAGCTGTCGCCAGACGGTTTGCGCCAGCAGTTCTCAGGGATCCTAAGCGCGCCGCAGATCGAGATGCTCGTCGCGCGCTACTACGTGCAGAAAGCCGACATCGCCGCGAAGCATCCCGGCGCCTTTGCCGAAGCCGCACCCGCGAAGATGGCGGAGAAGCCGAGCGGCGATCTGTTCGCCGAGCGCAAAGCGAACGGGAAGGCCGACGGCCTCTTCGGCAACCACGACGCGAAGAAGCTGCCGGAGAAGCAGTACGACGCGGCCGCCGACGTGTTGACGAAGTACAAGGACGGCAAAGTGCGCGCCGAGATCGATCGCGGCGTCGTCGTCATCACGCACACGAGCAAAGACGGCGCCGTCACGACGCATCGGATCGGCGAGGACGGAAAGCCCGCGCAGGCCGCGCCGGCGCCGGGCGCGACGATCGTCGGCGCGTCGAGCCACGTGAAGATGCCGGGCGCCAAAGAAGGTGAAGGCGCGTCGCTCGTGCGCATCGACAAGGGCGAGGCGGTGTTCCGCTCGGACAAGGGCGAGAAGCGCGTTTCGATGATGAAGGTGATCGCCGAGAACCCGCACGTGCTCGTCGGCTCCGTCGTCACCGTCGACAAGAAGGTCTACGTCGTCAGGAGCTACGAGAACGGTCAGGTCACGCTGCGGCCGCACGGCGAGGGCGCTGATCTGCACATGCCGATGAAGGATCTCTACGGCAAGGCCGCGGAGTCGGTGAACGCGCTCTACAAAGAGCCGCGCGTACGGGTGATGCGCGAGGTGAAGGTCGAAAGCGAGCTGAAGCTCAAGGACGATCACGACTTCGTGCTCGTGCGCGTCGAAGGCGACAAAGCCGTCGTCCGCGACGTGAAGACCGGCAAGACCGAGCGCGTGCCGCACGATCGCGTGGCCTACGAGCAATCCGGGCTGGCGCTGTCAGCCATGCCGCAAGTCACGCAACGCCGCTACGACCAGCGCATGGAGAAGCTCTTCGAGCTCGGCAACGAGCAGGCGCTCGCCGAGTGGGGGCGCTTCCGTGCCGAGGTCGCCGACCGCAGCCCTGAGCATGCGGCCGTCGTCGCGCGCATGTTCGCGAACGGCGCGACGATCGAGAAGATCAAGGCAACCTATGAGAAGATCAAGGGCATCGCGCGCGAGGATCTCGCCGAGGCGCTCTCGATGCGTGGGCTCTATCAACACCTGAAGGACTCCTGCGCGCCGACCGCCGCGCAGTGGGGCCTGGGAGCGCGCGCGCCGGATCTCGCCTACGTCTTCACCAGCGATCCGAAGGCGGTGCAGCAGATCCAGCACATGTGGCTCAAGCGCGGCGGCGGCGGATCGAAGTCGCATGAGCGCTCGGCGTACGAAGACTTCACGCGCGCCGATCCGACGCGGGTCGAAACCGACCACACCTTCTACGTGACGAAGGATCTGCAAGGCGACGAAACCGCGAAGCACCTGCTCGAGATGAAGAAGGGCGAGACGGCCTTCGTCGAGGTGAGCACCAAGAAGGGCACCAAGCGCTACGAGATCTACGTCGACGGCAACCCGAAGGAGCTCCGGATGAAGGGCCTGCGCGGGCTCTTCGGTCCGGTGAAGCTCGTCGGCACGGACGGCGGCATCACGCTGAATGGGAAGACCGTCACCGCCATCGGCGTCCCGCACGCGCTCGATCTGCCGGCGCAGCACGGCGGCATGATGATCGACACGAACCCCGACATCATGCTGCACTTCGAGGCGGTCGTCGGCGAGAAGGCCAAGCGGCACGACCTCGGCGGCACCGACGAGGCCGACACCAAAGCGATGGTCCGCGCGCAGCTCGCCGACGGCAAGCCGGTGCCGCTCGCCGTGCGCTGGGAGACCGATCAAAACGGCGTCCTCGCGAAGACCGGCTGGGCCGCCAACGGCCATCATCAGCTCTGGCTGCACGAGATGAAGGTCGTCGACGGCGTCGAGAAGGTGCTCGTCTTCGATCCCGATCCCGCGTTTCAGAAGAGATATCCGGACGGCGCGTGGCTGACGCTCGACGAGGTCTATCGCTTCCCGAGCCCGAGCGTCGACGGCGTCATCGGCCGCCCGTACCTCGTCTGGTTCGCCGAGAGCGTGCCGGCGCCGAAGACCGTCACCGGCGAACGGGCGACGAGCGAGCCCGGGATCCCCGACAGCAAGGGGCCGAAGAGCGACACGCTCGCGCACCTCGAGAAGAAGCCGGACTCCGTGTTGAAGATGAAAGTGCAGATCGACAACGCGCGCTACGAGATCGTCTCGCGCCAACAGGACGGCGGCTACTCGCTGAAGCCGCTCTCGCCGCGGGAGCACCGCCTCTCGCTCTCCGAGCGCGCGATCGCCCAGCTGCCTGAGGTCCAGAAGTTCATCCGCATCGACAACGCGCCGCTGGAGCTCGCCGACGTCTACAAGGATCCGACGCGCACCTACGGCGTAAAGATCGAGGTCGACGGCGAGAGCTACACCGCGGCGAAGGTCTCCCACGACGGCGAGTCGATCCTGTTCACGCCGGACAGCGGCACCGGTCCCCTGTACGAGCGCCGCATCAAAGACGTCGTCGACATGCCCGAGTACCAGCACCACGCCGCCGAGAACGAGCCGTTCCTCGCCAAGCTCGAGCACGACACGTCGACGATCTCGACCGTCAAGCTGCAGATCGACGGCGAGACCTACGTGCAGGAGAGCATCGGCAAGGGCAACGGCTTCAACTTCGCCACCAAGGGTTTGAAGAAGACGCGCCACTTCAGCCTCGCCGAGCTCGCCGCGCGGCCCGAGGTGCGGCAGGCGATCCTCGAGCAAGTGCAGCACGAGGCGGCGGTGAAGAAAGCCGCAGCGAAGAAAGACGAAGCGAAGCCCGGGGCAGGCCCGAACGACGTCACGCCAGTCTTGCGCATGAACGCGCTGCCGAGCGCAGACGAAAAGCGCGCGCGGGCCGCGTTCGACAAAGCGACGAAGGACTACGAGAAAGCGTTCGGCGATCCTACCCCGGTCAAAGGCACGATGGAGACGATCGCGAGCTACGGCGCGCTCGCCTACGTGCCGGAGTGGCATCTGAAAATCTTGGCGGTCGACGCAGCGCGCCTCGCCAAGGATCCGGCGTTTCAGCAGCGGCTCGCAGCGTATGCCGCCCTTCCGGACTGGGTGCGGGCCAGCGGCGCCGCGGGGCTCATGCGCTCCGTCGTCTACGGCGGCCCCGAAGCGGCAGCGACCATCAAGCGCTTCGGTGAGTGGGCCGCAAAGGATCCGCAAGGCGCCAGCAAGATCGCGCCGGTGCTCGAAGAGATGTTCGGCGCCTCCAACGCGGATACGCACTTCGAGAACGCGCGCGCGGCGAACCAGGGCGCGGCCGACGTCCGCACCGGCCGAGAACAAAAGGGACGGAGCGCGTGGGCCGACAACGAACGCGCGGGGTACGACGCTGTCGTCGCCGACCTGATCGCCCGCGGCGCCAAGGGCGAGACCCCCGGCGTGCCCTTCGAGACCACCGGGTTCGGCAAGCTCGTGAAGTGGATCGCAAGCTCGTGGGAGAACCACGGCGACATGGCTGGCTTCGCCAAGCTGCTCGCCGACTATCCGACGGTCGCCGAACGCAAGCTGCTCAACGACATCCTGTACCGGCAAAAGAACGCCGGCCTCGACTTCGACGCGGCTGCGCTTCGCCGCGTGCTCAGCGAGGTGATGAAGCAGCCAACGCCCGGCCCCCTCGCCATCAAGAACTTCGTCGACGCGCACCCGGGCGCGCTGAAGCCGGAGCGGATCCGCATCGACGGCAAGCGCTTCAGCAAACACGACGACAAGATCTACGGCGCAGACCTGACGAAGCTCCTCGCGTCTTCCAAGAACGATCTCGGCGCGAACGGCGCGGCGCTCGAGAGCATCATGGGCCGGCCGATCTCGCGCGCCGTGCTGGAGAAAGCCTTCACGCCGCCGATCGAGGGCCTGCGCACCGAGGTCGTGGGGCTTCAGGAGATCAAGCCCGGTTACATCATGGTCAAGATGGTGATTCGCGACGCCGACGGACGGCCCGTCGCCACCATCAACCGCTCCTTCGAGAAGGCCGCCGACGGCCACCTCATCGTCCATCGCTCGCTCTTCACGATCGACCAGCGCTACCAAGGCAACAAGATCGCCGAGGCCGTCGACCCGCAGCTCACGTCGTTCCTCAAAGCAGCCGTGGATCCGAAGCGGCTCGCCGAGGTGGAGATCCGCGTGCTCGCGAACATCAGCGTCGGCGTCTACGAGTGGGCGAAGACCTTCGCGTGGAAGGACGAGCAGACGCGCGACAACATGAAGCATCAGGCGCGCATGTGGCTCGAAGAGATGCGCTACACGAAGCCCGAGATCTACACGGACGCGGTCATCGCCGACGCGCTCCGCTTCATCGATGCCGCCAAGAGCCCGCGCGACATCGCCATGCTCGACGTCGTCGATCCCAGGAACCCGCCGAAGATGCTGCGCATCAGCGATCCGGACGCGCCCGACGGCCTGCGCATCAAGGACGATCACCTCGGCAAGGTGATGATGCTGATGGGCGTCTCGATGTGGGAAGGCGTGCAGCGTCCCTTTGCGAACAACGCTAAGAATGGAGCCAACAAATGAGCGAGCCAAAATCCTTCGAAGGCCTGGACCCGGCCGCGGGCCACGATCACGAGTTCCATCGCGAGAGCATGGAGAAGGACAAAGAGTGGCTTCGCCAGGAGCAGGAGAAGCGCGCCAAAGAAGATCCCGCGTTCGCCGAGTACTTGCGGACCGGAAAGTGGCCGGAGGAGAAGGCGACTCCATCGATGTGAGCGCCGCGAATCAATGTGCGCTAAAGGGAGTGATCGTCTCTTGATGGGATCCATCATAACGACCGTTCGTTTCGCGGCGTGCCTCATCATCGAGGTGCTCGTCCTTCGGCGCTTATCTCTCGCGGCGCGGCTGGTCGCCGGTGAGCGTGGGCGCCGGCGCGGGGCTCGACTTAGATCCGTCGCCCCGTCAGGCCGAACGCCGGAGCCGCACCGAGCAGGTGCCGGTCGTTGCTCCAAATCTCCTCGAAACCGGCGAGCTGCGCGGACACCAGATGGATTGCGTCGCCGGCACGGATGAAGATCTTCTGATCGATTCCTGAGAGCGAGCTTTCGACACGCGCGATGACGGCGTTGTCCATCGGGATGAGCGTCCAGACCCCGGCCTCGACATCTTCGTGATATTTCTCGCGCAGTAAAGCGGCTTGGCGCTTGGTGAGGCTACCCTCGCGAACGTGCCGTTGCAGGACGCAATAGAACTCGGGTCCACACAACGCGGAGCTGTGCATGTTTCGCTTCCCGATGAGCAGCGCACGCACGGCTGCCGAGTCCGGTTCGTTGACGTACGTTTTCGCGATGTATGCCGTGTCCAGGTACATGACTCAGCGCCGGTCTTCCTCGAGAAAACGCCCGCTGTCGCCCGGAACTTGCGGAAACTTCGCCAGCCAGGCGCTGCGATCCGGGACCGGAGCGGACGCGTTGGCGTCGAACGCACGAAGCTCTGCGACAGGCACGCCTCGGCGCATGACCACGATGCGTTGTCCACCGGCGGCCTCTGAAACGAGGCGACCAGTCTCAGCGTGGAGCTCGCGGATTCCGATGTGTTTCAGCTGTTTCTTCATGTGTCTCTATTGTGACACATCGCTTTGCGGCTGTGCAAGGTATCCGTACGGGGATTTCTCCGCGCCGTCGCCGTGCGGGCGACGAGAGCACTCGACGTACGCCGTCTACTCCGCCAGCGTGACGGCCTTGTCGCCGAATTCCTTGCCGTTCGTCTCGACCTTCGCGGTGATGCTCGGCAGCGCCGCCTTGCGCGCGCTCGGCCACTCGGCGCGCACCGTAAAACACACTTCTGTCTCGGGCGGCACGCCTTCGGCGAGCTGCGGCTCGATGACGAGCTGCACTTGCTCTTCGGTGCGCTTGCTCTCGCCGGTCACGTCGAGCGTCAGCTTCACGTCGGTGGCGTTGACGATGTCGGCGAGGCTGTCGACCATCGTCTTCGCCATCGTCGCCTTGCCCGACGCGTACGGATTGCCGGCCGCGTCGGTGCGGAACACGAGCGGCCCGCCCGGTGAGATCGCGCCGAGCTGCGTGTAGTCGGTGCCGAGCGGCGAGAAGCCGGTGAAGGTGAAGGTGCCGGTCGCCTCGGCGACGGTGCGCAGGTCTGGAAACGACTCGCTCCGCTGCGTGCCGACGGCGATGCCGACGAGCTTGATGTTGTTCATGTTGAGCGCGTCCAAGGCTTGCTGCTTCGTCGCCGCCCCGCCCTGCTGCAGCTTGTCTTGAATCGCCCGCGTGTCCTGTACCCAGGTGTCGTTCGTGCCGCCGCGGCCCGAGCGTTGCTTCTCGATCTCGACGAAGCTCGCGTCGGTGATCATCACGATCACCTTCTTCGCTTCGCCTCGCCAGCCGGCCGGCATCGGCGCCACGTCGTACAAGGCGTCGACGCCGAAGTAGACGCCGTCCTTGTTGGTGTCGAGGCCGACGCCCGTGGCGGCTTGGTACAACGCCTCGTAGCCGCACGCGAGGCCGTCGGCGCCGTTGCCCATCGGCGCGCCGTCGGGCCGGGTGAGCCCGGCGACCGCCGTTTGAAGCACGTCGCCGTCGCTCGTCAGCGGCGCCAAGAGCGTGTACGTCGTGTCGCTCGGATCGTCGGTGCCTTGGGCGAGCGCGCAGATCGGCCGGTAATCGTCGAAGCGCGCGACCGCGAAGCGCACGTCGGCCACTTGCAGCTTCAGCTCTTCGAGCATCGTGCGAACGTTGTCTTGCAGGTTCTTGATCGCGAAGGTCATCGAGCCGGTCGTGTCCATCAAGAAGAGCACATCGAGCTGCTTGATGCCCTCGGCCTTCGGGGTCTTGAAGCACACGTCGCGCGAGACTTCGCGGCGGACATTCGTTTCGATCGGCTCGGGCGGGATCGTGCGGAGGCGCGCTTCTTCGCAGGCCGCCAAGCTCAGACAGATTAAGAGTGTGAACCGCTTCATCGCGCTGCTCCGAACCAAGAGCTTCTGCGCCCAATTCCCTGAACGGTCAATCAAAATCTCAGTCGGAAAAACGCGTCCGGATCCGGTGTTTCAACAGCTCGAGCGCATCGCCCACGCTCACCCCGGCATCGCTCGCAAAGCGCACGACGACGCTCTTCGATCCGAGGTCGACGATCGCTCGCTTCTCGGGCAGCTTGTCGCCGTCTTGCTCGAGCCACACCTGTGCCGCCGTGACCTCGATGTTGTTCCGGCGAAAGACATCGGCGTGCAGACGCTTCTTCAGCTCGCCGACCGTCATGTCGTCCTGCTCTTTGGTCGTCAGCTGCGTCGCCACGGTCGCCTTGCCAATGCCGAAGGACCACTCGTGGATGATCTCGAAGTCGATGAACGCCACGTTCAGCACCGCTTGCACGTCGTCGCCGCGCGGCATCCAGTAGGTGTGTAGCGTGGTGGCACAATGCGGGCAGACCAAGGCGCGCAGGGCGTCGAGGCCGCGCAGCCGGTACAGGGGCACGGTGTAAACGTCGGTCTGGCACTCGGCGCAGGCCTTCTTCTCGCCGAGCACTGACAGCACGCGCTTGAACTCGCGGCGGATCGCGTGGCGGCGGAGTGCGAGCAGCATGCCGTGGCGCATGGCGTCGTTGCGCAATTTCAGGCCCATGCGCACGACCTTCTCGCTCGCCTGCTTCGGCCCGAACTCGATCACTTGATCGCCTTCGACGAGCGCTCGCTCGAAGGTCCAACGCTCGCTCGCCTTCACCTCGCCGAGCTTGCAGCGCTCGTCTTCGAGCAAGTCGAAGCGCAGCTTGATGTCGTCGTAGCGCTCGAGCCCGGGCAGCGGAAACTGCGAGAGATCGGCAACATAGGCGAAGAGCAGCGCGCGTAAGAGCGGCGGATGCGACTCGGCGATCTGCAGCACCCACTCGGCGCACTGCGTGGCCTCGCCGTCGAAGTGCACCTTCTCGAGCTCTTCGAGCGCGAAGCGGACGAGCGCTTTGTCGGCGTAGGGATCGAAGCGCTTTCCCACGCCGCGATCCAAGGGCTTGACGATCGCGCCGCCGGCGGTCTTGCGATTGAATGCGTTCACTTCACTCTCCAATGTCCGCACGGCCACGCGGACGTCTCCCTCGGCGACCAGCGCGCGCTCCTGCAGCTCGGCCTTGAGCTCGGCGACCAAGTCGCGGCCCAAAGCTTCCGCTTGCTCGACGTCGCGCAAGAGCTGGCAGGTCTTCGACGCTTCGAGCGTGCGCCGCTCGTCGATCATGTTCTCGTGCACGGTCGTGAACCAACGCAGGCGCGCTTCGAGCGTGACGATTTGTTGTTCAATCGGGACGTTCGGCTCGTCGATCTCGCCGCCCTTCGCTTGGGTCGCGAGCAGCTCGAGGCGCTCGAGGTCGCCTTGCCGGTAGAGCTCGTTGATCTTCGTCATCATGGCGCCGAAGCGGACGCGCTCGTCTTCTTGGCGCGCGAGATCCGGATGGTAGCGCCGCGCCAAAGATCGATACGCCGCCTTCAGCCGCGTCTGGCGGTCCGGCGCGCTCTTTTGCTGCGCTTCGCCGTCTTCTTCGAGCAGCCGTTGCTCGCGGCGCGCTTCTTCGTCGCGGCGATTCTCGAGCTCACGGGCCCGCGCTTCCTGAATGCGCTTCGCCCGCTCGAGCACCCGCTTGTTCACCTTGCGCTTCTTCTGGCGCTTCGGCGGCGGCCGATCGATCTCGTCCAGGATCGCCTCGCGCAAGGTCTCGCACCACCGCTCGAAGTGGCGCACGAGCGACTCGATGCGCTTCAGCGTGCGGTGCTCGTCGTACAAGCGATCGCGGTAGCGTGCTTCGAACTCGCCGAGCTGATATTGGAGCGTTTCGATCTCGAGATCGAGCGCGGCGATGTCGTCGCGCTTTTCATTGAGCAAAGCGACGAGCTCGCGGAGGCGGTTGCGTTCAGGGATGTCGGCGAGGATCAGTTGAGTCTGTGCCACCACTACGGCCGTGTCGTGTGCGTCGCCCATCCGTGCAGGCGTTGTAACATATGATTCGCACGATGCACCACTTGGCGGACAACGGCGCCGGCTGGCAGATCTGCCTCTATCAATCGTGGGACCCCGAGCGTGTCGATCGGTCACGCCGGCCGGTGTTGATCGTCCCAGGTTATGGGATGAACTCCTACATCTTCAGCTATCACCCGAACGGCGCCTCGCTCGAAGCGCACCTCGCCGAGCACGGCTTCGAGGTGTGGCGCGTGGATCTGCGCAGCCAGGGCGCGGCGATCAAGGGCACGGGCACGCTGCAGTTCACCCTCGAAGACCTGGCCCTCGTTGATCTCAAGGTCGCGATCGATGCCGTGCTCGCGCACACGATCTCAGAGGGTGACAAAGTCGATCTCATCGGCGCCTCGCTCGGCGGCACGCTGATGTTCACGCACGTAACGCTCAACGAGGCGCACAAGGCCGGCGCCCTCGTGGCCATCGGCAGCCCCGTGCGTTGGATCGATCTGCATCCTTTGATACGCATGCTCTTTCTCTCACCCACCCTCGTCGGACAGCTCCGCATCAGCGGCACGCGTAGGATGGCCGAGCTGGCCCTGCCGCAGATCGTCCGCTTCGTGCCGTGGCTGCTCAAGATCTACTTGAACCCGGACATCACCGACACGAGCGCCGCGCGGCAGCTGATGAAGACCGTCGAAGATCCGAACCGCTTCATCAACAAGCAGATCGCCGAGTGGGTGCGGCGAAAGGACCTCGTCGTCAGCGGCGTCAACATCGGCGAGGCGCTCCGCCGCGTCGAGAACCCCGTGCTCTGCGTGCTCGCGGCGAGCGACGGCATCGTCCCCCGCGCGACCGCCGAGTTCGCTTATCACCAGGTCGCCTCGGCCTCGAAGAAGCTCCTCGTCGTCGGGGACGACACTTTGCACGTGGCCCACGCCGACCTCTTCATCTCCAACGCCGCCCACGAGCACGTGTTCTCGCCGATGAGCGCGTGGTTGGCCGAACAGCGAATTCTTTGAACTTTCGGCGTGGGGCTTTTGCATTGCCACCCGAGTTCGCGCTAAAAGACAACCCGCGTGAAAGGTGAGAAACTAGAGCTCGTGCCGCTGCGTGAAGCCCCGGCGCTCAAGGACATCGACACCGAGACCTTCGCCGTTTGGGGATCCGGACTGACGTTCCAGCAATACCGGGCGCGCGAGCAGATCTTGCGCGAGACGCCCCATTGCCGCCGCGCCCACCGGACCTGGGGTCTGATGAAGGAAGGCGAACGGGTCGCGAGCTGCGAGACCTTCGCCTTGCCCTTTGTTTACCGCGGCCTGCGCTACGTCGCCTGGGTCATCGCCAGCGTGTTCGTGCCGGAGCCGCACCGGGGCAAGGGCTACGCCACGCGCATGTTCGAGGAGCTCACGCAAAAAGCGAAGGCCGAGCGCATCTCGATGCTGCTCACCTTCACCGAGCGCGAGACCAAGATCTACAAGAAGCTCGGCTTCGTCGAGCGGCGTAATTTCGTGGCGACCAAAGTGGTGCCGGACACCTTCATCCAGTGGCCCGCGGGCGTCGTGCCGGTCGACGAGAAGTCGCCGCTCAGCCAGCGCTCCGGCAGCGACATCACCTTCATCGTCGACGAGGCGATCACCTTCTGGCACCGCGCGCGGGCGCACTTGTACGCGCGGGTCTACGACGAGCGTTACACCGACGTCAGCGGCGCGCGCCTGCGGGGCTCGCACATTCTCTGGCAGCCCGAGTGGCGCGGCTCGTACTTGCGCCTGCTCTATCGCTCGCAAGCGCCGCCGGAAGTGGCCAAGCGCTTGATGACGGCGGCGCTCGTGCACGCGCAGCGCTTCGGCCTCACGCGCCTCGAGTGGTGGTGCCCGACGCAGAACAAAGAGAGCGAGCCCTACGCCGAGGAGATCGTGCCGAACAAGATCGTCACGATGGCGCGCTCGTTGGATCCGCAGATCCCGGTCGATTCGTTCATCCCCCACGACAGAGTGCTTTGGGCGTAGCGTGAAGACCGCGGTCGTCACCGGCGCTGCGGGCTTCATCGGCTCCGCCGTCGTGCGCGAGCTCATTCGCCGCGACGTCCGCGTGCGCGCGGTCATCGAGCCCGGCGCCAACGTGCAGAACTTGGACGGCCTCGCCATCGATCGCGTCACCGCCGACGTGCGCGATCACGAGGCGATGGTGCGGGCGTTGAACAGTGCCGACACCTTGTATCACTTGGCCGCGATCTACCGCGTGTGGCTCGAAGATCCGACGCCGCTCTGGAGCGTGAACATCGATGGCACCGTCGCCACCTTGCTCGCGGCGCAGAAGGCTGGCGTGAAGCGCGTCGTCTACACCTCGTCCATCTCCGCGCTCGGCATGCGCGCCGACGGCCAGCCGAGCGACGAGACGACGCCGTTCAACCTGTGGCCGATCGCCAACGACTACATCCAGTCGAAGTTCGTCTCGGACAACATCGCCTTGGACTTCGCGCGGGCCGGCTTGCCTTTGGTCGTCGTGCTTCCGGGCTTTCCCTTCGGCCCGCGCGACACCGCGCCGACGCCGACCGGCGGCATCGTGCTCTCGATCCTGAAGGGCGAGATCTTCGCGCTGTCGGCTGGCGGCTTTTCGGCGATCGACGTCGACGACTGCGGCACCGGCCACGTGCTCGCGGCGGAAAAAGGCCGCGTCGGCGAGCGCTACATCCTGTCGAACCACAACGTGAGCTTCGCCGACTTCACGCGCCTCGTGTGCCGCGTGGCGGGAAAAAAGGCGCCGCGGGTGACCATCCCCCCAGCGGTCGTGCGCGGCGCCAGCGCGGGCTTCGAGTGGTGGTCGGATCACGTGAGCAAGAAGCCGCCGATCGCGACCTACAAGTCGACGCAGTACATGCAGCAGCAGGTGTTCTTCTCGAACACGAAGGCGCAGCAAGAGCTCGGCCTACCGTGCACCCCGCTCGAGGCGTCGATTCAGCGCGCGATCGCGTGGTTCAAGGAGAACGGGAGAGTCTAGCTGTCAGGTTTTCAGTCATCCGAACTGACAGCTGATTGCTATCTCCGCCCTTTGAAGCCCATCATCCCCTGGATCACCGACTCGCTTTCCTTCGCGACCTCAGCCTCTTCGCGCACGCGATCGGCGCAGTCTTCGCACATCTTCTTCGCTTTGCCGTCCACCTTCACGCTGACGAGCTTGTCCGCTTCGTTGCCGCACTCTTTGCATTCCGCCATGCGCCGAGCATAACCACTGAGCATGGTGATGGCCAACTCCCTCTCGATGAACGACCAGCGCGCGATCCCGCAGCTCGGCTTCGGCGTGTACCAAGCGAGCCCGGGCGAAGAGTCGAAGGGCGCCGTGCTCGAAGCGCTGCGCCAAGGCTACCGCCACATCGACACGGCCCAGTTCTACCGAAACGAAAAGGACGTCGGCGCGGCAGTCCGCGAAAGCGGCATCGCGCGCGCAGACGTCTTCGTCACCACGAAGATCGCGAACCCGAACCAAGGCTACGAGAGCACGAAGAAGTCGTTCGAGCGCAGCCTGCAGCAAGCCGGCTTCGACTATTATGATCTCGTGCTCGTGCACTTCCCGGTGACGGCGCGGCGCAAAGACACGTGGCGCGCGTTGAGCGAGCTGCGCGCCGAGGGCAAGGCGAAGTCGATCGGCGTCAGCAACTACACGATCCGGCACCTGCTCGAGCTCTTCGATCAGAGCGAGGTCTTGCCGGCGGTGAACCAAGTCGAGCTCAGCCCCTTCTGCCACCAGAAGGAGCTCCTCGCGTTCTGCGAGAAGCACAGGGTCGTCGTCGAAGCGTACAGCCCGCTGACGCAAGCGCGAAAGCTCGCGGACCCCACGATCGCCGGCGTGGCGAAGAAGCTCGGCAAGACGCCCGCACAGATCCTCTTGCGCTGGGCCGTGCAGCATCGCCTGGTCGTCTTGCCGAAGTCGGTGACCCCGGCGCGCATCAAGGAGAACGCCGCGATCTTCGACTTTCACATCGCCGACGACGACATGGCCCGCTTGGATCAGCTCGACGAGAACTTCCGCACCTGCTGGGATCCGACCGACGTGCCCTAACGCGAATTGACTTGCCGTTACGATCGGGCGCTGGCGATCGGCGCGGACAGGCGTTGCGGAGGTTGCCCGCGTGCTCACTGTCCAGAAGTTGGACAAAATAATGGTCCCTGGGACCTTTTTGCGACACCTTCCCCGGCGTGCGTGCACAGGATGTGATCAACGATTTGTTGCAGGGCCGCGCGAGCGTCACGCCGGAGCTCGAGATCAAGCTGTCGGCGCGCGACGGGGCGAGCCTGCAGGACAAGTTTCGTCAGGCGTATTTTTGGATCGTCAACAACGCGGTGATCTCGCCGTACTACGACGTGCAGTTCGGCGATCCGAAGAAGATCCCGTTCTCGACCGAGTCGCTCGACCTGCCGCAGACGTACTCTTACTCGAGCTACATCTTGCTTCCGCTGCTGACGCTGATGGCGCGCAAGCGCGCGCTGATGATCGGCGCGCCCGGCCGCGGCAAGACGTCGATCGCGATCCTGATGGGCATCCTCTCGGGCTACACGAAGGACGAGCTGCAGCGCTCGGTGCAGCACGGCCATCCTCAGCTCACCGTCTCCGATCTCCTAGGCGCGCCGCTGCCGAGCGATCTCGTGAAGGCCGAGACCGCCGAAGACATCAAAGTGTCGTGGCGCAAGTGGCTCACGATGCGCGTGAAGATCGTCGACGAGTACAACCGCATCCCGACGAAGACGCAATCGGCGCTGCTCTCACTGCTCGCCGAAGGCTACGCCGAGATGTTCGATCAATCGGTGAGCGTGGGCGACTCGGCGTGGTTCTTGACGGCGAACGACGATCAAGGCGGCGGCACCTTCGCCGTCATCGAAGCGCTGAAGGATCGCATCGACGTCGTCGTTCGCTGCACGGCGTTCAACTCACGCTACTTGGAGACGCTGATCTCGCGCATCGAGAGCGGCCGCGCGCCGGAAGACTTCGTGCCGAAGGACATCGTGTTCAGCGAGGCCGAGCTGCATACCGCGGCGGCGCAGATCCGCGCGCTACCGATGCCGGCCGACGTGCGCGACCGCCTGGGCTTCTTCCTCGGCCAGCTCGACTTCTGCCGCCAAGCGTCCGATCACTTCGAGTACAAGAACAAAGACACGCTGCACCTCGGCGGCAAGAAGCTCGCGGCGGTGTGCAACGAGCAGTGCCCGCTCGACAAGAACGTCCACCTCTGCACGCAGACCGAGAACGGCGTCAGCGTCCGCGCGTTCCTGACCGCGATCAACTTTGCCAAGGCGATGGCGTACTTTCGCGGCGCCGCCGCAGTCGCGGTCGACGACCTGCGCCAGATCCTACCGTGGGTGCTCCACGAGAAGCTCGTGCCGAACAAGCAGAGCGCGTTCTTCGATCGCGAAGAGCGCCAACGCCTGCTCGTCGATCGCGTGGGCTGGATTCGCCAGATGTTCGACGCGGCGATGACGCAGTTCTCGGCGCACGAGCCGGTGCGCGCCAAGGTCACGGCGCTGAAGAACGCGCTCGACAAAGGGCTCGAAGGCGTGAGCGTCGACGCCGCCCAGAAATTGCAGCGCGGCATCGTGCAGCTGATCGAAGAGCTCGGCAAGAAGTCAGAGCTCGGCGGCGCGATCTACGAAGACGTCGTGCACCTGAAGGCGATGTACTCGCGGGTGCAGAACTACGTGAACTGGCTCGGTCGTTGAATTTTCGTCGCCGTGGCCGTGGCCGTGAACGTGGCCGGTATTCTTCGGCCACGGCCACGGCCACGGCCACGTTGAATCAGGGAACAGCGATTTCGGTCCGGCGCGTCTCTTCGTAGCCACCGACGCCGGCCGACGCCGTGCACCAGCCTTCGACGATCAGCTTGCCGCCGCTTTTGAGCTGCGACAGATCCACGGTCAGGTCCGGCGACATCGACGCGTACTCCGGCACCGCCGGATCCTTCACCTTGAACTTCACGCTCGCGAGCTCTTTGGCACTCCAAACGTTCGTCTGGCCCGGCTCCAAGTACAAGACGCGCGCGATGTACTCGTTCGTCCGCGCGTTGCTCTCGAAGTTGGCGCGCTTGCTGCCGGCCTTCGGCACGGGGTTCTCGAGCTCTTTGTCCGTCTCGTCCGAGCCGTAGTGCGAGCTCGGCGTGCAGATGACGTTGAAGGTCACTTTCTTGTCCGCCGGCAGATCCGAGAGCGCGCCGGCCATCGCGTGGTGCGTGCCGTACGAGAAACCCGCCACCCACAGGGTCGCGTTCTTCGCCGCCGCCATCGCGTGGCCAGCGTCCGATTCGTAGAACGCGTCGAGCGCGGTCGCCGGCGTGTACTTGCCGCCTTCGGCCTTGAACAAGAGGTCGCGGCCCTTCTCGCCGTTGATGCGCGAGGTGTCGTAGCCGTACTTGGCGAGCGCGGTGTCGGCCTCTTCAATCTTCTTCTCGGCGAGCTCACGCTTCTGCGCGGCCGACGTCTCGTTGTGATCGGCGGCGCCGAGCTTCTGCTGCTGATCGGTGCCGGTGAGCTTCTTCGCTTCTTTGCGCAATTTCTTCGCTTCGGCTTCGAGCGCGTCGGCTTCGCCGTTCAGCTTCTCGGCTTCCGTGTTCAAGGCGGCGGCGGTCTTCTCGGACTGCTCGATCTGCGTCTTGAACTTCGTCAGGTATTCGTTGATGCCGGCTTCGAACGCAGCCGGTTGCTTCTCGGCCTTCTTGGCGCCGTCGGCGATGAAGGCTTTTCCGAAACGGTTTCCGATGTCGATCATGGCAATCTTCCTTTGTCGCTGGGTTTGGCGCTGGTCAGCAGGCTGAGCATCGCGCTGTTACGTTGACCGAAGCTGGCGCGCGCGGGCTGCGCGGCCACCTTTTGGGGCTGAGAGTCTGCCTTGGCGAAGCCGTCGCTGCCGCCACGCGCCGCCTTCTTCGCGGCCTCCATGAGGGCGCGCTTCTTCGTCCACCGCTTCTTCTCGATGAAGTTGCCGTGGGCGTCGGTGATGCGCTTTTTCGGACGTGCAGTGGCCATAGGGCTAAGGGGTTATCGGACCTGGCCCGCTTACAGTTGCGAACGGCCAAAAACGCGTTTTCATAGGCCAGGATGGAGGCGTTGCAGCAGGCGATCGCAGGGCTCGAGCTGAGCGGTCCGCGCGCTTATTCTCGCTGGAGCGCCGCGGCGTGGCGGCAGAGCTGCGCGGGGCCGGCAGCGCAGCTTTGGCAGGCGCTGACGGCGCATGCGCACAAAGACAAAGAGCGAATCCTGGTCGCCTATCTCACGCTGCTCCACGCGGCCGTCGGCCTGCAATACGTTTCGCTCACCGCCGCGGGCGAGCTCGACACGACCGGCTTTCTTCCGCGCGCGCTCTGCAAGGTCTTTCCGAAGCTCCTCGCCGAGGCAGACGCGCCGGCCGGCTTGGCAGCGCTCGCGGCGGTGTGGAACGCTGGCGAACGTCTGCAAACGCGCGCCCCGTGGCTCGACCGTTACCTTTCGGCCCGCCTTCACGAGCTGCCAGCGCTGAACGTGCTCGAAGACTTCCTTCGGCGCACCTTGCACGAAGGGCTCGAAGCGCTGCCGCAGGCCACCTTCGCCGCGCCGGCGATCTGGCAAGTGCTCGACCTCGCTGCGCTCGATCGCCGCTTTCTGCCCGGTGAGTGCCACTTGGCCACGCCGGCGATCGTCTGCGTGCACGATCGCTTGCGCGACGGCGTGCACACCGCGGTGCTGCTGCGCCAGAACGCTAACGCGGTGTCGCTCGGGCCCACGCCTTGCCTCGGTCAGAGCGAGCGCCACGTGCCGCCGCCGGAAGTCGAGTGGATCAAAGCGCTCGAGGCGCCGGCGCTTCCGGAGCCGTGCGCCGTTCTCGCGACGGCCGCGGGCTTCGTCGTCGTGTCGACGCTCTACTCGCAGCGTCTGTGGATCGCGCGCTTCGGCTGACTTCGGCTTTACCTCTTACGACCGCAGAGGTTGCGGCGGTCCTACCCGAGGCGGCGGTCGCGTAGGCGCTCGCCGAAGCGGCGCGTCGTGCGCATGAACGACGGGATGAAGCGGCCGAGGAAGAAGAGGTAAATCCACTGCCACGCGACGCTCGACGCCTGATGCTCGAGCGGCGTCTCGTTGCAGCTGCAGCCGCTGCCCGCAGCGCACGATTGGCAGTTTTGCGTCTCGCAATCCTCGCACGACGAGCAGCCGAAGATGCCGTGGTAGCCAGGCACGCCGATCGTCGTCACCTTGGTCTTGTCGAGGATGCGGCGGGGGTTCGAGCCGTCGACGTTGACGACGAACATGTGCGGGTCATCGCTCAGCGAGCCGGTCCCCGGCGTTGTCCCCACCAGGCGCTCGCCCTTCGCCGAGAACGCCACTTGCCGGCCCTCGGCGATGAACTGCGGATCGCCGATGAGGAAGTCCCGCGCACCGCTCGCCGCGGGCATCAGGAAGGATCCAAACGCCGTCGTGTCGAGCACGTCCGTCGTCGTCTGGTTCGCCACGTCATAGACGAGAAGGCGCGTCTTCATCTCGGCCGGCACGTAGGCGGGCATCGCGTGCGTCGTCCAAGCTGCGAATGAACCCGCCGGAGGCCCACAGAACTGCGCCTTGAGCTGCGGCTGGTTGCAACTCGCCGCGCTGAAGCCGCCAGGACCGGTGGGGAACGGGGTCGACATCGTCTGCTGTGTGATCAGCAAGCGCGACTGGTTCTTGTCGCTGACCATCCAGAACGGGAAGCTGGCGCCGACGTTCGGCCGGCCGGCGGCGACTTGGTCGAGACACCACAGCGTGAACTGATCGCCCGGCGGGTCCGGCGGCTGCGTCGGCCCGAGCACCGTGTAGAGCATCTCGACGCCGCCTTCGCACTTCGAGTGGCAGTCTGCGATGCAGCAACCGATCGAGCCCGGCTGGCCGGTGTCGTCGGTGCAGGTTCCGTAGCGGTACGTGTTTGGCGGCGCCGGCGGCGAATCGAGCGTCGGACAAGTGCACGGCGCGTAGGCGCTAGGCGGGTCGCTGAGGCACTTATTGATGCACTGTTGCGTCTTCAGCGTCCCTTCCGACGCGGTCGCGAACAACATGCCGAGCAAGCCGGCTTCCGAGATCTGCGGCGTCGAGCGCGGCGAGATGGTCTCCGCCGTGGCAGGATTGAGGCTCGAGTCGGTGAGCTTCACCTCGAGCAGGCCCTTCTCGGCGAACTGGCCGAAGAACCCGCTGGCGCCGCCGGGGCCGCTGCCGAACAAGGCGTCGAGGGCGTCTTCGCCTCCGGCGACCGCTCTCAGCTGATCAAACATGGGGATCGTGAAGTAGGCCGCGCGATCGTTGCCGACAATCTGCGGCGCGATGATCGCGGAGAGTTGTGGCAACGCGCCACCGGCGTCCGCCGGAGCGCCAGCCAAGGTCGAGGCCAACGGCGGTCCCTGAGCTGCGATCGGCGGCTGCGCGGCGCTGGTGCTCGTGTCGTAGCTGACGAAGCGGATTTCAGCTCGGGGCTGGCAGCTGCCGTGACAAGCGTCATCGGCCGCGCAGTTGTTGCGATCGTCCGGGGCGCCGGTGACGCACTTCGGCGCCGGACATTGGCCGCCGCTGTTCTTGCAGCACACGTTGGTGGTGCCGACCACCGACGCCGTCTCGTCCGAAAGGCAAGCGCAATAGTCGGTCGCGCCCATCTCTTGGCAAGTGCGCCCGCCGGTGCAACTCGAGTCGCTCGTGCAGGTCTTGCGCGACGAACATGCGCTGCAGGTCTCTGCGACGGCGGCGGTCGCGCAGCACATGTACTCGGGATTGCCGGTGTTGTTCGGCCCACGCAGCGTCCGCAGCGTGGGATGGTTGGCCGGACACGGCTCGAACTGGCGGCCGGTGCCGTCGTCGGCGCAGCTCGGGTCGCTCGACGGCGGGCACTTCTTCCTCGCTTCGCAGTCGAACGCACAGTCTGTGTCGAGCTTGCAGTATTTGAGGCCGCAGGTGTTCGTCACCGTCGAGCAGGCGCGGTTGTCGCCGCAGACAGGGTCACCAAGTCCGGTCAGCGGTCCGTCGGTCGGGCACGGCAATCGATCCGCCGCCAAGGTGAGCAAGCGCGTGCCGTCGCCGGAAATCGAAGGCGAAGCGAAGGTGCGCAGGGGGGAGGCCGGCGGATCGCCGACCGCGGTCAACGGTCCCGCGGCTGGTTCCGGAATGCCGCCGAGCACCTGCAGACCGGTGGCACCAACGGGATCGGTTCCGACCTCGAACTCCGGCGGTGTGCTGGGCGGCGCGGTCGGAGTCGCCGTTTGGGTATTGAGCACGAACACGGCCCCCGTGTTGAGCCAGACTTGCCCGAGCGCGTTCGACTGCGTCGTCTTCGCCTTGCTGATCAGGCCGGCCACCTTCTTGCCGCTGAGATCGGCGCTCAAGCCGACGATTGGATAGAGGCACACCTCGCTGCCTGCGGCGCGCATGCCGAGCTCGCATACGCCTTGCGCCACGCTCTTCGTCCGAAACCACGCCTGGTTCGAGCCCGTGCGCAGCTCGTACGCCATCGCGTAGTCGGTGCTGCCGACGCGGCCAAAGCCCGTGACGTACGCTGGCGCCACCGCCGCGCGGCGAGTCAGCGCGAACTCGATCGCCTGCTTGGCGGTGTGTTGACTCATCGGCAGCGGCGCCGCCAGGTCGTCCGCGTCGATCATGTCGATGTCCCCGCCGTCCGATTGCACGCGCTGGACGCCGCCGAGCGTCGACCCGTATTCGATCATGTAGGCGTGCACGGGATCGGTGATGACATGGAAGGTGAGCTTCTTCGTGGTCGTGCCGGCGCGGCCTGTCGCCGACACCGTCACCGAGTAGTCGCCCTTGGTCTCGACGAAGGTCTGCACGACGAGCTGCGAGGGCCCAAGCGTGAAGACGTCGCCTTGCAACGAGATCGGCGGCTGCACGTCGGTGATCGCCACGACCGGCGGGCCGCTGTCGTGAATGCCGGGCGCCACCGAGTACGTCGCGGTCGGCGGATGCTCGCCGACGTAGACCGTGACCTCCTCGGGATCGAAGGTCACTTGCGGCATCCAGTCCGCCTGGATCGCGCCGCAACGCTTGTCGATGCAGAGCTCGGCGCCGACCGTGCACGCCGCGTCGTTGCGGCAGCCAGTGATGCACAGCTCGTTCTCGCAGATCTCTCGCGCTTCGCACGCTGCGTCGTTTCGGCAACCGATGACGCAGGCCTTGGCGCGGCAGATCTCTTTGGCGTTGCACTGTTTGTCCGAGCGGCAGCCCGGCTGACAGATGTTGTTGATGCAGACGAGCGCCGAGTCACACTGCACGTCTTCGACGCACGACGTGAAGCAGCCGCCGTTCACGCAGACTTTGCCGGCGCCGCAATCTTCGGCCTTCGTGCAGCTCGTGACCACGCTCGTCGTGCAGTTGCCGTCGGGGCACGGCCGACAACGGCCGCCGGTGCAGAACAGGCCCGACGCGCACTGTGATTGATTCGAGCAGGATGAGCCTGCGAGCCGCTTGCTGTCGCAACCGGCGCTCATCGCGACGATCGCAAACGACACGACCACCAGCCATTTCGACGAACGCCAGTCCTTCACGGCCATCACTCGCATTTGTACCCGCTCGAGTATCGATCTGTCAGCTCGAAAAGTCGCCGTTATCTGCGCTTGGGCGCACCATGTATGCGTAGGTAGTCACGGGCTTTTTCGACGTAGACGGCGACGCCGCTCAAGATCATCGTGATTTCTCGCTCATTGACCTCGCGCACGACCTTGCCCGGATTGCCGAGCACGAGCGAGCGCGGAGGGATCACCGTGTTCATGGTGATCAAAGTGCCAGCGCCGATCAACGACAGCTCGCCGACCTCCGCGTTGTCGAGCACGATCGCGCCCATCCCGACGAGCACGCGGTTGCCGATCTTGCAGCCGTGCAAGATCACCGAGTGCCCGCACGTCACTTCGTCGCCCACGAAGAGCTCGCTGAGGCCAGCGGTCAGGTGGCAAACGGTGTTGTCTTGGATGCTCGTCCGTGCGCCGATGACGATGCGGCCGTCGTCGCCGCGCAAGGTCGTGTTCGGCCAGAGGCTGGTCTCGGCGCCGACCGTGACCTTGCCGATGACGACCGCGCTCGGATGCACGAACGCCTGCGCGTCGATCGTCGGCCAAATATTGTCGTACGGCTCGAGCACGTCTACCGCCGCATGCCGAAGTCGCCGAGCGCGAGCCCGACGGTGAGATAAGGATGCAGATCGATGATCTCGGGGCTGCCTTGGAGCGGCATGTCGTCGGCGACGCGCAGCGTGTTCTTCGGCACGTAATAGACGTCGAGGCCGAGGCGAATGTCGATCGCCGCGAACGCGCGCTGGCCGAGCTTCAAGCGAAAGCCGAGGGCGGGCCGCAGGTGCAAGAGGGCGCCCGAGAGCTCGAAGCGCTGCGCCTTCGGGATCGCGCGGAGGTCGACGCCGACGTCGCTGAAGTCTTCGATGCGCGAGGTGAAGATCGCCACGTTGAGCTCGCCAGCCGCGAGCGTGGCGCCGAGCGAAAGATCCACGCTCTGCGAAAGTGGGATGACGCCGTCGACGATGAGGCCGCCGGTGAGGAAGCGGTAGCGTGCGTTCTGGCGGACGTTGATCGCGCCGAGGTCCGGGCCGCTGCCGCTCGCTTCCAATTGCGTCCAGATCACCGAGAGGCCGATGCGCAGGTGACGGCCGATGTCCAAGGTGAGCTCGCCGTCCATGAGGCCGCCGAGACGGCCGGGCTCGCCTGCCGGGCCGATCGCGTTGCCGATGCGGGCGAGATCGTTGCGGCCGCGGATGAAGAAGCCGCCGTGCGCCGCCACGCTGAAGCCGACGAAGCGGCGCTTCTTCATCCGGTAGCGCTCGGGACGGCGCTTCTTCGGCTTGTCGTCCTCGTCGTCGTCAACCTCGCCGTCATCGTCGCGCGGGGGCTGCCGCACCATCGCGTCGTCCTTATAGGGCTGCGACGACGGCTGCTGCTCGAAACCGCCGTCTTTGAACAACGACGGATCCGGGCTCGCTGGAAACGACGACGGCCCGGGCGGAGGTGGCTGCCGCACCATGCCGGTGTCCGTCGCCTTCTCGGGCGGAATGACCAACGGACCAGCGACGGCCGGCGCCGCGAGGAGCACGACGATCAGGGCGAAAACGCGCATGCGGCGGGCCATTAGCAGAGGCGAAGTGCGAGTGCGAGTGAAAGCGGGAGCGCTAATCGGCGAGGATCTCGGCGCGGGCGGCGGCGAGGGAGAAGGTCTCGGGGACGTCGGGGAGGGGGGCCGAGGTGCGGCAGACGAGGCAGCGGGACGCGCCACCGGCTTTGCCGCAGAGCTCGTCCATCGCCAGCCTCTCGACGCGGTAGCCGAGGCCTTCGAAGAGCCCGACCACGCGCGACGGCACCAGGCTCGGCGCGAGGATCGTGTCTGCGAACGGCAGCGCATTCGTCGAATAGGCGAAGAGCTCGTCGAGCGTGATCGGGACGAGCGCTCCTTCACCGAAGCGCGCGGTGATCGCGGCGAGGCTCTCCGGCGCCACGACGTCCTTACAGATCAACATCTTCTTGGCGCGCTCGAGCGGCAGGAGCGCCATGTTGCCGTGAAACGCCGGCTCTTTGATGCGGACGAGCAGCGTCTCGCCGCCGATCGCTGCGGCCGCCGCGCGCGCGCCGGATTCGGTGCTGCGGCCGCCGAAGAAGACGAGCGTGACCCCAAGGAATTCGCCGACGTCACCTTGGCCTTCGAAGAAGCCGTCTTGCAGCTCGACCGTTGCGATGCCGACACGATCACAAAGGAGGCGCCAGTGCGTCTCCTCGCCGCGCCGGTGCACGGCGGCCATCCGCGGCAGCAAGAAGCGCCCGTCGCGCAAGACGTGCCCGGCCTCCGCCGCGAACGGCATGCCGGTGAGCGCGCTGTCCGGCGAGCGCAGGACGATGACGCGACCGCCGAGCGCGTCGAGACGTTCTGCGAACGCGAGCCACTCCTTGCGCGCGCGCAGTGGATCGACCGGCGCGGCTTCCTTACTCCGGAAGTTCGCTCGCGCGCGGAGGGCCCAGTCTCGGCGGGGCGGTGAAAGGAAGAACGTCTCGCTCACGCGCTGCTCCCGAGATCGGCGACGTAGATGTCTTGGCCGCCGCGCGCGTTCGCCCGTGAGCCTGGGTGCACGGCAGCGAAGCGGCCCGGCGCCTCACGGATCTGCCGCTTGAGCCTGGTCATCGCGCCATCGTCGTTCGTCGCGATCCACTCTCCGAGCGGCGGCGAGGTCGGCGGTGGCAGCGGTTTTTCACTCGCCGCGAAGCGCTCGAGCACGTCCGGCGCCGGCACGGTCAAGCGATAGATGAAGGTCTTGTGCGAGAAGGTGTGGATCGGCGGCTCGGCGCTGATGAAGCGCAAGGGGCCAAAGTTCGTGTGGATGCGGATCGACGGGCTGTCGAACTGCGTGATGCCCCATTGGTCGGTTGCGCCATAGAGCAGGAGCCCGAGCGCCTTCGAGCGCAGGCCGAGGCGGAGGCCCGTCGAGAGCGAGAACAAGCTGATGCCGATGAAACGCCCCGGGATCGGCGTCGGCAGCGCGGTGTACGCCGCCACCGGGACGAGCGCGTCACCGGACTCGGGCGCCAACGCTTCGAAGAGGCTCGCGGGCAGCTCGGCCGCGCGCTGGGCGAAGCCGACGATCGACGACGGCAAGAGATAGCAGTCGAGCATCACCCAGCCCGGCAACGCCAGCGCGCCCTGCGACATGTCCGTCGTGCCGGTGAACGCCACGCGATTGGCGCGCAGGAGTGAGTCGAGAAAGCGGGCGCCGAAGGTGTCGCCAACATCGACGATCAACGCGTCTTTGGGCATGCGATCGCGCGCGAGCCCGTCCTTCGAGGTGGCAGCGTGCGTAACGAATGGGACAAACTTCGACGCCATGGGGAGCGTGACCGTTACAAGACTTCCAATTGTTGCGCCATGGAGCGTCGCGGGTACACCTGTCAGTCATGAACGCACGCGCTCTTTCGACGTTGTTCCTCTTCGTCGCAGCTTGTACGGACACACCCGCGAACGCCCCGGCGTCGCAGCCGGTCAAGGCGACCGCAAGCGCCGACGTCCCGGCGTACGTGGCGAAGGGAGACCTCGCCGAGATCAAGAAGAGGGGCTCGCTGCGCTTCCTCGTCCGCGATCCGGGCGAGCGCCTCCAACGGGAAGGTGATCCGAGCCTCGCCGAGCAACAGCTCGCCAAGCGCTTCGCGACGAAGCTCGGCGTCCAAGCGGTGTTCGTCGAGGCGAGCGATCTCGAGGAGATGATGAAGGCGCTCGAAGAGGGGCGCGGCGACGTCATCGCGGCCTCCCTGGCGATCACGCCGGAGCGCTCGGCCCGCGCGGCGTTCAGCCGGCCGGTGCGCACCGTCAAGCAGCAAGTGGTGGTGAAGGCCGACGACGCGACGTTGACGAAGCTCGAAGATCTCGACGGCAAAGAGGTCACCGTGCGCGCGTCGAGCTCGTACGCCGCGTCGCTGAAGAAGGCGCAAGAGAAGCTGAAGGGCTTGAAGATCAAGGACGCCCCCGAGAGCGACGACACCTACGCCCTGATCCAACAAGTGGCGCGCGGCGAGGCGAAGATCACCGTCGCTGACAACGATATTTTGGAAGACGCGATGAGCTTCGAGAAGGGCGTGAAGGCTGCGTTCACGCTCACCGAAAAGGATCCGATCGCGTGGGCGATGCGCAAAGACAACCCGGAGCTCAAGCAGAGCCTCGACGGCTTCCTCATCGAGAACGCGCTGACCGCGTTCAAGGACAAGGCCTACAAAGCCGATCTCGACGACATCCAGAAGAAGGACGTCTTGCGCGTGCTGACGCGAAACTCGAGCACGAGCTACTTCGTCTATCGTGGCGAGCAGCTCGGCTTCGAGTACGAGCTGATGCAGAACCTGACGAAAGAGCTCGGCGTGCGGCTCGAGGTCGTCATCCCGCCGAGCCGTGAAGCGCTCGCGCAGTACCTCGCCGAAGGCAAAGGCGACATCGTCGCAGCGGGCATCACGATCACCGACGAGCGGAAGAAGGACTACGAATTCAGCGCGCCCTACAACACCATCAGCGAGCTGTTGATCGTGCCGGCGAGCGACACGACGACCAAGGGGCTCGGCGATCTGAAAGGCGCGAAGATCGCGGTCCGAAAGTCGTCGAGCTACTACGCGTCGCTCGAGAAGCTGAAGGCGCAGCACGGCTTCGAGATCCAAGCCGTCGACGAAGCGATGGAGACCGAAGAGATCTTGGACGGCGTCGCCGAAGGGAAGTTTCGCGCGACGGTCGCCGACTCGAACATCGTCGAGGTCGAGCTCACCTACGCTCAGCGCGTGCGCAGCGCCGGGCCGATCGGCGAGCCGCGGCAAGTCGGTTGGATGATCAGAAAGGATCAGCCGAAGCTGAAGGCCGCGCTGGATGCGCACATCAAGAAGACCTACAAGGGCATGTTCTACAACATGACCGTGAACAAGTACTTCAAGAACAGCAAGCAGATGAAAACGGCCGCGTCGGCGAACAACCAAGATCTCAAGGGCGCCATCTCGGCCTACGACGAGCTCGCGAAGAAGTACGCCAAGCAGTACGAGTTCGATTGGCGGCTCGTGCTCGCGCAGATGTACCAAGAGTCGCACTTCGATCCTGCCGCCAAGAGCTGGGTCGGCGCGCTCGGCCTCATGCAAGTGATGCCGAAGACGGCGAAGGATCTGAAGATCGAGGACGTCGTCGACCCGGAGCAAGGCATCCACGCCGGCGTGAAGCTGATGCACCGCTACGCCAAGATGTTCACGAGCCCGGACGTCAAAGAGAAGGATCGCCTTCGCTTCGCGCTGGCGTCGTACAACTGCGGCCCTGGCCACGTGATCGACGCGCGCCGCATTGCGATCGATCTCAAGCTGAACCCGAACAAGTGGTTCGGCAACGTCGAGCAAGCGATGCTGCTCTTGAGCAAGCCCGAGCACGCGAAGAAGGCGCGCCACGGCTACTGCCGCTGCGAAGAGCCGGTGAACTACGTGAGCCAGATCCAGAGCCGCTACGACAGCTACTCGAAGCTCGTCGCGCTGCAGTAGCGTGCCCTTCCCCACCACACGCTGGACGCTCGTCGTACGCGCCGCGGACGGTGCGGCTGACGCGTTGTCGGCGCTGATGCAGACCTACTGGCTGCCTTTGTATGTGTACGCCCGGCGCAGCGGCTGCGATCGCCCGGGCGCCGAGGACGCCGTGCAAGATTTCCTCGCGCACGTCGTCGAGCGACAGGTGCTGGCCCGTGCCGACGCGACGAAGGGCCGGCTGCGCGCGTTCTTGAAGACGGCGTTTCGCAACCACTTGAACGACGCGCGGGCGAAGGGCGCGGCGCAAAAACGCGGCGGCGGCCTGCGCGCGGTCGATCTCGACGACGCCGAAGTGTTCCTGGCGCGCGCCGGACCGGATCCCGAGCGAGCGTTCGACAAGCAATGGGCGCAGCTCGTCATGGCGCGGGCGTTGGCCGCCCTCGCCGACGACTTTGCCGAGAGCTACGAGCTCGTGAAGAAGTACTTCGACGGCGACGTCAGCGGTGACTACGAGCGCATCGCCAAGGAGCGCGGCGTCAGCGTGGCGACGGTGAAGTCGCTCTTGCACCGCGCGCGCGGCAAGTATCGGGAGCACCTGCGCACGATCGTCCGCGACACCGTCGACGCCCAGACCGAGACCGACGGGGAGCTCGACGAGCTGATGCGCGCGCTCGCCTAGTGTCCAGAAGTTGGACAAAAAATAGGTCCCTGGGACCTTTTTTGCGATAGTCCTCCCGTGCGCTGCGCCCGCTGCGGAACCGAGATGGCGAAGCCGCCTTGTCCGCGGTGTTTGCTCGAAGCGCCGCTGCCGGACGCCACGCTCGGCGACCGCTTCGTGCTCGAAGAGGAGCTCGGCAAGGGCGGCATGGGCGTCGTCTTCGCGGCGAAAGACACCCGCATCGACCGCCGCGTCGCGCTCAAGCTGATCGATCGCTCGGGCAATCTGGACGCGCTGCTGCAGGAGGCGCGCTCGCTCGGCAAGCTCAGCCACCCGAACATCGTCACGCTCTACGAAGCCGGTGTCGAAGGCGGCCAGGTCTACTTGGCGATGGAGCTCGTCGACGGCAGCTCGCTTCGCCAGCGCGGGCGGCTGTTTCCGCGCGCGCTCGCGAGCGTCGCGTTGCAGCTCTGCGGCGCCCTCGAATACGCGCACGAGCACGGCGTCATTCACCGCGACATCAAGCCGGACAACGTGCTCATCGATCGCCACGGCTGCGTGAAGCTCTCGGACTTCGGGATCGCCAAGATCATCGGCGCCGCGCCGTCCGCCGAGACGCGCCAAGGCTTGCTCGCCGGATCGCAGGGCTACGTCGCGCCCGAGCTCTTGCGCGGCGCGCCGCCCTCCTCGCTCACCGACATCTACGCGGTCGGCGTCTTGATGTACGAGCTGCTCGCTGGTGAGCTGCCGGCCGGCAACGCCGCGCCGCTCGCGTGGCCGCTCGATGGCGTGGTTCGGCGAGCGATGGCGCAGGATCCGAGCGCGCGCTTTCAGTCCGTGCGTGAGCTACGCGCGGCGCTCGAGCTCGCGTGCCGGGCGATCGAGGCCGACGCCCTCCCGCCCGACGAGCAGAACTGGCTGCGCGCGGTGGCGCTGCTCTTCGCGGCGGCCAGCGGGCTCGCGCTCTGGGCGTTGCTGCAGTCGATCTCGCCGATCATCGTCGACGGCGAGAACGTCTATCCCTTGGCGCGCATGCAATTGCGCCGCCTCGCCGACGGCCGCTTGGTCTCGTTCGCGCGGCTCGAGATCGGCAGCTCGCTCGTGGCGCTCGCGGCGTTCGCGATCGCGTTTGCGGCGTTCGGGGCGCTGCGCCGGCACTGGCAGCAAGCAGGGCTCAATGAGTCGCGCCCGGATCGCCCGCTCGAGGAGTCGCGCACGGTGTTCTTGCTCGGCCTGGGCGCGGTCGCGATCTTTCTCGTCCGTCGCGCGCTGCTCGCGTTCGGGCTCGACGCGTGGGCGCTCTATATCCCGGTGTTCGGCGGCGCCCTCGAGCTGTGGATCCTCTACGTCGTGTGGTGCGGACTCTTGGAAGCGGCGCGCCGATCGCGGCCAGTGACGAAGGAGTGGCTGTTGTGGACCGGCTTTTGGCTCGCGCTCGTGCCGCCCGCGCTCGAGCTGCTGACGTACATCTTGGGGCTCGAGCGAGCGACGGGAGGTTGAATGGACTTCGCCAAGTTCCGCGAGTGGCTGATCCAGAACGGCATCAAAGAGGAGCGCCACCTCGCCTACTATGACCGCGTCGCGCGCGAGCTCGTCGCTTTGACGAGCGACGGCTGGCTGCTGCCCAAGCACATCGATCAGTATCTGCAAAAGCTGCAGCAGAACGGCGGCACCGCGAAGGACTTTCAGTCCGCGCAGAAAGTCGCGCAGTCGGTGATGCTCTTCGAGAAGAAGCAGGCCAAAGCCGCCGAAGCCGCCGCCGCGCAAGCCGCCGCACAACCGCCGAAGCCAGGCGATCCGAAGCCGCCACCGGATCCGCTCGCGTCGCCGGCCGAGCCAGAAGGCGGCTTGAAAGTGACCGTGCCGCAGCTCGTCGGCGGCGTGCTCGTGCTCGTCGTTCTCATCGTCGTCGCGATGCGGGCGGTGCGCGAGCCAGCACCGCCACCTGCGGCACCCGCCTCTCTGCCGGTCGCGGAGAATTCGATGGAAGCCGAGATGCGCGACAGAGCGGCACGCCGCGGCACCGTCTCTGAGAATGATCCCATCGCCAGGATGTGCGCGCAGAGCCTCGCGCAGATGGGCGCCGACGACATCACCATCCGCATCGAGTGCTACAACGACAAGGAAGCCGAGAAGCAGCTCGCCGCGGCCGACGAAGCCGAACGCAAGCAGCGCAACGACAAGCCGGCCGCGGCGATCAAGAGCATCAAGGCGCTGCTCATCGCGTCGCAAGATCCCACCCAACGCGAACGCACCTCGGTCGACGTCTTCGTGGTGCTCCTCGACGGCGAGCAAAAATCCGCCGCCTCGACAGGCAAAGCGGTGATGAGCTGGGAGACGGCGGGAAGGAAGCAGGAGCGCTTGGTCGAGATCGCACCGCACATGTTCCACCCGATGAAGATCAAGGAGACCGGCGAGAAGGTGAGCGCCGCGCACCTGGGCCTGCCGGTCGAGTTCTCGCTCGCCGAGCACAAGTCGAGCTTCTTCTCGATCGACGTCCGCTTCGAGGATCGCTTGTCGGCTACCGCTCAGGTACAAATTCACTGATCGCCGTGCAACCCGGGCGCGCCTTTGCCGTATCAGCAGGCAAAGGAGCTCGTATGACACCCACCTGGCAGATCTTTCTCTACATCATTTATATGGCCGTCAGCATCGGCCTCACCGTCTTCCTCGCGCGGACGCTGCAGCGAAATGGCGCCGTCTTCCTGCGCGACGTCTTCAACGACAAGCCCGAGCTCGCCGACGCGTTGAACCAGCTGCTCGTCGTCGGCTTCTACCTGCTCAACATGGGCTACGCCTGCACCATCATGCGCGGGTATTACACCGACAACGCGGTCGAGGGCGTGGCGCTGCTCGTCGAGAAGCTCGGCACCCTGCTCATCTCCTTGGGCGTCGTCCACTTCGGCAACTTGTACTTGTTCCATCGCATCCGCCGCAAAGCGAAGCCGAACGTGCTGCCGTTGCCGGTGATGCCGCAAGTGAAGATCGAACACGCCGCCTGAGGAGCCCTCGTCATGAAACGCCTCACCGTTCTCTATGATGAACATTGTCCCCTCTGCGTCCGCTGCGCCGATTGGATGTGGGCGCAGGCGCAGCTCGTGCCGCTCGAGATCATGCCGGCGCACAGCGAGCAGGCGCGCACGCGCTTCAAGGGTCTGCCTTGGCTCGGCTACGAGCTGTGCGTGGTGAGCGACGACGGCGACGCGTGGGTCGGCCCCGCGGCGTTCCTCATGTGCCTGTGGGCGCTCGCCGACTATCGCGAGTGGGCGTATCGCCTCTCCGGCGACACCTTCGCGCCCTTGGCCGAACGCTTCTTCCGCGCGCTGTCACGGCGGCGCAGCTCGATCGCGGCGCTCTTTCGCTTCGGCGAGCCCGACTGCGCGAACGGCACTTGCCGCACGTGCGAGCCGACGAAGCGCTTTCCGACCTTCGCCCCGCGGTGACTACCCTTCCTGTGTGCTGGCGCCCTTTGGCCGCTTCAAGACGCCGACGAGCGCCTCGAACCACACGAACACGACCGGCACGACGACGAGCGTGAGCACCGTCGACGTGATGACGCCGCCGATGACCGCGATCGCCATCGGACCGCGGAACTCGCTGCCAGCGCCGCTGCCGAACGCCGTCGGGAGCATGCCGAGCACCATCGCCGCGCTGGTCATGAGGATCGGGCGCAGGCGCTTCTTGCCCGCTTCGAAGATCGCGTCCCTCGGTGTGGCGCCGCGATCGCGTTGCTCTTGCAGCGCGCTGTCGACGAGCAAGATCGCGTTCTTCGTCACCAGGCCCATGAGCAAGATGATGCCGATCATCGCCGACAAGCTGAACGCGCTGCCGGCCAAGAACAACGCGAGCACCGCGCCAACGAGCGCGAGCGGCAAAGACACCATGATGGTGAACGGGTGCACGAACGACTCGAACTGCGCCGCGAGCACGATGTAAATGAAGACGAAGGCGAGCAAGAACGCGACGCCCATCGCCGCCGCCGACTCGGCTTGGTTCTTGGCGTCGCCGTCGAGGTGCACTTGGTAACCTGCGGGCAAGTGCAGCGCGTCGATCTTCGCGTAGACGTCCTTGACCACGTCGCCGAGCGGCCGGCCTGCCGGCGTCACGCTGAGCAAGAAGCGCCGCTGGCGCCCGAAGTGCTCGATCACGCTCGGCGCCTCACCGCGCGTGATGTTGGCGACGTCGCCGAGCTTGACGAGGTCGAAGCCGGGGAGCGTGAGCTCGGAGATCAACGCCGGATCTTTGCGGTCCGCCTCACGTAAGCGGACGCGGATCGGCACCTCCTTCGCCGCCGCGCTCGTCGCAGAATCGGTGCGCAGGAAGCCCGCTTCCTCGCCGTTGATCGCGACGCGCACCGCCATGCCGGCCATCGTCGCTTGCAGGCCGCGGTGGGCGAGCGCCTCGCGGTCGATCTCGACGCGGATGTCGGGCTTTTGCGGGCGCAACGACGAGTCGACCTCGGCGACGCCCGGGATCTGCGCGACGGCCGCCACCATGCGCTTGCTGATCCGGCGCAGCTCGTCGATGTCGGGCCCGGTCACGTGCAGCATGATCGGTTGAAAGTCGCCGAGCCCCTCGATGTTCGGCGGGTTCAGCACCTTCACCTTGGCGTTCTCGACGCCGGAGAGGACGCCGCGCAAGTCTGCCTTCAATTGATCGAGCGGGGCGGAGCGCCGTTCCTCCTTCGGTGAATAGAGCACGCGCCACTGCGCACGATTCGCCTCTTCGTCGACCCCGATCACCGCGTAGACCGCCTTGACGTGCGGCAGCTTCAAGACGGCGCGCTCGAGCTCGAGCGTGCGCCGGGCGGTCTCGTCGAGGCTGGTGCCGGCCGGGAGCTCGATCTGGACCACGGTCTGAGCGCGATCTTCCGGTGCCAAAAAGTCCTGGCCCATGAAGCCGAGGATCCCCATCGAGCCGAAGAACACCGCCGCCGCCGCCAACACCGTCGTCTTCCTACGCACGAGCACGCCGGCCAATAAGCGCGCATAGAAGAGGTCGAGCGCGGCGAACATCGCCCGCAGTGGTTTTGCCCACCCCGGCACCTGCCCGTGCTCCACCTTCTTCGAGAAGCGCGACGAGAGCATCGGATCGAGCGTGAAGGCGACCCACAACGAGAGCAGCACGGCGGCGCAGATCGTCAGGCCGAACTGGCGGAAGAACTGGCCGACGAGGCCGTCCATGAACGCGACCGGCACGAACACCGCGCAGATCGTCAGCGTCGTCGCCAGCACCGCGAGCTGCACCTCGTTCGTGCCCTTGATCGCGGCTTCGTGCGGGTCGACGCCGCGCTCCAAGTACTTGAAGATGTTCTCGCGCACGACCACGGCGTCGTCGATGAGCAAGCCGATCGCGAGCGACAGGCCGAGCAGCGTCATCATGTTGAGCGAGAAGCCGAGCAAGTACATCGCGTAGAACGCGCCGACCACCGACGTCGGCAGCGCCACCGCCGAGATCAGCGTGGAGCGCACGTCCATCATGAACAGGAGGATGATCAGGATCGCCATGAGGCCGCCGAACCACAGGGCGATGTTCACCTCGTGGGCGTTCGCCTCGATGTAGATCGATGAGTCGAAGAGCTTCTGCACCTCGAAGCCATCGGGAAAGCTCGGGCGGAGTTTTTCGATCCGCTCTTTGATCGCCCGCGCGACGATGACGGTGTTGGCCCCCGTCTGCTTGACGACCTCGATCGCCACTGCCGGTTCGCCGTCGCGCCGCACGCGCGTCCGCACGTCCTTTTGACCATCGACGACGTCGGCGACGTCGCGCAGGCGCACTTGGCCCCCGCGCGGATCCGTCGCGACGACCAGGTTGGCGATCTCGTCGATCGTGCGAAACTCGGCGATCGTGCGGATGCTCAGCTCTTCTTGCGCCTGCTCGATCTTGCCGCCTGGAATGGTGAGGTTCGCCGCCTTCACTTGCTCGAGCACGGTGAGCGGGGAGAGGCGCAGCGCCTGCAACGCCGCTTGGTTCAAGAGGATCTGCACCTCGCGCTCGAGGCCGCCCTTGATGCGCACCTCGGCGACGCCGTCGAGCTGCTCGAACGCGGGCTTCAAGATGTCTTCAGCGATGCGCCGCACGTCGCCGAGCTCGCCCTTGCCGCCCGCGGCGAAGGTGATGACCGGCAAGGCGCCGAGATCGACGCGCGAGACGATCGGCTCCTTCGCGCCGCTCGGCCACTGCGGCTTGAGCGCCGCGATCCGCTCGCGCACTTCGTTCGCCGCCTTGTCGAGATCCTTGGAGAGCTCGAACTGGACGAACATCCGCACGTAGCCGTCGAACGAGAGCGACTGCACCGCCTCGACGCCCGAGATCGCGACGACGGCGTCCTCGATCTTCTTGGTGATCTGCAGCTCGATGTCGCTCGGCGATGCGCCAGGATAGATGGCTATGACGCTGACGAAAGGGAACGACACATCCGGGTAGAGATCGGTCGACAGGCGCGTGTAGCCGGTGACGCCCATGACCATGATCGCGACCGTGACCATCGCGATGAACACCGGCCGTTTGACGGCGACCTCGGAGAGCGTCACGGCGCTTTGACCCGAACGAGCCCGGTGACGATCTGGCCGCCGAACAAGATCGCGCCGGCGATCGGCGTCGCGGCGATCTCGAACTGCACGCGCCGTGAGCGTTCTTGCAGCAAGGGCGAGATATGGCGCACGGCGCCGTCCTTCAAGCCGCCGGTCGTGAACTCGACGCTGTCCGAGAGGCGCAGCTTGCCGCCGTCGTCGAGCGACGTCGTGGCGACGATCTTCCAGCGCGACGAGTCGACGATGTTCGCGACGGGGAGCCCAGGCGCCATCATCTGCCCGACGCCGCTCGGCACCCGCGTGATGCGGCCGGAGAACGGTGCGCGCAGCATGTGGTTCTGCACATTCATCTCGGCGAGCTCGTACACCGCTTCGGCTTGCATGAGCCCGGCGTGCGCCAGCCGCGACTGATCGCCGACCGAGAGCTTTTGCTGATCGCTCAGCGCCGTGCTCGTGCCGAGCGACTCGACGCGTTTTTGCGCATCGGCGGCCATCGACGCCTGAGCTTTGGCCGCTTCGACGCCGGCCTTCGCTTGCTTCAACTGCGCCTGCGCTTCGCGATCGTCGAGCAAGAGGAGCGGCTGTCCTTCTTTGACGTAGTCGCCTTGGCTCACGAGGATGCGCGCGAGGCGGCCGCCGGCCTTGAACGCGAGATCGGCCTCGGCGATCGGCCGCAGCTCGCCCGAGAAGTACACGGCGCCCGCGCTCGCGAGCTTCGCGGGCGGCGGCGCTTCGACGTTCGCCCCACTGCTTGGCTTCGGGCTCGGCGCGACGGGCGCTGCCGCGCTCGTCGGCGTCGGGTCGTCGATCGCCTTGTCGGCCTCGGCCGCGATCTGGCTCATCTTCGCCTTGACCGCGTCCTCGAGCACGAGTTGCTTGCGGCGCATGTCGACGGCGCGCCAACCGAGCGCGGCGATCAGGACGACCGCGACAGCGCCAAACGTCGCCCAGGCTCTCATCTGTCGCCCTCCGACAATTGCCGCGTCAAATTGTTTGGACGCTGTTCATCCATGCGCGGCTCGATAACGCAGGCATGGGTGCTGCGCGATGACTCCGCGAATTGGCTGGTCGATCCGGGCGCCGATCGATCTCGGCGACGAGCGCTTCGCGACGCGATTGAGTGGATCCACACCGAGAGTCGAACGCGCAAGAAGCACCGCCATTCCCGCCCGCGACGTCGATGCCATGGCGCCGAGCTTGGGCGCAACGGGTCCGGGTGCAACGGTCGCGCCGGGTCGGGCCGCCGAAGTCGTGCCGCCGCCGGCCGCCGCGCCAACCAGCGTCAACCCGCTCGAGATCCTCCGCTACGTCCGCTCCGGCACGATCACGATGCGCATGCCGATGAACCCCGGCGACTACGGCGAAGGCATCGACGCGTTCACGATCGTCGACTCGACGCCGCCGCCCTACGTCGAGCTCATCTGCCGCGTCGAAGGCGGCCGCATCGTGCCGGCCGTCGGCGAAGAGAACCAGCTCACCTTTCATCCGCCGCTCGAGAACTTCGCGTGGATCACGACGCCCGGCTTTCACTTGGGCGAGGACGGCCGCATCATCGCCGATCTCGCCGGTTGGTTCGAAGACAAAGACATGACGCGCAGCCTGCTCGGCATCGACGCCGTGCCGCTGAACCTCACCGAGCTCTACACGTTGATCGAGGCGCGCGCGAACGCGATGGGCGAGGCGGCCTCGTCGTTCGTCGGCGGCGGCGATCCCTTCGACACGAGCGGCTACTCTCTGCGCGTCGACGACGCGATCCTCTCGCGTGGCCGCCTGCCCGTGCCGGATCCCGCGATCGAGCTGCGCATCGGCGAAGGCACGCGCGTCTCCGTCGTCGCCGATGGCCGCGGCGTGGCGATCGACGGCGCCTTCTGCTTCGACCGCGTCGACATCAGCCGGCCGGAGCTCGCGCTCGCTGGCGGCAGGACGACCGCGCACGGCACGGTGCGCATCGCGATGAATCCTGACACGCACGCGGTCGACGGGGTGCGGGTCGAGCTCGAAGACGTGGCTGTCACCGCCCGCCGCGCGCGCATCACCGATACGAGCGGCAGCGCGGTCGAGCTGCTCGGCCCGATCGTGCGCGGCGGCCGCGTCTCGGTCGACATGGACATGGACGAAGACACCGCAGACCCGCCGCTCTCCATCGAGATCCCACGCGTGGTCGCCGCCCTCCGCGACACCACGCTCGTCGTCGGCGAGCGCACGATCGCGATCGACGACGGCGGCGTCAGCGGTAGCTTCGCGCTGCGCGACGGCCGCCTCGCGCTCGATCTCGAGACGGCCACGCTCTCGGCGAGCGGCGAAGGCCTGACGACCGGCGGCGGCCAGCTGACGCTCGGCTACAGCGAGGCGACGGTGCGCGGAAACGGGAGCGTCGTCTACGCAGACGGCGTCGCGACCTTCGCCGGCGATCTGCAGCTGTCGGGCACGATCGACGACGCGCGCATCGGCGTCGCTGACGGCCCGGTTTCGCTCGACGTCGCGCCGGGCGCGCTCGTGGAGCTGCACGTGGCCGAGGCGTGCTTCGGCGAAGACGGCGTGCGCTCCTTTCGCGCCGACGGCGAGCTCGACGTGCTGCTCGACAGCGGTGAGATCGTTTTGCCGGGTGGCCATCGCGTCGCGCTCGGCCGGGGCAGCCGCGCGCATCTCACGGGAATCGAAGCGACGCGCGACGAACGCGGCATCACCGTGCACGGGCGCGTCGAGATCGAGACTGCGCTCGCCACCGAGCTCGACCCGCTGGCGCTCGGCGCCGGCATTCGCGTCACCCGCGTCGCCGGCGCCGAAGGCCGCATGCGGATCACGATCGACGATGCCGCGCTCGGCCCCGACGGCAGCTTTCACGCGAACGGCATCGCCGCCGAAGGCCGCGCGACGGTCACGCGGATTCGCGGTCGCTTCACAGCGCCGACGCCGATTGCGCCGCCGCCGGCGACGATCACGCGGCCCGACGCCGAGCCGCCGATCGCGCTCGACGCCGCGACGTCATCGCTGCCGGCGCCGGTGCTGCCGGATCCGATCGCGCTCCTCGACGCCATCGACTCCGGCACGGCCACCGTGACCGTGCCGATCTCCGAGGACATGTCGGCGGCGCTGTCGCTGCACGTGCGCAACGGGATCATCGACTGCGTCAGCGGTCGTGTCATCGTCGGGGGCGTCGTCGGCGAGCTCAGCCTGCCGGTGGGGATCGATCTCTCGGCGCTCGTGCGCCTGGAGCTGCCGGAGGCGGTGCAAAGGATCGTCGCCTTCGTGCGAGAAGCGCTCGGGAACCCGACGGCGCCGAACCCGTTCCTGACGCAGCCGCTCACGACGCTCGCCGGGCTGGGAGTCGTGCTCGATCTCGCCGGCGTCAGCTTCACGGAGGACGCCCGCATCGGTATCGGCGGCGACTCCTACCTCACCGCCGCGGCCGGCAATTTGCTCTCGTTGCACGTAGAGGGCGGCGAGGCGCGGCTCTCTGGCCGGCTCACGCTCGACGACGGCGCGATCATCGAAGCCGGCACCGGCATCACCGGCCTCGAAGGCGAAGCGCGCGTCGACGTGCGTGTCCGCGGCGACGGCGCCGCACGCACCATCGTGGCGACCATCGACAACCTCGCGCTCGACGCCGATCGCGCGAGCTTCCATCGCAGCAACGGCGATCACATCGATCTCGAGGGCGCCGACCTCGACGGTGGCAGCGTCGTCGTCCGCAGCCGCGGCGGCGTCACCAGCGTGACAACGGACCTGCGCGAGATCCGCGGCGCGCTCATCCCGTCGCAGCTCACGGTCGTCGTCGCCGGCGAGGCCGTCCCGGTCACGTTTCCAAGCGGCAGCTTCGTCTCCTCGCTGCGCTCCGACGGCAGCCACTTCGAGGGCAACGCGCGCGTCGCCGGCGCCGAGCTGACGACCGGCGCCGTCGACATCCCGATCAACGGGCTCGATCTGCACGCGAGCGGCACCCGCGCGACCTTCACCGGCGAGATGAGCTTCGACTCGGGCATGCGCACGACCCTGCACGGCGACATCGCGCTCGAGGCGACGGTGGATCGCGGCAGCTTCGGCGAACGCCGAGGCACGCTCGACGCCCGCCTCGGTCGCGGCACGCGCGCCAGCTTCCACCTCACCGACCTCGCGCTCGGCACCTTCGAAGACGGACACCTCATCGCCGCCGGCAGCGCCAGCATCCGCATGCGCATGCGCGGCGGACACCTCACGCTCCCGAGCGGCGTGCGCTTCGACATCGCGGCCGGCACCGCAGGCACCTTCACGATGGACGCGCTCTCGATGAACGCCGGCGACGCGCTCGCGGAGATCGATGGCTCCCTCGTCGTGCGCGCAAGGACCTCAGCGACGATCCCGGACGGCGGCCTCGAGATCGCGCCCGGCATCCGAGTCACCCGCGTCGACGGCGCGCGCGGCGAGGTCGAGATCCACTGCCGTGGCTTTCACCTGGGCCGAGACGGCGCGTTCCGCATCCGCGAGATCGCGATCGACGCGGCGCTCGCTGCCGACGCCCTCGACGTCGTTGCCGAGTGATCACTCAAAGAGAAGGGCAAAGCGGGCTACGGCAGGCGGTGCTCGAGTCGCCGGCCATCGGCGTGGCGCAGACGCAAAGCGCGAGCGTGACGTCGGTCGTTTGCGAGCCGCGGATGACCACGTTCGGCACGCAGCCGACGGCGATCACCCGGCGCGACGCGGCGTTCGGATCGGCAGCGAGGTCGACGTTCCAACCCTGCGCGAGCACGACGTAGCCTTGGCCCGGCGGCACCTTGATCGCGGTCGTGCTCGACGCGCCACCCGTGCTGTCGAACGCGGTGATGGTGTGGCCGCTCGTCGCCGGCAGCTCGGGGATCTCGTCGGCGAAGAACTTCTCGCAGACCTGCGCGCCGTTGTCCGGCAAGGACGCCTTGGTGACGACGTAGATCTCGTAGCTCTTGATGTCCGACGAGCGAAACGCCTGCGGCAAGACGAAGTTGGCGCTGATCCCAACGTGATCGCCGCCGCAGCCCACCAAGAACAAGCATGCCCAGGCGATTCTCATGGCGGCGGCACCACCACGTTGATGCGCATCGTGCCGTCGGCCCGCTCGCGCGCCGAGATCACGCCGCCCGCGACGCCGCCGGCGATCGCTCCCGCGACGAGAATGCCGGCGATCGTCCACGTCGCCCAGTGCTTGTACCAAGGGGTGCCTTCGGCCACAGCGCCGCCGCCGGACTTGCGATCTTCGTAGGGCAACGGTTGCAAGCGGGAACCGGCCGTCGCCCGCTGCTCCCCATCGACCACCGCGACGACGTAGTACCCGTTCACCGGCTGATCCTTCGGCGCCGCGCGCATGAAGCACGCCCCGTCGGCCGTCCCGAGGCCGCCCTCTTCGCCGCTCGCGGTGGTGAAGACGATCTTCATCTCCGCGCGCTTCGGCAGGCCAGCGCCGCAGACCCGCACGCCGCCGTCGCTCACCGTCGGCTGCAGCACGATCGCCACTTGCTTGCGCGCCTTCTCGAGCGCAGCGACCACCTTCTTCGCGACGAGCGGCCACTCGAAGTCCGGCACCTCGGTGAACAAGCGAACGAGCGCCTTCTGCGACAGCGCTTCGTTGCCGAGCGCGAGCTCCGAGACGCCGAGCATGAACAGCGCGTCGGCGAGGACGTTCTTCTCGAGCGCCGACACGTCGGCGTCGCGCAACGACTTCACCACGTCCTCGTAGCGAGCCTTTTCGTAGTTCGTTCGCGCGGCGGTGACCGCTTCGCTGTCGATAGGCACCGCCAAGAACAGGGCTGCGGCAAAAAGCACGGGTGGAATGTGCTAGGCGCGCCGCGGCGAGTCAAATAAGTCTTCGCGTCTCTCGTTCAAGACGCCGAGGCGCGCGCCGCGTGCGAATTCGAGGGCGCCAGGGTCGTCGCCGGGCTCGCCGCGCCGGACGCATCCGGGCTCAAATCGGCGCCGACCGCGAGCGGCTTCGGCGCCTCGGCCCCCTGCGGCCACTCGAGCAGATACGCACGCCGCTCGCTCCCCTCCGGGCGCACCCAAACGAAGCTCTGCGTGCCGACGCGGTTCTTGCACTCGGGATCCGAGAACGCGGGCGACCAAAAGCCGCCGTTGATGTACTCGACCGGCCCGATGTTCTGCAGCACCGGCTCGTGCGTGTGCCCGAAGATGACGCGCCTGCAGTTGGTGATCTTGTGGATCAGCTCGGCGTTGCGCACCGAGAGCAAAGGCTCCGCGAAGACCGCCGAACGAATCCGGAAGTGATAGAACACGAGCAGCGGCGACAAGAGCAGCGCAGGCACGAACCACCACTTCGGCGACACGCTCCACACCACGTTGATGGCGAGCACCATCTGAAAGCCGAGGTAGATGATGAGCAACGCCATCAAGCCGCGGTCGAGCCAGAGCTCGCGCATCACCGAGATCGGGTTCGCCAGCGCCGGCTCGGCGTCCAACGCTCGCAGCCTGCGCACCATGGGCGGCGTGGCGTGCGCTTTCTCGGCGATGTGCTGCACCTTCTCTTCGACGAGCAAGGGATCGCTCATCGCCGGCCGCCACGACTCGGTCACCGACACGAAGAGCGTCACCATCGCGCCCCAAAACCACGTCCACAAGAGCAGCGGCTGCGTCCTGAACATGTACTTGAAGAAAAAGCGCGCGTACTGCGTCGCCGTCATGATGTAGTTCGAGGTGGCGTGCGGGTTGAAGTAGCCCATGCCGTTCAGCATGTAGCGCCCGCACAAGTCGCCAAAGGGAATCCGCACGTGCGGCTTGCCGCGCACCGAGATCAGCGGATCGATGGGATTGAGGACCAAGCAGTACGGATCGTACTGATGGCCGTGGCTCAAGAAGGTGTCGCTCTCGCTGACGTAGAACCAATTGCAGAAGACGACGCGATCCTCGCACACCTGCCGCTCCACGGAGCCCTGCAGCCCGAGGTCGAGCGCGTCGCGAAAGGTCTGCTGCACCTTTGGCCAGTGCAGCTCGGCATCGTGGTTGCCGATGATGAAGATCGCGCGATTGCCGGCGCGCAGCCAATCGGCGATCGCGCGAAGGAAGACCGGATGATCGGCGAGGATCGTCCGCATCTTGAAGACGCTCATCCACTCTTGGCTGCCGAGGCCGCGTAGTTTCGCGAGCCAGTCGACCTCACCGGGGCCGGCGTCTTTTGGCACCGCCGTCACGCAGTCGAAGTCGAAGATGTCGCCGTTCAACACGAGCTCGCACGGCTCACCGCCGCTCTGCTCGCGCACGTGCGTGCACAGGCGCTCGATGTCGCCGTCGAAGAAGAAGCGCGCCTGCTTGTAGGCGAGCCAGTGCGGACGCTTTGGGGATTGCACGACGGCGTCGCTCAAATGAAGATCGCTGACGACGACGGTATGCACTGTTCTCATCCTCTCATATGGCGACGAAAACGACGAAGAAGACTGCACTCCCGTAGAACCGGGCATCGTCACAAACTTAGGATGCCTCAGTGGAAAATCAGTCAATTTCAGTGGAAAAAAAGGGCCGTGCTTGACACTTTCTCGGGGGACCCGATAAAGCACCGCCCGTCTTGTTTACGAACCACTTGTTCGGGTGCGGGAATAACTCAGCGGTAGAGTGCAACCTTGCCAAGGTTGAAGTCGAGGGTTCGAATCCCTTTTCCCGCTCCACCTTCTCTCCTTTTTTCTCGAGATTTTGACGCGGTGAGCGAAGCGCCGCTTCCGCAACGTCTGCTCGACGACTCCATCAGCTCCATGCGGCTCGAGCTCCTGCGTACGCTCGGCTCGCTGCGTGGCCTGCTCGTCATCATGCTCTACGTCTCGGCGTCGGCCTTGACCGGCGTGTTCTACGTCTACGTCGTCCGCGGCCTCGAAGAAAAAGCGATCGAGATGGTGGCCCAGCAGGGCGGCGGCGGCATGGCGGCCAGGGACATGGTCGACATCACCAAGGTGCCGGCCTACCAGAGCATGATCGACAACTACGCCGGCGACGACAAGGCGAAGGCCGAGCTGTGGAAGAACACGCCGCCGATCGTCCTCTTCAGCTTCCTCATCGCGCTGTGGTTCTTGCCGTTTCTGGTCATGGTCACCGCGCATGACGTGCTCGCGCGAGACAACGAGCTGCGCACGCTGCGCTTCATACGACCGCGAACGTCGATGCTCGCCTGGGTCGCCGGAAAGTTCGTGGCGCAAACCGCGCTCATCTTCTTGGTCACCGTGCTCTCGGGCCTCGTCATCTACGCCATAGGCCTCGCCAAGCTCGAGTCGTTCAACGCAGTCGAGGGCGGCCTCGCCTTTGCGACCTTCTGGTGGCGCGTGCTGATCTTCGAGATCGGCTTCCTCGGCATCATGTTCGTGATCTCGGCCGCCTGCCGCACCAGCTTCACCGCGATCATCGTCTCGGCGTTGGTGCTGTTCACGCTCTGGCTCGTGCAGTTCTTCTCGTACTGGAAGGAAGGCGAGGAGCTGAAGCCCGGCGGCTACCTCGCCTATCTCTCGCCCTTCTTTCACAAAGACGGCCTCTGGCACGCGCTCGACAAGACGATGTGGATTTCCCTCGGCGCTTACGGACTGTTCACGGTCATCGGCATCGCGCTGTCGATCTATTGGCTGCAAGAGCGAGAGATCTGATGGCCGCCGCCGCGATCACGCTGGAGCAAGTGAAGAAGAACTTTGGCGCGGTGCAAGCGTTGCGCGGCGTGTCGCTCGAGATTCCGGAGAAGACCGTCTTCGGCCTCATCGGTCCGAACGGCGCCGGCAAGACCACCTTGTTCTCGCTGCTCCTCGGCTATTTGGAGCCGTCCGAAGGCTCGCTGCGCGTGCTCGGCGTCAAGCCCTCGGAGCTGCACACGCTGCGCGGCCAAGTCGCGGCGCTGCCGCAGGACTCGGACTTGCCGCCGACGATCACCATTACGCAGGCGCTCACCTACTTCGGCTCGCTCTGCGGGCTTTCGGGCGCGGCGCTGAACAAAGACATCGACCGCGTGCTGGAGCTCGTCGATCTCAAGGAGTGGCGGCGCGCGAAGATCCGCCAGCTCTCCCACGGCATGAAGAAGCGCGTCGGCATCGCCCAGACGCTCATCGGCGAACCGAAGCTCATCATCTTGGACGAGCCCACGTCCGGCCTCGATCCGAAGCACGCCTACCATTTGATCCAGCTGTTCAAGGCGATCACCGACAAGACGACCGTGCTCATCAGCTCGCACAACTTGGCCGAGCTCGAGCACCTCTGCGACAGCGCCGTCATCTTGGTGCGCGGCGGCATCGTGCGCTCGGGATCGATGAACGACATCCGCCGCGCCGACGTCGAGGTGCGCGTGACGCTCGGCCAAGGCAAGGAGCCGAACCTGTCGGTGCTCTCGGGAGCGCTCGGCGATGCCCGGCTCGACTACGTCGCCGACACGCGCCTGCTCACGCTGCGCTTCGAAGAGAACGCAGGTAAGTCGAGCGACGAGCAGACGACGAAGGCGCTCTCGGCGATGATCGCCGACGGCTTGACGATCCGCTCGGTCGAGCGCGGTCAATCGCTGCTGACTACGTACTTGGAGCTCGCCGGTGGGCCCATGCCTACGGCCGCGCCAGTGGCGGCACCAGCTCCGATGGCGAAGATCTAACGCGCCGCCGCGCACGGCACGACGACGTCGCCTTTGCGCAAACGATACTCCGCGACCGGCGTCTGCTTGCCGTCTTTGACGAGGCAGATCCCCGAGAACACCGGATCGATCCCCTTCCCCTGCCCCATCAGCGGCGAGTCCTGCACGTGCCAGTGCAAGTGCGGCTGCGACGAGTTGCCGCTGTTTCCGCCGAGGCCGAGGACTTCGCCCGCCTGCACGTCTTGGCCGAGCTTCACCCGCACGCTGCCCTGCTTCAGATGACAATAGTGCGCGAACTCTCCCGGACCGTGCTCGATGATGACGACGTTTCCGGACACGACGACGCGGTTCATCACGCCCGGTGTATTGTCCGGCGTGCCGTCGATCGCCACGATGACGCGCCCCTTCGCCGCCGCGACGACCGGCGTTCCGAAGGTGAAGTAGTCCTCGTTGTTCTTTCCGGTCCCGGTCGACATCTTGCCGTCGGCGTTCACGACGTCGGTGTCCGTGGCGCGTTGCTGCTCCGAAACGCCGACGTGGTGGTTGAGCTCCTCGGTGTCGCCGCCCCAGAACACGAGCGACGGCTTGGTCAACGGCCAGCGGTAGCGCACTTTGCTCGCGGCAACGGGCGGCGGCGGTGAACGCAGGCCGAGGCCCGAGATCTTTCCCTGCTCATCGAACGCGAGCCGCAGCTTGAGCGTGCCCTTCGGTCCGCTGATCGTGTAGCTCGCCCAATTGTCGCGCGTGCCGTCGAAGGTGATGCTGCTGACGGCGCCGATGTCGTTGCCCATGCCGTTACAGAAGCTCGGCCACTTCTCCTTCGGCACCGACTTTTGAAAGTGCTCGGTCAGCATGCCGAAGATCTTCGGGCAGTCTTTTTCGGCGAGCGCTGCGACGACGGTTTCGACGGTGGGATTGACGGCGGCGATGAGCAGAATGGAGATCCACATCGGGCTCACATAGCCCTCAGGCGGACGCCGGCGCCACCTGCGTGACGACAGGGGTCTCTGCATCCTTGTTGGCCGCCGGCTTCTTCTTTCCGTGAGCGAAGAGCTCGTTGATCGCCTCGAGCTCGACGGCCACGTCCGGCTCCGCCGCCGCGATGCCTTGCAGCGCTTTGTAGTGCGCCCCGGAAGATCCGAAACGCCTCCGAGCGCTTGCGCTGCATCGTATCCGCCGCGCGCTCCGCGATGCGGGTCGCGGCTTTGAGCAGCGGCTCGATCACCTCGACCTCCTTCACCGCCACGAGCATCGCGTCGAGATCACTCTTCGAGAGATCGACGTGCTCGCTGCGCGCCAGCTCGGCGAGGAGCGGCGCGAGCTCCTCGAAGCCTGATCGGTAGGGGAAAGCAGTGCCTTTTCCTCCTCCGTCGATCGCGGGATGTCTTTCGGCATCCGGCCGGCGATCTGTGAAGTTCCTGCTAGATCGACCTCTTCGATGCTATGGGGCGACTTGAAGATCGATTTGCACCGTCGGTCCGTCGTCGTGGCCGATGCAATGTTCCGGGCCCTCGCAGCGCGCGAACTCCAAGCTGCGATCCAATTCGATCCAGACGTATGCGGCGCCGCCGGCAGTCACCATCGGATACGCGAAAGAGACTTCACCCGCGGCAAATTCTTCCTGCGGAGTGAAGCCTTGTCCCGTATCCGGTCGCGTGAAAACCACGCGTGCTCGGGCGTCCACCGGCTCATAAGAAATGCGAAGAGTTTCGCCACCGTTGACGCTGCCCCCCGCCGGCTCAACTAGTTTTGCGGAGTACGTGCGCAAAGGGTTTGCCAGTTCGACGACGAGCAGAGCCGCGGAGCCCTCGTGATCACGTGCTTCGAAACGCAAAACCGGCTCGCTCGGATCCAACATGCGCTCAAACTGCTCGCGCGAAAAGCCGAAACCTATTGCCCGTGAACACGGTTCGACCGTGGCATATCGATCTACATACGTTTGATCGCCTTGTCCGCCGTTTACTCGCACGCCGTTTACCGTAAAAAAATATTCCTTCGCGTCGTAGCACTCGTGCGCATGCATGAAAGCGGTGAAGCCTTCTTCTCGCATCGATAGTTCGAAATGTGCGAATCGCACCTGCGAGAGAGGCCGATGACAGCTGCCTAGAAACGCCAGGCAGAGCAGCGCCCAGGTTCGGCTGACTGCGAACGTCTGCACTTTCATAGTCAGAACATCTCTCCTGGCTCGCATTGGAACGATCCGCACCCATTGAGCTGCCAGCTGACATACGTGACACACGTCAGACAGCCAGCGCACCACACGCGATCTCCAGTGAGGCAACACGACTTGGAAAATGCCGAGCTACAGAGAGGACTGTTTGCGCACAGTGACGAATCGCATCCGCATTTTCCCTGGCCTGCGCACGGGTCGGGAGGCGGCGGCGCAAGAGCGCAGAATGCCGCGCACTCGTTCGAGTTACCACAACGGCCGGGAGATGTGCGTCCATCGGTGCAGGTACAGGTCGGACATATTGCGCGGCGGCCGACACGATCTTGCCGCGCTCACGCCCCGTGATGAGCCCGGCACGGCGAAGCTCGCTGGCGTAGTGGCTCACGCACGAGACGTACTCGCGGTGATTCTTCCAGCCTGCCGCGCACGGACATTGGCCGCTAACGCTTTCAGCGATGGATTCCTCGGTGAGCGGCTGTTCGGCAGGTGGCGCTTCGCCGACGGACTGTACACCGTTGAGCCCCGACCGATCGGCGGCCGACGACAGCTCGTCCAAACGCGGTGCGCGACAAGAAGTCATCACGATCACTCATCCGAAAATGACGACGAAGGCTCTGGCCATGGTTTCTCCCCCATCGGGTTGCCACGGCCGCGATCATCTTCGACACGTCGCTATCTCGGCATCCCGAGGATCGACAACTTTGCGTCCCACGCTCGCGCGAGGTTTGCCGTTTCGAATGGTCGTTGCATCCCCTGACAGGATCGTAACCGATCGGCTGCGATTCGTGCCATTGAAAGAAATCGCGAATACCCCGCCATGCGAGCACATCATCCCCCACCCTCCCCGGGGTCCCGGGGTCCCGGGGTCTCCGGGGTCGTGGGGGTGCAAGTTTAGAAAGGAGGCCAGATTGTGCGCCCATGGGCCGCGAACTAGCCAAAGCGTGAGCGAGAGCTCAATCCCGTGGCGGCCGCAGCGCTTGGCCCACCCGCGCCGCTTCCTGCGCGTCGATGAACTCCATGACCAGCGGGAACACCCAGCGCTTGGCCGGCGGGCTCGCGAGCAAGTCGCCATGGCCGAAGTCGACCGAGCCGTAGTCGCTGCTGATGATGTGCGTCTTCGCGTAGCCTTCGGGCATCAACCGGCGCGCGTGCTCGACGACGTCCGGCGGACACAGAGGATCGTACTTCGCGGCAAGGAACAGCGTCGGCACGTAGAGGCTGCCGAGCGCGCGCTCGACCTCACCGCCGAAGCGGCTCGACGGAACCGCCCAGTCGCCCAAGCGACGCAGCACCGACAACGGAATGTTCTCGAGCCCGGAGTCGGCGAACTTCAGCAGCCAGTCGTCCGGCATGTTGTCGGCGTAAAACAGCACCTTGTCGTACGCCAAGCGCACGAGCTTCGGCATGCGCTTCAACGCCTTCAGCCCGAGCCGATTCGGCAGCTCGATGTTCTGGAGTTGCTTGCCGGCGATCATGTGCCGCAGCGGCTTCAACATGCCGACGCCCGGCAACGGGACCGCGGCCGGCACCGGCCCCGCCGCCGCGAGCAGCGAGTGGATCTGGTGTCCGAACGAGCTGCCATAGATGTAACCCAAGATCGCGCCCATCGAGTGGCCGACCCAATGCAGCTTCTCTTGGTCTTGCGCCTTCAACACGTGCTCGACGGCCGCCGGCAGGTCGTAGCGCAGGTACTCGTCGACGCCCTGGGCGCGCCTCTGACCCCGCGGCGCGCGGCTGAGCCCGATGCCGCGCAGCTCGATGACGTAGCACTCGTAGCCTTTTCGGGCGAGCTGGCGGGGCAACGCGTCATCGTCGCCGAAGAGGTCGAAGTTGTGCCGGTTGGCGCCGAGGCCGTGGACCATCAGCACCGGCAGGCGCGCGGTCTTCTCCGCGGGCGAATAGTGCTGCAGCGCGATCGGATGACCGTCGCCGGTTTTGACGAAGTGAACTTGTTCGCTGATCTGCGGGCCGCCCGGGACGTCGGGCTTCGGCACGTAATGCTGGAATCGCTTTGCCTGTGTCGTGTTGCCCAGACAGAACTCCCGCGTAAGCCCCCGCTGACTACCAAATGAGTATAGCGACGGGAGGGGGAGCGACGAACAAATCAGTCGGTCGGAATTAGGGGAAGGGTAAGCGGTATCTATTTCTTCGTCAGGTACTTCTGAAACTTCTTCGCGATCTCGGGCGCCACGACCTTGTTCAGCTCGCGAATGGCCCGGCGCTGCGCTTCCTGCGCCGTCTTGTGCCCTTCCTTCTGCGAGACCGTGTACTCGTCGACGATCTTGTTCTTCTTCACGTTCTTCAGCTGGAAGTCGGCGACGGCGCGCACCATCTCGAAGGTGCCACCGGCGGCTTGGCCGGCCTTCTCGATGCGCACTTTGCCCATGATCAAGAGATCGAAGTCGCCGCTCGGAGCGCTGCCGCCGTCTTCGTCGTCGTCATCGTCGCCGCCCTTCACTTCTTTGACGACGTAGCCCATGCCGGTGAGGCCTTGCGCCAAGGCCGCGCGGACGTCGTCGCCTTGGGTGCCCGACACGACGATGCCCACGTTCAACGCTTCCTGCGCCTCGCCGAGCTTCGAGTACACGTCCGCGTAGCTCACTTCGCCCGGCACGCCGACGCCGTTGCTGTCGATGATGCGCAGGTCGGTGTTCAACATCTCGCGCTCTTGGATGGCGCCGATCGCTTGGTTCAACGAGCGCACTTGCTTCAGCTTGTCGCTGTCGTTCGCCTTCTCGAGCGCCTTCACCGCCGTCTGGTCGAGCTCTTGGATCTTGTTGCGCAGGCCTTCGGTCGCCTTGCTGCGCTCGATGACGGCGATCGCGTAAACGGTCGCCGTGCCCTTGTCGTCCCACACCTCGGCGATGCGCACGCCGCTCAGGACCTTGGACGTGCTCGTCTGCGTCAGCACTTCGCTCGACTGGATCTCGATGTTCGACGCGCCGCTCTTCGCGTACGACGCTTGGAAGTCCTTGGCGACCTGCGCCACCTTCGTCTCGAAGATCTTCGAGATGCCGGCCGCGGCGCCATTCTCGCTCGCCGTGCGATCCTTGCCGAAGCCGACCGCGTAGAGGAACTTCGACCACGGAAACGCCGGGTCTTCGCCGTCTACCCAAGCCGGCCGGCCCGTGCGCGGCTTGGCTCCGCTCGACGCTTCCTTCGGCGGCGCGGCGGCGGGCTTGGCGTTGTTGCCCGAGGTCGGCGGCGGCGGCTTCGCCACTTCGGCCTGCTGCGGCGGCTTCTTCATGCCACCGGAGAGGTTGTCGTACGCCTTGTCGAGATCGCCCGGCTTGAAGATCTTGCCGTCCTTGGCGAGCTCCTTGGCGCGATCGAGATCGAGCTTACAGAGCGAGTACTGCACGCCTTCCGAGTTCAGATAGCGATCGACGATCTCGGCGCCGGTGAGCGTGCCGGCCGAGAGCGTCTGCACCGCGGCCTCCACGTTCTGCGCGCCGGACGAGTTCATGTAGTCCTTCATCAAGGACGCCGAGAAGGTCTCGAAGGTCTTCGCCATCTCGGCGCGGGCGCGGTTGTCGGCGGTCGTGCGCAGGAGCGCCGGATTCTTCATGCCGCTCGCGACGCCGACCGAATAGAACGACTTCTTGTCGCTCGGAAACGCGCCACTTCCCCGCGCGACCCACGCGGGCTCGCCCGAAGCGACGACAGACGACAGGATCAACAGCGCCGTGCTCAGCATCTTCGTATCCTTTCAGTGATCGACGAAGGATGGGTGGTGCCATACGCCCCGGCGAGCGTCAAAGATCACTGAACGGATCATTGATATCGCTTGGCTAATACCGGCTGCAGCGCCACCAAGTCCTCCGGCGCTTTGACGGGGAGGAAGCGGCCAAATTCATCGTCGCGCGGCACCCGGAGGAAGGTGGTCTTCACGTGCGCGGTCACTTCGCCGACGATGCGCTCGAATTGCACCGCGGTCCGCCCGTCCACCTTCTTCGCCACCGGATAGAAGCCGAGCGCGATCTTCGGATCGAGCGCCGGCCAGTCGAAGTAGAAGGTGTTCGTGTTGAAGCCTTCGTTCTGCTGCTGATCGTAGCCCGGCGGAAAGCGAAAGCCCTCGACGAGCTGCAGCTTGCCATCGACGTAGACCGGCGCGCCGCCCACGTCTTTGCCGAGCTTTTGGATCGTCTCGACGCTCAGCGGCTTGCCGGCGCAGAGGTGCGCGCCGAGCACGAGCGGATCGAGCGAGCAGCCGAGGTTGTCGACGTTCGAGACGAAGAGCGTCTTCACGCCGCGCTTGTGCAGCTTGTCGGCGACGCCACTGACCGCCAGCGTCCACGGCAGATCTCCGTGGCCCGGCGTGTACATCGACGCCTGGCCAGTGTCGTCCTTGAAGAGCTCGCCGTTCTCGGTGAGACGCAACGAGATGCCCTGCACGCAGGTGAGGACGTCCTCGGCGGGGAAGCCGAAGTTCTTGTGCTCGCGCAGGTGCTCCTTGGTCGCTTCGTCGGTCGCGAACGAGTTCATCAGCACGCACGTGATGCGCGCGCTGAGCTTCTTCGCCGTGTCTTTGGCCTGCCGCATGCGCAGCGCCAAGAACGAGCGCTCGTTGAACGCGGTCGCCGCGCCCTTGGCGATGCCCCCGAAGCGCGTGGCCATGCCGCCGTTCAGGAGCAGGAACGCGACCTCGCCGTTCTTGATCGCTTCCTCGCCGCGCTTCTTCCACTTGCCGGCGTCCTTCTGCGTGCTGTCGACGTGCAAATAACGATCGCGCTCGATCGGCTTCAGCGCACCTTGGATGTGCGCGAGCGCCGGCGAGAACGGCGTCTTCTTCAAGAGCGCGCGCTGCGCCTCGAAGCGATCGCGATCGAAGCGGAAGACGTCCAAGAGTGACTGCGTGCGCACATCGAAGGCGAGCGGTTCCATGGCCGCTGAAGGTAACGCCGGTGGGCGGAATATCAAGAGGAGACGATCAAGAGCGGATCGCTTGCACGTACTGCGCGATGACCGTCTTGCGCCCGACGCTCTGAAAGTCGACCACGTACTTCAAGCGGCCGTCGTCGTTCGACACCTCGACGACCTTGCCTTCGCCGAAGGTCGCGTGCTGCACGCGCTTGCCGAGCGCCGGGTGCGACGCGTCGGGGCCGCTCGGCAACGATCGCTGCGGCGTGCGGCCCGGCATTCCGGTAAAGCGTTGCTGCTGCGGCCGTTGCTGCTGTGGCGGCGCCGCGCGCTCGGCCTTCTTCAGCAGCTCCTTCGGGATCTCGAAGAGAAAGCGTGACGGGTCCATGACCTGACGTTGCCCGTAGAGCAGGCGGCTCTGACACGCCGAGAGCACGAGCTTGTCCATCGCCCGTGTGACGCCGACGTAGAACAAGCGCCGCTCTTCCTCGACGTCCATCTCGGAGCCCCCAAGATCAGAACCGGGGCGTTGCACGGGAAAGATGCCGTCTTCGAGGCCGAGCAGGAGCACGTGCTTGAACTCGAGGCCCTTCGCCGAGTGCAGCGTCATCAAGGTCACGCGCGGCACGTTGCCCTTCATCGCGTCGACGTCGGCGAGGAGCGCGAGCTCTTCCAAGTACTCGCTGAGCGTTCCGTCCGGGCGCGCGCCGTACCATTCGCTGACGGCGTTCAAGAGCTCTTCCAGGTTCTTCACGCGCCCTTCGGCTTCGATCGACTCGTCGTTCTTCAACGCGTCGAGGAGGCCGGAGCGGCTCAAGACCTCGCTGACGACGTGCGGCGGCGCCAAGGTCTCGGCGGCGTCCTTCAACGCGCGCATCAGCTGCGAGAAGCCGAGCACCTTGTCGACAGCGCCGGTCGCGAGCCCGGCCTCCTGCAACACGCGCGGCTCGGCGGTGACGATGTCCCAAAGGCGCAGGTTGGCAGCGCGAGCGGCGATCGTCATGCGCTCGACGGTCTTGTCGCCGATGCCGCGCGCCGGCGTGTTGATGATGCGCACGAGATCGATCTCGCTCTCCGGCCGCACGAGCAGGCGCAGGTACGCGAGCGCGTCCTTCACTTCGGCGCGCTCGTAGAAGCGCTGGCCGCCGACGAGCAGGAACGGAATGCGCGCGCGGCTGAACGCTTCTTCGAGCACGCGGGACTGGGCGTTCTGCCGAAAGAGGACGGCGATGTCTTCGAGCTTGCCGCCGTTGTCGACGTGGCGGGCGGCGTGGCGGGCGACGAACATCGCCTCCTCGCGCTCGTCGGAGTGGATGATGAGCTGCGGCGCCTCGCCGCCGCCGCGCGTGGCCTTCAGCGCCTTCGGCTCGCGGCGGCGGTTGTTCTTGATGACGGAGTTCGACACGTCGAGGATCGCCTGCACGCTGCGGTAGTTCTCTTCGAGCTTCACCACGGCGACGTCTTGATAGTCGCGTCGAAACGCGAGGATGTTGCCGACGTCGGCGCCGCGGAACTTGTAGATCGATTGATCGTCGTCGCCGACGACGCAGAACTCGGGCGACGGCGGCGGCGACAACGCGCGCAGCAAGCGATACTGTACGGCGTTCGTGTCTTGGTATTCGTCGACGAGCACCATCGAGAAGCGCTGGTTGAAGAACTGCTTCGCGTCCGGCGTCTTCTCGAGCAGGCGCACCATGTGCAGCACGAGATCGCCGAAGTCGAGCGCGTTCGCCTTCTGCAGCGTCTCTTCGTAACGCGCGTAGATCTTCGGAAAGGCGCGCTCGAATTCGCCGAACTCGCCGGTGGGCACTTCGTCCGGGCCGAGACCTTGGTTCTTCACCCGGTCGAGCCGCTGCGCCACGAGCTTCGGCGTCACTTGCGCCGAGTCGTAGTTCATCTCGTTGAGCAAGCGGCGGACGAGCGCGGTCTGATCGTCCGAGTCGTAGATGACGAAGTCGCCCGGGTGGCCGTAGCGCGGGCCGTAGATGCGCAGCCACTTCGCGCACGTCGAGTGGAAGGTGCCGACGGTGAGGCCTTGCAGATACCCGCCGAGCAAGTGCGAGACGCGCTCTTGCATCTCGCGCGCGGCTTTGTTCGTGAACGTGAGGGCGACGACCGAGAACGGATCGACCCACCGCTGCTCGACCGCGTGCGCGATGCGGCGGGTGATGACGCGCGTCTTTCCCGAGCCGGCGCCAGCGAAGACGAGCAGCGGCCCGCCACGGTGCACGACCGCCGCGCGCTGCGCCTCGTTCAATCCATCGAGCAGGTCCACGGGGCCGCCATCTGTTCACGTCCGCGGTGAGGTTGGCAACCGGTCCGAACTCGCCGCCCTCAAACCCTGGCCCTCAACCCTCACCCTCAACCCTGGCCGCGCTCGCGAGCCTGAGCTTAGCCCTGGCCTTTGCCCTGGCCCCGCGCCCTCAAAGCGACGGAGGACCGGATGGCAAAGTCCAGGGTCAGGGCCAGGCTCGCGAGCGCGGCCAAGGCTTTCGTTCAGGGCCACGGTCTTGGGCCAGGGTTTAGGCCAAGGCCAGGGTTTGGAGAGGATCGGG
>JADLHZ010000025.1 GCA_020848545.1 Deltaproteobacteria bacterium | reverse complement strand
TGATGCCGCGCTCGCGCTCTTCCGGCGCTTTGTCGATCGCGTCGTAGGCCATGAACTGCGCCATCTTGCGATCCGCCGACACTTTCGTGATCGCGGCGGTCAACGACGTCTTACCGTGATCGACGTGGCCGATGGTTCCAACGTTGACGTGAGGCTTCGTACGAGCAAATTTTTCTTTCGACATATTGTGCAGCTCCGCTGCCTTTCTTAGAAAGGCAAAGTCTCCCTAACGACAAACCGACCTCTGAAGCGCCGCACCACCGCGAGCGCCTCTTACAAACCATGATCTTTGTTTGGACCCGCTAACCGCCGGTGATCCGCTGGACGATCGCGTCCGCAATGCTCTTCGGGACCTCTTCATAATGGTCAAAAAGCATCGAGTAGCTCGCCCTACCCTGGCTCATGGAGCGCAGGTCGGTAGCATAGCCAAACATCTCTGCCAAGGGCACCGCAGCATCAATTACCTGCGTTCCGAGGCGCTGGGTCATTCCGTTGATCTTGCCGCGGCGGCTGTTCAAATCGCCGACGACGTTGCCCATGAAATCCTCCGGGGTGACGACTTCCACTTTCATGATCGGCTCGAGCAGGAGCGGATCGGCGACGCGGCAACCTTCTTTGAAGCCGATCGACGCCGCGATCTTGAACGCCATTTCGTTGCTGTCGACGTCGTGAAACGAGCCGTCGAACGCTTCGACCTTGATGTCGACCACCGGGTAGCCGACGCGGATGCCGCTGGTGAGCGCTTCTTCGATGCCTTTTTTGATCGGCGCAATGAACTCTTTCGGGATGACGCCGCCCTTGATGCCGTCGACGAACTCGAAGCCCTTGCCGCGCTCCTGCGGCGTCAAGCGCAGCCAGACGTGGCCGTACTGACCCTTGCCGCCTTGCTGGCGAATGAACGAGCCTTCTTGCTCGACGACTTTGCTGATCGTCTCGCGGTACGAGACCTGGGGCTTACCGACGTTCGCCTCGACTTTGAACTCGCGCAGCAAGCGATCGACGATGATCTCCAAGTGCAGCTCGCCCATGCCGGAGATCAGCGTTTGGCCGGTCTCTTCGTCGGTGTGCACGCGAAACGATGGATCTTCGACCGCGAGCTTCTGCATCGAGACGCCGAGCTTGTCTTGATCGGCCTTCGTCTTCGGCTCGATGGCGATCGAGATGACCGGCGTCGGGAACTCCATCTTCTCGAGCAAGACGGGCTTGTGGGCGTCGCACAACGTGTCGCCGGTCGTCGTCAAGCGCATGCCGACCGCGGCGCAGATGTTGCCGGCCTCGCAGCGCTCGATCTCTTCGCGCTTGTTCGCGTGCATGCGCACCAGGCGACCGATGCGCTCTTGCTTGCCTTTGCCGGCATTCAACACGCTGGCGCCCTTTTCGAGCACGCCCGAGTACACGCGAATGAACGTGAGCTGCCCGACGAACGGATCGGTCATGATCTTGAACGCGATGGCAGACAGCGGCTCTTCGTCCGAGGCCTTCCGCGTGATCTTCTTCGCTTCGTCCTTCGGGTCGATGCCTTCTCGCGGCGGCAAGTCGAGCGGGCTCGGCAAGTAGTCGATGACGGCGTCGAGCAGCTGCTGCACGCCCTTGTTCTTGAACGCGCTGCCGCAGAGCACCGGCACGATCTTGAACGCGATGGTGCCGGCGCGGATGGCTCTCTTGATCTCGTCCTCGGTGAGCTCTTTGCCCTCGAGGTACTTGTTCATCGTGCCTTCATCGAACTCGGCGACGGTGTCGATGAGCTCTTGGCGCTTCGCCTTGCAGAGGTCGACGAGGTCTTGCGGGATCGCGACTTCGTTGACCGTCTGTCCCTGCGAGCCTTCGTCGAACTCCAACCCGACCATGCGCACGAGATCGACGAGGCCGCGGAACTTTTCTTCGCTGCCGATCGGCCACTGCACGACCGCCGGCACGACGTGCAGCTTCTCCTTCAAGGAGTCGACGTTCATCTGCAGCTCGGCGCCGACCTTGTCCATCTTGTTGACGAAGCACACGCGCGGCACGTGGTACTTGTCGGCCTGGCGCCACACGGTCTCGGTCTGCGGCTCGACGCCGTTGCCGCCGTCTAGCAGCGCGACGGCGCCGTCGAGCACGCGCATCGAACGCTCGACCTCGATGGTGAAGTCGACGTGGCCCGGCGTGTCGATGATGTTGATGCGGTGATCTTTCCAGAAGCAGTTCGTCGCGGCGGAGGTGATGGTGATGCCGCGCTCTTGCTCCTGGACCATCCAGTCCATGGTGGCAGCGCCCTCATGAACCTCGCCCATCTTGTAGTTGACACCGGTGTAGAAAAGAATGCGTTCGGTCGTGGTGGTTTTCCCAGCGTCGATGTGCGCCGCGATCCCGATGTTCCGGGTGCGTTCCAGCGGGTAGTCCCGCGATGTGCTCGCTTGCGCCATCGTTCGAACTCAAACTTTTCAAAGACCAAAATCGTGATACGGGGCCGTCTGCTTCGTTGCTTCGTCGCTGCGCTGCTCGACGTAGCTCCGCTACGCCTGCGCTGCTCTCTCCTCACGCCTTGCATACGACCCCGTCTCCCGATTTTGGAAGCCGTGGCCGTACCCGAGGATTACCAACGGTAGTGCGCGAAGGCCTTGTTGGCTTCCGCCATCTTGTGCACGTCGTCGCGCTTCTTGACGGCGCCGCCGCGGTTGTTCGCCGCGTCCATCAATTCGCCGGCGAGCTGCTCGACGAATGAGCGTTCGCCGCGCGCCGAGGCGTTCTCGCAGAGCCAACGCATCGCGAGGGCTGTCCTGCGCTCCGGACGCACTTCGACCGGAACTTGATACGACGCGCCACCGACGCGGCGGCTCTTCACTTCGAGCACCGGCTTGACGTTGTCGAGCGCCTTCTTGAACAGCTTGAGCGGATCGTCCTTGATCTTCGACTCGATCGACTCGAACGCGCCATAAAGGATGCGCTCAGCGGTGCCCTTCTTGCCGCCGATCATGATGACGTTGATCATCTTGGCGACGAGGCGGTCGCTGAACTTCGGGTCGGGGAGGATCTTGCGCTTCGGTACTTCTCTACGACGTGGCATGGTCGATTAACCCTTCTTCGCGCCGTACTTCGAACGGCCTTGCTTGCGCTTCGCAACGCCGACCGAGTCGAGCGTGCCGCGGACGATGTGATAGCGAACGCCGGGCAGATCCTTCACGCGGCCACCGCGGATGAGGACGACCGAGTGCTCTTGCAGGTTATGGCCTTCGCCCGGGATGTACGACGTCACTTCCATGCCGTTCGTCAGCCGCACGCGCGCGACCTTGCGCAGCGCCGAGTTCGGCTTCTTCGGGGTCGAAGTATAAACGCGAACGCAGACGCCGCGCTTTTGCGGGCTGCGCTTCAAGGCGGGCGACGACGTCTTCCACAGTGTCTTGTCGCGCCCTTGCTTCACTAGCTGATTGATCGTCGGCATAGGCCTCTTCTACGAGCTCTTTTTGGTTACACGTACCCAACGCACAGACCAACGGCACCCCGTTGGAGGCGGCCGGCTTTATAGGGCTCGGATCGATGTGTCAAGGGACGCAGCCAAGAAGAAACCGCGTGACGCGACTGCCTTTCACCGCGGAGCTCATCGCCTGCGCAAGGTGCAACGCCCCACGCGTCGCGCGCTTGACGGCTACGAACGCATCTTCCGGTCGAACTCAGCGGCGAGCTTCGGGTCGCGCAGCCGCTCGTCCCACGCGCGGAGCTCCGTCTTCATCCGATCGTCGGTGAGCTGGAACTTGAACAGCGCCTCGTCCTGCTTGCCCTGCTTCACGAGCTGCGTGAACAGCACGAAGTCGTCGAGCGTGCGCAGGCCGCCGGTCACTTGGGTCTTCTCGTCGAACGCGTCGTCTTGATCGTGGCTCGCCATGAGATGCTCCTCGTTCATGCCGCAAAAAATCGCAATATATCCGTCACGCCCCGCGCACGAGCTGCCACAGACTCCGCGGGCTCGGTGCGCAGCGCACGAGCGCCCACTGCACCCGGCGGAGGGCCGCGCCGTGCTTCTCCAGCGCCAACCGGACCAGCAACGATCGCGCCTCGTCGCGCCGGCCGATGCGGACGAGCGCGCGGGCCAGGAGGAGCGAGGTGTCGAGATGAAAAGGCTCGAGCGAGAACGCGCGGCGCAGGAGCATCGCGGCCTCCTCGTCTTTGCGAGCGCGCAACGACAGGCGCGCGCTGGTCAGCAGCATCCTGGCGCCGTCGCCTTTGTGCCCGCGTGCGATCTCGATGGCCGCGGCGCGCTTCCACACCTCGGCGTCCTTTGGAGCTCGGCGAGCGGCCGCCAAATACACGCCGAGCGCGCGCTCGCTGAAGCCCTGCGCGGCGAAGCTCTCGGCCGCGCGCAAGTACGCCACGTGCGCGAGCTTCTTTTCCCCGTGCGCCGCGTAGAGGTCGGCGATGCGCAGGCGCACGTCGGCGCGGTGCGGCGCTTCCACGAGGGCGTGCTCGTACGCCGTGATCGCACGCCGCCACGCGCCCTGGCCGCGCGCTTGCTCGGCGCGCTCGAGGTCGAGGGCGACGTCGCTCTTGTTCTTTGAAGGCTTGACGCGTTTTTCTGCTCGCATCGAAGGACGAGTGTAGCCGCTCGGACCGGAAGGCGCTAATGCCGCTTTCGTGCCGATTCAGACCCTCGTCCGCCGCAAGCGCTCGACGAAAGCCAAGAAGAAGCGCACGGGCCAGGCGCGCCAGAAGCTGGTCGCGACGATCGCCCGCGCGATCTTGAAGGGCTTCAACCGCCACTATCGGATCTTTCGCGCGGTGGCGGTCGCCGCCAAGGAACGCTTCGAGCGAGGCGCGTGGGCGGAAGTGATCGTCGCCCACCGCGATCGCATTCCGATGTACGCGCGGCGCGTGGACGAAGCGGTCGCCCTGCTCGAGCGGCGCTTGCCGGCGTCAGGCGACGACTCGCTCTGGCCCGAGATCAAGCACGCTTACATGGGCCTGCTCTACGAGCACCTGCAGCCCGAGTGCGCCGAGACCTTCTACAACTCGGTGGCCACTCGCGTGCTGCGCCGGCGCTACTTTCACAACCGCTTCATCTTCTTTCGCCCGGCGATCTCGACCGAGCACTTGCAGGGCACGGAGCGCGCGTACCGCTGCTACTACCCGACCCGCGCGACGCTGCAGCGCGTGCTGCGCAAGATCGTGCTCGACTACGGGATCAAAGGTCGCTTCCACGATCTCGAACGCGACCTCAAGCGCGTGGTCGCCGCCTTCGTCGAGCGCTACACCGAGCCGAGCGCGCGCAACGACTACACGCTGCACGCGAACTTCCAGATCCAAACGCTCGGCTCGCTCTTCTACCGAAACCGCGCCGGCTACCTCGTCGGGCGCGTGCTCAACGGCAACCGTGAGATCCCGTTCGTCGTGCCGATCCTGAAGAACGACGCCGGCGCGCTCTACCTCGACACGCTCCTCTTGGAGCCCGCGCACATCGCCGGCGTGTTCAGCCTCGCGCGCTCGTACTTCATGGTCGACATGGAGGTGCCGGCGGCGTACGTCACCTTCCTCCAAGCGCTGATGCCGCGAAAGCCGAAGGCCGAGCTGTACACGCTGCTCGGCCTGCAGAAGCAGGGAAAGACGCTCTTTTATCGCGACTTTCAGCACCACTTGTCGAACTCGAGCGACAGCTTCGTCATCGCGCCGGGCGTGCGCGGCATGGTGATGCTCGTCTTCACCCTGCCGTCGTTTCCGTACGTCTTCAAGATCATCCGCGATCACTTCGACGCGCCGAAGGACACGACGCGCGAGGCGGTGCTGGAGAAGTACCTCTGGGTCAAGCAGCACGACCGCGTCGGGCGCATGGCCGACACGCTCGAGTATTCGGACGTCGCTTTTCCACGGACGCGATTTTCGCCGGCGCTCATCGCAGAGATGAAGCGGCTGGCGCCGTCTTCGTTCAAGATCGTCGGCGATCAGCTCGTCGTGAAGCACCTCTACCTCGAGCGGCGGATGGCGCCCTTGGACCTGCACCTCGTCGATCTGGATCCGGCGAAGAAGCGGCTGATCATCCGCCAGTACGGCTTCTGTCTGCGCGAGCTGGCGATCGCGAATATTTTTCCCGGCGATCTCCTGATTAAGAACTTCGGCGTCACCCGCTACGGCCGCGTCGTCTGCTACGACTACGACGAGATGGGCCCACTCACCGACTTCAACTTCCGCCGCCTGCCGCCGACGACCCACACCGACGACGAGATGAAGGCCGAGCCCTGGTTCAGCGTCGGGCCGCAGGATCTGTTCCCGGAAGAGTTCGTGACCTTCATGTTCCACGACGACGCCGAGCGACAAATGTTTCGCGAGGAGCACCCCGACCTTTTGACGCCGGACTTCTGGCAGCAACAGCAGGAACGGATTCGCGCGGGCCACGTCGCCGAGTTCTTTTCGTATCCCGCGCGCGTGCGCTTCGGCTTCGGCCGGTCCTGAGGGCGAGCGTTTAGGGCGGCGGTGCGGGCTCCGCGCCGGTAGAATTTGCCATGCGCAGATGCGCCCTGCCCGTCCCCGCCGCCATGGCGATCGTGGTCGCGATCTTCGGCTGCCAAAGCCTACGCCGCACCTATGTGCCGCTCGAAGGCGCCGCGATCGGCGGCGACTCGTTTGGCAGCGGCGGCGGCGCTCAGAACGGCGCGAACGCCGGGCCGATCGTCACCTTCACGGAGCCGCCGAGTCGGGTCAAAGGCGGCAGCGCCTGGGCCTTCGACTACACCGTCACCTCGCCGCGCAAGATCGCCGCAGTGCAGCTGCAATACGCACGCGACGGCGACGCCCTGACCGAGCCGCGCCCTGCCGACCGGCCTCGCGCTGCCGCTGTCGCAAGCGGGCGTCATCGCCGGGACCGGGACGGTGGCCGGCACCGCGAGCTTCACGCTCTCGGTCACCGACGCCGAAGGCCGGACGGCGTCGCGCGCGCTACAGCTCGACGTCCTGCCGTAGTGAAATAATTGGCGGCGCACCACTGCGGCGCTACACCTGCCCTCGCAGTCCAACTTCCATCTGGAGCGAACCATGCGCGTAGGAATGTGTCTCGCAGTGCTGTTTGGATTTCTGGCCGCTTGCTCTGGCACGCCCGGCGTCAAGCTCGGCAAGACGAGCTTCAAGCAGGGCGATCAGATCGACGTCACCTACACGAGCGCGGTGAAGTCGAAGGACGACGCAAAATACTGGGTGACGGTGGCGCCGAAGGGCTCGCCCGACTCGACCTGGGGCGACTGGCACTACGTCTCCGCCGGCGCATCGAGCGACACGCTGAAGGCCGGCCAGCCTGGCGAGTACGAAGTGCGCCTGCACGATGATTATCCGAAGCAGCCGTTCCACGTGGTGGCGCGCCAAGCGATCAAAGTCGAGTAAGGCTCAGCGCTGGCGCCGGCGCAGCGCGATCCCGAGCGCGATCACGAGCCAGAGCACGCCGCCGTCGCCGGCCTGCGCGCAGCTGCCGCCACCCGAGGTTCCCACCAAGTCGAAGATCCCGTCGCCGTCGCTGTCCATGCGGCGCATGTCGTCGTCACCGTGGCCGAAGCTCGGATCGATCTCGCCGGCGTCGACGCGGCCGTTGCCGTCGGGATCTTCGGCGCCGTCGATCATGCCGCCGTCGTCCGAGTCCGGATCGGTCGAGTCGGTCGTCGTGTCGGGATCGGCGTCGGCCATGAACGCGCCGGCCATCACTTCGGTGCCGGCGAGCGGCCCGTCGCCGTCGGGATCGGGCAGCGGCTCGGTGACGCCGCGCTCGGTGCCGTCGAAGAGCCCGTCGTTGTCCGAGTCGGGATCGAGGCCGTCGATGAAGCCGTCGCCGTCGCTGTCTTGGAACGGCTCGCTGCCGTCGGAGACGCCGTCGTCGTCGCTGTCGGTGTCGAGCGGGTTCAGGCCGATCGCGATCTCGGTGCTGTCCATCAAGGAGTCGCCGTCGCTGTCGCCCTCGGTCGGCGGCCCGGGGAGGGCTGGCGCCGGCTGGGCGACCGGCGGCGTGAGCGTGACCGGCGGCGGCATGTCGTCATCGAGCAAGGTCGAGGTGTGAATGTTCGGCGTGTCGATCTGAATGCCGGCCGGCATCGACGCGAGCAGCAGCGACAAGATCACCTGCTTGTCCGGCTCCTGCACGGTGTTCGCGGTCGGCGTTAGAGTCACCGACGCGCTCGAGCCGTTCAACGCGAAGGCGAAGCTCGTCGACGACAGCGCGACTTCAGCCGGCGTCGCCGAGCCGCTGCGATCGATCGGGATCGTCAGCGCGCTCGACGCCGGCGACGAGAGCGTTGCGGTCACCGTGACCGCGCCGGCGTCTTCTGGGCCGCTCGACGTCGTCGACGCGAAACGCACGGTCACGACCTCGTCGAAGCCGATGTCCGGCTGAGCGTCGCCGCGGTTGTGCTGATCGTAGTCGGTGAGCGGCGGGCCGGTCGTGACGCCGAGGTTGCGCAGCCCGGACGTCGCGAGCAGATGATAGTCCGGCGGCGTCCCCGTCCACGCGTCCGGCGGCGGGTTGACCAGGCCGGGAACGATCGAGAAGTTGCCGGCGGGGAGCGTGTGCATGCCGAGCGCTTCGAAGTAGAAATCTTCGTGCGAGCAACCGACGTCGGTGTAAACGCAGCCCCACCCCTTCTCCCTCCACTGCCAATAGCCGTCGTTGCCTTCGAACACGGAGGTGCCGCTCGTGTAGGCACTGTGATCGTAGTAACCGTAGCCGCGCGGAAAGGGCCCGACCGCGTCCCATCCGCCGCCGGCGTTGTCCCAAAAGACGTTGTTGCGCACGACGATCGGCCCAGCCGTGTGCGCGAGCATGCCGCTGCCGTCGAAGTACCTGCCGTCGTTCTGCATGAAGCTGTTGTTGGCGACGACCACGGTGGCGCCGAGCGCGGTTCCGAGGTGCACGCCGCTGCCGCCCGTGCGAAGGCCTGGCGCGAGCAGGCCTGAGGTCACGTTCGGCGCCGGGGTCGGGCCGCTGACGCAGCCCCCGTCGATGCCGTTGCCGGTGATCAGGTTGTTCTTCAGCGTCACCGTTGGCGTGCCGAACACGCCGATGCCGGCGCCGGCGCACCAGTACTGCTCCATGCTCGTCGTCTTCGCGTCGCTCAAGCGCCGTGTCGTCACCACGCTCAAGTGCACGTAAGCGCCGTCGACGACGACATCGCTATCGTCGCTGATCAAGATGGCGCCCCCCAACGAAGGCGCCGCGGGTGAGCCCGCCTGAGGCGTCGCCGTGCCCGGGTACGCTTGATCGTCGTCCTTCGTCACGTTGTCGTAGCTGCCGTAGTAGTTCGCCTGGCCGCAGTCGTGGCGCGTGCCGGCGTGGACCTCGTTGCCGCGAAGCTCGCCACCCTCCAAGACCACCTTCATGCGCGACACGGCGAGGCCGGCGCCCCCTGCCGCGTGAGGGAAGAGCCACAGGTTCGAAGAGCAGCTCGGCGAAGCGTCGCCGCAGAAGCCCATGCCGCCGAGCACGCGGTTGTCGAAGAACTTCGTGTTCTTGATCGACACCGTCGCGCTCTTGAACGTGCTCGCGCGCAGGCCGATCGCGCCGCCGAAGGGTTGGTTGTTCGCGGCGACGCGGTTCGACGTGAAGGTGACGTTATCGAGGACGATGTTGCCTTCGGTCGCGGCGAGGCCGGCGCCGTACGCTTTGTCGAGCGCGCGCGGTGCCGCGGGGCTGCCGTAGGGATCGGGGGTCACGCAGCTCATCACGATGTTGTTGTCGATCGACGTGCCGGTGATCGTGAGCAGGCCGGTGCCGTCCTTGAAGACGCCGGCGCCGAACGCATCGCCCACGCACGGCGCCGCGAGCCCGAGATCATGGCGGTTGTTCGATATGCTGCCGCCCGTGTAGATCACGCTCGCCGTCGAGTTGTGCCACAAGCCATGCGTCGCGTTTCGGATGTTGCTGTTCAGGAAGGTGCCGCTGCTCGCACCTTGAAAGACGATGCCACCCCAGTCGCCCGGCGTGTTCGAGCCGAGGCCTTCGAACGAGCGCGACGAGGTGAAGCTCGTGCCGTCGGCGTTCAACTGCCCCAAGACGATGAGCGACAGCACCGGCAGCGCCGGCGTCGGAGCGTTGAGCGCCGGATCACCTGCGAACGGCCGCGCCGGGTTCGTCCCTGGCGAGAAGCGCACGCTCGTGCCGGAGCTGACGTTGACGATCGCCGTCGCCGGGATCGTGATGTTCCCGGTGAAGACGATCGGTGGGCTCGCCGTCGACGTCCACGTGCACGTGCCGTTGTCCGGACAACCGGTCGCCGCCCAGGATGCGTAGCTGCCAGGGCCGAGCGTTTGCGCTTGCAGGGCGCTTGCCGCAAACAGCAGCGGTAAGAGCGCACAGAGCTCTACGAAGCGCCTCACGATAGACAAGCGTAACGGGCGCACAGGAAAACCGCCAACCGCGTTTTTGACGGGAGGCCGCCGCGTATGCGAACTCGCGGCGCGATGAACAAGAAGGACCCAGAGATCACGGCCCTCGAAGCCGAGATCCGCCGCCACAACGCGCTCTACTGGGACGAGCAAAAGCCGGAGATCGACGACTACGCCTACGACGCGCTGGTCAACCGCTTGAAAGCGTTGGCGCCGGACTCGCCGGTGCTCATGGAGCTCGGCCCGAGCCGCCACTTCGGCGAAGAACGCAAGCACAAAGAGCCGATGCTCTCGCTCGACAAGTGTTACACCGACGAGGAGCTCGCGGACTGGGCGGGCGACGTCGCCGGCAAGATCGTCGCGATGCCGAAGCTCGACGGCATCGCCGGTGCGATCCACTACGGCGACGACGGCAAGCTCGCCGTGGCGGCGACGCGCGGCGACGGCTTCACCGGCGACGACATCACGCAGAACGTGCTCGAGATTTCGGACATCCCGCGGCAGATCGACGGCGGGCCGCTCGAAGTGCGCGGCGAGATCTACATGCGGCTCAGCGTGTTCGAGCGCTACAAGCAAGAAGGCATGGCCAACCCGCGCAATCTGACGGCCGGCGCGATCAAACAGAAAGATCGCAGGAAGTCAGCGGCGTACGCGCTCTCGTTCTTCGCTTACGATCTGCTCGGCAGCGACAGCGAGACGCTCGCCGAGGCGCTCGAGCGGCTCCACGAGCTCGGCTTTGCGAAGATGCCGCACCGGCTCCTCGAGAAAGACGCGCTGAGAGACGCCTTCGCCGACTACAGCAAGCTGCGCCCCTCGCTCGACTACGAGATCGACGGCGTCGTCTTCAAAGCGAACGAGCTGAAGGAGCAGCGCCGGCTCGGGCTCACGTCGCACCATCCGCGCTACGCGATCGCCTACAAGTTCCAAGGCGACACCGGGCTCTCGACGCTGCGCGAGGTCGAGTGGTCGGTGGCGCGCACCGGGGCGATCACGCCGGTCGCGATCGTCGATCCCGTGGCGTTGAGCGGCGTGACGGTGACGCGGGCGTCGCTGCACAACGTGGCGTACATCGACAAGCTCGGCCTGACGCTCAACTGCAAGCTGACGATCGTGCGCCGCGGCGGCGTCATCCCGAACGTCGAGCACGTGACCGAAGCGGGCGATGCGCCGGTCGTCATCCCCGAGCGCTGCCCGAGCTGCGGGAAGGCGACCGTGCGCGAGCGCGACTTTCTCTTCTGCAGCAAGCCGAGCGAATGCAAGTGGGCGATCTTGGGCCAGCTCGTGCACTTCGCGTCGGTCATCGATCTGCGCGGCTTCGGCGAGGCCGTGCTCGAGCAGCTCTACGATCGCGGGCTCGTGCGCGACGCGGCCGATCTCTACACGCTGAAGGAAGCCTACATCGAGGCGCTCGATCGCTCCGGCGAGAAGCTGGCGAAGAAGCTCATCGCCGAGCTAGACAAGAAGCGCACGCTCGACCTCGCCACCTTTCTGCGCGCGCTCGGCCTGCCCGACCTCGGCAAGCACGTCTCGCAGATCTTGGCCGATCGCTACCGCGCGCTCGACGCCGTCCTCGCCGTGGACGAGGCCGAGCTCGCGGCGACGCACGGCATCGGCGAGATCATCGCGAAGAACGTGGTCGACGGCTTGGCCGCGGCGAAGCCGCTGATCGCGCGCTTGAAGAAGCACGTCACCTTCGCCGCCGACAGCGGTCCGGTCGAGGGCCCGTTGAGCGGCAAGTCGTTCGTCTTCACCGGCAAAATGGTGGCGTTCGCGCGCAGCGAGGGCGAGAAGCGCGTGCGGCAAAGAGGCGGCGCCGTCTTGTCGAGCGTGACGAAGGCGCTCACGTATTTGGTCGTCGGCGCCAACAAGGAAGGCGGCCCGTCGACGAAGCAGAAGGCCGCCGACAAGCTGATCAGCCAGGGCGCGCCGATCCGCGTGCTCAGCGAGGCCGAGCTCTTGGCCATGCTCGAGGACTGAGCCGTGCTATCCTTGGAGCAGATGTGGCGCGCAGCGATCCTTCTGCTCTCGCTCTCGGCTTGTGTCGTCAGGCTCGATCCCGACAAGGCGACGCAGATCAGCTGTCGCGTCGCCGGTGATTGCCCGAACAACCTGTGGAGCTGCGTCAACGGCTTCTGCCTGCACAAGGACGTCGCCGCCGCCGACGTTCCCACGGTCTCTGTGTCGTATCTGTCCCCGGCCGACAAGAAGCCCGACGTGCCGGTGAATGCGCTGATCATCGTCGCGTTCAACTTCGACGTCGATGCTGAGAGCCTCGTCGACCGTTTGTCGCTGACCCCTGCCGGCGGCGCAGCGCTCACGTTGACGGCGACGCCGACCTCGCTCGCCAATACTTTCGAGCTCGCGCCAGGCGCGCTGCTACCGCAGACCGATTACGTGTTCACCGTGAGCGCGGGCGTCGCGCCCGTGACCGGCATCAACGCGGCGCCGAGCACGGCAGCCTTCACGAGCGCGTTTCACACCGCTGACGCGCCCGACACGACGGCGCCGGCGCCGATCGCTACGCTCGTCGTGACGCGGACGACTTCGACGCGCGTGCTGCTGACGTGGAGCGAGCCTGCGGACATCGACTACGCCGGCGTGTTGATCCTGCGCAAAGCGAACGGCGTGATCACCGAGGCGCCGAGCGACGGCACGACCTACGCGATCGGCGCCGAGATCGGCGGGGCGACCGTCATCGCGTCAGTCGACGGCGCCGAGTGGGACGACGTGACGGTCGGCGGCGATCCGGCGGACTACGCGCTCTTCGCGTTCGATCGCGCGTCGAACTACGCCGAGCCCGTGCGCGCGCCCTTCATCAGCACGTTCGATCTCAGCTGGTGTCCGACGCACACGGGCACCGTGCACGTCGGGTCTCCGGACTCAGGCACCTACCGCCTCCAGGTCGCCAACGGGCCCGGCGCCGTGACGGGCGTGCTGTGGCCACCGGCGGCCGTCGCGCTAGCGATGGACGCGCCCTTGACGCCCGGCGCGCCCTTCGATCTCGGGGCGCAACGCTTCGTTCGTTTGATCGCCGAAAACAGCGGTGGCCGCTTCGTCGGCACCGAGCGATCGTTTTGGGTGTCGAACGTCGCCCTCACGCCGAGCACGATCGCGCCCGACGTGCTCGGGGTCGGCGTCACCGCGAGCATGCAGTTCGACGCGAACGGTTGGCCCGCCTTCGCCAGCGAGGTCGACGACGAGATGCTGCCGAACGGCCCCAGCGGATCGCCGGGCGTGGCGCCGGATCACTTCGTGCCGATCACGGACTCCGGCGGCTTGCCGATCGCCAAGCCGACGAGCGCGGGCACCTATCGCTTTCGCGTGAAGCCGGTGGTGCTCAACTGCGCGGACGCTGCGTGGACGGAGAGCGCAGAGTTCACCTTCGGCGTCGCGCGCTTCGTGCGCCAAGGCGGCACCGGAAACGGCAGCTCCCCGGCGCAGGCCGCGGGCTCCATCGATGCGACGATCGCGGGCGCCGCGACGGGCACGGACATCTACGTCGCCGGTGGGCTGTACAGCGAGCGCGTCAACGTGTTGCCTGGTCGCCGTGTTTTTGGCGGCTTCAACAACCCGTTCACGGCACGCGACCGCATCGCGAACCCGACGACGATTCGCGCGGCGCTCGCTGCCGGTCAGGGGCTCGTGCGCTTCAGCGGCTCCGTGACGCCGACCACGATACCGCTCTTCGACGGCTTCATCGTCGACGCCACGATGGCCGGCAACGTCATCCACTACGCGGTGCAAGCAGACATCAGTGCGTCTATCACGAACAACACGATCACCGCCGGCGGCGTGTTCGACTTCGCCGGCGCTGACGAGAAGTCCGAAGCGTTGCGAATGGACAATTGCCACGACGGTATCATTGCTAAGAACACGATCACAGCAACGAGCGACATCAGCGCCGGGATTCACATGCTCAACTCGCTTCGCGTGACGATCGAGGACAACGTGATCAGCGGCGTCGACGGCATCGAGGTCGACTCTGGGTCGGGCGACATCCGCGGGAACACCGTGCGCTATCCCGTCGACTCACGCGTCATCGACCGCAACATGGTGACCCTGGCGGGGGTGCTCACCTTCGAGGGGAACGACCTCATCGAAGAGCAAGACGTGCCCGGGCTCACGAACGGCCTCGTCGTCGGCGGATCCTTCAAGGTGACGGCGCGGCGCAACCGCATCTCGGGCGGTGGCGGCGATCTCGGCTCACGCGGTGTTTACTTCTCGGGAACGAACGACCTTTTTCTGTACGCGAACATGATCAGCGCGGGGCGCGGGCGAAACAACCGCTTCGCCGTCGACAGCAACCCGACGCTCGCCGGAATGATGTTCGCGGCCAACAACACGATCCACGCGGGAACACGCATGAGCGACGTCGGCATGACCTTCGCCATGGGCACGAACAGTGGCCTCGTCGCGGTGAACAACCTGCTCTTTGGCACCTTCGGTTGGGGCGGCTTCGTCGAGCAGCAGGCGGGTCCGAGCAGTGACTACGCAGATGCGCACACGGTCGACAACAACGTCTTCATCGGGACACCGTCGGAGGGCCTGTACGTCGGCGACAACGAGACGTCGGGATCGTACCCGGCGCCAACGGCCATCACGCCGATGGAAGCGCTGCTTCATTGCGGCAACACGCCGGCGGCGGGCAACGTGAGCCTTCCGGCGACCACGCCCGCGCAAGTCTTCGTCGACGTCGACGGCGGCGACAACGACATCGAGACGCTGCTCGACAACGATTGGCGTTTGCTCGGCACCGCCAGCGCAAGCATCCGCACAGGCGGCTCGGTTGGACCGTCCGGTCCTGCTGGCGGCTGCGGTGTCTCAGGCTCGACGACGACCGGCACGAGTGGCCCGACCGGCGGCTGCGCCGTCCCTGCCCGCGGCGGGTTCTCGTGCGGGCTCGAGGACGCTACCGACTTCGCCGGCACGCCGCGCACGGGACAATGGAGCGTCGGCGCCTTCGAAGCGCCCTGATCACGGCATGCCGGCTAGAAGTCGAAGCCGAAGTTCTTGGCATTGAACTCGATATGAAAGCCGAAGGTGAACTCCGTCTGGCCGTCCTTCATCAGCTGCTTCGGCGGGTTCGGAAAGGGCTGCGCCCGCTTGAACGCGCTGATCGCTTCCTTGTCCAAGAAGTCGACGCCGGATGAGCGGGCGACCTCGACGTTGGTCACCTCGCCGCTCTCGTTCAAGCGCACGCTGACGATCGTGACGCGGCTCTGGTAGCCGTAGATGTTGCCCGACGGATCGCGGCGGCGAAATTCATTCAACGGCTTCCAGTGCTGGCTCACCGACTGCTTCAGGCGGTTGAAGAAGGGCGCGAACTTGAACTCGCGGCTGTTCAGGAACGTGCCTTCACCGTCGGCGATGTCGTCTGGCAAGAAGTCGTTCGCGGGCGCGCCGGCGATCTTCGCGAGGACGCCGACGCTCGGGATCAAATCCTTCGGCGAGTTGATCTTGGCCGCCTTCGACTCTTCCTTCCCTTCTTGCTCGGCTTGCTCGGCCTCGCCTGGCTTGATCAGGAGGCGGTTCGAGTTGCCCTTCGCCTCTTCGCTCGACTGCTTGTTGTGAAACATGCCGATCGCGTTGTCGATCGAGAGCTCCAGCCGATCGCGCTTCTCGACCGTCGGCACTTCCATCGCCGCTTGCTCGGCCTTCTTCGCGTTCTTCTTCGGGACCGCAGCCTGATCCTTCTGCGCCGCCGCCGCCGCGTCGCCTTGCATCGGGTTCGGCTGCTGCACGAGGCCGGTCACTTCGTTGGTCGCCCGCTTGTAGTCGCTCGTCCGGTGCCGGCTCTTCGTCTCTTTCTTCGTGTTCGTGTTGAACTCGGAGAGGAACTTCGCGTTCTTCGGCGCGCTCTGGTCGGGCGACGCCGGCAGATCGACGATCTGCGCGTTATCGAGCTTGGCGAGCTCCTCTTGGTCCTTCTTCTTCTCTTCTTCCTTCTTCTTTTCGGCGAGCTCTTTTTGCAGCTCTTGGCGCCGCTTCAACTGCTCGGGCGTCAGCGCTTGGCGGTTCTTCTGAAAATCCGACTTGGAGAACTGCCGCGTGGCAACGCGTTTTCCCGCCTTTTGATCCGGCGGCGCAAAGCTGATCGCGATGAGCCCGAGCAGCGACAGGTTGAAGAGCAACGCAGCCACGATCGCGACGGTGTGACGGCGCGTCGAATGGCGCTGCCACCCCCTGATTGTCGCGCCGAACTGGGTCACGAGCTGCTTCATCCTGTGGTCGGCTCCCGCGAAAGAGGTCTTAGAAAACGATAGGGCTTCGCCTCGGCCTTAGAAAGAGGTTTTACCGCTATGGGACGCGCTTTGCCAATGATTGACTCACGCGGGACGACGCGAGGGGTCATCAAGCCGTCATGTGGAGACACTAACGCCGCGCCGCGTCAGGTGATTTACCCAGCGCGACTTGCTAGGGCACCTGGGATGGACATGCCGGCGCCGCCCCTGCCCACTCAAGCGCTCACCGATGCCGAGCGCTTCAGCGCGTTGCACGAGCTCATCGGCGCGCCCGACCCGGAGATGGGCGCCTTCACCGAGGCGATTCGCGCCCTGGTGCGGACGAGCTACGAAGCGCACGTCATGCCGCTCGTGCGCGCGCATTGGCCGGAGCTGCAAACGATCCCGGCCGGCAACAAGCTCGAGTTTCTGACGTGCAAGCTCTACGCGACAGCGCCGTACACGGTGCTCATCTGCTCGTCGCGATGGCCGCGCGCGACGGCGATGATCGCGAGCCCCGTCCGCTTGCTCGGCCTCGATCGGCGCGCGATCGCCAAGCTCGCGGCGGTGCTCGTCCGCGCGCTCTTTCATCTGCTGCCGCAGGCGACGCGACGGCGCATCGTCATCACGGGGATGTTCATCGCCACCGTCGATCACGTCTTCGATCACTGCATGGATGACGTCGCGCCAGCCGAACGAGAGCGGCGCGTTCACGGCGTGCTCGACGGCACGTACGAGCCAAGCGATCCGCCGCTCCGCCTCGTGCGCGCGCTGAAAGTCGCCATGGGCGAAGGCGTCATGCCCGCCGATGCAGAAGCGTTCGGCGGCGTCATCGAGCGCGTGCGCGAGTGGGCGGCGAGCGAGGTGAAGGCGATGACCGGCGTGCCCGATCCGAGCGGCCTCGCGTGGCGCATGGCCGGCGTGCTCGGCACCATCGACGGCCTCATTTTTCCCGTGCACCGGCAAGCAGCGCCGGGCGCCCGCGAGTGGATGTACGACGTGTCGCTCTTCGTGCAGATGCTCGACGATTGGATCGACGAGGAGAAGGATCGCAAGGAAGCCCGCGCGACGCCCGTGCTGTCGGGCACGTGGACGCTGGCCACCGTGCGCGAGCAGTTCGTCGCCACCTTGAACGGGCTCGAAGGTTTGGCCGAGCGCTCGGGCTTCGGCAGCGCCGCGTTCGTCGACTTCGCGCGCGAGGCGTATCGGCTGATGGCGCACGAAGTCATGCAGGCGATGGTCAAAGGGACCGCGGCGTGAGAAAGTGCAGCCCATGAAAGCTGCGTGGGTGCTGCTCTTCGTCGTCGCTTGCTCGCCTTCCGGTCCCCTTCGCGAACCCCGCGTGGCTGCAAGAAGGCGGCATGAAGATCGCTGCGGGAGACGCCGACGCGACGCACAGCTTCAGCGTCAACACCGCGTTGCTCGCGCCCTTCTTGGGCGCCGCTTACAGCAACGGCATCTTGATCCACAGCGCCGGCCTGCACATGCACAACCTCGGCACGCGCGGGCGCATCAGCCTCGACGGCAGCAGCGGCGATCGCTGCTTGTTGGCGATCGACGCCTGGGACTTTCATTGGCAAGGCAGCTATCGCTTCGACAAGCCTGTGAAGCTGCCGATCGGCGACACGGTGAAGCTCGAGTGCCACTGGGACAACAGCCAAGCGAACCAGGCGATCTATGACGGCGAGCAGCTCGTGGCGCGCGACGTCGAGTGGGGCGAAGGCACGACCGACGAGATGTGCCTCGGCGTCTTGTACGTGAGCCCGCCGTGAAGCACCGTCGACGCGTGTGAGACTCAGAGAATGTTCGCGGCGAGCTCGGCGAGATCCGAGCGCTCACCCTTCGACAGCGTCACGTGCCCGGCGATCCGCTGCGTGCGGAAGTGGTTCATGACGTAGACGAGCCCGTTGTTCGTCGCGTCGACGTACGGGTTGTCGATCTGGTATGGGTCGCCCGCGAGCACGATCTTCGTGTTGTCGCCGGCGCGCGTGAGGATGGTCTTCACTTCGTGGGGCGTCAGGTTCTGCGCCTCGTCGACGATCATGAACTGGTTCGGGATCGAGCGGCCACGGATGTACGTCAGCGGCTCGATCTCGATGATGCCCATGTCGATGAGCTCGTGGTGGCCGCGCCCGGACTTCTTGTCGCGCTGCGAGAGGCCCATCAGAAACTCGACGTTGTCGTAGATCGGCTGCATCCACGGCGACATCTTCTCTTCGACGTCGCCCGGCAAAAAGCCGATGTCTTTGCCGAGCGGCATCACCGGGCGCGACACGAGCAGCTTCTGGAACGAGTTCTCTTCCGTCACCTTCTGTAGGCCGGCGGCGACCGCGAGCAGCGTCTTGCCCGTACCCGCGCGGCCGATCAGCGTGACGAGCTTGATGTCGTCGTTCATCAGCAAGTCGCAGGCGAACGACTGCTCCTTGTTGCGCGGGCGAATGCCCCACATGCCGTCCTTCAGGCGCATGATCGGCTCGACCCGCTTCTGATCCCACGCGACCTTGCCGAGCGCCGTGTGGCTCGCGTTGTCGCGATTCCTGATGATCACGAACTGGTTCGGGCTCCACTCGGCGTTCCACAGGTTGACGAAGCCGTCCCGGTAGAACGCGTCGATCTGATCGCCCTCGGTATCGACCTCGATGATGCCCGAGTAGTGCTCGGAGCTGTCCATCTTGTCGGCTTCGTAGTCCTCGACCTTCATGCCGAGGGCGTCGGCGCGGATACGCAGCGCGATGTCCTTGGTCACGAAGATCGTCGGCCGATCTTTGTTCTTGGTCTGCACCTCGAGTGCGGTCGCCAAGATGCGGTTGTCGGCCATGTGACCGTCGGCGAAGAACTCCCGCTGCAGCTCGCGGCTCGTATAGGCCACGAACAAGCGGCCGCCCGTCTCGTTGGCGACGCCTTCGGAGAGCTTGCCTTGCTCGCGCATCGCATCGAGGTGGCGCGCCACTTGCCGCGCGTTCCTGCCGAGCTCGGACATGTCCTTCTTGAACGTATCCACTTCCTCGATCACGTAGATCGGGATCACGACGTCGTTGTCTTCGAACGCGAAGAGCGACTGTGGATCGTGCAGGAGGACGTTCGTATCCAGAACGTAAGTCTTTTTCATCTGACTCCGTAGGCGACGCTGCGATTGCGTCCCCCGTGCTTGGCCCTATAAAGAGCCTCATCCGCCCGCGAGATCAAGAGGTCGGCCGAGGGCGCGTCATCTGGGAAGGTGGCGATGCCGAGCGAGAGCGTCACTTTGAGCTTGCCGTGCTCCGTCAAAATGGTCTCACGCATGATCCGCTCGCGCATGCGCTCCGCCGTCAGCTTGGCCCCGACGCCGTCGGTTTCGGACATCAAGACGCAGAACTCCTCGCCGCCGAGCCGCCCGACGACGTCGGCCTTGCGCGCTTCTTGGGCCAAGAGCTTCGAGATGACCTTCAACACCGCGTCGCCGGTCGGGTGACCGTAGGTGTCGTTGACGTGCTTGAAGTGGTCGATGTCGCAGAGCACGACGCTGAGCTTTCGGCCGTAGCGCTCGGCGAGCCCGAGGCGCTCGGCGAACACCTGGTTGAAGAAGCGCCGGTTGCAGAGACCCGTCAACGCGTCGGTCGTCGCCATCTTCTCCATCGCCTCGTTCATCTTGGCGTTGGCGAGGCTGGTCGCGACCTGCTGCGAGAGCGCATGCAACATGCCTTCGACGTTCGCGGCGAAGGGGCCCTTTTTCAGCCCGACGACCCAGCAACCGATGGGCTCCGCTTGCGCGAACAAGGGGAAGACCCGCGCGGCGCTGAGCCCGGACGTGGCGATCTCTTTGCCGAACAGGCTGTGCTCGCCGATCGGCACGCCGGGCAACGGCAGCACGCTCTTCGTCTTCAGCGCCGTCGCCACGAGCGCGCTCGAATCGCGGAGCAGCGCGCCCGGCGTCACCGAGTCCGCGAGCTTGCCGCGAACGGCGCGCACCGCGTGCTCGCTTTGATCGGCGTTGCACGTCGTCAGGCACATGATCGCCGGCTCACACAGCGAGCTCGCCGACGCCATCGCCGCTTCGGCCACGTCTTCGATCGTTCGCGTCGACGCAAACGCGGCGCTCGCCTTGAAGAACTTCTCGCGGCCGCGGCGCTCGCGATCCATCTGCGCGAAGAGCCGCTCGACCTCGAGCGTCCGCGCCACCTCGCGGGCGAGCGCCTCGAGCAAGTCGAGCTCTTGCGGCAAGAACGCGTCGCCGTCGGTGCGATCGCAGACGATGACCCCGCGCACGTGCCGATCGTTGTGGCCGCCTTCGCCTTCGAAGATCGGCACGCCCATGAAGTCGGTGACGGCGTCGGCGGCGATCTCGCCCGGCGCGTAGTACGCGAGCCCGCGGTACGCGTGGAGGCGCGTCAAGCACAGCGGCGCCTTCTTCGTCAGAATGCCGCCGAAGACGCCTTCTTTGGCCGGCACCGGATCTTTGGCGAGCGTTTCGCCGAAGCCCCGAACTTCCTTCATGTGTAAGAGCGCGCCGGCGGGATCGAGCACGAAGACCGCGAGGTTGCGCGGGCGCAGCGCCTTCTCGCCGACGACGAGCAGGTTGAAGAGGGCTTCCCGCACCGCCGACACCGAGCCCAAGATGCGCCGCTTTTCGCTGATGCCTTCGTCATGCACGTGCAGCGCGCCGACCAAGCGATACTCACGGGCGTCTTCGAACACGGCGTCGAGCTCGCGCGTCACGCTGGAGCGGACTTGGAAGCGGCGCTGGGCGATGTCGCCGCGCAGAAACACCGCGTAGAGCACCGCGAAGAAGGCGTTGAAGGTCGCGTGCGAGGCGAAGGTCTCGACCCGCCCGCCCCCCGCGACGAAGGTGTGCGCCGCTTCGAGCCCGATCATCAGCAGAAAGAGCGCTGACGCCTCTTGCCACGGGAGGAACACCGCGAAGTACGCGACGAGCGCGTAGAACAAAGGATAGAGCGGGCCGCCGTAGCCGCCGAGGGTCGCGGTGAGGCTCGCCGTCGCGGCGATGAACAGGAGCCCGAGCTCGAGCTGCGCGCTGCGGGTGAAGGCGCGTTCCCTGGAAAGAGCGCCGCGCTCGATGGCCGCGGCGTAGATGGCAAAGGTGCGCCAGAGCAGCGCAAACCACACACCGGCGAAGACGATCAGCGCTTCGCTCGGAAGTGGCGAGCGCAGCCTGCCGGAGAGGGCCATATAAAGGACAGCAAGAAACGCGAGCATTCCGGCCGCGGTGCGCGAGAACGCCGCGGCGACGCTACGCAGGAGCGTGATCGCCATGCGTTGCACGGCCGGCCAACGCGGCTTCGGCGCCCGTCCCAGCAAGCCCTTTGGGCGAAACAGGCCGCGCTCGGGAAGCGGCGCGGCGGCGGGCTCACGGGCGAGCTCATCGGCGTCGTCGTTCGCATTGGTCGCATTGGTCGCATTGGTCGCATTGGTGCGCGCGCGATCTGTCATTTCTCTCAAGGCGACCCCGGCTCCGACTTCGGACCGTCCTTGTCCTTGAATTGAAACAAGAGCTCGTCGGCGCGCACGAAGCCGGTGTCCTCGCGGATCAGCTTCTCCTTCACGTCGGTCCGCTCGTTCAGCGCGCGGAGCTTCGTCTTGATCTCGTCGATCTCGCGCGCGAGGCGTTCGTTCTCTTGTTGCTTGCGCTCGATGTCGGCGCGGAGATCTTCGATCTGCGTCGCGCTCTTCGCGGAGAACACCGTGGTCAGAGTCACCCCGAAGGCGAGCAGCACGCTCACGGAGGCGATCAGTGGTTTGACTCGCACTTGCTCGCGGTCTAACGCAACGCCTCCTACGTAGCAAGGAAACGGAGCCTTCGAGACGGCATGGCCATCCCCGAGTCGGCACAGTTTCAGGGCGGAGAGAGCGTCCGCCGCTTCTTCATGCGCTTGCTCGGCGAGCGCTTCAGCGGCTTCGTCGACTTCGACCTCGCGACGAAGAAGCGCCGGGTGTTCTTCGACGAGGGCAAGCCGTTCTCAGCCCAGAGCAGCGTCCCCGGCGAGAGCTTGACCGATCTCCTGGTCACCCGCCGGCTGCTGCGCGCCGAAGACAAGGCAGTGATCCTGCAGGTCGCGCGTGACAAGAAGCTCCCGCTCGAGCTCGCGGCGATCGACAGCGGCAAGGTCTCCGAGAAGGACGCCGTCGACACCTTGCGCGCGCTCGTCGAGCTCTTGATCACACAATCGGTCAGCGAGGAGAGCGGGAGCTACAAGCTCACGTCGAAGCCCGGCCTGCGTACGCGCATGAAGGGCGAGCTCGTCGACACGTTGGCGCTGCTCGCACGCGACGAGATCAGCGACGTCGCGCTCGATCCGCAGGTCGCCAAAGCGCGCCAAGAGATCCGCGAGGCGTTCGAGAAGCAGAAGACGCAGGGGCATTACGAGGTGCTCGGCGTGGGCGAGAAGGCGAGCGCCGACGAGATCAAGAAGAAGTACTTCGACCTCGCCAAGCTCTGGCACACCGACCGCTACGGCAAGCTCGATCTCGGCGAAGAGGCGAAGCTGCAGCTCGAGAGCCTCTTCGGCAAGGTCTCGGACGCGTTCAACACCCTCTCCGATCCACGGAAGCGCAGCGACTACGACGCGATCATGGACCGAAAGAAGAAGGGGCTCCCGACCGACGTCAGCGAGATTATGCGCGCCGAGTCGGCGTTCAAGCGCGGCGACGCGCTGCTCACCCGCGGCGAATTCCAAGGCGCGCTCAAGGAGCTCACGCTGGCGAAGGAGATCAACCCTGGCGAGGCCGAATTTTGGGCCTTGTACGGCCTGGCGCTCTATTCCGCCGAGCACAAGGCGGTTGAAGCCATCGCCGCGGTGCATAAAGCGATCGAGATCCAGCCACAGCTCGCACGGGCCTTCGAGTGCCTCGGCCGCATCCACAAGGCCGAAGGCGAGAACCAGAAGGCCCGCAATAACTTTCAAAAGTGCTTGGATCTCGATCCGAAGAACATCAACGCGCAGCGTGAGCTTCGCTTGATGGCGATGCGCGCCGACAGCGGCAAGCATCAGCCGGTGAAGAACGGGGGCGGCGGGATCTTCAGTAAGTTGTTCAAGAAGTGAATCAAAGCGGGCGGCCAAGCAGCCAGACGACGCGCAGCAACAAGATGATGAAGAAGCAACCCGTCACCGCCATCGCGGCTGTGACGGCCGCATGCATGAGCCATTGCCATTTGGTCCGCTGCGGCCGCGCCCTTGCGGCGAAGCGCTGCGGCATGGCGCGCACCTCGCCGATGAAGCTCGTCCATGCACGCTGAAGCAGGCCGCGCCGCGCCGCCGCGAACAGGCCGCCGCAGAGCAGCGCGAGCACGACCGCGTCGCTGCCGATGAGCTTGTAAGCGGGAATGCACGAGAGCACGGCGAGCGTCGCTCCTGCCAAGCGCCGCCGGCGATCGTTGACCAAGCTCACCACCGCCACAGCGACGGCAACGAGCAGCGCCGACAGCCACCCGATCGGTAGCGTGAGCGCGTTGCGCAGGTACCAAAAATGCACCGTCATCGGCTGATCATTCTCGATCCAAAAACGCCGGTGCGCGAGCGGGCGGCCCACGTGCGGCACCGCCGGGCGCACCGACATCGCGCCGCCGCCGCCGGTCGCAGGCGCGCTCAGGCCCGCGCGGGCGAGCGGCGCCACGGTCGCCTGGGCGCGCAGCACTTCGCTGTGCGTCGACGGCTGGTGCCAGCTCGCTTCTCCGGCGAGCACTTGGCCGTCCAGATCGCCTTCGAGCCGCGAATAGACGTTGCGCTCGGGCACGTAGACCACCCAGCGCAACGACGAGATCGGCAGATCGACGCTCGGCAGCGCGAGCGTGGGGCGGCCTATCCATCCGAGCCGGCCCACGTTCTGCTCGAGCGCGAGCTGCACCGTGAAGGGCCGCAGGCGATCGTCGCCGCCCGAGCGCACGAGCGGTAAGGTCAAGCGTCCGCCGGCATCTCGGCTCGGCTTGACGGGCTGACCGTCGATCAGCGCCGACACCACGGTGGCGCCCTCGGGCAACGCGAGCACCAGACTCGGGCGCAGGCGATTGCGCAAGGTGACGCTCAGATCGGTCAGCAGCGTGCCTTCGGGCGAGAGCAGCGAAGACGCGACGAGGCGGTCGATCGACGCGCCCTTCGGGTCCTTCTCTGGCAGCCGCGTCGCCGCGAGCGTCACCGCCGCGTCGGCCGCGTGGTAACGATAGGCCTTCAAGATAGGGCTGACCGAGCTCTCGACCATGTCTGGCGGTAGTTGCCGAACATCGACGGGAAGCACGCCGGCGATCGCCTTCTCTTGCAGCTGCAGCTTGCCCGGCACTTCGATGCCGAGCCAGCCGGCGTCACGCTCGACCCGCTGCGGCCGCGGCAAGGGCGCGTCGATGCTGAGCGCTTCGTCGGTCGCGCGCGGAAGCTCCCGGCGCAGGCGCAATGACACTTCGTACGCGTTTCTGATCGGCAGCTCGGTCTCGCCGCGGACGAGCGTGCCTGCGTCGCTCGCCTCGACGACATAGCGAAAGGCGCCCTCTCCTTCCGCCGAGACGACGGTGAACCCCTTTGGCACGAGCACGTGAAAGTCCTTCACGCCGCCGTAGAGGATCGTGTAGCGCAGCACGCTGAAGAGCTCGAGGCTGCCGGCGTCGACCGAGAGCAAGTTCAAGGTCTCGGCGTAGACCTTCGCCTTCTGGCCGCCGGCGTCCGCGACCTCACGAAAGCCGACGAGGTGCAGCCGCGTGGTCGGGCGCAGCGTCGCGTCGAGCGTCGTGCCGGCGCCACTGCGCTCCACCTTGGCTTGCACCGCGGCGTCGAGGCGAGGCTCGAGCCCCGCTTGCGCAAAGTGTGTGCGCACGTGCGTCACCGGCGTGCGCGGCACCGGGAAGTCGTACTCGATCGAGCCGCGAGGGCCGCGTGCGGGCACCAGGAGCTCTACCGTCAACGAGGTCTCGGCGGCCGCTTGCGTGAGCCAGACGTGGTAGCCGTTTTGCCGCACGATCGGCAGCGCCTGGCCGTGCTCGTCTTTGGCGCTCGCGAGCACGACCGACTCGCCAATCAGCGGCACGCTCTTCCACCGCCCGGGTTGCCCGAGCGTCGCTTGCAGGCGCATGGTCAACGCGAGCGCGCCGTTCTTCACCTCGCCGGAATAGTCTGCCGCGCCGAGCACGACCGCCGGCCCGGGGTTCACCGTGTCCTTCTTGCGCGCCGCTTCGAGCGCGCGCACGACGCGCATGTACTCGACGAGCGGCACCGTGGCCTTGCCTTCGCTCGGCGCCACCAACGCCTGCGGCGACGGCCGGGGCACCGGGCGGCGATTTTCGTTCTGCTCCATGAGCTGATCGAAGGCCGCGTCGTTCTTGCCGGCCGGCTGCGCGTCTTCTGCCGCCGGCTCTGGGGCGGGCTCGGGCGGCTCTTCGCCGAACTGCGCGTCATCGCTCTGCACGTCGTCGTCCTGCGCGCGCAGGTTGTCCGGCGCCCACAGCAACAAGAGCGCCGCGGCGGCGGGCAAAAAGCGCGCGCGACGATAGCTCAGGAAGCCGAGCGCGACGAGGGTGAAGGTCGAAAGCAAGAGCGGGTAGCTCAGGATGACGAGGACGCCGCAACAAAGCCCGACGAGCAAGAGCCAGTTGCGCACGCTGACGAGCTCGAAGAGGCGCCAGGGCGACGCCGCGTAGGGCGCCGCCTTCGCCAGAAACCCGAGGCGGGCGTCAGCGAGGAGAGACAGGAGGAGCGCGAGATCGACGCCCCAGAGCACGCGCCGATGCACGCCGAGAAAGTAGTGCGCAAGGAAGAGCGTGAGCAAGGCGAGGCCCGCGGCGCCAGCGCGGGCAACCGGCCGCGCGAACCAACGCCGGTGCCGGCGCACGAAGAGGACGACGGCCGCGCTCGCGAGGAAGACGATCCACGGGATGGCCGCCGCGATCTCACGCGCGACGTAGACGACGGCGAGCTGTGGCTGCTCCTCCTTCAGCAACAGGCGCTTGAAGCGGTAGCGCTCGCCGACCAGCGGAAAGGTCGTCAGCACGGCGTCGCTCGCGGCGTTCTTGCGCTCGACCTCGGCCTCCCAGATCCCGCGCCGCTGCTTCAAGATGCTCTGATAGCCGCCCCCGGCCCAGGCGTTCTTGGCGCCAAGTCGCAGAAAGTCGCGCAAGCGCCGCAGGGGGTCGTAGCGAATCGCCGAGTACTGCACCAAGTTCGACGCGAACGAGAGCGGCTCGAGCTCGGGCGATAGATACACGTGCCAAGTCGCGTCGGTGATCGCCACGTCGAGCTTGGGCAGCGCGATCTCTCGGCGCCCGAGCCAACCCATGCTCGCGCTCTTTTGCTTGTACGCGAGCTCGATGACGAAGCTCGACTCCTCGACGACGGCGCCGGATTTTTGCGGGATGCGCAGCACCTTGCCGACCTGCAGATCGTTCTCGTCGGCGAGCACGTCGGTGTTGTGCTCGAGCAAGAAGCGCGTCTTCGTCGGATCCGAGTAGTAGAGGTTGGCGATGCTGCTCAGCGTCTCGCCGTCGCGCACGGCGTGGCTCTTCGTCTTGCCGGCGCCGAGCTTCTCGCTTTGCCGCAAGGGGAAGAGCAAGGTGTTGGCCCCGCTGACCGCCGGGCGCACCGCCTGACCGTCGACGAGCGAATGCGTGAGCTCGGCGGCGCTCGGCAGCACGACGCTCAAGTACTGGCGCGCGTTGTTTCTCACGCGCAGCTTGATCTTGGTGATCTCGCGGCCGCTCTCGATGAGGACGGTCGACGCCTGCAGCTCATCGATGACGGTGCTCGTCACCGCCACGTCTTCCTGACGAACGAGGCCGAGTTGGATCTTCGGCGCCGCCGTGTGGGTGTAAGCGAGCGCGAGCGGTGCGTTCGTGAGCTCGTTGAGCTCGGGCGGGATGTCGTGCGCTTCGAGCGCGGTCGCCTGCTCCGCTGATCGGACAGACACAGCCAGCCCTCCGGCCGCCGCCACACCGAGCGCGCCGGCAGTGAGCGTCGCCGTCTTCGCCGTTGGCAGCATCAGCGTCGCGCCCTTCGCGTCCGACGGATATTGAAAGTGCACCGCGATGCGCGTGGTTCCTTCGAGCAGGTAGCGCAGCAAGACGGAGAGCTCGGGCGCGCGCGGATCGCTCTGCCATTGCAGCACCGCCTCGCCTTCGACGCGCAACACCTCGACGCCCGGCGGCACCAACAGATCCACGCGATCGGTCTCGCCCTCGAGCACGCTCACGTCGAACACCGACACGCCGCTCGTCACGGCATCTTGCAGGGAGAAGACCGTGTACTGCCGCGCTTCGAGCCGCGCCTTCGCCTGCCCCTTGTGCGTCAGCTTGCGCGCCCAGGTGAGATCGAAGCGGCCGGCGGCGTCCAAGTGCGTCTTCAGCAGCGTGCCGCCTTGCGCATTCGTCTGCGCTGCGATCGCCCCCTTCGCGAGCCGCGCCTCGATGTCTGGTTCCGGCAAGAGCACACTCACCGCCGTGGTGCCGGCCTCGGGCACGCGAAAGCGCAGCCGCCGCGCGAAGCGATCTTGCTCCTTGCCCCACAAGAACCGCGCACGAACTTCGTAAACGCCGGGCTCGGAGAGGCCGACGGTGTACATGTCGCCTTCCTTCAGGAGCGACGTGCGCTTGCCGTTCAAGGTCACCGACGCCACCGCCGCGGTGCCGTCGATCACCGGGACGCGCGCGTGGCCGCCGCCGCCGAAGTAGCGAAACCGCGCGACGAGGTCGCCGGTGAAGACGCCGCGCTTGAAGGTGCCGTCGATGCGCCGCTCGAGCTGCGCGACCGGCAGCGGTGGCTTCTCGAGCTCGGCGCGCTGGGCGAGCTCTTGTTGCATCTGTTCCCACTTCTGCAGCGGCACTTCGACGCGACCGTCGTCCGCTGTGAGAGACAATACGAGCGCGAGAGCGTGGAGCATACGAGCCGACTAACACGAACGCTGGGGTAAACGTCAGTCGACCGCCTGCAGCACGAAGCACTTCAAGTACTCGGTCTCCGGCACGCCGGCGAGGCCCGGGTGATCGCGCGACGCGCCCCGCCGCTCGAGGATGAGCATCCGGCGCTTGGCGTCGCGGCTCGCGTCGATCAACATCTCTTCGAACAAGTCGCGCGTCATCTTCGCCGAGCACGAACAGGAGATCAGGATCCCGCCGGGCTCCAAGCAGCGCATCGCCCGCATGTTGAGATCTTTGTAGCCACGGTACGCCGCCTCGATGGCGCTCTTGCGCTTGGCGAAGGCCGGCGGATCGATCACGATCGTGTCGAAGCGGCGCGCGGCCTGCTCGTGCTCGCGCAAGAGATCGAACGCGTTCGCAGCGACGCCCGTCACATTGGCGAGGCCGTTGCGCTCGGCGTTCGCCTTGACGCGGCTGACGGCGAGCTCGCTTTGATCGACGCAGGTGACGCGCGCCGCCCGCTTCGCCATCTGCAGCCCGAAGCCACCGTGGTAGCAGAAGAGATCGAGCGCCTCGCCCTTGGCGTACTCCGCCGCGAGCAGGTGGTTCTCGTACTGATCGAGGAACGCGCCGGTCTTTTGATCGGCGAGCAGATCGATCTCGAACGCGATCTCCCCTTCGTGAAACGCCGCGCGCGCGTCGGTGCCGTGGGCGAGCCCCTTGCGATCGTCGAGGCCTTCGTATTCGCGCGTCATGCCGTCGTCGCGAAAGACGACGGCGCGCGGCTTGAAACGCTCGATCAGCAGCTCGATGAGCATCGGCTCCCGCTGATCGCTCGCGAGCGACATCGACTGCACGACGAGGGCGTCGCCGAACCTGTCGACCAGCCACCCAGGCAGCATGTCGGCCTCGCCATGAACCACGCGCATCGCGTCGCGGCTCTTCGGAAAGTAGCGCGCGCGACGGGCGATCGCTTCGTCCAAGCGGCGGCCGAAGAAGGCGCGATCGGGCAAGCGGTCCTCACGCGTGAGCACCCGCAGCGCGAGCTCGCTCTGGCTGTAGAACGCGTACGCCAAGAAGTTGTTGCCGCGATCGATCACCTTGACGATGGCGCCGGGCTCGGCGTCGGTCTTGCCGTCGAGATCCGAGCGGAAGATCCACACGAAGCCCTGGCGCAGGCGCTGCAGGCCCTTCTTCGAGATGGCGACGTTGGCGATGGCGGTCATGATGCGCGCGGCGCTTAGCCCGGCGTGAGCAAGGACGTCAAAGAACGTTGACGTTGGGGCGGCAAAGGTCGGGGTCTCCGTGCGCCGCGCCCGCGCCTGCAGTGAAGGTCTTGGCGATACCTTTCTTGGAGGTCGCTCATGACTTGTAATCCGCTCTACGCCACCTGCATCGCTCCGGCCGCCGCCGAGCTCCCTGCCGAGCTCGCGGTCTGCACCAACGAGCCCGGCGTCGAAGCCGCCGTCTCGACCATCGTCGCGCCGCCCGCGGTCGACGTCATGGAGGCGCCGCCGCCCGCCGTCTGCGAGGTGCCTGCCGCCATCGCTCGTCCGGAGCCGCCGCCGCCGCGCGCCGGCTGCTCAATCGTCGAAGGTCGCCGCCGCGGCATCGCCTTCGAACGCCGCCGGAGCGCCGAAGTCAACGCCGGCCTCGGTTTCGACCCGAACAACGCCACGCAGGTGCGCGAGCTGCAACAGCTGCTCGGCGTGACCGTCACCGGCACGATGAACCCGAGCACCCGCAGCGCGTTGAACCGCGCGATCCGCGCCATCCAAACGGTGCTGCTCCAGAACGGCGCCTGCGACGTCGGCACGGTCGACGGCATCTTCGGCCCGCGCACGGCGGCGAGCATGCGCACGGCGTGGGGCGCGAACGCGTCGGTGATGAGCGCGCTGCGCCAGCTACACGCGCCGGCGGCTTGATCGCACCGCGCAAGCTGGATCAGTCCGAGAGCGGCGTTTGCAGCTACTCGAACTCGACCTTGGTCTTCGGCAGCGCCTTCTTCAGCGCCGCGATCTGATCGTCCGTGAGCGGATTTCCCGACAGCCGCACCTTCGTCAGCTTCTTCAGCGCCGAGATCTCCGTCGGCAACGCCGCCACGTCGTTCGCCGTCAGATCGAGCGTGCGCAGCGTGACCATGCCGCCGAGCTCGGCGCCGACGGTCTTCAGCTTCTTCTCCCGCTGCTCGCTGAGGTTGAGGAACGCGAGCTTCTTCAGCGTCGCGAGCTCCGCCGGGAACTTGGCGATCTCGTTGCCGGCGAGGTTCAGATCCTCGAGCTCGCTCAGCCCCGAGATCGCCGGCGGCAGCGCCGAAAGATCGTTGTACGACAGATCGAGCGCGCGCAGCGCGGTGAGCTTCAGGATCTCCGCCGGCACGGTCTTCAGGCGCATCATCGGCATGCGCAGCTCTTTCAGCCCCGTCATCTTGCCGATGAGCGCGAGCGTCTCTTTGCTCGCCTTCAACGAGTCGTCGCAGTCCTGCGCCGCCGACACGTCGAGCACCTTCAGGCCCTTCAGCTCCGCGACGACGTCGGGCAGCTTCTTCAAGCCCGTGCAGCGCAAGACGAGCACCTCGAGCTTGTCCAGCGCCGCAAGCTCTTTCGGAAGGTCTTCGATCGGCAGGTAGCTGAGGTCGAGCTCCTTCAGCTTCTTGAGCTTCTGAACATCCGCCGGAATCGCCGCCACGTTCTTGCGCGTGAGGTTCAGACGCACGACGCCCGCAGGCTTCTTCAGCGCATCTTCGAGGCTCGTGACTTCCGGTGGTGCAGCGACGACGCTGAAGAGAAGACCGACGAGGTAGGCAGTGTTCATTCCGCGAGCATAGCAGGCTACGGCGTCGCGGCCACGAACCCACGCGACTCCTCGAGCAGCTTGTCGAGGAACGCCGCGGCGGCCTTCGGCGCGAGCATGTTGACGATCCAGTGTGGGATCTTCCCGGCGGGATCGGCGAAGGTGATGTACGAGACGCGCGTGCGTCCGCCCTCGATACGCTCGATCGTCACTTCGGAGTGACAGCGCATTACCCGGACGTGGTCGTCGTTCTCGGCTGGCCCGGCGCTCGAATCGCAGCGCGAGAAGAACTGATAGAGCTCGTTTGCCGGATCGGCGTAGCGCGTGATGCGCACGGTCCAGTCGCGATCCTTCACGATCGGCATCTTCACTTGCTGATAGAGCACCTTTTCGACGTCGGTCTGCGAGATGATCTCGTACTTCTTGATCGCCTTCACCGACGCGACGCGGCGGTTCCAAAAGGCGGTCGCCACGGTGGCCGGCGCCAGATCGGTCGTCGTCGACGCGCGCAGCTCCATCAAACCATCTGACTGCCGGCGTCGCTCGATGACGTTGCGGCCGTCATCGCGGGCGAGCTCCCAACCGCCATCTGCCGCGACCGCCATGAGGAAGAACGCTGTCAGCATTGCGTCGAGGATAGCCGCAAAGCTGCGCCGCTTCACCTTCGGATGGCGGCGAGCGGCACGGGGGCCGCTTCCTCGGTCTCTTCGCGCGCGCGGCTCGAGATCATGTCGCTCGCTTGTTCCGCCATCATCATCGTCGGCGCGGCATCGAAGGCTTGGCGCTGTTCGACAACACCCGATCGTCTCGACCTGGCCTGCGACAATAAACCGCATGTTCAGCTGGCCACGACGCGTCTAGTTTGCGATCGTGAACCTCTACGCTTCGTCGACGCTGCGTCGCATCGCAATGCTGATCGCGCTCCTCGCGACAGCGGCGACCGCGCGCAGCGCGCAGGCGGCGGCCTGTTGCGTCTCCGCCTCCGCCTTCGGGGTGGGGAGGCTCCTCGTCTGGGAGGACTTCGCCGTCGGGCTCTTCGTCGGGCACGCGCGGAGCGTCGGCCAGTGGAGCTCGTCGCGCGAGCTGCGCCTCTATGACGGCCGCTTCGCCGACGGCCTCACCACCTTCGAGCCCTACGCGATGGTCCGCGTGATCGAACGGTTGCAACTCTCTGCGCGCGTCCCGCTGCGGATCAACGATCGGTCGAGCGCGGGGATGTACCAGGTGGCGGGCGGTTTCGGCGACGTGCAGGCGGGCGCACGCGTGGAGGCTCTCTCGCCCGGACAATTCCGAGAGCTACCGTCGTTGGCGTTTCATGCGCTCGTCACCGCGCCGAGCGGCAGACGCGCCGAGCAAGTCTCGGGGCCTTTGGGCGCCGGCGTCACCGGACGCGGCGCATGGGTGCTCACCTTCGCGCTCGAGACGGAGTACACGTGGCTGCCCTGGTATTTGCGCTTGGACGCCGCGGTGAGCGTGCCGTTCGGCTTTCGACGGAGCGACACCCGCGAGTGGCAGCTCTACGGCCCGCTCGTGTCGGTGATGTTATCGGGCGGTCGCGAGCTCGTGCCGGGTAAGCTCGTCGCCAGCCTCGCGCTGCAAGCCGAGTGGGAAGGCCCAGTGCGCATCAACGGCGCACTCGTCGCGCGATCCGAGGCCTACGCCTTCACCGTGGCGGCCTCGCTGTCGTGGCGCGTGGAGCCACATTGGACGCTCCTCGGCAGCATCTCGAGCAGCGTTTGGCCGGGGGGCTTCGGCGCCAACCGCGACGCGCGGGTGTCGTTCAACCTCGGAGGTCGTTATGGCTACTTCTAGCGCAGCGCGGCTCAGCGGCGCGCTACTGCTCTTGGCGTCGGCGTGCGCAACCACCGGCGCTCGGAGCCCGCCGAAGGAGGAAGGATCGCTCGCGCTCACTGACGCGCAGGGCAACACGATCTCGCTCGCGTCGCTCTGGCAGGATCAACGCGCGCTCGTCGTCGTGTTCTGGAGCGCGGGCTGTCCGTGTGTGCAGCGTTATCAGGCGCGGGTGGACGCGCTGGCCGCCGGCTATCCCGGCGCGCGCGTGGTGGGTGTCGCGAGCAACGCCGGCGAAGCCATGGCGGACATCGTCGCCGCGGCGCGCGCGCGCGGTGTCGCCGTTCCCATCTATCGAGACGAAGACGGAAGCGTGGCCGCGGCGCTCGGCGCGACCAGCACGCCCACGGTGGCGATCTTGGACGACGCGGGCGCGCTGCGTTTTCTCGGCTGGCTCGACAACGAGCGGCAGCCAGGAGAGCCGGGGCGTCGCGCCTACGCGGAGGACGCCCTCGCGGCGTTGCTCTCGGGCGCGGCGCCGCCGCTCCTTCGCGCGCCTGTGTATGGCTGCGCCATCACGCGATCGCTCTTTGCTAGCAAGACCACGCGTTGTCATGGCGCGCCCGCGGTGGGCGAGTCGGCGCGCGCGGTGACGGAGTAAAAAATGCGCGCTTCAACGACGGTCATCTCGCTGATCCTTTCTCTCTTGGTGGGCGCTTGCGGGCCGCGCTCGGGCCCTGCGCCGGGGCCGAGGTTGTCTGCCTTGGCCGCGCAGGCGACGGAGGCGCTGAGCTTCGAGCTGCTGAGCGACGCGCCGCTGAGCGTGGGTCTGAATCGCGTCTATCTGCGCGTGACGGAGAGCGCGACCGGAGCCTTGCGCAGCGACCTCGCGCCCACGCTCGTGCCGATCATGAGCATGAGCAGCGGCAAGGAGCACAGCGCCCCGGTGGTAGGTGAGCTAGAGCTCGTGGACGAGGGGCTCTATTCGTCTCGCCTCGTGCTGAGCATGGCGAGCGGAGAGATGGGCTCGTGGCGCGTGCGCGTGGACGTTCCGCAAGGCGAGGGCCGCGACGCCATCACCGTGGAGCTCAAAGACCTCGAGGTCGCCGCCTCGAACCGCGTCAAGAGCTTCAGCGTCGAAGCGCCGATGGGCATGACTCAGAAGCACCTCGTCGCCATGCATTTCGCGACGGCGCCGGTGGTGGGGCTGAACGAGGTCACGTTCACCGTCCACCGCATGGACGGGATGATGACCTTCACGCCGGTCACGGACCTCAAGATAGAGATGGTCCCGGAGATGCCGACCATGGGGCACGGCTCGTCCGGCAACGTCACGCCGATTTCGCAAGGAGACGGCACCTACGTGGGCACAGTCTCGTTCTCCATGACCGGCGAGTGGCTCACCACGCTCACTTTCTCGCGCGGCGGCGCGACGCTTGGCACCGTGGCCTTCGACACCACCCTCTGATCAACGCGCGGACGGATAGCGCTGGAGTTTTCGCTGCAGCGAGCGTCGGTGCAGCCCGAGGATCCGCGCTGCGGCCGAAACGTTTCCGCCGCAGTCTTCGAGCACGCGATTGATGTGCTCCCATTCGACGCGTGAGAGCGACGGCACCGTCTCCTCGGCAGCGGCGCCGGGCGCCAGCAGCTCGAGCGCGCGCAGGATGTCGTCCACGCTGGCGGGCTTGGTCAGGTAGCCCACGACACCTAGCCGCATCGCTTGCACGGTGTTGGCGATGCTGCCGTACCCCGTCAGCATGACGATGCGCGTGGCCGGATCGATCTCGAGCAGGCGGCGCGCCACGTCGAGGCCGGAGCCCTCGGCCAAGCGCAGGTCGAGGACGGCGAACTCGGGCGAGTCCTCGCACGCCGCCGCTTCTGCTTGCTCTACGGTGGCGGCCTCGCGCACATCGTAGCCACGCTCGCGAAAGGCGCGGGCGAGGCGCGACCTGAACACTGCGTCGTCGTCGACCAACAAGAAGGCTTCTGCGCTCATGCGATCACCTCGATGCGGAGGCGGACCGTCGCGGTGGTGCCCTGGCCTTCCGCGGACTCGTGCGTCAACGCGCCGTCGAGCGTGGAGACGATCGTCTTGGCGACGAACAAGCCGAGGCCGATGCCGCGACCCGGGCCCTTCGTGGTGAAAAACGGCTCTCCCAGACGGGCGAGCATCGCGGGATCCATCCCTGGTCCGTCGTCGCGCACGGTGATGACGAGCGTCGAGGGCTCTACCTCCACGTGTACGCGAACCCTGCCGCGGGCGGCGTCGAGCGCGTTGGCCACGACGATGCCGACGACTTGCTGCACCGCGACAGCCTGAGCGCGGATGCGCTTCGGTCCTGCGCTCGTGAGCTCGAGCGTCACGCCGGGGCGAGGCGCTGGCAGCGCGTCACGCAGCAGCGCTTCGGCGTCGTGCTCGCGCGGCGGCGACTCGGCGAGCTCGGGGCGCATGCGGTCGAGGATCCGGCGGCAGCGCGCCACCTCTCGTCCGATGAGCTGGACATCCTCGAGCTCACTCGCGGCGTGTGGGCTCGCCGCCATGCGTTGGCGTTCGGCGAACACGCGCTCCAGCTCGGACGCGACGAGGCCGATGGTGCCGAGCGGCGTGCCGAGCTCGTGGGCCGCTCCGGCAGCAAAGGTCATCATGCTCATCATGCGGCGCGCGGCCGCCTCTCGTTTGCCGAGCTCGGCCGAGCGAGCCGCGTGCGCACGAAGCGCCGAGGAAAGCCGCGTGGCAAAGTAGGCGGCGAAGATCGCGGCGAGCGCCAACGCCAGCCACATGGCGCGCAGGTGGGTGGCGTACTCTTCGCCGCTCATGTGGTGGTGATCACCGCTGCCCTCGGCGAAAAAAAAGAGCGCGCCGTAGGCGGTGATCGAATAGCCAGCGATGATCCAGGTCCAGCGCGCGTCGATCAACGCGGCGGCCAGCGTGACATGCACGAGGTAAACGAGGCTGAACGGGTTCGAAGGGCCGCCGGTCAGCTGAAGCATGATGGTGAGCAGAGTGGTGTCGGCGACGAGGAGCACGCCTCGCAGTCGAAACGGCGGCCACTCCTTTGCCCAGCGCGCGGCCGCCAAGTTCGAGATCACGGCGGCAGCGATGACGCCGAAGCCACCGAGCAGCGGCGGCGACAGCTCGAGCAAGAAGCGCGCTGTGAGCAAAGCGACCGCGAGGGCCGCGGCGACCCACCAGCGCAAGCGCAAGAACCAACCCGTCTCGAGCGCCGTCGCGCTGTCCTCTCCCGCAGCGAGCAGCTCGCTCCCGAGCAGCGTGTGACGAAGACGCACGAGCATTGCGTCGAGCACCTTGGTTCAGCGCGGGGGAGATGGCAATCCTGGCGCAGCGGAATTCACGTCGCCAAAGCGATCACTCTTCGTCCCGGACGGCGCGTCGCTACCCTTTTTCAACAACCTACGAAAAAGACCGCGCGAAGACGAGGCACCCGTCTAGCAGCGCACCCGCGCCGGCTCCCGCTCCCGCTCTCTCCCTCACCAAGTCCCCGCCCCGAGATGCAGCGTCCCCCGCGCTTCGATCTCGTCGACGATCGCGCTCCCGCGGAGCCCCTTCGCGTAGCCCGGCATCGTCTCCTGCACGAGCCCGCCGCTCTTCGAGTCCAAGTAGCTGACCGCCGCGTTCAAGCGGCGAAAACCGTAGCGTGCGAGCAGGGACTCCGCATTTCTATTCAATAGAAACGCAAGCACGAGCTCGGCGCCTTGCTGCTCCGCGATCTCCAACGCCCGCCGGGTGAGCGCCGTGCCGACCCCCCTGCCGCGATGATCCGGATGCACGGCGACGCCGATGCCGGCGAGCTGCACCTCGCGTCCTTCGAGCCAGACGACGCGCCGAACGAGCACGCGAATCCCTGCGATGCGCTCGCCCGCGCGCGCGATCAAGACGAAGTCCGGCGGCGTGTCGAAATAGTACTTTCCGGCGAGCGCGGGCTCGTTCGGCATCACGGCGGCAACGAACGCGACGAGCTCTTTGGCCAACGCATCACAGATCTCGGCGCGGGGATGCACGCTGACGCGCACGCCCAAGGGGTCGCGCGCCGATGCCTTGGCGCTCTCCTTCGCCCGCTTCATCGTCTCGCTGTAGACGACGATCTTTTGTAGCTCGGCCGTGCCGCCGAGGATCGAGAGGCCGAGCAGATCGCGCAGATCTTTCTCCGCGGGCTCGCGCTTCTGCATGCCGGCGCTGCCGAGGAGCCCGATGAGATCCTGCGCCGCCTGCATCGCCGCGTCGACGCCGTAGATCTTCACGACGCTCAGCGCCGCGAAGACGTCCTCGCCCCGCGAGAAGCGCGCGAGCGTGCGCTGCAGCTCGCTCTCGAGCAGCTCCTCGGCCACCCGCATGCGCACGATCTTCTCTTGCACGTATTGGTGCTTTCCAAGGTCCTTGCTCGACACGAACGCGATCGCGCGGGCTTGGCAACGGCGAATCGCCGCAAGGTACAAGTGGCCAATCAAGAGCCGCTCGAGCGAGAAGCAGTAGCGGAAGAAATCGACGCCGCCGCCGAGCTCACCAAGCAGCGCAGAAGCGTCGAGCCGCGCGCGCCGCACCAACAAGTGGCCGGTCGGCGAGGTGCGGAGCCCCGCCATGTCATCGAGCCGGCGCGCGTACACTCGCGGCGTCGTCGTCTCGACGAGGAAGATGTTCAGAGCGCGCTTCGCATCGACGCCAGCGATCCGCGCCGAGCACAGGGCGACGTCGGCCTCCGACACGTTGGTGATGCTGCGCTTCCTCGCAAACAAGCGAAAACCACCGCCGGCATCAGGCTCGGCGATCGCGCGCAGGCTCATGATGTCGGTGCCCGCGGCGGGCTCGCTGTTGGCCACGGCACCGAGCGCTGCCCCGCTCAACAGCCGCGGCAGCCACGCCCGCTTTTGTGCGTCATTGCCGAAGCGCTCGAGCGCGGTGACGAAGCAGACGTGCGCGACTTCCGCCTTTGGCCGGCGTGTTCTCGATGAGCTGCTCGAGCTTCGCCTTCACGTCCGACAGCGCCCGTTGCTCGCTGACGGTCTGCTTCCCTTGAATCTTCATCGCGCGCCCCTCGCTTAAGATTTATTTAGTCGGGAGAGTCACCCACGAAAGCCGGCGGCGCGCAAGCGATTGTGCGGGCGTATGTCGTACGGCGCGCCATCAATTGGGCGTGAACGCGAACGGGTAGCTCACGTTGGTGGCGCCGCCGTTCGGATCGTTGGCGAAGCGGACGTCTTCGATCACGCCGCTCACGCAACGCACGAACTCCTCGTCGTTCAGCGTCGTAGACTCGATGACGACGTCGGTGCCACGGGCGTGCTCGTCGCCGTTCTTCAGGACGAAGCGCGCGACGAGCTTGCCGCCAACGCCAGGGGTTCTCACGAGCAGGGCATCGTAGCACTTCAGCATCGCCGGCCGCGCGCCGCGCATCGCTTCGTAGACCATGCCGCGATCGCCCGCGTGGCTCATCGCTTCGACGTCCTTGGCGACGTCCTTCATCTCTTTGTAGATCCACGGCTCGGCGACTCCGTTCGGGCACGCCGCGTCGAAACCTTCCCACGCTTCGCGCACGCCGGCGCGATCCTTCTGCGCGCCTTTGGACAACGAGAGCACCGCCCACGCGACGCACACGTTCGCCGGGCTCGGCTTTCCGCTGAGCGCAGACTGCGCGAGGATCACCGCTTCCTTCCATTCGCCGATGCGATGCAGGTCGAGCGCGATCTCGGCGAGCTGATCGGCTGACGCCGCCGCGACGCGCGCCGCGTGCGCCTTTGGATCGAGCTTCTTGTCGAGCGCGAAGCGTTGGCCCTTCGCCCAATTTCTGTCCGAGAGCTCGCCGCACTGGGCGTCGAACTCGCGCGTCCTCGCCCGGGCGGCGATGAAGTCATCCGCCATCGCGTGCGAGTACGCCGTCGAAGAGAGCGTCTCGCAGCGGATGCGTCCCGGCGGCAAGGTCGCGAGCGCCGCGGCGCCGACCTGGGCCGCGTCCGTGTGCCGGCCCTGACGGTTGAGATCAACGACCGGTCCGAGCCCGCTCGCCTCGGCCTCGCCTTGCCCTGGACGGCACATGATCACCGCGGCGGTGAGAGGCACGAGCAAGAGCGCCATCCATTGCCGGGCGCTGCTCGGCCGCACCTTGAGCACGAGCGCTTCGATGCGCCGGCTCAACGCCTTCCTCGTCGCCGCCATCGCAAAGCCGACTTGGCGGCGCGGCGTCAGGCGCAGGAGCATGTCGGCGAACGCCGCGGGATCGGCGCCCCCACGCACAGCGGCACGATCGCACGCCATCTCGCGCTCGAGATCGATGCGCCGGCGCGCCACCCACGCGATCGGATTGAACCACAAGAGCGCGCACGCGAGCGTCGGCACGAGGTCGAGCCACGCGTCACCGCGGCGGATGTGCTCGCGCTCGTGCAGGATGGCCGCGGTGAGATCGGCTTCGCTCCACGCGTCGACTTCGCGCGGCAAGTACAGCGTCGGGCGGAAGAGCCCGAGGACGAAGGGCGTGGCGACGTCGGCAGCGCGCGCGTGAAGCTTCGGCGCGTGACGAGCGAGAAGGCCGTTCGACCGCTCGGACACGGGACCGCTGCGCCCGAAGAGCCGCGCGCGGGCCCAGATTGCGCCGCCGATCAAATAGAGCAGCATGAGCAGCGCGCCCGTCTCCCACAGCGACGGCAGGCTGAACGGTGTCGCGCGCACGACCGCTTGGATCTGCTTCGCGCCGGTCGCCGAGATGACCATCGCCTGCTCGACCGGGCCGGTGAGCGGCGAAAGCAAGGGTTGCAACGACGCCGGCGGCGCGACGCTGGTCATGCCGAGATACATGAGCGGCACGTCGGCCATGAGGACGAAGGGCAACGCCCACCAGATCCAAAAGCGCGCGCGTGGTCCCTGCACCGAACGCACGAACACGGCAAACAAGCCGAAGAGCACGACGCTTTTGACGAGTGAGACAGCGATGATGCGGGTGAGGTCCATGGCGTTCCCTCCTCTACTTTCCGTTTTTCTTGGAGTCGATGAGCTTCTTGAGCCGCACGCGCTCGTCATCGTCGAGCTCGCCGTCCGAGAGATCCACGAGCGCGCTGATCGCTCGGCGCGTCGAGCCGGCGAAGAAGGTGTCGAGCAAGCGGCGCAGCTCCGTCTTCGTCTTGCTCTCCTTCGATCGCAGCGGCTCGTACACGTAGGTCTGGCCGTCCTGGCGGTGGCGCAGGTGGCCCTTGTCTTCCAAGATGCGCAGCTGCGCGCGAACGGCCGAGTAGCTCGGCGGATCCTCGAGCGCGCCCTGCACGTCGGCGGCGGTGGCGCGGCCGAGCTTGAAGACGACGTCCATGATTTGGCGTTCGCGGCGAGAGAGAGGATCGCTGATCATGCTAATTTTTTAGCACGTGCTAAATTTTTAGCAAGCCTTTCGCCGGCAAGGCTCAAATAGGTGTTGACATAATTCGATAAGTATCGAATCATACACATCGATGAGCCGCGACGTGAAGCATCTGAGCAAGGCCTTTCGGGCGCTGTCGCATCCGAACCGCCTTCAGCTCTTCTTGAACCTCTGGAACGAGAGCCGGCTCGATCTGCAAAAGGGCCGCACGCACGAGTGCTTCCTCGTCACCTTGCTGCACAACATGAAGATCGGCGCGCCGACCGTCTCGCACCACGTGCGCGAGCTCGAGAGCGCCGGCCTCATCACGACGAGCAAGGACGGCAAGCAGCTCACCTGCGCGATCAACCCTGCGATGGTGCAGGAGCTGAAGTCGCTCTTCGAAGGCACGATCTGAAGGCGCGCTGACCCGAAAAATTTTTGTCCAAATACTTCGATAGTTGTCGAAACGTAGAAAAAGGAGAGTCCCCATGGAAGCCACCGCCAACGAAATCGTCATCGCAAAATATGGTCCCGCCGAGCGCCTCACCCTGCGCGCGCGCGCGGCCGACGAGCCCGGCCCGCACGAAGTCACCATCGACGTGCGCTACTCCGGCATCAACTTCGCCGACATTCAGATGCGGCTCGGGCTCTATCCCGAAGCGCCGCCAAAACCGTTCGTGCCCGGCTACGAAGTGAGCGGCATCGTCGCCGCCGTCGGCGAAGGCGTCACGCGCTTCAAGATCGGCGACGAGGTCGTCGCCGGCACCTTGTTCGGCGGCTACACCTCGAAGATCACGCTCGCCGAAGACAACCTGTTTCCGCTGCCACGGCACATCGATCTCGCCCAAGGCGCCGCGCTGCCGGTCGCGTTCTTCACCGCGCACCTGGCGCTCGTCGACATGGGCCGCGTGAGGAAGGGCGATCGCGTGCTCATCGAGTGCGCGACCGGCGGCGTCGGCACGATCGCCGTGCAGATCGCCAAGCACCTCGGCGCCGAAGTCGTCGGCCTCACGACGAGCCCGAGGAAGAAGGCGTACATCGAGTCGCTCGGCGCGCGCGCGTACACGAGCGAGGAATTCCTCGCCGACAAGACGCTGAAGGACTTCGACTTCGTCCTCAATTCATCGGGCGGTCGCAGCGTGAAGCAGCAAATGGCGCGGCTCGGCTTGACCGGCCGCATCGTGTGCATCGGCATGAGCTCGGGCATCGCGAACGGCAAGCGCTCGCTGTGGCGGATGGCGAAGACGCTGTTGACGATGCCGATCTTTCCGGTGCTCGCGCTGTTCAATCGCAATCAAGGCGTCTTCGCGTTGAACGCGCTGCGCGTGCTGCAGGATCCGAAGTGGGTGAAGAAGCTCACCGAAGCGCTCGTGCTCGTCGAAGAGATGCGCTTGGCGCCGCACGTCGATCGGGTGTTTTCGAGCGCGGAGGCACCGGCGGCGCATGAATATATTCAAACGAAACAGGCGAAGGGGAAGGTCTTGCTCAGCTGGAATTGAAAAGGTCCCTGGGACCTTTTCCGAAGCTACCGCACCGTCTCAATCCGATCCCCCACCTGAATCCGATCCACGACGTCCATGCCGTCGACCACCGTCCCGACCCACGTGTAGCGCGCTTCCAGGTGCGGCGATCGCGAGTGCATGACGAACCACTGGCTGCCGCCGGTGTCTGGCCCTGAGTCCGCGATGCCGACGGCGCCGCGCGAAAACGCTTGCAGGCTCGGCTCGGCTGGCAGCGCGTACCCGGCGCCCGTCGTCCCGGTCCCGCTCGGATCGCCGCCTTGGATCACGAAGTTCGCGACCACGCGATGAAAGATCGTACCGTCGAAGAACTTCGTCGCCGCGAGGTGCGCAAACGACGACGCGGCGTGCGGCGCGACGCGACCATCCAAGCGGATCGTGAACGCGCCCTTGTTCGTCACCACCTTCAGATCGATCTTCTTGCCGCGCAGTGACGCCGGATCGAAGGGCAAGCTCGACGCGCCAGCGCCAGACACAGGCGCCGACGCGGGCTTCCCACCGGAGAGCGCCGCGACGCACCCCTCCGCCTGCGTGCGCAGCGTCAGGTCGGCAACGAGCGCCTGACACGCCGGGAGCGCCGGCTTGTAGACCGCCGCGCTCACGGCTTCGAGCAGCGAGAGCTTCGCGTCGACCTCGAGCGCAGGATCAGTCAGGCGCTTCGCCGCTTTCGCCAGCCACGCCGGCGCCGGCATCTTCTTCTCTGCCGCCGCGCGGGCCATGGCGTCGGCGGCGAACGCCACGAGGCTCGTCTCCTTTGCGCCCAACGCTTGATCGACGATCTGTGGCTGCACCTTCGCGAACACCGCCGCGGCAGCCGCCGCCGCTCGCACGCGCTCGGCCGGATGCTTCCATAGCGCAAGGAGCACGCCCGCGCGCTCGCTGGCGCCCTGCCCTTCCTCGATCGCGCGTGCGGCGATCAACGCGCCGCTGTCGGCATCGGCACACGAGGCGACTTGCGCCAAGGTGCCGCCGCCACCGAGCAGGCGCCCGTACGCGGCCAAGCAGCCGGCCCGTTTGCGATCGACGTCGATCGAGACCAATGACTGGACGTAAACAGTTTCATACATCGCCTTGATCGCCGGCTCCTTCGCGTAGGGCAGCGCGGCTTCGAGCCCCACGAACACCGGATGCATCGCCCCCGGGGCCGTGCTGCTTTCGAGCCAGGCGCGCGTCAGCACCGTCGCTGCGAACGCGGCCGTCTTGTTGGGTTCAGGCTTCGCCACAGACTTCTTCGTCACCGCGGCACGATCCGCCTTGGCCGGCGCCGGCAGCGCGCCGCGCATCGCTTCGACACGCACGCGCCAATCGGTGTCGGCGAGCAAGGCGATGAAGCTCTCCGGCGCCGCGCCCTGCTTCGCCATCGCTTTCGTCGCCATCGCGCGCGTCTCGGGATCCGAGTCCGAAACAGCCGGCGCCACCGCCGCCGCAAAACCGTCGGCCTTCTTCACGCGCGCGGCCGCCGCGACGGCCGCGTAGCGAAGCTTCGGATCTTGCACCCCCGCCGCGATGACATCAGGCGTCAAGACCGCGTCCGTCGCCAGCTTGCCACCGAGCCGCACATATAATTGTTCCGGCGTTTCCGGCGTCGCGGCGAGGCAAAGGACGATGAGCCAGCTCATGCGCGCGGCCTACTACGCGGCGGCCCTGCAGTGCCATATGTCATCGTGGCGGGCGAAGGCATGTGGTTGGCGTCAACCTGGGGGAATGCGCTGACGATAACCGGACCATGCGAACCCTCGGTGCGATCGCTCTCTCGTTGCTCATCTCCTGCATTCAGAAGGCGCCCGGCCCAGCCGTCGCGACCGGCACCACCGGCCCGACCGGATCGACGGGCACCGAGCGGGCGACGACCGATCCGAGTGTCGATCCCACGCCACCGCCCGCCGCATCGCGGCTCACCCGCTTGCGCCTCAACGGAAAGCCGGCGGCGGCGGGGACAGATCCGGAAGAGTCGTACACCTTTCGCGATGAAACGCTCGGCGTCGACTGCAGCTTCGAGCAAGTGAACGACGCCGGCGATTGGCGTTGCATCCCGCGCAACGCGACCGGCGCCGTCTACTTCAAGGACACGGACTGCAAGCAGCCGATCGCGTTCTGGCGCTCGGCGTGCGGCGCCAAAGTCCCGACCTACGCGCGCAAATGGACGCCCTCGAACGATGCCTTCCACCGCATTTGGGCGATGCGCGTCGATCTCTATCGCGTCGGAGCGAAGACGTCGGCGCCGGCGACGATTTACAGTCGCGGCTACGACGGCAGCTGTGAGCCGCCCGAGCAAACGCCGCTCGGCGACCCTTACACGCTCACCGCCGACGATGGCGCCGCGCTCGCACACGGAAAGTTCGAGTGGAAGAAAGGCACGAGCGGCCGCATCGCCCAAGCGCGCATCGTGCCCGACGAGGCAGGCCCAATCGCCGACTTCTTCATCGGCCAAGCGTTCGACTACGAAGCCGACGCCTCGTGCATGGTCGACACGACCTTCGCGTGCACGCTCAGCGTCTCGCAAGCGACGAGCGCGTTCTCCGACAATCTTTGCAAAAACGCTGTCAGCACGGTGTCGAGCCCGCGTAAGCTCGCGAAGAATGCCAGCGGCGAGATTCGCAAGATCACGACCTCGGCCACCGCGCAGCCTGTGTACGACGATGAAAGCGGGACGTGCGCAGCGGCGCCAGCGCCGCGCTACGTCGTGACCTTCGGCGCCAAAGTGACGCAGGCGACCGGCAAGCTGACGACGGTCGGCACCGGTCGCGTGCGCGACGAGCGGGTCGAAATCGACGGCCTGTCGTTCCTCGTGCAGCACATCGACAGCGAGGCCGACGGCGTCGGCTGTTACGCGGTCGACGCCTCCGACGGCACCATGCGCTGCGTGCCGACCAGCAGCTGGCTGCGCCGCCTGTACACCGAGCCACAGTGCCAGACCGCCGAGCTCGCCGGCGACCTGCGGGGCGAGCCAGTCGGGAAGTACGCGACCATCTTAGAAGACTCGTGCGGCGATCATTCGACGATCGTCGCGGTCGGCGCGAAGCACACGACGCCTCCCGTCCGGCTCTTTTACAAGAACGCCTTCGGCGAGTGCCTCGAAGAAGAGAACGCCGTTGACGACATGCCGGATCGTTTCGACATCGGCGCGGTGGTGCCGCCGAGCACCTTCGGCGAGATGCCGTAATCACCCGCTGCTGGCGCCTGATCCGAGGCGCTTGGCGGCCGCCTAGCGCGGCAGGGACGATAACAATCGTGCAGGCCCCATGACGTCCATCTCCGCACGCGTGATTTCGACAGTCGTTACTGCCGCGCCAGAGCCCGAGCATGAGAAAAGCCTCGGCGTGTCGCTGTCGGGTGGAGTCGTCCGCGTCGATCACCCGAGCTGGGGCTACGACGCGCCCGTCGCAGAGCTGAGCGTCCGCCACCGGCACCTCGTTCGGCACAGCGGTCGGTCGTGGTTTGCGGGGCGGCGGCGGCATCATGACCGGTGTCCAGCTCCGGGGCGGTATCAGCGTTGGCCCGGTCGAGCTCTTCACCCAATTGGAGGGCGGCGCCGGCATGGCCGCCACCTTGACGCCAAAGAGCTGCTACGCGGGCTTGTGCTTTCCGCACTTCGGCGTCGACCTCTTCCTCGAGGGCAAGCTCACTGCCGGGCTGGAAATTCGCTTCGATCTCTAACGGACCCATCACGCCGAGAATCACAAGCACTTGCCCTCGCCGCGCCGCCAGGCGTAGGCAGCCGGTCCCCATGGACGTCACCGCCCGCGCCCGCGCTTGGATCGAAACGGACCCGGATCTCGCCGCGCAAAAGGAGATCGAGGAGCTCGTCGCCAAGAATGACGTGCAAGAGCTCTCGTCGCGCTTCTCCGGCTTGCTCGAGTTCGGCACCGCCGGCCTGCGCGGCGTCGTCGCGGCCGGCGAGTCGCGCATGAGCCTCGCCGTCGTCGCGCTCGCGACAGCGGCCGTTTGCGACGTGCTCGAGGCGAAGGAGCCCGGGGCGAAGGAAAAAGGCATCGTCATCGGCCACGACGCGCGTCACAAGAGCCAAGAGTTCGCCGCGCTCGCGGCGAGGATCTGCGCCAGCCGGGGCTTTCGCGCGACGCTCTTCGGCCCCGGGGTTTGGGACAACGTGGTGCCGACGCCTCTGCTGGCGTTCGCCGCCCGCGCGCGCGGTTTCGCCGCCGCGATCATGGTGACCGCGAGCCACAACCCGCCGAAGGACAACGGCTACAAGGTGTATTGGTCGAACGGCGCCCAGATCGTCCCGCCGGTCGACGCGTGGATCAAGGACGCGATGAATACGCGCGCCAAAGTCGGCGCCAAGGCGATCGTCGCCGCCGCGGCGCGGGCCATCCCGCACACCGCGCCGAGCGAAGATCTACGCGCGTACCTCGCCGGCGCGCTCGCGCTGCGCAAACAGCCGGCGCTGTCTTTGCGCGACGTGCGCATCGCCTACACGCCGATGCACGGCGTCGGCGGGCGCGTGCTAGCGCAGCTCCTCGATCGCGCGGGCGCCACCGGGCTCGCGTCGGTGAAGGCGCAGTTCGAGCCAGACGCGCGTTTTCCCACGGTGAAGTTTCCGAATCCAGAAGAGCCTGGCGCCATGGACCAAGTCCTCGCGCTGGCAAAAGCGATCGACGCCGACCTCGCGATCGCCAATGATCCCGACGCCGATCGCTTCTGCGTCGCCGTGCGCGAGGGCAGCGGGCAACGGGTGCTCACCGGAAACGAGGTCGGCGCGCTGCTCGGCCACTACCTGCTCGAGCGCGACAGCGATCCGAAGCGCGCGCTCGTCGCAGCGTCGATCGTCAGCTCGCCCGAGCTCTCGGCGATCGCCGAAGCGTTCGGCGCGCGCTACCTGCAGACGCTCACCGGCTTCAAGTGGATCGCCAACGCGGCGCTCGCGGCCGAAGCGAAAGATCCGGCGCTGCGCTTCGTGTTCGGCTTCGAGGAGGCGCTCGGCTACACGGTCGGCACGCTCGTGCGCGACAAGGACGGCATCACTGCGGCGCTGCTCTTCGTCGAGCTCGCGGCGTGGTTGAAGACGCGGCGGATGAGCGTCCTCGACTATCAACGCGAGATCGCGAAGAAGGTCGGCGTCTTCGCCAGCGCGCAGAAGACGATCGCGCTGAAGGGCGACGTGAACGCCGCGATCGCCGGGTTGATGCAGCCGCTGCGGGCCTCGCCGCCGAAGCAGGTCGCCGGCGAGGCGGTGACGCGCGCGATCGACTATCTTCCGGGCGGCGAGCTGCCGAGCACCGACATGATCGCGCTGCACCTCGCGTCGGGCGCACGCATGCTCGTCCGGCCGAGCGGCACCGAGCCGAAGGTGAAGATCTACTGCGACGTGAAGATGCCCTTCGAGGCCGACGTGCTCGCCGTCCGCCAACGCGGCGTCGCGCGAGCCAAAGAGCTGCTCGAGGCGTTGGCGCTGCAATCCTACTAGCGGCGCTCCTGAGCCGGATCGCTTAGAATCCACCTATGGGCTCGCCTGTCGACGGACCAAAGACGAAACCAGCGACCTTGCCACCGCACTTCGAGGCGCCGGCGGAGCAACCGGCAGCAAAGACAGCGGCGGTTTCCGGCGCGAAAGACGCCATGACGCCGAAGCGTCCGTACCCTTTGCCGAGCGTCGTCGAGCACGAAAATAGACGGATCGCGCCCGGCGCCGCAACCCCATCGCCATCGCCATCGCGCGAAGAGAGCGTCGCGCGCCTCGAACGCATCGCCAAGAGCGCGCCGGAGAAGTCGCAGTTTCCGTTGTCGTCGCTCATCAGCAAAGCGCAGGCGCGCGGCGATCGCGAGATGCTCGATCAGCTCGCGCGCTTGATGAGCTCGCCCGGGATGCGCGCGCTCGCGAACAAAGACGTGGCGGCGCACGAGGCGATCCTGCACGCGTTCGACATCAAGCCGGCGCTGCGCGCGAACGCAGCCGATGTCGCCGCGCTCTTCGCCGACGAGGGCGGCTACCTGAAGATGGACAAGGGTGATCGTCAGGAGCTGCAGCGGGCGATCGCGCTGCACCTCGGCGACGACCTGCTCATGGTGCGGAGCTTGCGCATGTTCAACGTGGAGCTGAACGCGGCGGGCGACAAGCTCCCCGCCGGGACGCGGACGGGTTTGCTCACGCGAGCCGCGCACGCCCCGGACGTCAAGCACATCCAAGATCTCCGGCGCCTGCTCTTCGTGCTGCAATTGCCGCAGTTTCAGAGCTTTCGCACCGAGGGTGCGCGCGGCACGATGGAGCTCATTTTCGAGCGCGCGATGGCGCTGCCCGAGCCGGCGTTCGAGCACATCACGAGCGTGTTCACGACCGGCGTCGCCAACCACGTGCCTTGGTACATTCAGGACTCGACGATCTTCGGCGAGCTGCGCACGCTGGTCTCGGCGATCGACGAGCGCGACCCGAAGACGAATGAGCGACGCTACACACCCGCGGAGCTGACCCGGAAGATCGGCGAATGGGCGAATGACATGATGAAGCGATCGCCGGCGACGAAGCTGCCGAACGAGGGCGTGACGGAAGACCTGAAAGACGGCCTCACTTACCCGCCCGGCATGGAGCCCCGACTCAGGGCAGGGTCGAGCACAACACGTTGAACAAGAGGCCGGCGGAGATGCCGTCGAAGGCTCGCGTAGGTGCAACGGCTCGCACAGCGCCTACAAATCGATCGCCCCTCGGTGCAGCGGTGTGCCCCAGCCAATGTAGTTGTCGTACCCCGACCACCCGCTGTAGAAGCCGTCGTTTCCCGTATCCGCCCGCCCCGTCACGCTGCCGAGCGTCCCGACTTCGCCGAAGGTCGTGTCGCTGCCGCCGAAGATCCTGAGCACGTGCGCGTACAAGTCGCCGAGCGTGCGGCGATCGTGAAACACCGCCCGCCCGCGGCCCTTCGGAAACGCGTTCGGCATACCAGCCATCACCACCGGAATATTGAAGTCGTGGTGCGCCGCGCCGTAGCCCATGTCGCTCACCCAGAGGACGAGCGTGTTGTCGATGAGCTTCGAGCCGTCGGTGTCGGTCACTTCGCCCAAGCGCTGCACGAGACGCGTGAACATGCGCGCGTAGAAGTTGAACGCCTTGCGCAAGCTCGGCGCGTTCGGCAGCGTCACCTGCGGTGTGTCGTGGATCATCGCGTGGAAGTTCCCTGCCTCGAACGGGCTCGTGGCCGGAGAGAACTCCGATGGGAACACCGGATCGTAGCCGATGTAAAAGTGCAGGCTCGCGCTGCGCACGACGTCGCCGGCGAGCGCCATCACCAGGTTCTCGATCTGCGAGGGCACGGTCTGCTCGTCGACGCGGCCGCGTGAGTAGCTCGTGCTCTTGTAGTCGAACACCGCCGCTTCGCTCGGCCGCACGTAGCCTTGCGCCGTGACTCCGCCTCCAGCGCCGCCCGCGTAGCGCGTCTCGAGGCTGCGGATGAACTCGGCGTGGGCGTCGAGGCGCGCGCGATCGGCGGCGTTCACCTTTCCGCGCAGGGCGGTGAACGAGCCCGCCACGTCGTCCAAGATGCTGGCGCGGCGTGCGACCAAGCGATCGTGCAGGATCAGCGCCGGCGGCGGGCCCGCGACGACGGGCGGCCCGAAGAGCTCGGTGATCGCCTTCTTCGGATCGACGCTGATGCGCGTGGGCGACGAGCCACCGCTGCCGAAGAAGTGGTGCGCGTCGTAGGACCACTCGGCCTGCGCCACGCTGGCCGGGATCACGACGGAGGTGCGCGCGCTCGCGTTCGGCCGAATCCGCGTGCCGACGACGTAGTCGATCGAAGGACCGCCGCCGGAGCCGTCTGCCTTCTGGCGCATCGCGGTGAGGCACGTGCGCTCGGCGGAGTAGTGACCGTCGCCGTGCCCGGTCGCGTGCCGCACGATGTTGTCGACGCCGTCGACGATCACGATCTGATCACGGATCGGCGCGAGCGCGGCGAGCATCGGCGACGGCGCACCGGCCGGCAGCGCGCCTGCGGCTGCCGGCACCCACTCGTCTTGGCGCGGCGATCCGCGGCCGTTGCCGGTGAGCCGACCGTGTGAGTGCACGAGGAGCACGAAGCGCTTCGGCGGCGGCGCCGCGGCTCCGAACGCTGTACGCGGCGCGAAGTACTCGAGCATCGGCAGCGCGAGCATGGCCCCACCCGAGCCGAGGAGGAAGCGGCGCCGATCGATGCGCTGGCTCATGGGTCCCGCCTGTTCAAGAACGCGTCGCTCGTGACGAGGGCGAGCCACGCCGAAGCCAAGCCACCGCCGCTCGCCGCTAGCGCATCAGAAACCGCCTGCAACGCGCACACATCCGCCGCCGTCTCCTCGCGCGAGAGCGAGAAACGGAACACCTGCTTGGCGAAGCACTCGGCGACGCGCGGCTCGGCGGCGAGCTGTCCCAAGAGCGCGACGTGATCGGAGAAGACGAGCTGCTGCGTGCCGACGGCGTCGAGCGTGCCCGAAGGGTCGATCGCCTTTCCGCTCGCGTAGCTCTGCCGGTAGTGACCGGCGCCGTCGAAGCGCTCGAACGCGAGGCCCGCCGGATCCATGAGCGAGTGGCAGCTCGTGCACTGCGAGCGCGCACGCACCGCGGCCGAGAGATCCTTCGCCGTCGGGTCGGCCGGCTTCTCGATCTCGGCGAACTCGGCCATCGCGTTCCCTGGCGGCAGCCCGAGCACGTCGCAGAGCAAGCGCTTGCGGATGAAGCGCCCGCGAAACACGTACGACGGCTCGGTCGAGTGCGCGAGCGACGCGAGCATCGCCGGCTGCGTGAGCATGCCGCTGTAGATCGCCGGATCGAGCGCGACCTTGGCGAAGCCCGACGCCGGCGCCGGCACGGAGAAGAAGCCGGCGAGGCGCGCGTCGACGTAGACCGATCGATCGGTGAGCAACGCCGAGAGCGTACCGCCGTCGCGCATGACACCGACGACGAAGCGATCGAACGAGGCGTTCATCGACGCAGCGAACGCGTCGTCGAAGTACGGGAAGGCTGCGGCGTCCTTGTCGGCGCTCGACAGCTCTTCGGTCTGCGACCACTCGCGAAAGAAGCGAGAGAGCGCGGAGTCGGCGCGCGGATCGGCGAGCAAGCGGTTCGCTTCGGCCGCGAGCACGGCCTTGTCGCCGAGCGTGGCGGCTTTGTCGAGGAGCGCGTCGTCGGGCACGCTGTCCCACAAGAGAAACGCCAAGCGTGCTCCGATCTCGTACCCGTCGAGCGCGCGCTGATCGCCGGCGCTCCACTCGGCGGCGTAGAGGAAGGGCGCGCTCTGCAAGAGGTTCACCGAGAGCATCGCCAGCGCTTCGGTGAAGCTCGCGCCGGACGCGCGGCCCTCGGAGTACGACTTCAGGAGCAGCGCGCGCTCCTCGCTCGCGACCGGCCGGCGATACGCGCGGCGCGCATACTTGTCGATGAAGGCACCCGCGCACGCGGCGTCCGGGCTCGCCTGCGCCGCGCACGGGAGGAGCGCCGCCGCGTTGGTTGCGATCCGCTCGGCGACCTCTTCAGACGCGAGCATCAGCGCTTCGGCGTCCTGCTCGCCGACGCCGTTGACCGCGGGCTCGGTCGAGTAGCCGGTGTTCGGCGCGCCGTAGCTGCTGGGATAGACATCACTCGCAGCGACGCGGCCGTCGAAGATGTCGCGCACCGCGTTCTGGTACTGCCGCTTGGTCAGGCGCCGAGCGTCGCTCGCGGCCGGGTAGATCTTGTCATCACACACATAGCGACCGTCGCTGCCTTGCGCGGGAAGCGCGGCGTCTCGCGCCACCGCCGACGCAGTCTTGGCCGCGGGCGGCGTGGCGAAGAAGCCATCGCAGCTGCAGCCAAGGGCGCAAAACATGATCCAACCTTTGCGCATCGAGACAGGAAGTATATAGCTCCAGCCGATGTCCCGCACGGGTCTTCTCCTCACGCTCGTGACGCTCTCGGCCTGCCCAGGAAGGCTGACGAGCCCAGAACGCTTCACCGACGCGACGCTCGCGTTCTCCTGCGATCCCTCGATCGACATCGCCAAAGACGTCATCGCGCCACGCTGCTCGACCTCCGGCTGTCACAACGCGAGCGCCCCTGCGGCCGGGCTCGATCTTGAGACCCCAGGCGTCGCCCTGCGCCTCTTCGGCGAGCGCTCGAGCTTCTGCCCCAAAGAGCTCCTGCTCGATCCGCAGAACCCGTTTGGCGGCTACTTCTTCGACAAGATGAGCCAAGACAAGCCGTCTTGCGGCAGTCGCATGCCCTTGACCGGCGCGAAGATCACCGACGCCGAGGCGGCCTGCTTGCACCTTTGGCTCGCTGAGCAGCTCGAAGCCGCGGCGGACATGCGATGACGCGCACGCTGTCGGTCTTGCTCGCGCTGATCATCGCCTTCACCGCGAGCGACGCCTTCGCGAAGAAGAAGAAGCGCAGCGAGGCAAAGCCACCGTCAAAGACCAAGCCGACCAAAGACGACGAGGACGACGAAGACGACGAGCCACCGCCAGTGAACGTCAAAGAGCTCTTCGAGCGGGACAAGCCGCCGCCCCCCTCGGTCGCCACGACCGCGAACGCTTCGGCCAGCGCTCCGCCGCCGTCCGCGCGCTGGGCGGCGATCGACATCGCGCTCGGCGTGCGCCTCTACACCCGAAGCCTCTCGCTCACCGACGATCTCTTCGGGGCGTTCTTTCCGCACCGCCAACCCTTCGCCGCCGCGCCGAGCCTCCGCCTGCAATGGTTCCCGGGCGCGCACTTTCGCGGCGGCGTCGCGCAAGCGTTCGGCGTGCACGCGTTCGCCAACTTCGCGCCGGGCCTGCGCGTGCGAGCGCCCGACGGATCCGTCCGCGCGGTGACGACCTTCGAAGCAGGAGGCGGCGTCAGCGCGCGCTACCAGAACGATCGCTTCGAGGGCCGCGTCGACTTCGGCGTCCTCGGCCACCAGTTCACCTTCGCCGATCTGCCCGCGACCGCGCCCGTCACAGCGGCGCAGTCGCTGTCGGTGAGCTACTTGGCGTTGCGTCCGGCGGTAGCGCTGCGCGTGAAGGTGATCGAGCGGCTGTGGCTCTCGCTCGACGGCGGCTACCGCGTGATCGTCGGCAGCGGCCAAGTGCGCACGCTCTTTCCGCGCTCGAACGGCGGCGGCTTCGACGTCGCGCTCGGCGGCGCCGTCCCGATCGCCCTCGGCTTCGAAGCGCGCGCGACCGTGGAGTACGCGCACTACTTCTTCGCCATGGGCGCGCAGCCGGGCGATCGCTACGTGCTCGGCGGCGCGCTCGATCAATATGTAGGCGCCACGCTCGCGTTTGCCTGGCGACGTTGAAGCGACTAACCTGAAGGCGGGGGGTTCCTTTCCGTGACGCGGGATCTCGAGCGCGATCTCTTTCGCGACATTTCGGCCCGTGCCCGGCGCGCGCTGCTCGCGTCGGCGCCGCTCGCGATCATCTACGACGCGCTCTACACGATCCTCGACGTTTGGAAGCAGGTGTCGAGCGATCTCGACTGGCTGCGCCACGGGCTGTCCCTCGTCATGATTTGCTTCGCGGCGATCAGCTACCGGCCGAAGCGCCCAGAGATCCCCTACTTTCTGGCGATCGCGCTCGCCTTCATCACACTCGCTTACGTGCTGCTCGTCCTGGCAGCCACCGGCGGCGCGGCGAGCGAGGAGCTCCCGTTCTTCTTCGTTGTGCTCGGCGTCATGCCGCAGCTCCTGCCGCTCCCCGGCGTGGCGCGCGCGGCGTTCTTCACGGGCTGCTTCGTCGCCTTCGTGACGTTCGTCCTCCTGTTCCCAGCCGGAACCAACACGTCGACGTTGATTCGCATCGCTGCGATCGCGACGCTGGTCGCCGCGGCGGCGAGCTGGGTGCAGTTCCGCACCTACGTCGAGGCGGTGCGCACGCGCCGGGATCTGCGCGACGAGACCGAACGCTCGGCGCTCGACCGCGAACGCAAGCGACTCGCCCGCGATCTGCACGACCACATCGGCGCACGCCTGGCCGGCATCGCGCTACGCTCCGAGCGCGACCTGCAGCGCGTCCCCGAGGCCGCGACCGCGCTCGCGTGGCTACAAGAGAGCATCAGCGGCTGCATCGGCGAGCTGCGCGACACGGTGTGGGCGCTGTCCGACGCCAAGCGCGATCCCCAGGAGATCTTGGCGCGCCTCCGCCGTTACGCTGAAGACATCTGCACGAGCGCGGGCGTCGGCATCGAGTTTACGATCGACCCGGTCACGCGGCCGTTGTCGCCGGCCACGAGCGCAGCGCTGCTGGCGATCACGCGCGAGGCGATCACCAACAGCGTTCAGCACGGCCGCGCCGAGCACACGAACGTCAGCTTGCGGTGCACGGGCGACACCCTCGAGCTCGTGATCGAGGACGACGGCGTCTGGCGCGACGAAGCGCGCGAGAGTGACGGCCACGGGCTCGAGAACATGCGGGCGCGCGCGCGATCCGCCGGGGGCGAGATGTCATTCGAGCGGCGGGAGCGCGGCGCCCGGGTGCGGGTCGTGTTGAGCCTCGCTCCGGCGTGATCCGAGAAAGCACAGCCAGTGACAAAGCACCGCGAGCACGACGCCGCCGCCGAGATCGGCGAGGTAATGCTGCTTCGTCGTCAGGATGGTGAGGGACGGCAAGGTCGCCAGCCCGATGATCAGCCGGCCAACGCGATGATCGAAGCGCCAAATGCCGAGCGCGACCAGGGTCATGTACGCGACGTGCAGCGACGGGAAGGTGTTGTTCGGCGGATCGATCCGGTGGACCAAGCGCAGGAACGCCATGCTGGCGCCGTCGCCGCTCACGTCCGGCCGCGGATAGGTCGCCGGCACGATGTAGAAGAAGAGGTAAGCGACCACCCCTGCGAGCACGAGGCTCAGCCACATCCGCATGTAGTGCTCGCGCGAGTCGACGATGAAGACGCCCGCGTGAAAGATGCCGATGAAGAGCCCGAGGTAGATCCAGACCGTCCACGGCATGAACGCGATCGCGCGGTCCACGTCGGTCATCAGGTCTAGCTGCGGGCGGTCTTGGGCGACGGCGCCGACCCAGACGTAGGTGCCGAGGGCGACCGCGGCGAGCAGCCACGCGAGCGCGTACCTCTCGGCAAATGTCGAGCGCGTCGTCACGGCTCGCTTAGGGCCCCGGCTTCGTGTTGGCCGCGGGACCGTTCAGCGCAGGATTGTTGTCGCAGGTGCACACTTTGCACTTTTGCTGCTTGTCGTACTCGCAGCGCGTGGAGCCGGTGAGGCACATCGGCTCGCCGCTCGTGTAGCAGCGGCCGGCCGCGCAACCGGCGAAGGCGAAGCAAGCAGCGACGATGAAGAGAGCACGCATCGCGTGAAGCATACCTCGAAAAGGGACCGGGGACGTTTTCGGGTGGCGGCCGACATCTCACCGGGGCACCATGACTTTTTCGCCGCGGGGCTTTTATCCCATCGCACTCGCGCGTAGCGTTGTGGGTCGAAATGAAGCGACTTGTCCTTTATGTGCTGCTCGCGGGCGTGGTGCTCGGGGTCATCGTGCCGATCGTGCTCGTCTTCGCCTACACCCGCGATCTGCCGGCGCTCGACTCTCTCTCCGATTATCACCCGAACGAAGTGACGCGCGTCTACTCGGACGACGGCCAGCTGATCGCGCAGCTCTACAACGAGCGGCGCACGGTCGTCGGTAAGGATCGCATCCCGGCGCACGTGCTGCACGCGTTCATCGCCGCCGAGGACGGCAACTTCTACGAGCACAAGGGCCTCGACTACTTGGGCCTCGCCCGCGCGATTGTCCGCGGCATCGCGCGCGGCGGTCACTTCAAGGGCACGAGCACGATCACGCAGCAGCTCGTGAAGACCATGGTGACGGGGCCCGAGCGATCGCTGCGGCGCAAGATCCGCGAGGCGGTGCTGACGAAGCGGCTCGAGGACATGCTGAGCAAGGACGACATCCTCAACATCTATCTCAATCAGATCGTCTTCGGCCGCGGCAACTACGGCATCGAGGAAGCCGCGCGCGCGTACTTCGGAAAGAGCGTGTCCGAGGTCGACGTGGCCGAGGCCGCGATCTTGGGCGGAATCCCGAAGAACCCCGAGCGCTACAACCCGAAGGGCGATCTCGCCGCGGTCAAAGAGCGGCAGAAGTACGTGCTCACGCAGATGGTCGAGAAGGGCTACATCGATCAGGCGACGGCAGACGCCGCGTTCAACAAGCCGATCGCCTCGCCGAAGGAGCCCTACCCTTACCTCGGAAAAGCCCCGCACTTCGCCGAGATCGTGCGCCGCCAATTGGAGGCGAAGTACGGCGGCGAGCGGCTCTACTCAGGCGGCCTCACGATCTACACGACCGTCGACGCGAAGCTGCAATCGGCCGCGCATCAAGCGGTGCGCTCGGGCTTGCGCGCGATTGATCGCCGCCAAGGCTTTCGCGGGCCGAAGCTGCGCGTCGAGGCCGACGCCTACGCGCGCGTGATGCAGCAAGTGACGCAAGCGTTCTCGGAGCGCCGCGACGCGCTGCTACGTTACCGCGGCATCAAGGACGCCGCCGACGCGCCGATGGTCTGGGATCTCGTCGGCTTCACTGGCGACGATCTTCGGCAACAAGAGCGCATGAAGGACAAGCTCGCGATCCGCCAGCTCACCGAAGGCGACGAGCTCGTCGGCATCGTCGACACGGTCGACAACGCGAAGCTCTCGATCACCGTGCACCTCGGCGGCACCAAGGTCGTCATCGGCAAAGACGGCTACGCATGGGCGCGCAAGTTCAACCCCACCGAGAAGACGCCGCCGCCACGCCTGCCCTCCGAGGTCGTGCGCCAGGGCGATCTCGTGGCGGTGCGCATCGACTCGGTCACGCTCCAGAGGACGCTCGGCGCGCAGCTGAAGGTCTCCGGCACTTTGAGCCAAGATCCGAAGGTGGAAGGCTCGCTCGTTGCCATCGATCCGAACACGCACTTCGTCCGCGCGATCGTCGGCGGCGACGCGCTCGAGAGCACGGGGCTGATTCGGCCGGTGCAGTCGAAGCGCCAGCCGGGCAGCTCGTTCAAGGCGATCCTCTACGCCGCGGCGATCAACAGCAAGCAAGTGACGAACGGCTTCGTCTGCAGCGACACGCCGGTCGTCTTCCGCGATCCGACGACCGGCGAAGCGTGGAAGCCGCAGAACTTCGAGAGCGATGTCTACGAAGGCGACCTGATTCTGCGCCGTGCCTTGGCGAAGTCGAAGAACACGTGCTCGGTGAAGCTCATCGAAAAGATCGGCGTCGACGAGACGATCGCGATGGCCAAAGCGCTCGGCATCGAGACCGAGCTTCCGAGGAACATGACGATCGCGCTCGGCTCGGGCGACGTGACGCTGCTCGAGCTCGTCAACGCGTACACGACGCTCGCCTCTCAGGGCCGCTACGCCGCGCCGATCTATGTGCGCAAGGTCGTCGATCGCAGCAACGTCTCGCTCGAAGAGAACCAGCCGGAGCTCGGCGAAGAGCGCGTCGATCCCGCGGTCGCGTACGTCGCCACGCAGTTGCTGACGGCGCCGATCATCGAGCCCGGTGGCACGGCCGGCAAAGCGCAGAGCCTGGAGCGGCCGCTCGCCGGCAAGACCGGCACCTCGAGCGAGCATCGCAACGCGCTCTTCGTCGGCTATTCGCCAGACATCGTGATGGGCGTGTGGACGGGCTTCGACGACAACACGATGATGGGCCCGGAGACCGGCGGCTCGGCGGCGCTGCCGATCTGGATCGGCACCATGCGCCAGGCGATCATCAACCTGCCGAACCGTGACTTCACGATGCCAGAAGAAGGCGTCGCCATGGTCAACGTCGATCTCGCGAGCGGCTACGTCGCCGAAGTCGGTGCGCCTGGCTCGATGTTGCTGCCCTTCCTCACGGGCACCGAGCCCCAGGAAGCCGCGAGCCAAGCGGTGCGCAAAGACTTCTACGAGCAAGACCAATGAGCGTCGTCTCCTTCGCCGCGCTGAAGACCGTCCGCCAGCTGAAGCAGAACCGCGCCATGCTCGTCACCGTGCTCGGCAATCTGCGGGCGATGCTGCAGAAGCTCTTCGAGAGCGGCCTCGTCTACGCGCGCGAAGGCTCGCGCATCGCCCGCGACGTGCTGCTCGCCCAGGAGCATCTCTCGGAGGTGCTCGACACCCTCGACGCGCTAGCGGAGGACACCGACGAGCAGCAGGACGAAGCGAAGCGCGTACAGACGAGGCTCGCCGAAGTTGCGACGCTCACGCAGCGCGCGGCCGAAGGCATTCAGAAGCTCCGCCAAGCGGTCCCCTGAGCGTGACGTGAGCTTCATCGCGCTCGAAGCCGCGACGCAGAGCTACATCGCCGACCGGCGCAAGCGCGTCGACGCGTTCGTCGCCGAGTACTTCTCGTGGAAGGCGACGCTGCTTCGCCTGCGCGAGACCTTCCTGCGCGACGCCTTCAAGCACCTCTTCAACTTCGTGTTTGCGATCCCGGCGCTCGCCGCGCGCAAGCTCGGCTCTTGGCTCGAGAAGCTCGGTTGGGACGCGCTCGCGAAGCGCTTGCTCGACTTGCCGTTGTCGCTGAAGCCGACGGCGGAGAAGCGCATCGAGGCGCTCGTGGCCAAAGAGCTCCTCGGCGTGGCGTCGCCGCAAGAGCAGACGCACGCCTACGCACAAGCGATCTACGCCGACGAAAAACTGCGCGCGCTCTGGCCCTTGCACCCAGCCCTGCGCCGCCTCGCGAGCGCGGAGCACTTCTTCGATCGCTTGAGCTGGCCGATGAAGGAGCTCGTCAACGCGCGCTGGACGATCTTTCAGGCGCTGAGCTCGGCGCTCCTCTTGCTCGCCGCGCGCATGGTGTTCGGCGAAGTCGCGTTCGACGTCTACGCGATCGGCAACAAGGTGGCGCAGAGCCACGCCAAAGACGACAAGAGCTCGAGCTTCTTCCTCGGCAAGCGCGCGGGCAGCGTGTTCTACGACATCTTTCCGCCGGATCCGTCGCCGAGCGAGGTGTTCGTGTCGATCGCGCTCCTGATCGTCGGCCTCGGCGTCTTCAGCGTCGTCTTGAGCGCGGTGCTCGAGCCGCTGCAGCGCGTGGGCGGCGTGCAGCGACGGCAGCTGCACAAGCTCCTCGATCAGCTGGAGGACGGCTTGATGAGCGGCATCCGAAAAGACGCGCTCTCGCTCGGGCTCGTCGGGCTGGCGGTGGCGCCTGAGATGCCGATGCCGGACCCTTCGACCGGGCCGGTGTTCGGCGAGACGACGACGCCGATCACGGCGCCGACTGACGTCCCGCAGAAGGAACGTTGGCTCTCGCGCGCGACCGACGACATGACGCTGCGCATGCGGCACCTCGAAGCACGCTTCGGCCGGCGGCGCATCGTCATCACAGTCTCGGTCGCGCTCGTGCTCTTCGGCTGGCTCGCGTTCGTCATCTCGGATCGACTGCGCTACGATCCCTACCGCGAGGTGCGCAGCTTGATCGTCGATCGCGCGTTCACGACGGCGCTCTCGCGGCTCGACGACCTCGGCAAGGTGAAGGGCTATCAGCAGCACTCGGACTACTGGTTCTGGCGCGGCCACGCGTTGATCGGCACCGGCGCCTGGGACGCGTCGGCCGAGGCGCACAAAGCAGCGATCAAGAGGAACGCGCTGCACCGCGACAACGACGTGCTGGTCAGCGACCTCATCGAAGCGACGGCGCACGGGAGCAGCAAGGCGAAGTCGGTGCTCATCGGTGAGATCGGCCCGCCGGCGATCGGACGCCTCGTCGATCGCTCGACAGAGGAAGCGAAGATCGATCGCTGGGCCGTCGTCGACGCGGTCGAGAAGCTCGGCGGAAAAGACGAGCTCGACTACGAAGACGTCGCCGAGATCGATCTCGAGGTCGCGACGACGTGCGTCGAGAAGAAGAAGACCGTGCAGGCGGTGGCCGAGCGCAAGATCGTCGGCGCGGCGCCGCTCTTGAAGGCGCTCGAGGGCCAGGCGGATCTCAAGTGTCTACAAGAGGCGCTGAAGAACGCGTTGGCGGCGATCGGGACGAAATAGAGCCTACGAGGACTGAGCAAGGTCCTCACTCGACGATCGGCAGGATCCTGCGCACGTTCCGACGGAGGCCCGCCGCCCCGGCGCGGCGCAACGGCGTGCCGGCGATCGCAGCGTCGATCTCGCCGTCGGAGGCGTGCGCCACGTCCACCGTCAACGTGCGCTTCGTCGCGAGCTCGGCCATCGTCGGCGATCCCGCGAAGCGGTTCCACGGGCACACCTCTTGGCAAACGTCGCAGCCGAAGAGCCACCCGTGCGACGGCGGCGCATCGTCCAAAGCGCCTTCGTGCTCGATGGTCCAGTACGAGATGCAGCGGCGTGCGTCGACGAAGCCGGGCGCGGTGATCGCGCGCGTCGGGCAGCCGGTGAGGCACGCGTCGCAAGTGCCGCAGTGCTCGTCGTGCTGCGCGTCCGGTGCGAGCGCGAGCGTCGTCCACAAGGTCGCGAGGAACGCGTACGAGCCCTGCGTGCGCGAGATGAGCAGCCCGTTCTTGCCGATCCAACCGAGGCCAGCGCGCTCGGCGTACGCACGCTCGAGCACCGGGCCGGTGTCGACAGAGTTGTAGCAGCGCGCCGAGAACGTGCGCTCGATGAACGCCTTCAGGACGTGCAGGCGCTTTTCGATGACCTCGTGATAGTCACGGCTCTGCGCGTAGCGGGCGATGCGCGCGCGCGGATCGCTCGCGTCATCTGCTGCGTACGCCGTCGCCAGCGCGATGACGCTCTGCGCGCCCGGAAGCACGAGCGCAGGATCACGGCGCGGCGCCGCCTTGCGCGCAAGAAAGTCCATGCCCGCATGAGCGCCGCTCGCGAGCCACGCGTCGAAGCGATCGAGGTAGCGCTCGGGTAGTACGGGCGTCGTCACGCCGGCCCGCGAAAAGCCGAGCACGGCCGCGCAGGCGAGGATGTCGGCCTTCGCGTCGGCCGGCACATCCTCTGCGCGCGCCCAGCGAAAGCCCGCAGGCGCAGAGAGCTCGCGCGAGACGCGAAAGGTGACGATCGGCGGATCGCCGGCGCGCACCGCGAGGAAGTTCGCCTGGTGCCGCTCGAGCGAGAGCACGCGCGCGAGCACGCCGTACGCCGCCTCGAACGCGTCGGCGTCGTCGATCGCGAGCGTCGATCGCGCCACGTCGCTCACGGGAAGCAGCGCGCGGCGACCGTCGGTGATCGCGAGCCTGGCCCTCACTCGACGACCCGCAACCGCTCGCGCACGCGATAGCCGCAGTGCTGAGCCGGCGTCGGCCGATCGAGCAACGCCAGCGCCGGATACACGCGGCAGACGAACGGTCGCAGCGTGTAGCGCGCGCAGGTTTTCTCAGCGGTCCAGTTGCGGCAACCGTACGCTTGAAACGATCGGCCCTCGCTCTCGATGAACATCGCCTTCGGATAGAAGTCGTTGACGCCTTCGTGCCAGAAGCGCCGCAGCCAGACGACGATGCGCCACGAGGCGAGCTTGCCCGATGGCAGCATCAGGTTCTCGCAGCAGCGGCCGCACGACTTGCAGGTGCCGTCGAGCGTCCACTCGATCCCGTGGGCGCGCCGCAAGATCACGCGCTGCCATACGCCGATGATCGCGATGAACACGGCGACGCGACGCAAGCAGAACGCGAGCGCGCGCAGCGGCCAAGCGAAGTGCGGCTTCGGTGGATGCGCGAGCGGGGCGTCGAGCTGAAAGGGCACGGCCGGCGAGCCTGCCCTAAAGCGAAAAGCCTGTCAGGACGTGAGCGAGAAATCGATCGGGATGGTGAACTCGACGACGTCGCCCGAGCCCTCGGGCAGCGATTGAAACGGCGCCGCCTGCGAGACCATGCGCAGCGCTTCCTGGTCCAAGATCGGGTGCGAAGAGGTGACGATCTGCGGCGCACAAGCGAGCTGCCCGTCGCGACGCACGCGCACGCTGACGATGGTCGTGCCTTGCACGTGCATGCGCCGCGCTTGCAGCGGATAGCGCTTCAACGCGTCGACCTTTTGGCGCAGCCAGCCGGAGTAGTGGCCGATCGACTCACGCACTTTCGCAGCGCTCGGTCCGGGCGTTGGTGCGACGGCCGGCGTCGGCGTAGCGGTTCCTTCGCCAACGCCGTTGCCAGACACGGCGACCGCCACGCCGCTCGGCGCGGGCGCGGTAACGACGGCGTCGATCGAGACTTCGCGCGGCGCGGCTTCCGGCGCGGCCGCATCGGGTGGGACTGGTGTCGGTGCGGCCACGGGTGCGACTTCGGGGTGCAACGCCCGGGGCTTCTTCGCGTGTGCCACGGGTGCCGGCGGCGGCGGCGCCACCGTCTTCGCCACGACGATCGCGAGGCTCACGCGCGGGCGTGGGGCAAACCCCGAGGCGTCCGACGGCGAAAAGCGCAGCAGGCCCACGTGCAAAGCCGTGGCGACGAGCATCGCCAACGTGAGGCGGGCCCGGCGGCTGGCGTGACGAGTGAATTTGAAAATCACTTTCATCTGCTCACCCAGTCTTTACATGCGGCCGAGGTCTTTTTCAACTGAGCTTATCGGCAAGGGCGAAAAAACGTCGCTTCGACAACCGGTTGCGAGACGGCGCAACCCGTCAGAAGCGCGCGCCTATCGCGATCCAGAGGATGAAGAACGCGGCGATCGCCAGCGCGACGCCGAGAGTGCCGCCGAAGATCAGCGCCACGAAGCCGATGGCCTTCTTCTTCGCCAGCCACAAGGCGAGCGCGACAAAGCCGACGACGATCGCCGAGAGCCAGAAGCGATTCATCGGCTCTTCGTTCGGAAAGCCTCCGCCGGCGATGACGCCGCCGTCCTTCGTCAGTGCCGCCTGCCAACCGATGCGATCGCTCCGCATCCTCGGCAAGGCGGCCCACGTCTTCTTGTCGTAGCGCACCATTCGACCGTCACCGCCGACGACAAGCGCGTCGCCGTGAGTGCCGGCGACGAGCACCTCCGACGCTGCGACCAACGGCAGCACGCCGGTGTCCATCCATGCCTGCGCGCCGGGATCGAGGCGCCACGCGCGCGTCGTCTGATCGTCATCGTGGTAGTAGGTCACGAGCAACGCACCGTCGCTCGCCTTCGTCGCCGCGCTCAGCCGATAGTTGATCTTCTCGGGATCGCAGCGCGCGATCGCCGGCAGCCGCGTCTTCTCCGGCTCGAGCATGGGCGCGCAGTCGCCGGTCGTCGTCGTGAGCCACGCTTCGCCCGGGAGCGCTCGCCACGACACATCGGTGATCGTCGGATGCGTCGCGAAGGTGGGCGGCAGCTCTTGCGTCGTCTGCCACTTCGCCGTTTGCGCGTTCCACGCCGCGCCGTAGGGCGACGCGCCGGTCGAGACGAGCAGCTCACCGGCCTTTCCGATCCACATCTGCCCGAGCGCGCCCGCGCCCGGCGCCGCGATCGGCTGCCACTCGTCGCTGCCCGGCGCCAAGTACTCGAGGCCGCCGGCGGGCACCGCCTTCTTCGTGATCTGCTTGAACGAGACGGCGGCGAGCGCCACCATCATGACGAAGCCGAGCGCCGCGCCGTAGAAGAGTCCCGCGAGCCTGCGCATGCGACGCGCTTAGAAGCCGGTGCCGTGCTTGTCGAGATCGAAACCGCAGCCGACGAGCGGATGCGGCAAAAACGCTGGCTCATCACGGCCCGGGCCGCTGCTCAACGGTGGCGCAAAGCTCACGTGAAAGTGGTGGAAGTGAAACGGCCAGCCGTTGCCGTACGCGATGGCTGAGTCGAAGCGCTTGCGCACGCCGGTCGAGATCCAACCCTCCGTCACCAGCTGATCGGCGGCGGCCTTCAGCGGCGCTGCGATCGCGGTGTCGACGCCGATGACCCGCACGCGGCCGGTCTCGTAAAGGCGGGCGAAGAAGTACGCGGTGCGGCGGTAGTCCATGTTCGGCGTCGCCGTGCAGAACTGGCCGTTGTTCCCGCACACTTCGCGCCCGGCGTTCTGCGCGTTCTGATAGTACGCGACGTCGAGATCGAAGCCGTCCATGTGCGAGCCGTACGGGTGGCGCAGCTTGTTGCAGTTCTCGCTGCAGCTCACGTCGGCGCGCGTGCAGCCGCATTGATCGGCGCCAGGGACGTTGCCGTCGGCCTGGCCCATGTCCATGAGCGCGAGGTCCCCGTGCGGCGACGGCATGTAGTCTTCGACCATGCGCGCGGCGTAGCGGATGAACATGATCGAGTCCTTGCGCAGGAACGAATACTGCGGCGAGTGCGTGACGAGGTAACCGTCGCCGTTATGCGGCTCCCAGAACGTCTCGATGGTGCTGCAGTTTTGCGTGCAATCGCGATCCATCGCGTAGACCGTCGCCGGCGGCGCGCCCGGCCAACACAACGACACGTCCGGCTGGAAGTGATCGCAGACGCGCGCGGCCGGGCACTCGATGTCGCGCTTGCACGTCTTGGCGCAGGTCTTGGTCGTGCCGCTCGTCACGCACGAAAAGCCCGTGCCGCACGATTGCGTGGCGCAGTTTTGCCCGTTCTTCGGATCTTCGGTGGTCAGCACCGCTTCGGCGGCGACGGGGGGCGTCGGGTTGTCGATCGGGTACTGGTCCGACTTCACGCAGGTGTTGCCACCGCCTTGGAGGCCGACGCACTCCCAATACGCCGGGCACGGCGACGCTTGCGTGCAGTCGCGCGAGCAGTACTTCTCGCCATCGGACGTCAAGCAATACTGGCCAGCCTTGCAGGCGGTGCAGGCGTTGCCCAATCCTTCAGCGTTCTGGTGCGGGTTCGTCGGCGACGGCTGCGGCTGCGGATTCGGCTGCGGATTCGGGTTCGGCTGCGGTTGCGGCGTCGGATCGGGATCCGGCGTCGGATCCGGATCGTCAGTGTCGCCATCGTCCTTCTTGTTCGGCGTCGGGTCGCTCGTGTCGTCGCCAACGTCATCGCTCGTCGGCGCAGAGGTGCCCTGCGCGACCTTGACCTTCTTGTTTTCCTCGGGTGGCGCCGTCTCGACGGCGCACGACGCAATCGCATGAGACGCGAGGGCAAAGAGCACGGCAACGAGCCAAGGACGGATCATAAGGGCGCGCTCCTTACAGCTTTCGCCCAAGATTGGAAAGCGACAATTGGCGTCGAAAATGCGCTAGTCTCAGGCGCGGGCGCCCTGGTGGCCTAGCCGCCGAATAACCAGCCGATCGACAGCTGCGGCAAGGGCAGCGGATACACGATGGTCCCCGGATTGAACGGTGACGGATCGGCGTTGACCGCGCCGACCCGCTGGTTGCCGATGAACAGCATCTCGATGCCGAGCGTCGCGTAGAAGCCGATCGCGTGCGAGTACTGCAGGCCGGCGCCAACCGAGCCGAAGCTCGTGCCCCAGATCTCGAGCCCAGGCCGCTGCGGCGCACGCCCGATCGGCGGGTTCAAGAACGCGAGCCGCCCGCCGACCGACAGATAGGGCGTGAAGCTCCAGCTCGGCACGTAGAAGAGCATGCGGGCGCACAGCGCGACGAAGATCGGATCAAACGTGAGCTCGTTGCGCCAGAACGAAAAGAACGCCGCGCCGGCGCCGACACCGACGAGCGAGTCCGGCCCGACGACGATGTGCGGTCCAATCCACGGGCGTTGTAGGAACGACGCGCGCCCGTCGTCGACGAGCTTCGGCTTCTTCTTCTCCGCCTGCTTCGCACGCGCCGGCAGCGACGCCGGCAGCGACGCCGGATCGTGCGCAAGCTCGTAGTGCCAACGGAAGTCCTCGTCCTCGAAGAAGCTCGGATCCGCGGCGAGCGCCTCGGCGTAGGCCCGCCGCGCTTCGTTCACGCGGCCGCGGCGTTGGAAAAAAAGCGCGATCGCGTAGTTGGCCTCGGCGATGGCGATCTGCGCGCCTTTGTCGTTCGGGTTCTTGCGTAACGCGTCCTTGAAGGCGCTCAACGCACCGAAGGGGTCTTTACGCAGCATGCGCCGGTAGCCGAGCTCGATGTCGTCACGCACCTTCCTCTGGCTCGCGCTCGGCGGCACGCTGCCTGGTCGCACGTAGGCGTCGGGGTCGACGGGCTCGCTCGACGGCTCGTCGTAGACCTTCGGGCGCTCTTGCTCTTGCGGCGGCGGCACATAGCCGGTGTTCGGACCGCCGGGGTATTGGCCGGGCTCGGGCGCAAGCAGGACGAGCGAGACGAAGAAGAACACGCCTCGCTAAACCACGATCGGCGCCGCGTGTGAACTGTGACGTTTATGGCGCCGTCTCTTCACGCGCGCCGATCGCGGTGCACACACCCACGCCGCCGCAGGTGCGGGTGACGCCGGCGTAGTCCGCGAGGTTCGGCGAGCAGAGCGCCGGCGCGTCGAGCGTGCCGCAGCTCATCATCAAAGGATCGCTGCCGCCGCCGCGGATCGTCGCGGGTGCGCTCGTCAACAGCCGCAGGTCGACGTCCTTGACGGTCTTGAGCTGATTGTCTGGCCCGTCGAGGTCGAAGAACACCTCGGCCGGCGTCAGCGCCGTCGTGATGTTGCCGGCGAAGCGCTGGTGCTCGCAATTCACCGGCATCGCCGTGCTGCACTGATCCGGCTCGTTCGGAAGATCCTGGCCGACCAGGGCGTTGACCCCGGCGATATCGAGGGCACTCGGCGAATCTTCGTCGACGTAGAGATCGCTCGGGCACGCAAAGAGCAAGTTGTGGACGAACGCCAGCGGATCCGCCGCGCCGCCGCTGAGCTCGCGCACACACTGGCGCACGCCGGCCGTGCCGACGGTGAACAAGACGTTGTCAGCGACGCTCGGCGCCGCGGGGTTGCTGAGGACCAGCGCGGCGCTGTCCCCGCCAGGTCCGGTGCCGCCGGCAAGCACCACGTTGTGCGAGAAGCGCACGCGGGCGCCGCCGCCGAGGATCGCGCCCCGGATGATCGTGCCGTCGCCGCCGTGAAAGAAGTTGTTCTCGACGACGATCGTCGACGCCGGCCGCGCGGTATCGTCGACCTCGAAGCCGCGCGTCTCGCCGACCCCAAAGCCGCCATACACGCGGTTCTTCGCCACGTGCCCGACGCTGACGCCGCCGATGCGAAGGCCGACCGAGCTGCCGCCGTTGCCGAGCGTGATCGTATTGTCCTCGATCTTGCAACGGCCGGGGCCGACGCAGCGAAAGCCGTTGAGCGCGGGGGCGAACGCAGCGAAGTTGACCTCGTTGCCGAGCACGTCCGCGTCGCCGCTTTGCACGTTGAGCGCCAGCTGATCGCCGATGCCGCTCGCCCCTTGCGGCGTCACGAAGCGGTTGTTCTTCGCCGTGAGCGTCTGCCCCGCGAAATGGAAGAGGACGCAGCTACCGGTCGTCGCCGGCGTGAAGAAGTCGTTGTCCTCCGCGGTGATCGTGCCGGTGTTGAGCGAGTTGAGCCCGAAGCCTGCGAGCACCTCGCCGCAGATGATCGTCGATCGCGTCAGCATGAGCGTGGCGCCGGCGTACACCGCGAGCGCGCTGTTGCCCGGCGGCGGCGAGCCCGCTGGAACAGCGACGCCGAAGTGCAACATGTCGAGCGTCACGCTCGCGCCGCTCACGGTCTGCGGCGTCGACGGGGTGCCGTTGATCCTCGAGACCCGCCCGCGATCCTGCGCCGTGAACGCGAGATCCCAGCCGCCGCTGACGCTCACGTTCTTCACCAGCGTCAACGCCTCATCGTAGACGCCCGCAGCCACGTAGATCTCGCCGTTCGGATCGACCCGGTTGTAGGCGCCGTCGATGCTGTCCTCGGCGTTCTCCGGATCCTTTCCGCTCTGGTCGCCGGCTCCGCCGGGCACGACGTACGCGAACGAGCCGACCTGTACGGGATCGCTCTCGGTCCACAGGCCAGGCGGGCAGTGGTCGTCGACCGGCCGAAAGCGAAACGCGTACTTGCCCGCGAGCGGGAAGCTGCCGACGGCCTGAGCGCCCGTCTGCGTCTCCGTCTGGATGAGACCTCCCTTGCCCCAATCGAGCACGTTCGGCAGCGGCGATGCGTCGACTTCGGCCTCGAGCGCCGGCCAAGGTCCGCGCGCGACGACGAAGCGCGTGGTGCCGCCCGGCCCGATCGGCTTCGGCTGCATGCTCGCCGCCAGCGTGGCGCTCGCGAGCACGATCGGCGCCTCGACGCCGAAGGCCACCCCGTCCGGGCCGCTGATCGCCACCCGCGCATACGCCGTCTGGCCGAGCGCAAAGCCGGCGAGCGACGCGGCGGCTTCAACGCCGAGCGCGCCCGCGGCCTGCGCGTTCCCGATGAGCGGCTCGGTGCCGGGGCTTGCCGCGAGGTGGACGTGCTGCGCGACGACGTCCGGCGAGTCGGCGAGGTAGCGCAGCGATTGATCCGGGCACCAGCGCAAGGACTCGCCCGCGATCCGCGGCGGCCGCCGCGCCTCGCCGTAGTTCAACGCGCGATCGAAGGCGACGAGCGCGTACTCGGCGAACGCGCCGCCCTCCACGAGATCGACGAACGCGGTGTCCTGCGTGGCGCCGACGACCTTCGCGTTGCCGATGGTCGCGCCAGCGGCGTAGGTCACGCCGGGCGCCGGCGCCGCCGCGACGACGGCGTTCTCCGAGCGCAACACGAGCACGCCGGCGAAGTCCCCGTCCGCAGGGAGTGTGAAGCGCAAGGTGCGAAACGTGGGCGACATCGCCAGCGACAGCGCGCTCACGGGTCCTGGAGGCGTCGTGTCCGGCGCGGCCTCAGTCGTAAAACGCGCGACGAAGTCCTCGGCCATTTCAACGGCGGTGGGATCGGTCGGCAGCACCCCGGCCGCGATCGTGAGTGTGTACGGCGTAGCGTAGGACAGCGCGCTCGGCGGCGTGAGGGCCCAGGTGTTGTCCGAGCCCGTCGCGTCGATACGCAGAGGGACCAAGTCCTCACCTGCCGCGAGGGTGACGTGCGCTTCGAGCGACGCCCGCTCCACCGGCAGCGTGAATACGACGATGAACACCGGCGTGCGCGTGATCGCCATGGCGCCGTTCTCCGGCGTGATGAACGCAACAACGGGCCGAGCGGGCTCACGTGGCACGTAGCCGGCGCCGACACAGCGCTCGATCGCGAGCTCGCAATGCAGCGGCGCACGACAATCGTTCGCCTCGTGACAAACGATCTCGGCGCCGTCGTCGACCTCGAGATCGACCACGCAAGCGCTGAGCAAGAGCGCACCGAGAGCCGCCGAACGCATCGGTAGAAAGTATACGCCGCCCGCGACCTTGACCCCGCCCTTTCTTCTGTGGGCATCACGCTCGCGGCATGGCCGACGATGTGATCTCGACCGAAGCGCTCAGCCGGCGCTTTGGCACCCTCGAGGCGGTGAAGAACCTGACGCTGACGGTCAAGCGTGGCGAGATCTTCGGCTTCCTAGGCCCGAACGGCGCCGGCAAGACCACGACGATCAAGATGCTCTGCGGCCTCATCGCCCCGAGCGACGGCAAAGGCACCGTCGTCGGCTACGACATCCGCACGCAGCGCGACGAGATCAAGCGCGCGACCGGCTACATGGCGCAGCACTTCTCGCTCTATCCGGACCTCACCGCCGACGAGAACTTCCGCTTCTTCGCCGGCGTGTACGGGATCTTCGGCAAGGAAGCCGATCAGCGCTTGAAGGAGCTCTTCGAGCGCGTCGATATCATGCACAAGAGGAAGGAGCAGGCCGGGCGCCTCTCCGGCGGCTTGAAGCAGCGCCTCGCCCTTGCCTGCGCGCTCGTCCACAAGCCGCAGCTCGTGTTCCTCGACGAGCCGACCGCCGGCGTCGATCCGGCGCAGCGCCAGAAGCTCTGGGACCTGCTCTACGACCTCTGCCAAGAAGGCACGAGCTTGTTCGTGACGACACACTACCTGGACGAAGCCGAGCGCTGCCACACCGTCGGCTTCATGCTCGGCGGCGAGCTCATCGACAAAGGCGCACCGCACGCGCTCCGGCAAACGCTGCGCGGCAAGATCATCGGCGTCTACAGCGAGCAGTCGGTCGTCGCAATGCGCGCGCTGAAGACGCTGCCGCAGGTGTCGGACGTGACGATCTACGGCTACGAGCTGCGCGTGTTCATGCGCGAAGCGAGCACGCCGCAGGCCGTCGAAGGCGCGTTGCGCCGAGCCGCGGAGAAAGCCAGCGTGAAGATCGATCGCGTCTACGCGGTCGAGCCCACGCTCGAAGATCTGTTCATGGCGTACGAGCGCTCGAGCGCGGCGACGTCCGCCGAAGCGCAGGCCGAGGCGTCATGAGGCTGCGCAACGTCTACCATCTGTCGGTCAAAGAGTTCCTGCACATGATCCGCGATCGGCGGACGCTCGTGTTCTTGCTCTTGATGCCGACGGTGCTCACGGTGGTCTTCGCGTCGGCGGTCGGCAACAGCAAGGTCACCGGCATCAAGATGCGTGTCGTCGATCTCGACCACGGCAAGATCGCCGAGGAGTACTTGAAGGACATCGGCGCCGCCGAGACCTTCGCGCTCGAGATCAAAGCGAACGCCACCGAGGCCGACTTGACGCAAGCCGAAGAGGATCTCGATCGGGACAAGATCAAAGCGATCGTCGTCTTGCCGAAGGATCTGACGACGAACCTCATGGACGGCGCCGGCGGCGAAGTCAAAGCGATCGTCGACGGCAGCGACACCTTCGCCGCGCCCGCGGTCTTGCGCGAGCTCGGCGGCGTCGCCGTGCGGCACAACATGAAGCTCGCGGCCGGCTTCTTGCTCTACGAAGGCATCGTCAAAAGCGAGCAACAGGCGAAGCTGCGGGTGGCGCCGGTCGATTTGAAGATCGACGTCCGTTACAACCCGGAGCTCAAAGCGCAGAACTTCACGATGCCCGGCGTCATCGGCCTGATCCTGCAGCTGCTGACGGTCATCGTGATGGCGACGTCGATCGCCAGAGAGCGCGAGCGCGGCACCTTCGAGCAGCTCTCGGTCACGCCGCTGAAGGGCGCCGAGATCTTCATCGGCAAGCTCGTCCCCTACTTCATCCTCTCGTTGATCGACACGGTGAACGTGATGATCGTCGCGCGCGTGCTCTTCGGCGTCAGCCTGTCCGGCCACTATGGCGTCGTGACGGCGCTCGTCGTCGTGTTCGTGCTCGGCTCGCTCGGCATCGGCCAATTGATTAGCGTCGTCTCGAAGAACCAGGCGCAGGCGGTGCAGCTCGCGATCTTCTACACGATGCCGGTGTTCGTCCTCTCGGGCGCGTTCGCACCGCTCGAGACGCTCCCCGGGAACGTGCGGCCGATCGCCTATCTCTTTCCGTTGACCTACTTCTGCCGCTCGTTCCGCGCAGCGCTCTTGCGGCAAGCGACGTTCAGCGACGTCGGCTTCGATCTCTTGGCGATGTTCGCGTTCGCGGTCCTGACCTTCGGCCTTTCGGTCTTGCTGCTCCGCCGGCAGCCGACCTCGCGATGAGCGCTGCGGCGAAGTCCGCAGCCGTTTTGCTCGTGCTCTTCGCGATCACCTTGGTCTGGCGCATGCCGTCCAGCAACGAGGGTGCGCAGGCCGAGTTCTCGGTCGGCCTCGTGTTCGACGTCGGCGGGCTCGGCGACAAGTCGTTCAACGACAGCGCGTACCTCGGCCTCATGCGCGCGAAGAAGGAGCTGCAAATAGGCACGACCACGATCGAGCCCGGCGACGGCAGCGATCGCGCGGCGGCGCTGCGCATGCTCGCCGCGTCCGGCGCCGGGATGGTGATCGGCGTCGGCTTCATCTTCACCGACGACGTGCTGCAGGTCGCCGGCGATTATCCGAAGGTCGCGTTCGTTTGCCTCGACATGGCGGTGCGCGACGGCCAAGCGCTGCCAGCGAACGTGCTCGGCCTGAAGTTCAAGGAGGAACAAGGCTCCTTCCTCGCCGGCGTCTTTGCCGCGCTCGTCTCGCAGACGAAGCACGTCGGCTTCGTCGGCGGCATGGACATCCCGCTGATTCACAAGTTCTCGGCCGGTTACCGCGCCGGCGTCATGGCTCAGTGCGCCGATTGCCGCGTCGACGTGCTCTTCGCCGGCGCCACGCCGCACGCGTTCAAAGATCCGGGAAAGGGCCGCGAGATGGCGCTCAGCCAATATCAGAGCGGCGCCGACATCATCTTTCACGCGGCGGGCTCGACTGGGCTCGGCGTGTTTCAAGCGGCGCGCGAGCAGAAGCGCCTGGCGATCGGCGTCGACGCGGATCAAACGAGCGAAGCGCCCGAGGTCGTCGCGACGAGCATGGTGAAGCGCATCGACACCGCCGTCTTCGACGCGATCGCGCGGGCGAAGAGCCGCGCGTTCAAAGGCGGCGTCGTCAGCCTCGGCTTGAAGGAGGACGGCCTCGAGCTCGCGCGGAATGCCACGAACGCGAAGTTCTTCACCGAGGAGCGCGTCGCCGTGCTCGACGCGTATCGGAGGAAGATCGTCGACGGCGCGATCGAGGTGCCGAGCCATGACTAGCCTTGCGCTCGCGCACGTGAAGAAGGCCTTCGGCGGGCGGCCGGTCCTCGAGGACGTCACCTTCTCGGTCGCGGCCGGCGAGTGCGTCGGCCTCTGCGGCGAGAACGGCGCCGGCAAGACGACGCTGCTGCGGATCATCATGGGCCTCGAGCGCCCGGACGGCGGCGAGGTGCGGACCACTGCGTCGCTCGGCATGGTGCACCAGCATTTCTCGCTCGTGCCGGCGCTCACGGTCGCCGAGAACGTGTGGCTCGGGCGCGAGCCGATGCGCCGCTTGTCCTTCGATCGTGACGCCGCCGCCGCGCAGACGGTCGCCTTGGCGAAGAGGCTCGGCATGACGATCGATCCGCAGGCCGTCGTCGAAGATCTCTCCGTGGGCCAGAAGCAACGCGTCGAGCTCCTGAAAGCGCTGCGCACGGAGACGGAGCTCTTGTTATTGGACGAGCCGACCGCGGTGCTCGGCCCGCAAGACACCGACGCGTTCTTGGAGCTGCTGCAAACGCTGAAGTCGCGCGGCATCGCGATCGTGCTCGTGACGCACAAGCTGAAGGAGATCGCGCGGGTCTGCTCGCGCGCGGTCGTGCTGCACAAAGGGCGCATCGTCGCCGACCAAGCGCCCACGCTCGCCGCCTTGCCCGCGCTGGCAGACGCCATGGTCGGCGGCGGCGGCAACGGCGAAAAGGCCCTGGCGCCGCGCGTGCCACGGGCGAGCGCACCGAGCGCTGAAGTGCGCGTGCAGCTCGCCGGCGTCGGCACGGGCGAGCTGAGCGACGCGTCCCTCACGGTTCGGCGCGGCGAGATCATGGGCGTCGCCGGCGTCGAGGGCAACGGCCAAGAGGCGCTCTTTCGCGTGATCGTCGGGCTCGACGCGCCGGCGCGCGGCACGCTCTCGCTCGACGGAAAGCCGGCGCCGGCGTCGCCCGCGAAGCTTCGCGCGCTCGGCGTGCGCGCGATCGCCAGCGACCGCCACATCGACGCCGTCTTGCCGCACATGAGCGCCGGCGAGAACGCGCGCCTCGGCCATGTGACGAGCGACGCCGCCATCCGTGAAGCGATGGAGCGCTTCGACGTGCGCCCGCTGGATCCCGATCTCGCGATCGAGAGCTTCTCCGGCGGCAATCAGCAGAAGATCATGTTCGCGCGCGAGCTCGGCGGCGCCGCGTCGCTCATCGTCGCGAATCAACCCACGCGCGGCATCGACTTTCTCGCGCGCGATCGCATCTGGTCTGCGCTCGCCGCGTTGGCCGACGCCGGCGCGAGCGTGGTCGTCATCTCGAGCGACACCGACGAATTGCGGGCGCTGTCGGATCGGATGGCCGTGATGTACCGCGGGAAGATCGGCGAGGCGCTGGCGATCGGGGAGTGGACCGACGAAAAGCTCGGCGCGGCAATGGCGGGCGCGTAGCCTCGCACTCAGCCTTCGCCTCGCACTCAATCCTTCATCCCCAAGTGACACAGCGCCGCCAACCCCTCGAGATCCTGCAAACTCAGCAGCCCTTGCCCCTCCCGCTTGACCAACCGCCGCGCCCGCAGCGTCGACAGGCATCGGCTCACCGTCCGCAGCTCGATGCCGAGCGCCGTCGCCAGGTCGATCGTCGTCAACGGCAGCACCGTCGTGAACTTCCCTCTCGTCTGCCCGAACGCCGACGCGTAGAGCAGGAGCAGCTTCGCCAACTTCGCGAGGCCCGCAGACTCCGTATGCACCTCGGTCATCTGCGCCACGTCGAAGGCAAAGAGCGAGCACTGCTCGTGCGAGTCGTTCTCGGCCTGCTCGCGCGTCGACAGCACACGAATCTCCGACGGCACCCGCGCCACGGCGAAGACGTTCTGTACGGGCACCGGCAGGATCCAGCGACCCGGCGGGCATAGGCGGAGCAACGGTGTCGCCCCGTCCGAGCGCAGGAGCCGCACTTCGACCAAGCCGCGGGTGACGCTCATCGGCTGCGGGCGGTCCTCGCCGTCGAAGATCACGCTGCGGGCCGGGTGGCTTTCGCTGCGCTCGTCGGCATCCGCAGACGTCAGGCGCAGCGCCGGGCCCGGGCCCGGGCGGGCGCAGGGCAGCAGGGAGATCGGCAACGACTGGGCACTCTCGGACGTTCGTAGTTGCATCATGGCGAGCGGGGTACGCGGCGGCGCGATCTTGGCCCCAAAAATGGTCCCAGGGACCTTTTTTTCGTTGCTTTTTTTCGCGCAAAAACCGATGCCGCCCAGTCGTTTGGGAACATAGATGACGATCTTCGACGGCAATCGCGCGCTGCTCGACGCGTTTCGACGCGGCGATCGCGCGGCATTGACGGACGTCTATCGCCACTACGTCAGAGAGGTCGACGCGCTCGTGCGCCGGGGGTTCTACATCGCTGAGAAGGCCGTGAGCGTGCCCGGCGTGCAAGCGATCGCCGAGCACCGAGAGCACGTGCAGGAAGTCTTCCTGCGCGCCTTCGCCGAGCCGGCCCGCCTGGCCTACGACGGCTTGAAGCTCTACCGCCCGTATCTTCTGCGCATCGCCAAGAACCTCCTGATCGATCGCGCGAGGAAGACCGATCGCCACGTGCTCGGCCGGCAAGACGACGCCGCCATCTCGATGAACGAGCTCACGCAAGATCACGGCCTCGGCGACGATCTCGATCGCGATCCCGAGTGGCAAGCGGCCGCCGCGGCGACGAAGCAGTTCATCCAAGCGCTCCCGGACGGCGATCGCCGCTACGTCGAGCTGCGCTTCGTCGAGCGGCAGTCGCAGACCGACGCCGGCGAGAAGCTCGGCATGTCGCGCAAGCAAGCGCGCAAGGTGGAAGAGCGCATCCGCGACGCGTTGAAGGGCTACCTCACGCAGCGCGGGCTCGTGGAGGCCGCATGATCCGCGCGGCCTTCCTTGCGCTCGCAGTCCTCGCCGGCTGTCAGACGCTCGATCGCAGCACGAAGGTGGCGTGCGACACCTCGCTCGACTGCGTGGGCCTCGGCGCGCGCTGCGAGAACAAGGTGTGCGTCGGCTTGTTCGGCTCGCTGTACACGCCGCCGACGGGCTACACGGGCTACAGCGGCCCCACGGGCACGAGCTCGACGACCGGCGGCATCGTCCAGAAGAAGTGCCTGGAAGCGAGCGAGTGCCAAGGCACGGACGTCTGCGTCGATGGCGCCTGCGTGCCGATGCAAGAACGCGACTACGACAGCACGCGCGCGGCCTTTCGCGCCGTCGTCTGCAAGGCGGCGCTCGACATCTGCGGCGAAGCGAAGATGCAGTCGACCTACGGCGCGAGCGACGCGTCCGGATGCCAGACCGCCAAGGACGCGCCGTGGCACCTGACGATCGGCCCGAGCTCCGTGGCGATCGGCTCGTGGGACGCCAAAGCCGCCGCCGCTTGCGTCGCCGACACGCGCGCCATGCTCGTCTATGGCCTGCGCGCGAGGAGCTTCTCGTCGCTTCCGGACGCCTGCGTGCAGATGGGCGATATCCAGGGCGACTACGACGGCAAGTGCTCGGCGGGGCAGATCGAGTGCTCGGTCGGTCGTTACTGCTCGAAGCCCCTCACGAACGCGACCGGCGAGTGGCCGTGCATCTATCCCTTCGCCGAGTTCGGCGAGACGTGCATGGATCGCTACTCGACCGGCGGCCTGCTCGCGCAGATCAAAGATCCCTGCAAGAGCGGGCTCTATTGCGACATGGGCGGCAACGGCACCTGCCGCCGCCGCATCGAGCCAGGCAAACCTTGCTCGTTACAGTCCTACGCCAATGATCCTGTCTTCGATCCCTGCACGTCTGGGTACATGTGCAGCGAGACGGAGGGCACCTGCGTGCCGTTCGTCCCGACATGCCCACTGGAATAGTTGAGGATCGCATGACCAAACTACGCGCCGATGATGCCACCTTGAACCGCCTGCTCGCTGGCGATCCCGCGCTCTCCGCCGACGAGAGCGACGCGATCTTGGAGCGCGTGGTCGCGCCGCCACCGAAAAAGAAGCGGCCGTGGTTCGTCTTCGCCGCTCCGCTGGCCATCGCTGCGTCTGCCGCCGCGTTGATCATCGCCGTGCAAAGCGACGACGGGGCCTTCAGCGCGCGCGGCAAGCACGAGAGCAACCTGCGCGTCGCCTGCCACGTCGTCGGTGGCGAGCCAACGGACCTTCGCTGCGCACCGGGCGAAGGGATGCGCTTCGAGCTCGAAGCCGGGGCGCCCTACTTCGCCGCGTTCGTCTTGCTCCCGGACGGCAGCGTCTCTTGGGTCATTCCGCAGGACGAAGCCGCGACGAGCACGCCGGCAACAGACGGTTGGCTCGCGATCACCGCCGCCGTCGACGCGCAGCCCGGCACGCACGTCGTGCACGGCGTGTTCTCGAAGACGCCGCTGACGCGGGCGCAGATCCGCGCGGCCGTCGAAGCAGGATCCGTCGAGCTCGTCACGCGGAAGATCGAGGTGAAATGAAACGCGCCGCCGCCATCGTCCTCTTGCTCCTGACCGCGGCGCCGGCCGAAGCGGCGAGCTACGCGCTCGTCATCGGCTACAACGCGCCGCCCGACGGCCAGAAGGACTTGGCGACGCTGCGCTACGCCGACGACGACGCCCTTCGCTACGCCGCGCACTTTCAGTCGTTCACCGACAAGACGCACTTACTCTCCGTCCTCGACGAAGAGACACAGCACCGCTCACCGAGCGCCGCCGAAGAGACGAGCGCGCCGACATGGAAGGCGATCGACCTTGCGCTCGCCGACTTGAAGAAGCGCATGGACGGCGACAGCGAAGCGGTCTTCTACTTCGCCTACAGCGGCCACGGCGCCAAAGACGCGCGCGGAAATTATTTTCTCACGCTGAAGGACGGCGCCATCACGCAGCAAGCGCTCTACGATCGCATCGTCGCGGGCGTGCCGGCGAAGTACCACCACCTGATCATCGACGCGTGCCACGCCGAGGCGATCGTCGGCGCGCGCGGGATGTTCGACAAGGACAAGAAGGAGAAAACTGCGAAGGTCAGCCCGATCGAGCCGCAAAGCTTCACCCAAGGCACGTACCGCGAGCGTTACCAGAGCGTCGGCACCATCGTCGGCACCACGATCGATCACGAGACGCACGAGTGGTCGAAGATCCAGGGCGGCGTCTTCAGCCACGCGGTGCTCTCGGCGCTGTCCGGCGCCGCCGACGTCAACCTCGACGGCCGCATCGAGTACTCGGAGCTGCACGCGTTCGTCGCCTCGGCCACCCGCACCTTCAGCGATCCACGCAACCGGCCGCGCGTCGTCGCCATGCCGCCGCGCACGAACATGCACGCGGCGCTGCTCGATCGGCAGGCGCCGCAGCGTGGCTTCGCTTTGAGCGGCGTCGCCAGCGCGCTCGGTCACTTCTTCATCGAGCTGAGCAACGGCCAGCGCGTGCTCGACGCGCACGTGACGGGCGATTTCTTCATGCGCCTCGTCTTGCCGGACGGCGTGCTCGCCTATCTGAGGACGGACGACTTCGAAGCTGAGATCGACGGGCGCACCGGCAGCGCGCTGAGCTTCAGCGATCTGCGGCTCAAGCGGCGCACGCAGACCGCGCGCGGCAGCTTGGAGGCCGACTACCGCACGGCGTTCTTCGCGGCGCCGTTCGGCGTCAGCTACTACCGCGGCTTCGTCGACAGCGCCGGCGTCGCGTCGGTCGACTTCTCGCTCACCGCTGAGGCGCCGCCGATGTTGCCGTCGCCCGCGCCGCGCGAGGCGAAGGCGAAGAAGCCGAAGATCGTCCCAGCAGCGCAGGGCTGGCCGGTCGAAAACCCGACCTCGGTCTCTCCGGTGATCACGCCGGTCACGCCCGTAGAGCCCGCGGCGACCGTGGCCACGGCGAGGCCAAACGGCGCCAGGAAGTCGGCCGCGATCGCGTGCTTCGTCCTAGCCTCTGTCTTCACCGCGGCCTCGGTCGGCAGCGGCCTCGGCATGATCGCCGCGGCGAACGACTTCGCCGCGACGAACCTGCAGCGCCCAGCGTACGCGGCGGCCGATCGCTACGAAGCCTCGCGCGCGTTCGCGGGGCTGTTCGGCGCGCTCGCGGCCGGCGGCTTCATCAGCGGCTTTGCGGTGTACCCGTACGCGCGCGCGAGTGACGCGACCGCGGCGACGGGGGCGGCGGTGTCGTTCAGCGGGAGATTTTAGGCCGCGACGGCGAAGTACCGATCGAGGTACTCTGCCAAGCGCTGCGCCAAGTACCCGAGCACTTCCGCCTCGTCCTGCGAGAACGTGCCGCCCCTACTGTTGACGAGGTGCAGCGCGCCAAACGATCGCCCGTCCTTGTGCACGGGCGCTGAGACGATGCTCTCGGGCCGCACGCCGAGGCTCTCGGGCACCTCGGTCGAGTAGCGCGGATCGTTCTGCACGTGGCTCACGGCGATCGTCACGCCGCTGTCGACCGCGGCGCCGACGATGCCGAGGCCCATCGGCACGCGTTGCACGAGCGCATACGCCGCAGACGGACCGCGTGCGGCGGCGACGTGCAAGTCCTGCTCGTGCAGGTGCGCGTAGAAGACCGCGGCGGCCTCTGCCGGCACGATCTCGAGCGCGAGATCGAGGAAGAGGTTCGCGGCGTCGGCCGGGTTCTTGGCGCGCATCACAATCTCGCTGACGCGATGGAACGCGGTCGCCAGCCGCTCTTCCTGCGCTTCATCACGCGGGCGAACGGGCGGCGGCGGCGTTTCGGTGCGCGCCGGCTCGGGCTTCTTCGCTTCCGCCTTCTTCGGCTCGGGCTTCTTCGCTTCCGGCGGCGGCCCCGGCAACGCGCGGCTCTCGCTCATCGCCTGCTTCAGAAACGACTCGTTCAACGTTGGCGCTGCCGGCGCGATCGGCGGCGGCGGCGGCAAGGGTCCGGTCACCGGCGCCACGAGCGGCGGCAGCGTCGTCGCCGCCTCCTGCACCTCGCTGATCCGAAACACCCGGCCGCTCGTCGGCTCGGTCACGTGCACCGAGTGATCCTCGCGCACGTCGACGACGACGTCCGAGATCACGATCGGCAACTGCAGCTTCGCGAGCCCGAGCTTCAACGCCACCATCCACGTGTCAGCGGTCACCCGCAGCGTCATGTTGAAGCTGCTCGCGTCGTGCGCGGGGATGAAGATCTCGAATTTCGCCATCGTCTCTATTGCGTCTGTCTATTTGATCGTCACGTCGACCTTGATCAGCGTGACGGTGCGCGACGGCACGCTAGCGTCCTTCGGGCCCGGCGTATAGCGGACGCTGCCGTTCACCGAGAGCGTGACGCCGTTCGACGCCATCGCGATCTGGGCGTCGGTGCGGGCGTCGTTGATCGCCACGTTGAAGCGGCGGTTGACCGGAAACTGCACCGCGTCCTTGGCCAAGTCCAAGAAGCGCCCGGCGCTGTCGAAGGTCATCCCGAGGTCGGTCGACAGCGTGCGCACGCCGGTGCCGGAGACCAAGACGCCGCTCCGGCTGTCCGCCGTGAGCTCGATCTTGTCGCTCGAGTCGTAGCCCGCCGGCGCGTTGCCGTTGTCGTCGCGCAGAAACACGCTGATCGTCGTCGGCGGTCCCTTCGGCGCCACTTGCAGCGGCCCGGTCGGCTCGGCGTACATGACCGGCGCGCCCGTCCACAGCACGTGCGTCACGCGGCCGAGCTTCGTATCGCCGTCGAAGACGCCGTTCGGCCCGTCCCAAACTCCGTTGCCGTTGTTGTCGAAGGCCGCGAGGAACAAATCGCCGAACGCGGGCGTCAGGATCCCGTCGTCGTCGACGTCGAGGAACGCTTCGCCTTCGTCGGTGAAGCTCTCGCCGTCGTCGAAGGCGCCGTTGCCGTTCGTGTCGTCGAACGCTTCGTGGCCGCGCACCACCGCCAACACCGTCGCCAGGCCGTCGCGCGGATTGAATTCTTTGCTGCCGATGATCCGCACGAGCTGATTCGACATGTCGTCGTTCGCTTCGAGCTCGGCGGCGTTGGCGCTGACGTCGACCGGCGGCGTCGCGCCCGGATCGATCACGTAGTCGAAGCGGCGCGTGCCGTTCGCTTGGCCGCCTTTGTCCGAGACGGCGCCGGCCTCGGCGAAGAACTGCGCTTGCCCCGACGCCAACGCATTGCCCGCCTTGTCGCGCATGGTGAGCGTGCAGGTGATCTCGAGGCGCGGCGATCCGGAGACGAGCGCGCCCAAGTTGTAGCTCTCGCAGCCGAGGCTCACGGCGCTCGCGTCGGCGGGCGGAAGCGGCACGATCTTCAGCTTCGTCGTGCTGGTGATGGACTCTCGGTTCGGGTTCGTGAAGCTGACGGTGAGGTCGACGTCACCCGGCGTCGTCGGCGCAAAGTAAGTCACCGTGGCTTCGCCGCCGGTCGCGCGCGCCGTGGCGTCGGTCTGCGCTTTGTCGGCCGCGAACGATCCGGCGGCGGCCTTGAAGCGCACGTCGGTGCCGTCGGCGACGGCGACGCCGCGGAACTTCACGGTCGCGCGCACGGTGACGGGCGATCGATTGTCGGCCGGGATCTCTTTGGGCACCGAGACGGTGATGTCGCTCGTGCTCGGGCAGGCGACGAGCACCAAGAAGCAAACGCCGTAGAAGAAGCGCATTCCTACACTGTACCTCAGTCTCTTGAACATCATGGCTGCAGCACCACGTAGGCGTCGTACTTCGATTGAATCTGGCTCACGTAACGCACCACGTCTCGGCCGCGACAATACCCATGCCGCGCGCGGTCGGCGAACTCTTTTTTCTCGAGCAGCAAGATGGTCTGCTCGACGTTGTCGAACCACCGGCTCTGGTCGAGGCCGCGCTGCCTGGCGAGCTCGCGCGCGTCGAGCACGTGCCCGAGCCCGGCGTTGTAGGCGGCCAAGGCGAAGCGCAAACGCTGGCGCAGCTCCATCGCGGGATCGATTCGCTTCAAGAGGTCGGCCATGTAACGGACGCCGGCGTGCACTTGGTCTTCCGGCTGCGTCAGCTTCGCGAAGCCGAGCGACGCCGCCGTCCGCGGCATCACCTGCATGAGCCCGACGGCGCCGACCCAGCTCTTGGCGGCGGGATCGAAGCGCGATTCGGCGTACATCTGGGCGACGACGAAGCGCCAGTCGAGCCCATACTGCGCCGCGTACTTCTTGGCGACGTCGTCATAAGGAGAAATGCCACTGGCGCTCGCTTGGTCGAGCCGCGTGATGCGCCGCTCGTCGCGAAAGTACTTGTTGTAGAGCGTGTTGTAGATGCGGCCCCGGTAGCTCTCTTTGATGAACGCATTCACCTCGGCGAGGAGCGCGGGCGAGCTCTTGCGCGCAGCGTAGACCAAGGGCTTCGCCTCGGCGAACACGAGCGACGACTGCACGCCGGCGCCTTCGTCCCGCATCCGCTGCTCGAGCTCGAAGAGGCTCGAGTTCGCGACCGTCAGCGCGACGGTGCCCTTGCCCACTTGATCGATGAGGTCCTCGGTCTCGAGCGTTTCGTCCGCCGCCGCGAGCAGAAAGCCGCCCTTCGCCTTCGCCGCCTCGAGCACCGGCCAATACGCCGAGCTCTTCCTCACCGTGATCGTGCGCCCCTTCAGCGCAGCAAAGTCGGTGATCGGCGGCTGACCTTCCTTCTGCACGAGCACTTGGTTCGCGAACATGTACGGCTGCGAGTAAGCGACGTCGGCGTCGGTCTGCGTCGACGCGACCGCCAGATCGGCGCGACCTTTCTTCAACAGCTCGGTGATCGTGCTCGGCTTGTCCGGCACCACGATCTCGAGGCGCACGCCCAAGCGCTCTGCGAGCACGCGCGCGAGCTCGAACTGAAAGCCTACCTCCTCGCCGCGATGCACGAAGTAAGACGCCGAGTTGTTCAGCATCGCCACGCGCAAGGCCTTCCTCCGCTTGACGTCCTGCAGATCGCCCTGCTCCGCCGCACGCCTGTGCTGCGTGAGCGATCGCTCGGAGAAGTACTCGTTGACGCGCTTCAAGGTGGCGTCGTCGCGCACCGCCCAGGTGAGCGGTACCTTCGCGAGCACGAGCCCAACGTCCACGTCGTCGCGAAACGCACGGTACGCCTGCACGTCTTCGCCGAGCGCGACGCAGCTCTCGACGTCGCCGCTGCCGACGCGTGCGATCGCGTCGAGCTCATCGAGCGCCTGCACCGGCTCGGTCGCGATCGGCCGCCCGAGCTCGAGCGACAGCGCCTTCAGCACGCCATCGAAGCGGCTCGACGCCACCCGCACGCGCGTGATCTCGCTCTTCGTCTTCGGCGCGTTCGTGGCACCGCGGCGGACCACGAGCACCACCTCGCCGGCGCGCACGGGCAGCGTCTCTTTCAAGCCGCGCGCGCGCATGGCCCCTTGCAGGCTCGGCGTGATCGCCACATCGGCTTCGCCGCTCTGCAACAGGGCTTCGAGCTCGCGGCGTTCGCTCACGTAGTGCACGCTCAGCGAGACCGAGAGCCGCGCCGCGATCGCGTCGGCGTTGCTCAGATCCTCGAGCTTCGGCGAGTCGTCGCGCGGCAGATCGTCCGGGCGGCCGTGGATGACGACGCGCAGATCGGCGGCGAACAAGCAGGTCGAGATCAGCAACGCCAGGGGCACGTGTCAATCTTGCCAAATGGGGAGCGGCGTGCCCTTTTCTCTCGTGATGAGCCTTTCGCAACGGGTTTCGTATTCGGCGACGAACCGCATTCGCCGGTTCATGGCGCGCCACGTCGAGCACATCGTCTTCGCCGTGACGATGTTCACGCTCGCGGTGCTGGTTGGCTGGTGGTACGTCCTGGCGCGCCGCCTGTCGGGGGATTACTTCAACCTCGTGCGCGCCGAGCTGACGACCCGCATTCAGGACCCGGCCCGGCTGGCGGAGGAGCTGCGCTTGCTCGACGGCCGGCTCGAGCGCCGCCTGTTCATGATCCAAGGCGAAGGCTCGCTCTTTGTCTGCCTCGTGCTCGTCAGCGTGGTCGTGCTCTTCGTCGTCGCCCGAGACAAGCGTCAGGCCAAAGATCGGATGGAGCGTGTGCTGCAGTTTACGACCCACGAGCTGAAGACCCCAATCGCCGGCGTGCGCGCGCTCTTGCAGAGCCTCGCGCTCGGATCGATCCCTCAGCCCGACGTCCCGCGCTTCCTCGCGCAGGGCGTCAGCGAGTGCAATCGATTGGAGCACATGGCGGAGGCGATCCTCGCGTTTCAGCGCGCGTCGAGTCGAGCCCACACGCGCTTGGAGGCGCACGACGCGCATGCGCTCATCGACGTGATCCTGCAGCACCGCGCGCGTACGTTCACCAGCGAGGTCGTGCACCGGGAGCTCCTCGACGGCGAGCAGCGCGTGATGGTCGACCCCGACGCCTTTCGCGTCATCGTGGAGAACTTGCTCGACAACGCCAGAAAGTACGGCGCGAGCGACAAGGGCGTCACGCTGCGCGAGGTGCGCGACGGTGCCGAGTATCAGCTCGTCGTCTCGGACCGTGGCCTCGGCTTCGACGCCGCGCAAAAGAAGCGCGTGTTCGAGCCGTTCTCGCGCGGCGAGCATGGCGCCACGCCCGGCAGCGGACTCGGGCTCTTTCTCTCGCAGCGGCTCGCACGTGAGCTCGGCGGCGATCTCACGGCGGACAGCGCAGGACCAGGAAAAGGGGCATCATTTACGGTGACGTTGAAACGGGCGGTCTCATGAAACCACAGGGCAGCGCACGCATCCTCTTCGTCGAAGACGAGCCGCTCGTGCGAGACGTCGTTTCCGCCAACCTCCGCCACGCGGGCTACGCCGTCGACGCCTGCGACTGCGCGGCGCAAGCGACGCAAAGGTGGACGGGCCACAGCTACGATCTCGCGATCGTCGACGTGATGCTGCCCGACGGGGACGGCTTCGATCTCGTCGAGGCGGCGCGCGCGCGCGGGCTCAGCTTGCCGATCATGATGCTGACGGCGCGCGGCGAGACCGACGCCAAGGTGCGCGGCTTCGAGAACGGCGCCGACGATTATCTGACGAAGCCCTTCGACGTCGTCGAGCTCGTGGCGCGGGTGAAGGCGCTGTTACGGCGTGGGCATGCGAAGAAACCGGCGAACGCGCGCGAGCGCTACGAGCTCGGCAAGAACTGGGTGCGCTTGGACACCGGCGAGTCGCAGACCAACGAAGGCACGCTGACGCTGTCAGACAAAGAGATGCGCCTCTTTCGCATGTTCGTCCGCAGCGACAACGAGCTTCTCTCGCGCGCGGACATCTTGGAAGAAGTCTGGGGCATGGACAGCTTCCCGACCGACCGCACGGTCGACAACTTCGTGATGCGCCTGCGCAAGCTCTTCGAGCCCGAGCCCGAGGCGCCGCGGCACTTCGTCACGCTGCGCGGCAGGGGCTACATGTTCAAGTCGCGCCCGGAGTAGTCCGTCCCGCCCAAAACCCTGGCCCCAAACCCTTGGCCCAAGACCCTGGCCCAAAACCCTGGCCCAAAACCCTGGCCCAAAACCCTGGCCCAAACCCTGGCCCAAACCCTGGCCCCAAACCCTGGCCCAAGCCCCTGGCCGCGCTCGCGCTCCTGACCTTGAGCTTGGCCTGTCCCGCCCCCGGTGCGTGCGGAAGGATCTGAGAGTCCAGGGCCAGGGCCAAGCTCACGCTCGCGAGCGCGGCCAAGGTTTTGGGGCCAGGGGCTTGGGCCAGGGTTTGGGCCAGGGTTTGGGTCAGGGGTTGAGAAGTCAGGGGTCGAGAAGTCAGGGGTCGAGAGGTCAGGGGCAGCGAGGTGCGGGCCACGCTCGCGAGCGCGGCGAGGGTTTCGGGCCAGGGCGACGGGCCGGTGGTAAACTCAGGCGCATGCATAAAGTTTTTCCGGGGCTCCTCCTGCTCGCCGCCTGCGCGCCGCCTGAGGCGCAAAAACTGACAGTGACCATCACGGCCTCCGCACCGAGCGCCGGCGAAGGTGAACGCATTACATTGAAGGCGAACGTCAAAGGCCAAGTCGGCGACGTCACCTACAAGTGGGAGCAGACGACCCCGACGACTCCGAAGCTCGCGTTCACGAGCGCCCTCCTGCAAGAGACGCAAGTGTCGATCCCGAGCCTATGCAAAGACGCGACCTTCGAGATCCGCGTCAGCATCAAGGATGCCGACGGCAACCAAAGCGCCGCGACGACGAGCCTCGACGGCGTCAACAGCGACGCGGCGCTCGAGCTGAAGAGCATCATCTTGTCGAAGACGAGCACGTACATCGTGGGCGATCTGATCACGCTCACTCCGGAAGCGGTCGGGCCGGGCTGCGGGCCGAAGTTCGCGTGGAGCTTGCCGAGCCCGGCAGGGAACGGCGCCCTCGAGAGCGCGCCGAGCGACGTGGCGGCGAAGTGGCGTGCGCCCGACGCTGCCGGCACCTACACGGTCGCGCTCGTCGTGAGCGACGAAGCCGGCAACGCGCTCCCTGTGCGCAACACCAGCTTCACCGTCGACCTTCCGCAGTACACGCGCGACATCAAGCCGATCTTGAACGACAACTGCGGCGGCTGCCACGGCGGCAACGCGCCCGAGCGCGATCTGCGCTTGAACCACACGACGGCCGCTGCGATGGAAACCGAGCTGACGACGCGCACCCCGACCGACATGGCCGGCACGTGCAACGCGCCGAACGCGGGCGCCGTCTTCGTCACCGGCGGCGATCTCGACAACTCGGTCTTGTGGCGGCGGATCGATCTCGATCGCAACAACAAGGGCAGCGGCTGCGATCAGATGCCGCGCAACAACACGAACTTCTTCGTCAACAACAAGGACCTTTTGACCCGCATGCGCGTGTGGATCCAAAGCGGCGCGTCGTTCACGCAGTGAGCGACGCTGCGATCAGAGTCGACGGGCTCGACTATGTGTTTCCGCCTGGGCTCACGAAGAGCCGCTTTCAGCCGGCTTTGGCGCCGACTTCGAAGGCGCTCTCGGGGCTCTCGTTCTCGTTGGAGCGCGGCGCGCGCTGCTTGCTGATCGGTAAGAACGGCGCCGGCAAGAGCACGCTGCTCGGCATCTTGGCCGGCCGCCACATGACGAAGACCGGCGCCGTCGAGATCCTCGGGCGGCCGGCGTTCGACGACGTCGCGCTCGTGCACGACGTGGCGTTCATCGGCGGGCGCTTTCCGTTCGATACGGATGTGACGGTCACCGAGATCTTGGAGAAGAGCGAGTGCGATCCGGCGCGGCGCGACGTGCTCGTGTCGGTCTTGTCGATCGACAAGGGGTGGCACATGCACCGCGTCTCCGACGGCCAGCGCCGGCGCGTGCAGCTGATGCTCGGGCTCTTGAAGCCGAAACGAGTGCTCTTGCTCGACGAAGCCACGAGCGATCTCGACGTCATCGGGCGCCTCGATCTGCTGGCGTTTCTGCGCGCCGACGCGGAGAGCATCGGAACGACGATCTTGTACGCGACGCACGTCTTCGATCGCCTGGAGTCGTGGGCGACGCACTTACTGTGGCTCGACGGCGGTACCGTGAAGTTCGTGGGGACGATCGATCAGGCGTTGGCGGATGTGCCGGCGGGGAACGAACGCTTGCTGCAGCGGGTGGAGCGGTGGCTGCGGGCGTGAGCGCGCATTCCGCGCCTCGCTATCGCCGCTCGAAGTGCAGCGCGAGGCCTTCGCCTCGACGAACCTGCGTCCCTTGCGGCTGCGCGAGAACGCATTCCTCGTTGCCAGCCGATCCGTGGCCATCGTGCAGATCCCTCCTCGCGCCATCGCAAGAGCAACCCGACGCCAGACTGTGCGAGCGGCAGACCGAGAGTCGAGAGGACGATGACGACGAGATCGCCAACGCGCGGGTCACTGACGAACGCTGCGATCTCGTCGCTCGTGCGTTCGGTCACCCGCAGGAACCAGAAGCCATAGGCGCCGAGCGCGAGGACAAAGAGCCAGAACGCCGTCAGGTTGGCGAGCCAAGCGAACCGACGCCCCGGGTTCCATTCGCGCATCTCCGAACGCCTCCGCGGCGCCATCGCGTAGCAGTCTCATCCGTCGCCCTCCACTTCGATCGACAATCGCGGCGGGTCCTCGTTTTTCGTGAGCCTGCACCGTGAGCGCTGGTTCGTCGCGGCGAAGCTCGGCGCGCAACACGTCGCGGAGCTCCGCGGCCAATGCGTCCGCACGGCTCGCCGCTTCAAACGCCGCGCGACTGAAGCGTTCAGCGATCATGCCCGTGGTTTGGCCAAGTTTGCTCCAGTCGAGCGCGCTAAACGACGATCACGCCGATGTGCTGCAGCTTATTGAGGATCTTCAACGTCTGCAGCTCGCCGATCGGCGACATCATCACCAACGCGCCGACGTCGGCCTCGCCGTTGACGCGCGACGCGATGAACTGCTCCTCGCTCGATAAGCGAAAGTCGCGGATCTGCTCGCGCGCGACGGCGAGCTTCGGCACCGCGATCGGCCCGAAGGTCTGAAAGAGCTCGGCCGCTTGCTCTTCCTTCGCGCGCCGCAGTGACGCGCGCGCTTTACTGTCGTCCGGGTTGATGCGGCAGATGAGCTCGAGCAGCGCGCCGGCTTCGTCCCACTGCTTGGCCTCGAGCATGGCGTCGGCTTGCACGACGAGCTTGCTGACGCGATCGTTGCTCTCGGCCGGCTCCGCTTTGGCGTCGCTCGATGGCAGGCCTTGATCGACGACGCGCACCCGCTCGGAGGCGAGCGCTTTGTCGATCAAGCGATAGAGCGAGTACCGCGACGCCCGCAGCTCGAGGCAAATCTCACCGAGCGAGAGCCGGCGATCGATGCACTGGAACACCATCGATTCGCGGCTCGACTTCTTCAACCCCTCGAACCAGCCGCGGTCGACGATCTCGAGGCGCATGGTGTCGCGCGGCAGCTTCGCGCGCACGAGCGACCACTCGTCGAGGCGGCGGATGCCCTCCAGGATCGCCTCCTCCATGTCGAGCTCGAGCGGCACCCGTTCGAAGGGCGCTTCGTCGAGCTCGAGCACGTCTTCTTTGTTCGAGAAGACGAACGAGCCCTCTTCCTCCAAGAACAAATCGAGCACGATGTCGCGCGACGCGTCCGAGAGCACGCGGCGCACGTCGTCCTGGTTCACGTAGCCGCGCTCGACGAGCAGCACCGAGAGCGGTCGGCGATTCTGGCGCTGCTCGCGAAACGCCTTGTTGATGTCGGCCTCTTTGACGAGCGCGAAACCGACCAGCATTTGCCCGAGGTTCTCGCGCAGCTCACGCGACGAGAACGCCTCGATGCGCCCGTCGGTGAAGTAGAGCGAGCGATCGTCGGAGTTCATCGTCAGCGTCAACGCGCCCGATTTCTTCGACTGTTTCAGCCACTGGAAGAGGTCCGGCAGCGACATGGTCTTCAGCGAGCCGTAAAGCGCCATCGCGGGTGAGTATAGGACGTGGCTGGGGAATGTGCATGGAAGTCGCACATTTGGCTGGACGGGGGAGCTGGGGGTCACATAAGGGCCCGCGCGTGAAACGGGTCGGCATTTACTTGGTGCTGGTAGCGGCGTGCGGTGGCTCCGAGATCGTCACCGAAAGACCGGCGACGGCGACGTCAACGCCTACGGCGACGCAGCCGGTCGACTCAGAGCCCGTTGACGTTGACGTTGACGTCGCCGTCGCCGTGGCCGATCCCCCCGCGTGCACGCCGTGGACCTGGAAAAAACACGGCGCCGCTCTTTCTCCTCCGTCCTCCACGGCCCAAAACGACGGCTTCCTCTCCCCCGCCCTCGCCTTCAAAGCCGGCACGATCCACCTCTGGTTCGCCAGCAAAGTCGGCCTCACCTACCGCCTGCAACACGCCTCCTCGAAAGACGGCGTCACCTTCACCGCGCCCGAGCCGCTCACCGGGCTGCGCGAAGCCGAGATCGTCGCGTACCCTGCCGTCCTCGTCGACGGCGGAAAGTTCCGCCTGTGGTACGGCAGCGGCAGCTTCGACTACGCCGAGAGTGACGACGGCGTGCACTTCACGAACATCGCCGAGCGCGTCTTCACCGCCGGCGCCGCGGGCAGCTTCGACGCGATGGCTGTCCTCTACCCGGCCGTCGTCAACACGCCCGCCGGCCTCGTCCTCTATTACACAGGCTTCAACGGCCAAGCGTACGCGATCGGCCGCGCCATCATCGGGCAGGCGATCGATCGTGCTCCAGCCGCAGCCGTGATCACCGTCGGCAAGCCTAGCGACTTCGACAACAAGGCCGTCGCGCAGACCGCCGCCGTGATCGAAAACGGCGAGCACCTCGCCTGGTACGGGGCCTACGACACGCGCAAGACGAACCCGGGCCCGTACCGCATCGGCTTCGCCAAGTCGGCGGACGGCATCGCGTGGCAGAAGCAAGGCATCGCGATCGATCTCGATCCCGCCGGACACGACGCCTACAGCGCGCGCGATCCGGCGGTGCTCCGCCGCGAGAAAGACTGGCTGATGATCTACGTCGGCTTCGCCAAGGATCGCCGCTACCGCCTGCTGCGCGCGACGAGTGAAATTTGCGCGCGCTGATCGCCTCGACGCTGATGGCCGTCTCCGCATGCGCGCCGGCGCCCTGCGGTCCGGCGCTCGCCGATCAGCTCGGCAAAGTCTTTCCGATCGATCCCTACGGCGCCGCGCTGCCGCCACCCGCGTGCGCGCTCGCGGCAGCCGACGTGATCATCGTGCTCGGTTGTCCGTCGAACGAAGACGGCACGCCCTCCGAGTGCCAAACGCGCCGCGCCGACCTCGCCGTGTCGCTCGGCCGCTACGGCAAGCGCTTCATCACGAGCGGCGCCGCCGTTCACAACGCCTTCGTCGAAGCGGAGGCGCTGCGCGATCTGCTGGTCGCCCGCGGCATCGCCGCCACCGACGTGACGCTCGAAGCGCAGGCGACGCACACCGACGAGAACCTCTACTACGCCTCGCTGATGATGGGCGCCCGCGGTTGGCAGAGCGCCATCGTCGTCAGCGACGACCCGGGCCACCTCATCTACTCGGCGCTCTGCGACAGCAACTGCTGCGTGCAGCAAGGCCGCCTGAGCGTGTTCGATTTTCCGGCCGCCGGCGGCACGACGGTCAAAGCCGGCCGTTACGTCCTCGAGAAGACGCCGTCCGGCGAGACGCTGGCCGACTGCAAGTACCTCTCGCGTCCCGAGACCGCGCTCTGCATCAACCTCGCGAACAGAAACGCCTGTCGCGGCCGGCTCGCGCTCAGCCGGTAGCTGCGAGTGGCGGAAGCGCGCGCTGCGTTTCGGCGTCGATCTGCGCTTTCTTCAGCTCGCGACGCGCCCGCGACAGATCGCCGCCGAGCTTCTTCAAGATCAACGCACCGACCGCGCTCTCGTCCTTTGTGTGCTCGGCGCGATACGCGAGAACGGCTTCGAGCTCCTGCTTCACGATGGTGAGCGCTTCGATCTTCGCGTCGAGCGCGGCCAGCCGCCCAAAAAGCGCGTCGTACTTCTTCACCGCGTCGTCGATCTCGCGCTTCGCCTTCACGTAGGTGCCGAGCGTCAGCGTCGGATCCTTGCCACCGAAGTGATCGTTGTCGCTCTCGTCGCGCAACGAGCTCACGGAGTTGAGCCCCTCGGCCGACAAGTACGCGCACAAAGTGAAGCGCGGCAGCGACGCGTACGAGCGCGCGAACTGAGCCTCCATCGCCACGCCGAGCGCCGGATGATGGCGAACGATGAGGCAGTTCTCGTCGTTGCGCTGCGCGCCTGACGCCGTCCAGTTCGTCGAGCCGATGATCGCATGCTTGGCGTCGACCACGCCGCCCTTCATGTGCTGCTTGCCGCCCCAGTTCTCGACCTTCACGGGGATGCCCGCGGCGCGCAAAAGCTCGATGTTCTTCTGCGTGGCGCTGTTGCCGGCGCCGGTCGCGTCGAGGATGAGCTGCACGTCGACGCCGCGCTTCTTGGCCTCGACGAGCCGCTCGGCGATCTTCGCATCGGAGAAGTGAAAGAGCTGCAGGTGGATCGACCTCTCCGCTTCGTCGAGCAGCGGCAGGATGCCCTTGTCGACGACGGGATCGGTCGGTGAGAAGAACGCCTGCACAAGGACGCCGTCCGGGCTCTTCGGCAGCGTCTCGGTCGCGATGTTCGTCTTCTGCGAGTGGAACTTTCCGGCCCACATCTGCGCGTGCTCCGCGTTGTAGACCTTGGCCAGGTTCGCGCTCGCGAGCAGCACGCTGATCTCGCTGTTGTAGCCCTTGCCGACGGCGCTCTTGTTGATGTTCGTCGACCCGGTCCACACCTTCTTGTCGTCGAACACCCAGAACTTGTCGTGCATGATCGCGCTCTGGCTGTTGCATTCGACGCGCATCACCGCCGGGCCGAATTCCTTCACGAGCGCTTCCGTCTCTGGGTAGGTGAAGGTGCCGTCGGGGTTGATGTCGACGACGATCTGCACGTCGGCGCCTCGCTTCACCGCCGCGCGCAATTCTTCGACGAGCTCGGGCACGCTGTCGATGCCGTAGAGCGCCGCGCGGATCTTGTTCGCGCCGCGGATCTCGCTGCAGAGGCGCTCGTACATCGCCGTGTTGGCGCTGAAGTCGGTCTTCGTCGGATCCGAGAACATCGGCTCGATGTCGATCGCTTCGTTTTCGGTGAGCTGCGTCGCCGCCAAGCGAGCGGCTTCGACGTTCGCGAGATCAGCCTTGGTCGGTGTCCACGAAAACTCGGCGAGGCGCGCCTTCCGTTCGGCCGCTTGCTTCGCCTTCTCCGCGGCGACCTCGGCGAGCTGCGCCGGGGTCAACGTCTTCAGGATCTGCGCGACGACGCCGGCTTCGGCGATGTCCGCGTCGGTCGCGGTCGCCGCACCGTTTTCGAGGTCAGGCTCTTCGGTCGTCGGGATCGTGAGCGCGAGGCCGAGGACCTTCTTCAGATCCTTCAGCTTCACATTGTCCGGCAGCTCCGGCGCTGCTGTTCCCGTAGCCGTAGCCGTAGCCGATTCTTTCGACTCCTCCGTCACGACGACCGGCACCCCCGGCGTCCCACTGATCCGCGTACTTCCCATGTCCTTCCGCGTTATCGCGGTCAGACCCTGCCGAGTTGCCCAAAGGACTGTCGGCTCTCGGGAAAGGAAGATTTGACTCATCCTGCGTCTCGGCCAAAGCTCCCGACCCGAGGAGACCACATGCGACATTTCATTCAGGTGCTGAGCGTAGCGTTTCTATGTGCGGCGAGCGCGTCCGCCTTCGCAGGCGCGACCGTCGAGGAGAAGGACAAGGAGACGTGGTGGGTGACGGTCGACAAGGTCCCGGAGTCGCTCGACGAATGCACCGCGCTGCGTGACGAGATGGGCAAGACCCCGCAAGGCGGCATGGTCTATTACCACGTGGCGCAGCTCATCATGATCGACAAGCCGGAGCTCGGCGAGCAGTGCCTCATCATCGGCATGGACATGAGCGAGCTCGCCGAGACGATCCGGCTGCAGCAGAAGTACCGGCGCACCGAAGTCAAAGGCTGGCAGCTCGGCAACAAGGAGACCGACAAAATGAACAGCCAAGGCTACAAGAGCAACGGCTGCAAGGACTTCGCTGCCAAGTCATTCGTCGTCGGCACCGAGACCGCGAAGGGATATGCGCTGCCGCCGTTGCCCTACAAGTACTTCGTCCGAGCGCACAAAGTGCAGCAAAAGGGCGGAGAGTACGACGGCACGTGGCATGGCTTCGTCAACTCGCAAGCGTCGGACGGTGGCGCGATGCCGTACTTCGTCAAGCAGAACGACAAGGGCGTCTGGAAGATGTGGAAGTCGTCGAGCTTCTACACGGCGTGCAAGCAGCCGCCGAAGGCAAAGAAGGACGACCTCTGAGTCGATCGATCGGCGCATCGAGCCGAGCGCTAGACACGCCCCTCGCCTTTCGACTACCGATCCCCCGGACGCGGGAATAGCTCAGTTGGTAGAGCGTCAGCTTCCCAAGCTGAATGTCGCGGGTTCGAATCCCGTTTCCCGCTCCCATCGCTACGGCGGCGCGGCGGCAGCGCGCCCGGTCGTCTTCTTGAAGTCGATGTCCGAGTACACCCGCACCTGCGTCACCTGGTACCCGAGCGCGGCAACGAAGCCGGCGGCGATCTTCGGATTCGGCGGCTTGTAGAGCATGCCCGTCGCCGGATCGACGTAGAAGCGCTCTTTGACGGCGGTGTTCGCGGAGTCGTTGAAGATGTAGAAGACCCGCCCCTCTTCATCGACACCACGGCCGCTGATGACCACGAAGTGATCGGTGATGCCGTCGTGGTTGTAGTCGCGATCCGAGTGCGACACGCCGACGATCACCGGGCGGCCCGCCTCCAAGCAAGCGTCGATGTAGCTGCGCCCGGCTTGAAAGTCCGCGGAGTAGCCGGTGATGCGCCCCGCCCCGTCTTCGTCCTTCGCCATGTAGTGCGCGTCGAGCGGACCCGCGATCAAAGTGTCGAGCCGTGGGGCTTTTTTGGGCGTGCCTGGAGGACGGAAGTCGTGCAACTCCGACATCGTGGTGTCGAGACAGTCATCGGCGCCTTGCGGCTTCGTCACGACATCGAGCGAGATCTGCCGAAACCTCGCTTCTGGATCGGCCCGCAGCGCAGCGCTCGGATCATCGATGGCGTACATCCGCTCACGCGGCCGAAGCACGCGCTCCAAGATGTCGACCGCCTCGCCCGCCGCCGTCTTGCGCTCACCGATCGCGAGCTCCACGCGCCGCGCGTTGCCGTCGCGGTCGAGGGCCTCCAGCTGCGTGAACAGATCCGAGAGCTCTTGGCGCGAGTGGATCCCGAAGTCGCTGCCGGCGATCGCCGCCAGCCGCCGGCGGTGAATGCCCACCGCTTCGAGCGCGGCCCAGTCGGCGTCGCTGAGCTCGCGCAGCTCGAAGCCGCAGGTCGCGTAGCGCGCGAGGAACCCCGCCCTATCCATCCCACGCGTGCGGCGCGCGACGGCGTCCAAGGTCGCCACCACGCGGGCGCTCGGCAGCTCTGCGGCCGGCGCGCAAACATCGTCGACGCGCGCGAGCAGGCGTGACAATTGTTCGAGCTCGCGGTCGCCGCGGATCACCCGGTCGGCGCCGGCGATCCGCTCGAGCTCCGTCCGCGACACGCCGGCGTCTTGCAGCGCGCGCCAGCCTTCCTCCGTCACATCGTCGATGACGACCACGCGATCGCTGAAGCTCCTGAGGATCGGGGCGATGCGGGCCACGAAGTGAATCCTAGCATGCGCGCCGCAGCGCGGCAGCACCTTTGTCCTACCCGATCGCGCCTTTCACCTGCGGGAAGCCGCACGGGCGCTGTTCATTCTCGGCCCTTCGCAGTAGAATTCCGGCATGACGCCCATGGCATCGACCGCAGCGTTGGACCGGATCGCCCAGATCCAAAACTTCTGGGCCCGCGAGTTCGCCTACTACTTGAACGAGCACCGAAGCGCAGGCAACCGCGCCACGCACATGTTCGGCATCCCGTTCCTGATCATCACCGCGATCGCCGGGCTCTTCTACCTGCCGTCGAACTGGCAGCTCGGCACCGCGCTGCTCGTCGGCGGCCAAGTCGTCGGCTGGATCATCCAGATCATCGGCCACAAGATCGAGGGCAATAAGCCCGCGCTCTTGAAACGGCCGATCTCGTTCGTCATGGGGCCGCTGATGGTGCTCGTCGAGATGGCCGAGATGATCGGGCTGCACTTCGGCTTCGCCAAGGAAGGCCGCAAGATCGTGCTCGGCGACGCATGAGCGTTTCGCTCGCCGTCCTTCGGGGGATCGCGACGATCACCCTCGACGATCCCGGCAAGAAGAACGCGATGAGCGAAGCGATGGCCGACGCCTTCGCCGCCACCGTGAAGCAAGTGTCTACAGACGCCCGCGTGCGCGCCTGCGTGCTCAATGGCGCCGGCGGCACCTTTTCGAGCGGAGGCGATCTCGCGATGCTGGAGAAGCTGCGCACGTCCTCGCCCGCCGACTCGCGCACGTTCATGCTCGGCTACTACGCGCGCTTCCTCTCGATCCTCGACGTGCCAGTGCCGACGATCGCGGTCGTCGAGGGCGCGGCGATCGGCGCCGGCCTCGGCCTCGCGCTCGCGTGCGACATGGCGATCGCGGCCGAAGACGCGACGCTCTCCATGAGCTTCGTCAAGCTCGGCCTGCACCCCGGCCTCGGCACGACCTACTTCGCGCCGCTGCGCTTCGGCCGAACGCACGCGAGCGAGCTCTTGCACACCGGGCGCGCCTTCGACGGCCGCCACCTCTATGCGATCGGCGGCGCCTACGCCTGCGTTGCGAAAGCGGCGATCGGCGACAAAGCGCACGAGACCGCGCGCGCGATCGCCGACAACGGCCCGCTCGCCGTGCGCGCGCTGAAGCAATCGCTCGCGATCGATCGGGCTGCGCTGTCCTCAGCGCTCGAGCGTGAAGCGTCGGCCCAAGCCGAGAGCTATGCGTCGGCAGAGCTCGGCGAAGGACTTGCGGCGGTCAAAGCGAAGCGCAAAGCTGTCTTCGGTGAGCCGTAGCGCCTTCGTCCTCTTGATCTTCCTCGCCACGCGCGCCGGCGCCGAGACGCTGTCGGCGTGCCCGCTCTCCGTCCTCTCGCCAGGGCTGCACGATCGGCAACTCTCGGCCGGCAACGCGCTGCGCAGCTACCACGTCTATGTACCGAAGGCGCCGATGCCGAAGACCGGCTTTCCGCTCGTCATCAGCTTTCACCCGGCCGCGTCGAGCGCCGCCGGCCACGCCGCCACGACGCGCCTGCGCGACAAGGCCGACGAAGCGAGCTTCGTGCTCGTCGAGCCCGAGGGCTTCTCCGGCAACTTCAGCAAGCGCTCGTGGAACGCGGGCACCTGCTGCGGCGCCGCGGCCGACGCACAAGTCGACGACGTCGCGTTCGTGCGCGCGCTCGTCGCGAAGGTGAAGAGCGAGGAAGTCTGCGTCGATGAGACCCGCATCTTCGGGGTCGGGCACTCGAACGGCGGCATGCTCGCGCATCGGCTCGGCTGCGAGATGGCCGACGTCTTCGCCGCGATCGCGTCGGTCTCGGGCGCGATGGCCGATGTGCAAGACAAGGAGCGCCGCTTCCTGTGCAGCCCTTCGCGCCCGGTCTCGGTGCTCGAGATCCACGGCAACGCCGACAAGTGCCATCCGATCGAAGGTGGCAAAGGCGTCGGCCTCGACGCGGTCAACAGCAAGCGCTCGGTGAGAGAGACCATGGAAGAGTGGCGCGTGCGCGACCAGTGCAGCAAGAAGACGCGGGTGGTCCGCAAGACCGGCGTCGCGACTTGCAAGACCTTCGACAAGTGCGCGAGCGGCGCCGACGTGCAGCTCTGCGAGCTCGACAAGCACGGCCACGGCTGGCCCGGCAGCGACAAGTACGAGCTCGAAACGCTCTGCGGCGGCACGCAAGCGAAGGACGTGAAGGCAAACGATCTCATTTGGGCGTTCTTCGCGCAGCACCCGAAGCGGTGAGCGGGTCCTCGCGCGCACAGCGTCCCACATGACCGACATGTCGCGTGGCGCGCACGCACGTACGCCCTTTCCCCGCGTCAGAACGTGATCGCCCTCATGGCATGCGCGTTGCTTGACCGCATGTCCGACGTGTCGTTTCGTACGATCGTCTCGTCTCGCTGGAGGCTCGCATGCTTCGTTTCCTCGTCCCGTCGCTCGTCCTCTTCACTGCCTGCGTCACCATCGGCCCCGCGGAGCAACGCGAGGACGGCCAAGAACAGTTCCTCTCCGCCGCGCCGAACGGCACGAGCCCGGGCGGCGGCGGGCTCAGCTTCGCCGAAGGCGACACCGTCGCGACCGGCACCGCCGCGCCGAACGAAGCCGCAAAGATCGGCGACGCGGGCGCCAGCTCCAGCGGCGCGCCGCGGACGATCGAAGAGACCGATCTCTACCGCGTCGACGGAGACCGCTTGTACTACTTGAACGGCTACCGGGGCCTGATGGTCTTCGACATCTCGACGATCGACAACCCGCGCCTCATCGGCCGCTCGCCGATCTTCGGCACGCCGATCGAGATGATCGTCAGAAACGGCGTCGCCAGCGTCGTCGTCGCCGATTGGTTCGGCAAGATGGAAGACGGCGAGCCCTTCCACGGATCGATCGTGCGTACGCTCGACGCCACGAACCCGGCGGCCATCACGCTGCGCGGCGAGGCGAAGCTCGGCGGCAACGTGCGCGACGTGCGCGTCGTCGGCGACGTGATGTACGCGGTGAGCGAAGACTACGGCTGGCACTACGGTTGGCTCTACGGCGGCGCCGGCGACGTCGCGGTCTCCGCGGGTGGCTACACGAACAAGGTGATCATCTCGTCGGTGAACATCGCGTCGGGCGCCGTGCAAAAAGGCTCGCTCAGCTACGAAGGCTACTCCGGCGTCTTCAACGTCAGCACTGACGCGATCATCCTCGCGCGCTCGGTCGCGACGAACACGACGAAGACCGAGCTCATCTACATCGACATCTCGGATCCCGCGGGCGCCATTCACGAGCGCGGCAAGATCCAAGTCACCGGCCGCGTCAACGGCTGGAGCGCGGACAACGGCCGCTTCAACTTGGACTTCTACCAAGATCGCTACGTGCGCCTGCTCGGCTGCAGCGCCGACTACTGCGGCGGCAACAACGCCGGCTACGTGCTGCAGACAGTCGACTTTCAAGATCCGGCGTCGCCGATGCTCGTCTCGACGCTCAATGTGCAAGCGACCGGCTGGAGCGTGGCCGCGCGCTTCGACGGCGCCCGCCTCTACCTCTCCCCGAGCGACGGCTATTACGGCGGGCTCATGGCGCAAGGCACGCCGATCAAGGTGTTCGATCTGACGAACCCGCTGCAGCCGGTGCTGAAAGGCGAAGCGACCATCGACGGCAACGTCTGGATGTTCATGCCGGCCGGCGACAAAGTGTTCGCGCTCGGCAGCGACTTCGACGGCGTCGACTACGGCCGCGCGGTCACCGTACACTACTTGGACGTCTCCGGCGATCCGACGGTGCTCGGCACGGCGGCGTTCGGCGAAGGCTGGACGTGGACGCCAGCCGCCGGCACCTTCAAGGCGTTCACGCTGAACAACACGGAGGGGCTCGTCGTCTTGCCGTTCTCCGGCTGGAGCTACCAGGCGAACAGCTACAACAATGGCCTGCAGCTCATCGAGTTCACCGGCACCGGCATCGCGACGAAGGGCGCAGCGAAGACGCAGGGTTGGGTCAGCCGCGGGGTGTTCGCGAAGGGCCGCTTGCTGTCGATGAGCGACACGGCGCTCTCCGTCGTCGACTACGGCAATCGCGTGGCGCCGAGCGTGATCAAAGAGCTCGTGCTCGCGCGCAACGTCATCGACACGGTGCCGCACGGCGATCGCGTCGCGCTCGTCTCGAGCGACTGGTACGACAACGACGTCTCGACGACCGAGCTGCGGGTGCTGCCGAGCGACAACGCCGACGAATCGAAGTCGCTCGAAGCCCTCGCCGAGCTGCAGATCGACGGCACGAACGCGCGCCTCTTCAGAAACGGCGACTTCGCCTACGTCGTCACCAACGTGCGCAAGGAAGTCGCGTGCAACGCCGCGGGCGGCGGCGGCCTCGCCGAGCCTGGCTACGGCAGCGGCGCGGCCAAGTGCTACAACTGGACGCAACGGGCGACGGTCGTCGACCTCTCGCAGACGACGCCCGTCAAACGCGGCAGCGTCGACCTTCCGGACTACGGCGGCAGCGGCTGGTACTGGGGCTTCTTCGGCTGCTTCGCCTACGATTGGTACGGCGGCAGCGATCTCACGCAAGTGCAAGGCGACGCCATCGCTGTCCGGCGCTGGGTGCCCGTCTACGGCAACAAAGGCTACGAGACTGCGAAGCACGCGCTCTTCATCATCGACCTCTCGAATCCGGACGCGCCGACCGTGGGCTCGACCGCCGTCATCCAGGACACCAACGACTGGTGGGGCAACCTGAAGACGGTCGGCGACGATCTCTACGCGACGAGCTGGCACTGGTACACGACGCGCACGGTGGGCGGCGTGCAACGCTGGTACGTCAGCTACTACTTGGAGAAGATCGATCTCAGCGATCGTGCGCATCCGAAGATCGGTGCGCACATCAACGTGCCGGGCATCTTGGTCGGCGGCTCCGAGAAAGATCCGTCGCTGCTCTACACGATGGACTACCGTTGGCTCGACGACGGCGTCGTCAACGAGCTCGCGGTCGTGCGCGTGAACGGCGCGAAGGCCAAGCTCCTCGGCACGAAGCAGCTCGACGGCGCCTCGGGCTCGGTGTTCGTGCGCGGCGAGACCGCGTACATGTCGGCACAAGACTACGGCTGGCGCGCCGGCAAGCAGCAGACCGCGCCAACCGTGAAGCTCTACGCCGTCGATCTGGCGGATCCGAAGGCGATCGCGGTTCACGAAAGCGCAGCGAAGAACGGCTGGGGCTGGCTGCTCGGCGTCGAAGGCGATCGCGCGATCGTCACGAGCGGCTGGGGCCAGCAAGGCATCGATCTCTATCGCCTCAGCGACGGCGCCGATCCGGTCTACGACGAGACCGTACGCACGCGCGGCTGGTGGGCGAGCTCACTGCACCGCGACGGCGACAATTTGTTCATCTCGAGCGGATACTGGGGCGCCCAGCTCATCCCGTTGGATTAGGGGGCGCGCTGCGGCTCGCCTTGCGCTTTGCCCACCATTCGCCAAGGCGCCGAATCTGCTTGCGCGTGAACAGAAACACGAGGGCGCACAACACCACGAGCAGCACGAAGAACACGATGTTGAAGATCGGAACGTGCACGTACTCCTTCGGCACTTTCTTGAAGCTCACGGCGTTCGGATACAAGTCGAGCACCTGGCTGCGCACGCCGTAGAAGGTGACGAGCACGACCGCCTGCGGGTCGTTGTTCGCGATGCCCTGCGCTTCGCTCGCGAGATCGGACGAGTTGAACTTGAAGTAGAAGGGAAAGCCCCAGCGCGTGTCCTCGTTTCGGAACACGATGTTGCCGCCGTCGATCTTGCGCGCCTGAATGTAGCGCACGTCGTGCAACAACGAGCCGTCCTTCGCGTCGAGGCGCTTCACCTCGGTGCCGGTCAGATAGACCTTCTCGGTCGACGGCAAGTAGAAGCCGGCGCAGCTGCCGAAGGCGCCAAAGAGCGCGAGCAAGATCGCAACGGCAGTCCAGCGCGCAACGCGGGCGTAGTTCATGCCGCCGGCTTAGCCGCCCCGCCCGGCAAAGGCAAAAATCCCCAAGCATCAGAAGGCTCTAAAACAATGGAAAACCTCCATATTCACGACAACTTAGCCAACACCACCGCGAACGAATAATTTAGAATGTGACGCCGGGCACGATATATAGGGTCGAGATGCGTTCGTCCGGCTCCGAGCAGGCTTCGGTCATCCATAAGTTCTGGCAACGGCAGGCGAAACAACGCCCTGTGCACGTCTTGACCGAAACCAACCACACGGCGGGCGGCTCGCTGGTCGCGGTGATCCGCCACCACTATTTGATCTGGGAAGCCTGGGGCGACCTCGACAAGAAGGTGGTCGAGAGCAGCTTCCAAGCGATCCGCGAAGCGTGCGAGAGCGCCGCCGCCGAGAATGCGCGGCTCAGCGGCTTCTTCGATCTGACGCGCGTCAACCAGATGGACGAGAGCGTGGGCCATGGGTTGAAGGCGCTGCGCAGCGAGCTCGGACCGAACAGCCCGCTCGAACGCGCCGGCGTGGTGCTCGGCTCGACGATGGCCCGCATCAACTACGACATGGCAAGCCTGCTCTGCCCAGCGCCGTGGGACGAGCGCGTCTTTCCAACCGTAGACGAAGCGCTCACCTGGCTTCAGGACCCGCGCAACACGTCGGTCATCGACGTCGACGGGCTCAGCTGGATCGTTTGAGCTGTCCGCTCTCGAGAAAGCGCAGCGCCGCCTCGATCACCTCCGGCGCATGCATGATGAACGTGTGTCGCCGCGGCACCAGGAGAAAGTCGCTCATCCCGTCGAGCTTCGTCTCGTCGACGCGCACGCGGCCGTCGTTGTCGCCGAGGAGCCGCGCCGAGTAGCCGTGCGCCGTGCCAGTGCCGCCGGCGATGACCGCGAACGCGCAGGGCGGCGGATCGGGCGCCTGCACTTTCGTCTGCAGATCGAGGACAGCCGGGCCGAGCACGCGGCGATAGAGCCACGACTGCGCGCTGCGATCGGCCTCGACGGCGCCCTTGTTCGGCGGCGCGATCATCACGGCGCGTGCAGTCTCTTTGGCGTCACGGCGCATCAAGTACGCGCGCATGACGACGCCGCCCATCGAGTGCGTGACGAAGCCGAGCGGTTCTTGGAGCGCTGCGCGATCGATGCGCTCCGTGAGCCACTCGGCGAGCGCCGGGACGGCGAGCGCGCGGCTCGGGTAGCTCACATTGAGCACGCGGTAGCCGGCGTCCTTCAACGCGGACTCGAGCGGGCGCATCGACAAACCGCTGCGCAGGATGCCGTGGAGGAGCACGACGGCCGCGGGCTTCACGGTCCCATCACCGAGCGCGCGTAGTACTCTAGGAGCTCGCGATTTTGGATCCTCACGACGCCCTTCTTCACCCGCACGATCTTGCGCCGCTGCATCAGCATGAGCCCGAGCTGCAACGTGCGCGCGGCTTCGTCGGCGTCCAAGAGCTGCTCTTCGAGCATGACGAGCTCGCTGCGGCGCTCGCGCTCGTCCACCTCGCGGGCGATCTCGCTGCGGGCCTGCGCTTCACCTGCGAACTCTTTGCCCATCATGATGCGCGCGCCCTTCTCGCGCAGGGCGGCCCGCTCCGCCTTCACCTTCGGCTCGAGGTCGTCCTGGCGCACCTCGTCGGGGCCAGCGAGGAGCACGCGCGCGAGCAGCGGCACGGGCGTCACCGGGATGACCGCGGCGATGTCGTGCATGATGCGCTGCGCGAGCGCGTCGAGGATCGGCCGGCGTTCCTCGCGCGATCGTTCGAGCACCGCCTTGCCACCGTGGGCGCCCAAGAACTCGAGCACCGAGATCGGCGCGCCGAAGCTGACGGCGGCGTAGCCGTGCATACGGATGCGCCCGAGCGCGGTACGCACCCCGTTCACGGCGAGCAAGACTGGGAGCCGCGCGAGCGTGCGGCCGAGCGAGAACAACTTCGCCACCGCGCTCGGTTTCTCTTCGCGGCGGCGCTCGGCGGTGAGGACGCGATCTTCGAGCACGTGATCGTAGTTGATGCCGACCGGCACGATGATGACGTCGCCGCGAAAGCCGTCTTCGAGCGTGATGCGCGCGATGGCATCGAGCAGCCCCACCTTCGGCGGCCGCAGCGCCCCGTCCCGGCTGAGCCCACCTTCCGGGAAGATCCCCTGGCTCACGGCGCGCTGCGAGATGAGCTGCACGTAGAGCTCGAGCACCAAGTGGTAGAGCGGATCCTTCTCGCCGCGGCGTACGAAGTACGAGCCGAAGCTCTTGAACAGGAGCTCGAGCGGAAACACGCGGGCCCACTCGCCGACCGCGTAGGAGACGGCGATGTTCTGCGCGAGCATGTACGAGACGAGCACGTAGTCCATGTTCGAGCGGTGGTTCGCCATGTAGATGACGACGTCCTCGCGCCGGCCCGGCCGCGCGGCGACGCGCCGATCGATCAGCGGCGAGTAGAGGAAGTTCACACCGAGGCTCGCGACGCTGAAGCCGAGCTTGTAGTACGAGAGCAGGTTGAACGCCGGGATGATCTCTTCGACGTAGGTGTCGACGCGCCGGCGCAGCTCTTCGAGCGACTCGCCGGTCTGGTTCGCGCGCGCGACGAGGTAGGCGTTCAAGCGCAGATCGTTTTCGATCTCCTCGCGGATGAGCGCCTTGTTGCCGAACTTGAACGCGTCCAGGTGCACGCCGCGCTCGCGCACGGAGCGGCGCACGCGCTTGCCGTACTTTCGAAAGATCCAGCGCGCGAGCTCCGAGCCGAGGACGCCGGCGAGGAAGAGCGCCGCGTAGATCAGGCTTTCACCACGATCTTCTGCCGCTCGCCGTCTTCGAGCAGCTCGTCGACCTCGTCGCGGTCGTCGCCGAAGCCCACCATCTGCTGCACCGGGTGCTGCGCGGTCGGCCGGAGCTTTTCATCGGACACCGGCTTCTTCGGCTTCTTCTTCGGCTTCGCCTTCGCGGGCGCCGTGATCACCTGCTTGAAGGTCGTCTTCGGCGGCAGGCGCGCGTTGAGCTCGCTGTGGTGGCGCTGCTCTTCGATCTCACGCAGGCGCTCGGGGTCGTTCATCATCCCCGTACCGGTCATGTAATCGCGACGCTCGACTCTTCGATCGGCCACGAAGAAAGCCTAACAGCAAGAGCGCGATCGGCATAGCGGGATCGTGCATCAGGCTGCTTTGGCACCCGGCGCACCCTCGCCGCACCTCGGGCGCCGGCGGGTCGCCCTGCGGAGCGGCCTGCTCCGTGAGGCTCGGCGTCACCTCCGTGCCAGCTTCGCCCGCGACGCCGGAAGCACCGGTCGTTCCGCTCACGCCCCCGGTCGCTCCGCTCGGCGCGACGACCGGCGTCATCGCCACAGTGACCGAAACGACCTGCACCGTGCACGCTTGCGCCGCACAGGCTTCGAGGGCGAGCGCATGGACACCGTTCTGGGCTCCGTCGGGAGCGAAGACGAGCTCGCCCGCGCTCCAGCCGGCCTTCGGCGGCGGCGATCGCAACGCGTAGCTCACTGCCTCGCCGCCCGGGGCGACCGCCCGCGCGGCGTAGCGCAGAACCTCGCCGTCATGCAGCGTGCGGCGCTCGGGCAGCGTGACGAAGAACGGCGGACGCACGATGGCGTCGGCGAAGACGACCGCGAGCGATCGCACCGCCCGCACGCCGCCGTGCACCACCGTCGTGCTGTCCGAGGGATAATTGACGATGCCGCCCATCGGCTCCCCCTTCACCCACATCGCGCTCGAGCCCCCGCCGTCGAGGTTCAACCCCTGCTTCGCCCCAACGCCGGCGAGCACGCTCTGCAAGTGCGTGAAGGTGGCGCCGAGGCCAGCGTCGCTCCTTCCGTCGAGCGTGAACAAGCCGAGCCGCAAAGGCGCCGAGTGGATCACCGTGCGCGGATGCCGCACGCGCCCGAAGGTCGTGCCGTCTTCGTCGATGAGCGGCGTCGCGCTGCGCAGATCGAAGTAGCCGAAGCTGCCGACCGCGCTCGGCGCTTGCGTGAACGCGCTGCCGGCCGCGGGCTTCTCGTAGGTGGCGCTGCCGTCCGCTTGCAGACCGATCGCGTGTTGCGAGCCCTTCGCCGCTTCGATCGTCGTGCCCGAAACGCGCAAGAGACCGTCGGGCGCGCAACTGCCGGTGAAGAAGCCCGCGTTCGTCGCCGCCACCGCGCGCGCCGGCAAATTGACCGCGCCGAGCTTCTTGCACGCGCCGTTGTCGACGAGCTCGACGCGCGCCCCCTGAGTCGCGTCGACGTCGAGCAAGTTGAGCACAGAGAAGCCGCCCGCTTCGTTGAAGCTGCCGCGGCCCCAGCGCACGCCGCGGGCGACGTCGGTCCACGTCACGCGCGCGCTCGGATAAACACGGGCGTACAAGCGAAACGCACCCGCCTTCGCCGCGCTCGCGCCGTAAGTGTCGGCGACGATGAAGTACTTTCCCGCCGCCAAGTGAAACACGGTGACGTTCTTGTCGGCGCGCGCGAGACAGTCCGCCGCGCGCGTGCCGCTCTTCGCGAGCGAGCCGAGCAAGTGCACGTCGACGTCGATCGCGGCGGTGGAGGTCTCGACGATGAGGTCGAGGTCGCTCTCTTCGCTCAAAGAAAGCTCGAAGACGATCTCCGGTCCGGCCTCCGGCTTGTCGCTCGCGCACGCGTACGAATCGAAGAACGATCCGGCGTAGGCGCTGGTGTCACCGTCGAAGACGAAGCCGTCGCTCGCTTGATAGGGCGCCGTCGCGCTGCCGAGGTCGGCGATGAGAAAGAGCAAGAGCACCGAACGCTGTTATCACGATCGCCCCGCCCGCCGGCGCCGCTTCCTCGTGGCAAATGTCGATCTCCGACATCGTTCTACGCAGCGCCGCGCCGCGGGTGACGCTCATCGCGGTGCTTCTGAGGGCAAGACAATTGCCCGCCGCGACGATTCCCTCGCCGCGGAGACTCTGTTAAGCGCGCGAGGGTGACCGCGCAAAAACCGTTCAGCACGAAGTCGCCCGATCAGACCTGGGACTACATCGTCATCGGCTCCGGCATGGGTGGCCTCAGCACGGCGGCGCTGCTCAGCTTGCTCGGCAAGAAGTGCCTGGTGCTCGAGCAGCACTACGTGCCCGGCGGCTTCACGCACACCTTCAAGCGCAAGAAGTGGGTGTGGGACGTGGGCGTCCACGCCGTCGGCGAAGTGAGCGATCGCGCCGTCGTCGGGCGCATCATGAAGGCGGTGACGCGCGGCAAGCTCGAGTGGACCTCGCTCGGCAACATCTACGACGAGTTCTATTATCCCGACGACTTTCGCATCGACTTTCCCGGCGATCGCCGGCAGTTCGAGGCGAATCTGCACACGGCGTTTCCGGGCGAGCGTGCGGCGATCGACGAGTACCTGAAGCGCGTCCGCACCGTCGGGGCGTCGATGAAGAAGTACTACCTCTCGCGCCTCTTGCCGACGAGCGTCGCTGCGCTCACCGACGGCCTCTTCGCCGCCGACGCGCATCGGCACTTGGCGCTGCGCACCAAAGACGTGCTCGACGAGCTCACCGCCAACGACAAGCTGAAGACCGTGCTCGCGTCGCAGTGGGGCTACTACGGCAGCCCGCCGAGCCGCAGCTCGTTCGCGATCCACGCGCTCGTCGTCAAGCACTTCTGGCACGGCGGCTACTATCCGGTCGGCGGCGCCAAGCAGATCGCCGACGCGATGATGGAGACGATCAAGGACGGCGGCGGCTGGACGCGCATCTCGAGCGAGGTCGACGAGATCGTCATCGAGAACGGGCGCGCGGTCGGCGTACGCCTGAAGGACGGCGGCGAAGTCATCCGCAGCAAGGCCGTGGTGAGCGGCGCCGGCGGCCTCGGCACCGTCGATCGCCTGCTGCCCGCGGCCTACAAAGGCAAGCGCTGGGCCCGCGAGATCGCGCGCTTGCGACCCTCGCCGGCGCACATCTGCTTGAACATCGGCTTCAAGGGCGACATCCGAAAGGCCGGCGCCGGCGCGGCGAACAAGTGGTTCTACGAGACCTGGGATCCCGAGAAGGACCTTTGGTACTTCGACGACCCGGCGACCGAGCCGGCCATCCTCTATACGAGCTTCCCCTCGCTCAAAGATCCGAAGCACGAGGCCGGACCGGAAGAGCTGCACACCGGCGAGGTCGTCACCTTCGTGCCGTGGGAGGCGTTCGAGAAGTGGAAGGACGCGCGCTGGATGCGCCGGGGCGATGACTACGAAGCCGTCAAGAAGGACATCAGCGAGCGCGTGCTGAAGCAGCTCCTCCGCCACATGCCCGGGCTCGAGCCGTTCGTGGCGTACACCGAGCTATCGACGCCGCTCTCGACCGAGCACTTCACGCGGGCGCCGTCCGGAGCGATCTACGGCATCGAGCCGACCCCTGAGCGCTTCGCGAACCGCTGGCTGCGGCCGCCGACGCCGGTCAAGGGCCTCTATTTGAGCGGCGGCGATGTGGCCACGGTCGGCGTCGTCGGCGCGTTCGTCGGCGGGATGCTCTGCGCAGCCGCCGCGGAGCCGCGAAAAGCCTTGGCTTTCCTGCGCCAAGCGACAAATGTGCGGGAACACGCACTGGTAGCCTGAGCGCTCCCGATAAATGTGAGGGGCCCTCACATTTGTGTTTGACTTCGCGCAAAACCGAACCCTAAGCGCTCACCGGATGCGCTCCTGGCTGACTTTTGTCCTGCTCGCCGCTTGCTCCGCGCCTGGCGGCGACCCGCCCGCCGAGAAACCCTCGCCCGCCGCGCCGCAAGCGACGGTGGATCCGGTCGATCCGGCCGCGGGCTTCGTCCTCTCGAAGGAGCAGCTCGAGCTCAGACCCTTCGCGGTGCGGCTGAGCCTGGTCGCCGGCCTGGTCGGCGTGCAGACGGACCATCCGATGTTCGCCGAAGCGCGCGCCAACCACATCGAGCTCGGCGACTACGACTTCGCCAACGGCGTGCAGCCGAGCCACGTGTGGACGGCGCAGAAGCTGGCGTTGTGGACGCAGTCGATGAAGCCGGTGTGCCGCTCGACCGAGTTTCGTTCGCGCTTCTCCGGCCTGCCCCACTACTTGAACAACTTCATCCCGGCGGCGTACGGGCGGCCAGCCGACGCGGCGGATCAAGCGCTGCTCGATGAAGCGCTCGCCGGCTTGGTGCTGACCGAAGACGAGCGGTACGAAGCCGTGTGCCTCGCGCTCTTGTCTTCGACGGAGCTCGTGCTGCGATGAGAGCTTCTTTGGCGCTCGCGCTTTTGTTCACAGGCTGCCTCAACACGAGCGCACGCCTCGACGATCTCGACGCCGCCGCGCCGCTCGGCGAAGCGAGCTGGGACTGCCAGAGCGACGAAGCGTTCTTTCGCGACACCGCGTGGCCGAAGGTCGTCGCGGTGTGCGCCGGGTGCCACCAAGCTGGCGGCCAGTCGGGGAATACGCGCTTCGTGCTGCTGCCGGAAGACAGCGCGATCGCCGACAACCTCGCCCGCGTTCGCGACGCCGCGAAGCTGAAGGACGGCGCTACGCCCCTGCTGCTCGCCAAGGCGACCAACATCATCACCCACGGCGGCGGCGAGCGCGTCAAAAAGGGCAGCGCGAGCTACGCCATCTTGAAGCACTTGCTCACGCGCTTCGATCATCCGCCGACCTGCGCGGTCGGCGACCCGTGGCCGAAGACGCCGATCGTCAAGCCGGTGGCGCTCGCCGACTTCGACAGCGAGCAGACGCTCGCCTACTTGAACAAGATCGCACCGCTGCTCGTCGAGCGCTTCGTCGGGCCGTCGGAGATGCAAAAAGTCATCGAGAAGAAGGGCCTGGCGATCCCGGACGTCTTGAAGAGCTTCACCGAGGACCCCCGGCTCGAAAACGCTGCGCGCCGGATGATCGAGCGCCTGCTGACGGCGAGCGGCACCCGCGACGGCATCGACTTCTCGCTGCCGGGAAACCTCGCTGTGCACTTGGTGCGCGAGAAGCGGCCATGGTCGGAGATCCTGACGGCCGCGCGCTGTTACGACGCCGACGATCGCGCGATCGACTGCGATAGCGGCGCGCCGTTCACAGCCGGCGTGCTGACGACGCGGGCTTATCTCGCCGGCCGCGCGAGCCGCTTCAACCTCACGCGGGCGAGCACCTTGATGAACGCGTTCGCGTGCTTCACCTATCCGCTGCCCGACGACGTGCAGCCGCGCATCGACAAAACACGGCTCATCCCGATGTTCCAAGCGACGACGCCCGAGGAGCAGAGCGACGATCGGGCGACGAGCGGCTTCGGCAACGGCTTCGGCTGCTACCAGTGTCACGGCCAGTTCAGCCTGCACGCGCAGCTCTTCGTGAAGTTCGATCGCGCCGGACGCTGGCAGGCGAAGGCGAACGGACTCCAAGATCCAGAAGGCGAGCTCGGCAACTCGACCGAGCGTCTGATGACGTCGCACTTGAACGATCCGAGCGCCGCCGCTGCCGAGGTCTCGCAAGTGTTCGGCAAGCCGGTGCAGCACCTGGGCGACGCGGCGAAGGTCGTGGCGAGCGCGCCGAGCTTCGTGCCGTGCGCCGCGCGCAAGATCTTGAACGCCACGACGGGCACCGACGCGGCGACCACGATCGATCCGGCCTTGCTCGCCGCGATCGCCACCGCGGCGCGCGCGCGAGCCGCGGACCCGACCTTCGCCGACCTCGTCATCGCCACCTTCAGCGATCCCGTCGTGGTCGCGTCGGTCTTGCAGGGGAACCAGAAATGAAGATCCGCGAGCTCGAACGCATGACCGTGCCGGAGCGCCGGCGTTTCCTGAAGCTGATGGGCCTCGCGCTCTCGGCGCCCTTCGTGCCGTCGGCGTTGCGCGCGGCGGCACACGCCGTCGTGGGCCAGGCCGAGGCCGCCGAGCTTCCGCCCGAGACCTACTTCATCGAGATCGATCTGCGCGACCAGTGGGATCACGGCCACCTGTTCGTGGCGCCGGGCCTGGCGACGGAGCAGAACCTGCGCCGCGGCGAGCATGGGCGCAAGGCGGCGCTGTTCTACCAGCCGGGCGAGCTGAAGCAGATGGCGAACGACATCTATCTGACGCCCGAGTCGCTGGCGCTCGAGCCGCACTTAGACACCATCGCGATGATCGAGACCTGCGAGCTGTCGATCGGCGCCATTCACGGTCACGAAGCTGCCAACGCGCTGCGCTCGCCCGGCCGCAGCTACGACGCGCGGCCGAACGCGCTCGCGATGTTCAGAAACGATCCGACCGCCAACTTCCCGCAAGGCTGCGAAGCGTTCTACAGCACAGTGCCGACGCCGGCGTCCCTTCACAACTTTGCGTTCAAGGCGGACGGCGTGCACAACGGCATCGCGTTCAAGGGCGTCAGCCGATCGATTCACACGGTCTATCACTTTGGTGCCGGGCTCCCAGGCGCTGAGCTCGATCGCTATCAATCGAAGGCTTCGCTCATGCGCGCGTTTGGCAACTCGGTGTCGACGACCGGGATCATCCCGACGACGAACGAGGCTGAAGCGTTCGCGCGCGTGCTCGAGAAGATCGATCGCCGCTTCCTGCAAAAACGCGGGCTGCGCGGCCAAGCGATCGATGGCCACGGTGCGAACATCCAAGAGGCGCACAAGATCCTCTCGCGCGTCACGTCGAAGACCGTGAGCCTGCCGCTCACCGACGAAGAGACCGCGTTCTGGAGCGCCGGCGTCCCCGATCAGGCGGCCGATCCGTCGACGGTGAAGGCGCAGATCTGGGAGCAGGTCGCCTGGGCCTACAAGCTCGTGTCGAGCGGCGTCGCCCGCACCATCGCGCTCGAGTTCGACTACGTCGACGTGCACGACGAGCGCACGCCGCCGCAGATGCAAACGATGACGCTGCAGGTGGCGCTGACGCTGTCGCGGCTGATCCAGAAGCTGAAAGAGGCGGGCATCTACGATCGCACGGTGATCGCGATCTACACGGCGGACGGCGGTCGCTCACCGGCAGCGGGCTCGTCGGGCAACGAAGGCAAGAACAGCATCCTGCTCGCGGGCGGCATGATCCGCGGCGGCTACTTCGGCGACGTGCGCGTGGCGGGCGACGACGGCGACGGGCACGTCTACTCGTTCCATCCGCCGGATCCGGTCACCGGCGTTGCCGGCCCGGGCTATACGAACAACTCAGGTCGCCTTGCTGGCGCGCGCGTGTGGAAGACGGTCGCCAAAGCGATGCGCGTGCCGGACGCCGTCGCCAATCAGTTCGACGACGTGGTCGGCGTGCCGCATCTGCCATTTCTGCTGCGGTAGTTTTGGCGTTTGCGATTGCGATTTAGGGTCGCGCGTCTAGAAGTTGCCGCCAATGCCGGCGGTCACCATGTCGTGGGCGAAGCGATAATTGCCATTGCCGATGATGCTCGCGTTGTCGCGGTTGAGCGGGTTCGTCAGCCGCATCTGCGAGCCCGCGATGTTCTTGTCGGTGAAGAACACGTGCGCGTAGCCCAGGTGTAGCGAGATCGGCCCGAAGGTCGCGCCGGCGCCGACGGTGACGCCGTGCTTGTTCGTGTCGGTCGAGCCGATGCTGACGTAGGCGTCGGGGACGGCGCCGCTCTCGAAGAAGTAGCCTGCGCGCGCGACGAGCCCGATGCGCTTCCACACGCTGACTTCGCCGCCGGCGCGAACGCTGTGCGTGTCCTTCCAATGTCGATCGAGCGAGAGCTCCGGCACCGGAAAGTCCTGCAAGGTGCCGATCGAGAGCGACACGTCTTTCGGGTAGATCTTGATCGATTGTAGCGACGACCAGCCTTCATAGACGTAGTTGGCTTCGACGGTCGCGAAATCGCCGATGCGCCAGGCGATGCCCGCCCGCACGAACCACGGAAAGTCGATCTCGAAGTCGGCTTGGTTGCCGTTGACGGTGAGCAACGCCGCTAGATCGCGCGGCGGCGTGACGCGCGCGGTGCCGGTGGCGCGGGCGCGACGACCGGGGAAGAACGAGGCGCCGACTTCGATGTTCGCCCCGGGGATCGGCTTCACCCAGACCCCCACGTTGAAGTTCGCGAGACCGTGCTGGGTCCCGTAGACGTCGATGATCACATCGTAGGTGCGATCTTCCGGCGCGCCGAGACCGAGGTTCACCGCGAGGCGTTGATCGAAGAACACGCTGTTCAGGAAGAGTCCGGCGCCGACGCGCAGCCACGGCGTGATCTCGTAGGCGATGCCCAAGTGAAAGAAGACGACGAAGCTACCGGAGCGAATGACGGTGTATCGCTGCGGCCCGGTGTCGGTGAAGCGGAGGGTGCCGTTCATCGGCGCGTAGATCCCGAGGGCGACGGCGAGGCCTTTGACGCCGAAGTCCCAGGAACCGAAGAGCCCGGGCACGGGAATCGGCGGCGCGTTTCTGTTGTCGACGAACGGAAAGGCGTCCGGACGCACGCTCTCGTCCGGCGCGCGTTGCCAAGAGACGCTGCGAAAGTTCAGCGTCAGATCGACCTCGAAGCGGCCGCCGCCCTTCGCGGCGAGGTTCGCCGGGTTGTACCAGAGCGCTGTCAGGTCATCGCCGCCGGCGACGTAGGCGCCGCCCATCGACAGGGCCCGCGCGCCGACGTCGGGAACGAAGAGGCCGCCGGCGTGGGCGGAGAGCGGAACGAGAAGGAAGCCGAGCGCGAGCGCGCTTGCACGAAAAAGCACGCGGGTCCGTACCCGACCTGCCGACCGAAAGAAACGAATTCCTCCCCGGTCCCTTTTCGTCGAATTCCTCCCCGGTCCCTTTTCGGTATCCCTCCCCGGTCCCTTTTCGGTGGCGTTTGTATTTGACACTGTCATATAACACTGTTACATTCAGCTCATGACGACGCCGAACCTCATGACCCTCTCCGAGCTCGCCGATGCGGCGGCAGGGGTTGTGTCGGATCTCGGCCAGGTGAGCGGGCGGATTCGCGAGCAGCCTGATGTGCGGACGATCCGCTACTACACGACGCTCGGCCTCATCGATCGGGCGGCGGAGATGCGCGGGCGCACGGCGTACTACAGCGACCGCCACTTGCGACAGCTCGTCGCGATCAAGCGGCTGCAGTCAGAGGGCCATTCGCTGCAGGAGATCCAAGCGCGCCTCGTCGGCATCTCGCCGCAAGCGCTCGTCGCGTTGGCGCCGCTGCCGGATCGGCCGGCGACGGCGGACGCAGAGAAAGCGCCGGCGCGGGCGAGCTTCTGGCGCGAGCGTGCCGCAGCGCCGGCGCCGCCAGCGAAGGTGAATGAAACGAGCGAAGCATCGCCGCTGAAGACGCTGCAGACGGTCGCGCTTTCGACCGGCGTCTTGTTGACGATCGATACGACCGCGCCCCTCGGCGCCGATGAGCTACGGGCTATTCTCGAGGCCGCACGACCGCTCTTGCGCGTCCTCGAGCAACAACGTGGCGAGAGCAGCAGTGCTCGGCCACATTCGACGAAGGAGAAGGTATGAGCGCGCCAATGTCAGTGCCAATGTCAGTGCCAATGATCGAGTCAGGGTTCGGAACGTTCGAGAGAGACAGAGAGGCCGGATTTGGAGCGCTGAGCACCGCGCGCGGAAACCTTCCGTTGCTCGGCGTCGCCGTCAACGCGAAGATCACCGGCCTCGTCGCCGAAGTGACCGTCGAGCAGAGCTTCAAGAACGCGTTCTCGGAGCCGCTCGAAGCGACGTACATCTTCCCGCTGCCGGATCGCGCGGCGACCAACCGCCTCGTCATGACCGTCGCCGGCCGTGAGATCGTCGGCATCCTGAAGGAGCGCGGCGAGGCCCGCGAAGAGTTCGATCGCGCGATCGCCACCGGCCATCGCGCCGCGATCGCCGAGGAAGAGCGCCCCGGCGTCTTCACCATGCGCGTCGGCAACTTGATGCCGAAGGAAGTCGCCAAGGTCACGCTGACGATGACCGTGCCGCTCGTGTTCGAAGACGGCGAAGGCACCTTGCGCTTTCCGCTCGTCGTCGCGCCGCGCTACATCCCGGGCGCTGCGCTGAGTGGCGCCCAAGCGGGCGACGGCGTCGCCGAAGATACGGACGCCGTTCCGGACGCTTCGCGCATCTCTCCGCCCGTGCTCCTCCCGGGCATGCCGAACGCCGTGCGCCTGGCGATCGGCGTCGACATCGACCCGGCGGGCCTGCCGCTCGCTGGCGTGCGCTCGAGCCTGCATGCCATCGTCGCGAGCGGAACCTACGGCGATCGCATCACCGGCCCGCTGCGCATCGAGATCCGTCCGGGCGAACGCTTGGATCGCGACTTCATCTTGCGCTTGGCGTTCATGAACGACACGCTCGTCACCGCCGCGGTCGCCGCGCCGCTGAAGAACGAGCAGGGCCAAGCGACGAAGCAAGGCGTCTTCCGCGTCACCTTCATGCCGCCGGCATCGCTCATGCGCGTGGTCAAGCCGAAGGACGTCATCTTCGTGCTCGATCAGTCGGGCAGCATGGGCGGCTGGAAGATGGTCGCCGCGCGCCGCGCCGTCGCGCGCATGGTCGACACTTTGACCAGCCAGGATCGCTTCAACGTCTACGCGTTCGACGATCAGATCACGCCGCCCAAGGGCTGGCGCGAAGACGAGCTGAAGCCGGCGACCGATCGCAACCGCTTTCACGCCGTCGAGTTCTTGGCGACGGTCGAGGCACGCGGCGGCACCGAGATGGCGGCGCCGCTCAACACCGGCTGCGACGCGCTGCTCGCGCAGAACGCAGGCGAACGTGAGCGCGTCATCGTGCTCGTCACCGACGGCCAAGTCGGCAACGAGGACCAAATCGTCGCGGCGCTGGCGAAGCCGCTGCAGCACATCCGCGTCTTCACCGTCGGCATCGATCGCGCGGTGAACGAGGGCTTTCTCCGCCGCTTGGCGACGCTCGGCGCCGGCGCCATGGAGCTCGTCGAAGGGGAAGCCCGGCTCGACGAAGCGATGGATCGGATCCACAGAAAGCTCGGCACACCGCTGCTCACCGACGTCTCGATCCGCGGCGAAGGCATCGACATCGAGCCGGACACCGTGACGCCGGATCGCATCGCGGCCGTCTTCGCCGGCTCGCCGCTCGAAGTCGCCGGCCGCTACACCGAGCACGCGCCGCTCGAGCGATCGGCGATCGTGATCAGCGCCAAAGACGGCACCGGCCGCCGCTTTACGCAGAGCCTGGCGCCGCAACGCACCGAGAACCTCGCGGTCGGCCGCATGTGGGCCCGCAGCCGCGTGCGTGCGCTCGAAGATCGCTATGCGTCGGGCAACGGCGATCAGGCGCGCCTCGAGCAAGAGCTCGTGCAGACCTCGCTCGCGTTCAGCGTGCTCTGCCGCTTCACCGCGTTTGTCGCCGTCGACAAGGCGGAGATCGTCAACCGCGGCGGCAAGCAGCACCGCGTCACGCAAGCCGTGGATCCGGCGAGCGGCTGGGGCATGCTCGGCACCGATGACGCCGCCGACGGCTCCGCGCCTCAAGCCGACGCGCCGGAAATGCAGATGAGCATGGACATGGACGAAGAGGCCGCGTCCATGGAGGCGGCGCCTGAGCCGGAGCTCAAGCAGCGGGCGAAGGCCGACCGCGCGGAGAGAATCTCGAAGTCGATCGCCGCGGGCGCGCCGATGCCGCCGCGAGCGAAGTCGCCAGCGCCCGCGCCGATGCAAGCGCAAGCGATGTCGCCTAGCCGCCCGAGTGCGGGCAGCGCGATCGGGAGCGCCGTCGGCGGAGCGATCGGGGCAGCCGCAGGCGCCGTGGCGAAGCTCGCGCAGAAGGCGAAGCCGAGCAAGAAGGGCAAGAAAGAGGCCGCGCGCGAAGCGCCGAAGAACGGACCGGTCGATCTCGGCGCCTACGCTCGCCGCGCCGACGAGCTCTTGCAGACGGCTCGCACGCTCGACACGCTCGACAGCAACGCGGTCACGCTCTTCATGATCCGGGTGCGATCGCTCGTCGACGACCTGCAATCGCTGTCTGCGGGCGACGATCAGATCGCCGAGCTCGTGCGCTGCTTTTTGCGCTTCGAGGACGCGTACGCGAAGGCCGACGTCTCCGCGAGCGGCGTGAAGACCGCGCTCGAAGCGTTGCGCGAAGCGCTGCTCGTCTTCGGCGCGACGTCTGGAGAGGCCGCGCACCCGGCCGGCGCGGCGAGGCAGAGCTTTTGGAAGAAGCCCCGAGTCTGATCGCGCGACCGATCCCTCGTTGACCTTCGCCGCGCATATTGCTTGAACCTCCCCGTGGCCGCCGCCGTCTCCCCTGCCCTCCAAAAGCTGACCCGACCGCTCGAGGTGATCGGCAGCGGCGTCATCGACGGCCTCGACGATCTCGGCGCCGTGCTGATGTTCTTCTTCCGCGTGATGACGCGGATGTTCCGGCCGCCTTTTCGCATGCACGTGCTCTTCACGCAGCTCGAGTTCGTCGGCGTTGGCTCCCTGTTCATCGTCCTGCTCACCGGCGTCTTCACCGGCGCCGTCTTCACCCTGCAGTCGGTCGACGCCTTCGCGCGCTTCAGCGCCCAGAGCCTCGTCGGCGCCACCGTCACGCTCGCCCTCGCGCGTGAGCTCGCGCCGGTGCTGACGGCGCTCATGGTCGCGGGCCGCGTCGGCTCGGCGATGGCCACCGAGCTCGGCACCATGCGCGTCACCGAGCAGATCGACGCGATGGAAGTGATGGCCGTGGATCCGCTCGGCTACCTCGTGGCGCCACGCGTCTTCGCCGGCGCCTTCATGGTGCCCTTGCTCACCATGCTCTTCATCATGGTCGGCGTCGCCGGCAGCTACCTCGTCGCCGTCATCTTTAGCGGCATCGACGAGGGCGCGTACATGGCGCGCATCGAACGCTGGCTCGATCCTTCCGACTTGTTCCAAGGCCTCTCGAAGGCGCTCGTCTTCGGCACCGTCGTCGCCTTGATCGGCTGTTACAAGGGCTTCCACGCCGCCGGCGGCGCCCGCGGCGTCGGCCAAGCGACGACCGGCGCCGTCGTCATCGGATCCATCGCGATCTTCGTGCTCAACTACTTCTTGACGGCGTTGTGGCTCTGATGCCCACCGCGATCGAGGTCATCAACATCAACAAGACCTTCGGCAAGCACCACGTCTTGCACGGCGTCACGCTCACCGTCGAAGAAGGCACGACCCGCGTGATCCTCGGCGGCTCGGGCTCAGGCAAGACCGTGATCATGAAGCACATGATCGGCCTGTTGAAACCGGACAGCGGCGAGGTGCGCGTCTTCGGCCAGAACATCGTGCCGCTGAAGCAAGACGCGCTCGTCGAGATGAGAAAGAGCTTCGGCATGGTCTTCCAGCAAGCAGCGCTCTTCGACTCGATGAGCGTCTTCGACAACGTGGCGTTCCCGCTCGTCGAAGGCGCGCAGAAGGTGAGCAAGGAGGACATCAAGCGGCGCGTCGAAGAGAAGCTCTCGATCCTCGGCCTCGGCCAAGCGATGCAGAAGTTTCCCTCCGAGCTCTCGGGCGGCATGCGAAAACGCGTGGGCTTGGCGCGCGCCCTCGTCACCGAGCCGAAGATCGTCCTCTACGACGAGCCGACGACCGGCCTCGATCCCATCACCACCGACAACGTCGATCAGATGATCTTGGAAGCGAAGCAGAAGTTCGGCGTGACGAGCGTGGTCATCAGCCACGACATCGCCAGCGCGTTGCGGGTCGCCGATCGCGTCGCGTTCCTCCACGAAGGCACGATCGTCGAGGACACCAGCCCCGCCGAGCTTCGAAAGAGCCAACATCCGTTCGTCAAGAAGTTTCTCAGCACCTGGTTCGACAAGTAGGTCGACATGCTCGTGGCCGTCGCCGTGGCCGAAAGGTCTTCCTCATGCACTGCATCGAGATCCAAAACGCCTTCGGCCTCGACAACCTCCGCTACGCAGAGCGCGCGACGCCCGAGCCGAAGCACGGCGAAGTCCGCATCGCGTTGAAAGCCGCGGCGCTCAACTACCGCGACCTCTTGATGATCCGCGGTGAGTACAACCCGCGCCAACCGCTGCCGCTCATCCCTGGCAACGACGGCGCCGGCGTCGTCGAAGCGCTCGGCCCGGGAGTGACCACGTGGAAGATCGGCGACCGGGTAGCGCCGTGCTTCGCGTCCGAGTGGATCGACGGCGAGCCGACCCGCCAAAAGCTCCGTTCGACGCTCGGCGGCCCGCGCGACGGCACCTTCGCCACGCACATCGTGCTCTCGGAGCGAGCGATCGTGCGAATCCCGGAGCACTTGTCGTTCGAGGAGGCGGCCACCCTGCCCTGCGCCGCCGTCACCGCGTGGAACGCGCTCATCGGCCTCTCGCAGCTGAACGCGTCCGACTGCGTGTTGATCCAAGGCACCGGCGGCGTCTCGCTCTTCGCGCTGCAGTTCGCGGCGATGCACGGCGCGCGCACGATCGTCACGTCGTCGAGCGACGAGAAGTTGGAGAAAGCGAAGGCGCTCGGCGCGACGCACACGCTGAGCTACGCGAAGACTAAGGAGTGGGGCCGCGCCGCGAAGCAGCTCGCCGGCGGCGACGGCGTCGACATCGTCGTCGAAGTCGGGGGCGCCGGCACGATCGATCAGTCGTTGAAGGCCGTCCGCGTCGGCGGCACGGTCGTCCTCGTCGGCGTGCTTGCCGGGAGCTCGGCGCCACTACAGCTGACGAGCGTGACGATGCAGATGCTCCGCGTGCTCGGCATCGTCGTCGGCAGCCGCGCCAACTTCGAGCAGATGAACCAGGCGATCACCGCGCACGCGATGAAGCCGGTGATCGATCGCACCTTCGCGTTGAAAGACACCCGCACTGCGTTCGATCACCTCGCCTCACAGAAGCACTTCGGCAAGATCGTCCTAACGATCTGAGACCGTCGTGCGACGAGCGTCGGCGGCACGAACGGCGTCACCGGCGCACCGAACGGGCCCACCGGTATCACCGGCGTGACCTACCTCTACTAGCGTCCGCCCAACGCGCTGCCCAACGCGCCGAGCATCACCTTCAGATCCTCGTCGGTGAAGCGAATGCCGAGGCCCGCGGTCACCGCGAAGTACGGCAGGTTCAACACGTCGTCGACGCCAGCGTGCAGGTAGATGTGCTTGATCGGCTCGAACAACGCGAACGCCTTCAAGCGCGGCAACAACGGATTGCCGAAGCGATCGCGCGTACCGAACTGGAAGATGTCGGCGCGGATCTCCAAGCGATCGTCGAAGAAGTTCAGGTTGAAGCCGGCGCCGCCCGTGTCTTCGATGATGCCGAAGCGAAAGGTGGCGAAGTAGTAGCGCTTGGCGAACATCAGCGAGAACTTCAGCGAGTTCACCTGCACCGTCGTGGTGTCGTCGACGCGTTGCGCGCTCTCCAGCTGATCGCCCGGGTTGCGTAGCGACGTCGTCACCGTGCGCGTCTGCTTGCCGCGCGGATCGCTGATGAGCTCGATCTGATACCACTTGTCGGGCTTCGGCTTGAGCTTCAGCTGAATGAAGTTCTTCAAGTAGCCAGACGGATCGATCAGCACCTCGCGCGGATCCGGGCGGATCGGAAAGAAGTACTCGCTGCGCAGGTCGACCTCGACTTGCAGGCCGGTCACGGTCTTCACGAGCCCGGCGGCGTCCTCGACGGTCTCGGCGATCGTGTCGTGCAGCTGGCGCTCGTTGACCAACGCCCCGAGGGTGCCTTCGCCCTTGTCGATCTTCTTCGTGACGCTCGCCACGTTGTCGAGCGACTCCTTCATCTTGTCGACGGCTTCGCGCAGCGTCGACACGGTCTTCTTCATGTCGCCTTCGTTCGCGCCGATGACGCCGTTGATGTTGTCGGCGATCGTGTTCAGCTTCTTCGACAGGTCGGCGACGTTCTGCAGGATGGCGTTGACGTTCTGATCGTTGGCGTCGACCGTGCGCGAGATGCTCTGCGCGATCTGGTTCACCGCCGCCGTCGCCTCCTGCACCTGCGCGACGATCGCGTCCATCGGCGCCGGCTGCCCGGGCTGGCCCGCGAGCGAGTGCTTCAACGCCTCGGTGATCTCGCGCACGTTGCCGGCGACGACGCGCAGCTCGCCTTGGATCGCGTTGAGATCGGAGCGCGACTGGACGTTGTCCACCGTCTCGCCGGGCTCGAGCTTTCCGGCCGCGGGCGATCCCGGCGTGATGTCGAGCTTGAAGTCGCCGAGCAAGGACTCGCTGACCTTGGCGATGCGCGCGTCCTTGAAGAGCGAGACGTCATTGCGGACGCGCAGAAACACGCGCGCCAAGTTGCCTTCGAGCGCGATGTTGTCGATGCGGCCGACGTCGATGCCGGCCACCTGCACGCGCGTCTTGCCCGCGAGCCCCGACGCGTCGTCGAAGAGCGCAGACACGACGTAGGTCTGGTCCTTCGAGTATTTGTTCTTATTGACGCGAACGTAGAAGAATACGAACGCGGCAACGGCGGCGACTACGACGGCGCCGACGCGCACTGGGGTCATGCGCGGGACCTTGGCACACTGCGGGGGGTCGATTCTACTGAGGAAGGCCGCAGTCGACCCACTCGACGATCGCGGCTTGCTCGCTGGCGGTCGGCTGTGGCTTCGCCGGCGGCGGCATCGAGTCGTTGTTCAAGCGCGCCGAGATCTTCGCGCCCTTGCCCTGCACGCCGGTGTACGTCTTCGCCCATTGGTGGCAGCCCGAGCAGTACGTGGCGAAGCTCGGGGTCACGCTCGCCCACGTCTGGGTCGTGCACGTGTTCGTGCCGGTGGTGCCAGTTGCGCCCGTGGTGCCGGTCTTGCCCGTCGTTCCGCCGGTCGCGCACGAGCCCGACGCCGGATAGCAGCTGCGGCCGAGCTTGCTGCCGTCCCAATCTTCGATGTCGAAGCACTCGGCGTCCGCCGCGCACTCGGCGTCGGTCTTACACGTCTTGCCGCAGAGCGCGTTCTTGCCGAGTGGCGGCGCGTTTATGATTTTCGCAACGCGGCGCGCAACCGAAATGCGCCGCACCGCTTACAAAATAACGCAACGTCACGTTTCGCTGATTCGAACGATGGTCAGAACGCCAACGCGGCCTTTGTCACTCCCGCCGCGTCGAGGCCAGCGTCGCGGAAGAGATCGGCGGGGGCGCCCGACGAAGAATAATGGGCGACGCCCAGGCGCAAGAGCTTCGCATGCACGCCTTCGTCCGCCATCACCGTCGCCACGATGCGGCCAAGACCGGTGTCTCTGTGATGATCTTCGAGCGTGATGATCTTGCCGGTCTTCGCCGCCTCGCGCACGACGGCGTTCGGGAACGGTTTCAATGATCCCACGGCGTAGACGGCGTAGCGCTTGCCCGACTCGGCCAAGATCTTGTCGTGCGCTTTGACGGCCTCGCTGGTCAGCGTGCCGGTCACGATGATCGATCCATCGGCGCCTTCACGGAGCGTGTCGTAGCCACCCGGAACGAACGGCTTGTCGTCGCTCCAGTGCGGCGTGCCGTCCGGCTTCTTGACGATGTCGATCTTGCTGCGGCCCATCGCCACGAACGCCGGCTTCTTCGACTGCGCGACGTAGCGAATGATGCGATCGGTCTGGTTCGGATCGCAGGGAACGAAGATCTCGAAGTGGAAGAAGTTCGAAAAGAGGCTGATGTAGTCGATCGCCTGATGCGTCGGCCCGTCTTCACCGACGTCGAGACCGCAGTGCGTGGCGACCACCTTCACCGTCGCGTCGTTGTAGTCGCTCAGGCGCTCTTGATTGTACGCCTCGCAGCCCGCGAACGCGCCGAAGGTCGACCAGAACACGGTGAAGCCTTCGTTCGACAAGCGACCCGCGAAGGCGGCGGCGTGGTGCTCTTGAATTCCGGCTTCGATGAACGCGTGCGGTGAGGCTTTCTTGAAGTCACTCAGCTTCACGCTGCCCTCGAGATCGCACGAGATCGCGAGCACCTTCGGCACTTGGCCCGCCGGATTGTTGGCGACGGCGAGATCCTTCATCACGTTACCGTACGCGCTGCGGTTGTCGGTCTTGTCGGTGTACGTCTTCGCCGGCGGCACCGTCAGGGCGGGCCCCGAAAAGTGCGGGCGCTTCGGCGGCGCGGCTTCGGCGCCGGACTTCGCCTTGCGCATCGCCTCGAGCGCGTCGATGCGATCTTCGCCGCCGAGCTCCACGAACGCTTTTTGCGCGAGCGCCTTGGTCGGCGTCGTGCCGTGATAGACGTGCTCGTTCTCCATGAACGAAACGCTCTTCCCCATCACCGTGTCGAGGATGAGCACGGTCGGACGATCCGGCTGCGCCACGTGGCCGAGCGAGAACTTTCTGAGCGCGCCATACAAGGCCTTGAAGTCGTGGCCGTCGAGCTCGATGACGTTCCACCCAGCGGCGCGATACTCCTCGGCGATCGGCGTCGGCATCACGTCGTCGGTCTTGCCGCCGATTTGCAGACGATTGAGATCGACGAGCGCGCAGAGATTGCTCAGCTTGAACTTCACCGCGAAGCGGCGCGCCTCCGAGATCTGACCCTTCTGGTGCTCGCCGTCGCCCATGAGCACGTAGGCCTTGCTGTCGTTGCCCGCGAGCTTCGCCGCGAGCGCCGACGCCGTCCCTGCGCTGAGCCCCTGGCCCAAGTTGCCGGTGTTCCACTCGACACCAGGCACGTGGTTCTCGACATGGCCGCCGAAGCGCGAGCCGGCGTGGCGGAAGTGCGCAAGGAAGCTGTCGCGATCGTCGAAGCCGAACGCCGCGAGCACCGCGTAGACGCCGGGCGTGATGTGGCCGTTCGAGACGATGATGCGATCGCGCTTCGGATCGAGCGGCGCCTGCGGGTTCGTGTTCGTCGTCGCGTAGAGCATCACCAGCGCCTCCAAGCACGAGAGCGAGCCGCCCGGGTGGCCGCAAGTCGAGATCGTGGTCGAGGTGATGATGTCGGCCGCCGCTTGCTTGCGCAGCTTCGCCAGCGTCGTCAGATCCTGCTCGCTCAGCGCTTCGGATGCGAAAGACAACGACAGCGGCTTGTTCATTCGGTGGCCTCCAGAGGTTGCGCGCGGCTACTATAAAGGACGCACATCTGGCTACTGCCTTTGGCGCCATTCCGGGCTCGTTCTCGGACGCGCGCACGGACGGCAAGAGTCCGCGCGGTGACGAACGACTCGGGGCCGGGCGGACCACGGACGACTGAGCCGAAACGCCCCCCGGCCGAAACGCTCCCCGGTCCCTTTTCGCCGGCGCTCCCCGGTCCCTTTTCGTTCTCCCTTTTCGGACCTGAAAGCGGGGATAGTCACAGGAGAAAGGGAGAACGGGAGAAAGACGATTCGGTTCGCCTCCCTTTCTCCCCTTCTCCTGTGGCTATGTCTTTGCTTCGTCCGGTGCGCGGGCGTCGATCTCGAGCGCGTGGACTTGCTGCTTCAGCTCTTCGGCCAACACCGCGTAGACGAGCTTGTGGCGCTTGACGAGCGGCAACCCCGCGAACTTCGCGCTGACGATGCGCAACGCCAAGTGGGAGTGCGCGTTCGTTTGCCCGGCGTGGCCCGCGTGCTTCTGACTGTCGTTCCTGATCGCGAGCTCGGTCGGCTCGAGGGCACGGCGGAGCTTCTCCTCGATGTTCTCGAGGACGCTCATACCCCGGCCTCGAGCGTTTTGCGCACCTCGATCACCGCCGGATGGCTCGACGGCAAAGGCATCTTGGTCATGACCGCGAGGTAGTACTGCTTGCCGATCGGCCACAGCGAGATCGAACCGAAGCTCGTGCGCAGCTCGAGGCTCAGGATCTCGCCCATCGCCTGCTGTTTGCTCGCCGCCTTGCAGTTGAACATCAGCTCCGACTGGTACGCGCCAAACAACTGCGTGTGGTACGAGTCGAACTCACTGACGAACTCGATCGCCTCGCCCTCGTGATCGCAGAAGATGATCGCGCGAATGGACGGGACCATGCGTTTGAAGCGCTCGAGGATTTCGCGATAGTTCACGCCCGGCTCCGCGTGCGCGATCGACCTTCCATCACGGCTTCGTACGCGGTGACGACGCCGAGCGCAAACTTCTCCGCCGCCTGCAGGGCCCGGCGCGAGCGCGGCGAGATCCCGAGCTCGAAGGCGTGTTGCGCGCCCGTGATCTCCAGCAGCTCGACCTTGGTCACCTCTTGAAGGCGCTGCGAAAATGCGCGTGCTTCCAAGATCGGCACCAAGGTGTCGTGCGTGCCGTGCACCAGCCAGAACGGAGGCACCGTCCCATGCTCGCCGACGTGCGCCGACGGCGAAGCCAAGCGCCAAAGCTCCGGCGCGCTTTCTCGCTTCTGCTTGATCACCAAGAAGCGCCAGAGCAGCTCGAGGCCTCCATGCGGCCAGCGCCCCGCTGTGAGATCGTAGATGCCGTAGAAGCACAGGCACGCGAGGACGTCGGTCCGAGCGCCTTCGAAGCCGGGCTGAAACTTCGCGAAGCCCGGTGTGAGCGCCGCGAGCGCCGCCAAGTGGCCACCCGCAGAGTTGCCGGCGATCAGGATCTGCTCGGGATCGACGTTGTATTCTTCGGCGTGCTCGCGCACCCAGGCGATGGCCCGCTTCACGTCCACGATGTGATCCGGAAACGTGGCGCGCGGCGACAGGCGATAGTCCGGTGCGAAGCAGACGAAGCCCTTCTGCGCCATCCGCACCATGAACGGACGCCCTTGGAACGATCGGTAGCCGACGATCCAGCCGCCGCCGTGCACGTAGATGATCGCTGCGCACTTCTTCGCCGTGTCGACCGGCGCGAACACGTCGAGGCGCAGCTTTCGCTCGGGATCGAAGACCACGCCGCGCGTCTGCACCACGCCGTAGCCCGACCACACGAGCGGCCAGAAGTGCCGCCAGCGCTCATCGAATGGCGCGCCGACGGGAGCACCGCGCAGGTAGTGCCACAAGAGGACGAGCGAGGACGCGATCATCGCCGCACACGCTAGGAGCACCTCCCACAGGGGCAGCGTGAACAACGCCTCTGGAACGAGGAGCGCGAGCACGACAGCGTCGCCGAGCAACACCAGCGGCGCGAACTCGACGAAGGGCAAGGTCAGAAAGAACGTGAGCGCCGCCGGCACGGTGAAGCGCCGGGGCGGTAGCAATGCGAGCACGGTGACGACGACCGACACGCCGGCGATCCATAGGAGCAACATCGCGCGCGAGCTAAGCACACCGCTTGTCTCTAGCCAATGCGGCGTGACACCCGCCCGAGCTATCAGCTGTCAGGCAGTACGAAACGGACAGCTGTCACGGAGCGATGATTGAGCCTTCTGGCACCTTCTCCGCCCGCCGCAGATCGACCGACACGAGCTTCGAGATGCCCGGCTCTTCCATCGTGACGCCGTACAGCCGATCCGCGCACTCCATCGTCTTCTTCGAGTGCGTGATGCAGATGAACTGTGACACCTGGCTGATCTCGCGGAGGAGCTCGTTGAAGCGCGCCACGTTCGACTCGTCGAGCGGCGCGTCGACTTCGTCGAGCACACAGAACGGGCTCGGCTTGATCAAGAAGATCGAGAACACGAGCGACACGGCGGTCAACGCCTTCTCGCCGCCCGAGAGCAGCTGCACGCTCTGCAGCTTCTTGCCCGGCGGCTGCGAGATGATGTCGATGCCGCTCTCGAGCACGTCGTCGGTCCCTTCGAGCATGAGCTCGAGACGCGCTTCGCCGCCGCGGAACAGGCGCGGGAACACCTTTTGGAACATCGCGTTCGTCGCGTTGAACGCCTCTTGGAAGCGGTCGCGCGAGGTGCGGTTGATCTTCAAGATCGCCGAGCGCAACTGCGTGAGCGCCGTCTCGAGGTCCTCTTTCTGCGTGACCAAGAAGGTGTGCCGCGACGACACTTCTTTGTACTCGTCGATCGCCGTCAGGTTGATGTCGCCCATCCGCGCGATCTGCGACTTCAAGTGCGAGACGTCGTCGGCTGCGCTCTCCGGCAGGCCGCCGCGCATGTGGAACTCGGACACCTCGTGCTCGATCTCGAGCTGGTAGGTCTCGTTGATGCTGCGCTTCAGGTGCTCGATCTGCATGATCGCTTCCTTCGCCTTCAGCTCCCAAGTGCTCTTCTCGTCGCGCAGGCCGCCGGCTTGGCGCGCGAGCACCTTCACTTGCTCTTCGAGCCCGCGCACGTCCGTCACGAGCTGCTCGTGGCCGATGCGCCCGCGCTGCAAGGTCTCTTTGCCCTCTTCCAAGAGATCGAGCAGCGTGACGCGCTCTTCCTTGCCCTTCTCGATCTTGTCCTTGAGCACTTCGGCCTGGCTCGTGCCGCTCGTCACCGTGGTCTTGGCGCGGGCGATGCGATCGTCGGTCTCTTGTAGGCTCAGGCGCAGGCGCTCGAGCGTTCGCATCACGTTCTTCTGCTTCTCGTCGCGCTGCGCAAACGAGACCTTCAGCTGCGTGAGCGACTCCTGCGCGTAGGCCTCTTCGTCGCGCAGCGTGGCGTCGCGATCGGTGAGCGTCCCTAGCTCGCGCTCTTTGGCCTCGTGCAGAGCTTGCGCGGCTTGCATGCGCACGGTGCATTCGACCGTCGCCGCGTCGAGCTCGGTCAGCGAGCGTGTGAGGCCCGCGATCTCTTCGCCGATTTGCTCTTGGCGCTGCTCGAGCCGCTTGACCTCGCCGGCGAGCGTCGAGACGTCCTTCTCGGTCTTCGCGCGGCGGATCTCCGAGTCCTTCAGCTCTTCGCCGGTCGCCTTCAGGAGCTCTTCGTTCGCGAGCAGCGCCGCCTGCATCTGCGCCTTCTCGGCCTCGGCCAAGAGCACGCTGTTTTCGAGCTGGCGCACCTGGTCTTCGAGCTCTTTGATCTCCCGCTTCTGCGCGAGCAAGCCCTCGGAGACGCCCTTCGTCTTGCCGCCGGAGAGCACGCCGAACGCGTCGACGACGTCGCCCGCGAGCGACACGAACACGTAGCCTTCGGGGGCCGTCCGCGACAGCGCGAGCGCCGAGGCGACGGTGTCCGTCAACACCACGCTGCCGAGCAAGTACTTCGCCACGCGCTCGAAGCCTGCCTTCACCGTAACGAGATCGAGCAAGCGCCCGAGCACGCCCTGGCCTTGCACGCCGAGGTGCGACGAGCGCTCACGCAAGTCAGCCGGGATGAACGTGGCGCGCCCTTCGGCCTCGCCCTTCAACCACGCGAGCGTGTCGACGCCGGCGGCTTCGCTCTGCACGATGACGTCCTGCAAGCGCGCGCCGAGCACGGCCTCCAACGCGCCTTCGTGCTCGCTCTTCGCGGAGACCACGTCGGCGACGAGACCCAAGATGCCGTGCGCCTGCGGATCGCGGCCGGTCATCACCGCCTGCACGCCGGCGTCGTAGCCTTCGTACTTCTTCTCGATCTCTTGCAGCGACGAGAGCCGGCTCTTGCGCTCGCCGGTCTGCTCCTTCAGCATCAGCACCTTCGCCGCGGCGGCGTGGCTCGCCTGCTTGCCGCGCGCGACCTGTTCATCCAGCGCCGAAAGCCGGTAGCGGAGATCATCGACCATCGCGTGCAAGCGCTCGGTGTCTTGGTGCGCCTGCGCCGCCCGCTCACGCGCCCCGCTGAGCTGCACGTCGATCTCGCTCGCCTCGCCGGCGTGCCGCTCGATCCGCGCTTGCAGCTCGATGCGCCGGCGATCGTTGTTCTGCACGGTCGCGCGCTCGTTCGCGAGCACGGTCAAGGCGTCGATCATCTCCTTTTGCAGCACTTCGGCCCGCGCTTCGAGCGAGCGGCGCTGCTCGACGAGCGCCTTCATCTTCGCTTCCGACTGCTCGAGCTCGGCCATCACGGTTTCGCTCTCGCCGCCGAGTGTGCTCGCGTGTTCTTCGAGCACCTTGATCTCGCCGAGCACGGTCTCTTGCTGCCGCGCGAGCGACTCGGCCTCGGCCGCCGCCTGGTTGCCGCGCTCGAAGAGGCTCTCGCGCTCCTTGGCGAAGAACTCGAGGTCGCGCTCCAAGAGGCGCAGGCGCGAGTCCAGGCTGTGCACTTGCTCGGCGTAGCGCGCGTTGTTCGCCTCGGTCTCCGACAGCTGCACGCGGCTCGCTTCGAGCTGCGCTTCTTTCGCCGCGAGCGCGTTGCCGAGATCGTCTTCGTTCGACTGCAGCTTCTCGTTCTCCGCGAGCGAATAAACGAGGCCGGCGCGCAGCTCCAAGAAGCGCATGCTCGCGTACCAGAGCTCGAGGTCGCGCAATTGCTCTTTCAGCTCTCGGTAACGTTCCGCCTTCTTCGCCTGCCGCTCGAGCGATCCCAGCTGCCGGCCGAGCTCGGTGACGATGTCGTTGACGCGCAGCAGGTTTTGCTCGGTCGCCTCCATGCGCCGCTGCGCGGTCTTCTTGCGCGCCTTGTACTTCGTGATGCCGGCGACCTCTTCGATGAGGAAGCGGCGCTCTTCCGGCTTGCTGTTGACGATGAAGCCGATCCTGCCCTGCTCGATCATCGAGTACGCGCGCGTGCCGACGCCGGTGCCCAAGAAGAGATCGTGCACGTCCTTCAAGCGGACCTGCGTCTTATTGATGTAGTACTCGCTCTGACCGTCGCGAAAGAGCCGGCGGCGGACCGCGATGTCTTCGTAGTTCGCGTACTCGCTCGGCACGCGGCCGTCGTTCTTCAAGGTGAGCGTGACTTCGGCCATGCCCATCGGCCCGCGCGACTCGCTGCCGCTGAAGATGACGTCTTCCATCTTGCCGCCGCGCAGGTGCTTGGCGCTTTGCTCGCCCATGACCCAACGGATGCCATCGACGATGTTCGACTTGCCGCAGCCGTTCGGTCCGACGACCGCGGTGATGCCGTCGGAGAAGTTCAGGGTCACCTTGTCGGCGAACGATTTGAAGCCCACGATGTCGAGGCGCGAAAGTTTCATGTTTTCCCCAGACTGAGCGCCGGGCGGGCTAACACAACGGATTGTGGCGAGACAAGCAACAAAACCCTACGGGTTGTGGATTGACTGTGGATAAGCGCCTCTCTGGTGTGCACAAGCTGTGGGCAAACTGTGAACAGCATGTGGTTCGACGTCACGGCTCTCCTAGCGCCGCCCGGGCGATCGCCGCTTTGGCCGCCGCGGTGGCATTTTTTCCACGCTCGTCCTCCTCCAAACGGGCCAAAAACGCTACCCGATCGAGGCCCGCGATCGTCATCGCCGCGAACGACCAGAGCGCGTGCGAGTGCGAGGCATAGAGGCGCCAGAGCTCCGGCAGCGCGTCCTTGCCGATCAGCACGAACGCGGCGCGCTCGGTCGTGAGCCGCGCGCCGAGGATCGACACCGCTTGCCATGCTGCCGGGCGGCCCTGCTTCAACAAGCGCACGAGGTCGTCGTCGCGATCGTCGTCCGGGGCGAGCACGGTCACGCGCTCACGCACGAGCTTCACCAACGGCTCGATGTCCGTGCGATTACAGTTCTTGGCTTGGCACAAGAGCAGGCGCACTTCCTCCGAGCCGATCTTGCTCGTCGCCGCCATGCGCTCTTCGATCAGCCTGTGGTCGAACGCGCGAATCAGCGGCACGAGCGCGTCGAGCGGAGCGCGCCGCCACGCCGCGATGAGCACGTCGAGCGTCGCCGGCGTCTTCGGCCGCTTGCCGACCATCTCAGTGAGCGGCGCTCGCCAATCGCGCCACGTCGCGTCGCGTGGATCGAACGATCGCTCCAAGTGCAGAACGATCGCCGCCGTCACCGCCGCGTTCGTGTCGTAGTCGGGGATCAGCGCGCGGCATTCACTGAGCGCGTGGCGGATCACGCAGGTCGAGACGGCGTCGGCGATCGCGGAGCCGGCGGCCGGTTGCTCGACGTCGAACGCGCGGGCAACGGCGGTCATGACGTGCGCTGGTGGCGGATCCCTCGCGAGCGCCGCGAGCTTCAACGCGCGCACGATCGCCGGCAGCGCACGCTCGTCGGGCGTGTGCTCGGCGAGCGCGCTCAGAGCGCTGCCGTCGAGCGGGTTCGACGCGAGCTTGTCGAGGGCGCGCGGAACTTGCGCCTGCTGCCAATAGACAACGACTCCGCCGGCGACGACGACGAGCGCGCCGACGAGCGCGAGCTTCTTCATGCGCGCAGCCTAGCCCCAGACGCGAACGCTGGACAGATGGGATGAGGAGGCCGCTCACTTCGATCGGGTATGACGCCGATTGGTTCACGCCCAAGCTCAGCGCGTTCGAAAGAGATTCTGCGCGAGGATCTGGCGCAGATCAGTACGACGAGCGCATCTCGTGCGCGCTCGGGTCCCAGATCGACAGCTTCAAGCATCGCCAGATCTCGCGGGGCGAAAGCGAGGTCACGCCGAGCGGGTGTTGCAGCTCGGGCACCTCGGCCATCGCTTCGGGCAGGCGATAGAACGGGATCGCCGAATTCATGTGGTGCACGTGGTGGTAGCCGATGTTGCCGGTGAACCAACCCATCAGCGGGCCGGTCTTCATGTAGCTCGACGACTCGAGCGCGGCCTTCGTGTAGCTCCAGCTCTCGCGCGACGCGAGCTGCATGCCCGGGAAGTTGTGCTGCGCGTAGAACAAATACGAACCGCTCGCCATCGACACGGCCAGAGGTAGGAGGTGGGCAAAGAAGTAGCCGCTCGGTCCGAGCAGCTTCCAGAAGAGCACGCTGAGCGCTCCTTGCAGCGCGAGCGCCACCCAGCAATCCCAGTACTTGCGCGGGTGGCGCAGCGCCGGCGCCACGCACATGCCGAAGAGAAAGATCGTGAAATAGCCGAAGAGGATGGTCAGCGGGTGGCGAATCGCGCGGTAGGCGAAACGTTGCGCCCGCTTCATTCTGGCCCACATGCCGGTGGTGACGATCGGGTAGCTGCCGATGCTCGAGCCGACGAGCTTCGAGGTGTGCGCGTGATGGTAGTTGTGCGATTCGCGCCAGATCGTCGGCGGCGTCATCACCCACAAGCCGTAGACCTTGAACACGGCGCGAAACACGCGCGGGAGCGCGCCACGGCCCCGGAACATCGCCGAGTGCATGATGTCGTGATAGATGATGAAGCCGCGCACGATCGTCAGGCCAAAGACGACGCTCAGCACCAGCCGCAGCGGCCAGAAGGTGATGAGCACGACGGCGGCTTGCAGCATCGCCAACACGCCGAGCGTGGTGAGCGCGTACCTCACGCTCCGGGGCAATTGTTCCTGCGCGAAGGGTCGCGTGCGCGCGATGAGCTCCGGGCCCACACGGTGCGTCGGAAGATCGTCGAGTGCTTGTGCCGTCACGCCTCCCTTCGTACGAGCTGAGCGAGGCTCGGATCAACGCCCGGAAGAAGACATACTGGTCGGTTTTTTTTGCGCCGATCTGTAGCGGTGCGAGTCAACGCACCTCGCGCTCAGGCACGTAGAGGAGAACTGGCCTGCTGGCCTAGTCGCAGCGGTACGTGATCACCACGACCTTCATCATCGTCCAGCACGAGTCGATCGTCGGATCCTGATACGCCGCCCAATAGTCGGTGTCGGGCGTGGCCAGCGATTGGCAGAACCCGGCGCCGCCGGTGCCGGTGGTCCAGGTCGTCGCCGTGTTGACGCAATCGCGCAAGGTGCCCTGGCCGGCGATACCGACGGCGTCGGTGAAGTATTTGCCGGTGCCGCCGCAATTCTGAACGTCGCCGCTCGGCACGCGGTGATAGCGCTCCTGCATGCCGTTCGGCGTGTCGCCGATCTTCACGAGGATGCCCATGCCTCTCTGCAGGCCGCACACGGTGCCTGGCGTTGGCGCGTTCCCCAAATCGTACGAGGCCGACGGCGAGCCCCACGGGTTGTTCGTGTCGGCGAACCAATGAAACTCGGCGACGCCGGTCATTGCGACGGTCGCGGTCGGGCTGTTCGATGCGCTCGCTTCGGCCTGCGCGCTGAACGAGCCGGGATAGCCCGAGCCGCCGAGGAACTGAAACTGCACGGTGCAGAACGCGGCGGGATCGAGCTGAGCGCCGTTACAGGTGTTGCTCTGAATGCTCCACCGGCTCTCACCCGTGCCCGTCTTTCCGATCGTGATCGGCTGGCTCTTCGCCACGCCGGTGTTGCGCAGCGTGTACGTGTGCGTCACGTCGACGTTTCCGGTGCCGAAGGAGTCGCTCGGTGCCTGGTCGAACGCGAGCTGCGACGCCGGCGGTGTCACCTGCGTTCCGGTGAGCGCATTCGTCGCCGTGCCGCCGCTCGTCGCGCTCGCTTGCAAGGTCGCCGTGAACGCGCCGGTCGGACCGCTCGCGCCACGAAAGGTCGCCTGCACGGTGCACGTTGCGCCTGCGGCGAGCGTCGCCGTCGAGCACAGATCGCTGCCGAGCTGCCACTCGCCCGCGTTCGTTCCCGCGAGCGAGACCGTGATCGCGCTCGACGGCGCGGTGCCGACGTTCTTCAAGAGATACGTGTGCGTGACGTCGGCAGACTGCGACCCGAACGCGTCTGGATCGTTGGGATACGCGCCGCCGGGCATGAACGACAGCGAGGGCGTGCCGGCGTCGGCGCCGCTGCCGGCGAGCGCGAGGATTGCGAACTTCGCCTCGACGCCGTCGTGGTAGTCGACTTGCAGATCGTCGGAGAAGCTGCCGGCCGCGCTCGGTGAGAAGCGCAGCGTCACGTCGCAGGTCGCCGCTGGGCTCAGCGTCGCGCCGCACGCGCTCGGTCCGCCGCCGCCCGGCCACACGCCGCTCGCGAGCGAAAACGGCGCTGTGAGGCCGCTCGCCGCGAGGCCGGTCGCAGGCACGGCGCCGGTGTTAGACAAGGTGACGACGGCGTCGACGTAGGAGGCGATCGGCATCGTGCCGAAGTCTTTACTTGGCGGCATCGTGAACACGACGATCGCGCGCGGCGACGCTTCGTCCTCTTCGTCGCCGGTGCCGTCGTCTTCGCTGCCGGCGTTTTGCGTGAGCCCGTCGAGGGTGATCGGCTTGACGCTACCCGACGAGGTGCAGGCGAAGAGGAGGGCGCAGAGGAGACTGCTTCGGCGCATTCCTACGAGGATAGCGTACGCCCCCGATCGCGCCATGGTGATCGCATGTAGGCGATCAGCGCCAACACCGCGAAGAGCAGCATCCACTCCTCGGGCTCGGGCGTGGCGCTCAAGTTGAACGGATCGCCCGGTGCCGGCGCTTGCTCCTTGCCGTCCTCGACCGCCCGATCGAACTTGCTGCCGTCTTTGCTCGCGTCGTCCAAGGCTTTGTGTTGGCGTTCGTCGACGAGGACGATCATCGACGAAAGCGGCGTCACGATGTTCGTCGCTTGCGCGAGCGCGTGCAGCGTGTCGCGCTCAGCAAGGCGTTCGGCGCGCGCCGCGATCCACATCTTGGCCGCGATCTGATCGATCGGCGCGGCGGCGGCGCTGCTCAAGGCCTTCACGTCGATCTTGCCGGTGCCCTTCCAGGCTTCCTTGCCGCTCACGGTGAGGACCTCGGGGTCCTCGTAGCTCTGCCAACGCGCGACGGCGTCGCTCAAGGTGCCGGCGATGCCGCTGCCTCGGCGCGAGAGCGCGTCGGCGATCGCGTCGGGGTACGCGCGCGGAACGGCGCCGCTGTGCACGATCCACAGCGCCTTCGGCCACGCGCGCGGGTTGAAGTCTGCGGCGCGATCGTAGCCGTCGTCGTCGGTCAGCACGAAGACCGCGTCGTAACCGCCGAGATCTCCGTCGAGCAGCTCGGCGAAGGTGCTCGAGCCGAGCGCGCGAAGATCAGCGTCGTCGTCGAGCCGTTGCACGATGCGCGCGCGCCCGCTGCCTTCGGCCGCCGCGAGCACGAGGTCGATCGCGTAGCCAGAGAGGCCGCGCTTCGCCCAACCGAGCTCGTTCTCTGCGCTGAAGCTCGGCATGCTGAACGATCGATCGACCACGATGGCGACGCGCTCGCCCTTCCCTGCGGAGAGCTTGCAGTCCCACCTACACGGATCGCGGGGCGTGCGCTCGATCGTGCGGCCGCCGAGCGACACGCTGCCGCGCACCGCCGACGCCGTCGCCTTTAGCTCCACGCGCACCCACTCCTTGTCGCCCACCCCTTCGACCGCGGTGCCGTTCTTCGAATACTGCGTGCTTCCGTCGAAGAACGCGTTGCGCCGCTCGAGCAAGCGCGGGCGTGGAATCAAGGCGCCGTCGGGCTCGGCAGCGTAGCTCATCCACACGTGCAGCGGCTTATCGGTCGGCACCGGATAGGCGCGCAGCCTATACTGGCGCGGCCCCACTTGCTCGACGAGCGCCGGATCGACGCGGCGGCGCACCTCGGCCTTGTATACTTTCTGCGCTGCACCCCGCGGCGCCACGCGATGCGCGAACGCTTCGTCGCGGTTGTCGTTGTGCCCGAGCCAAAGCCCGGTGACGACCGCGTCTTCAGGCAGCTCGAAGTAGTAGAGAATCTCCTGCGGCGCGTTCGTCACGTTCTTGTACACGTCGTGGATCGTCACCTCGGAGGCGTCGCCCACTTCGCGCACGCTCACGTCCTGACGTTCGAGGCGCACGCGCTTGGCGTCGATGTCGACGAGGCTCGACGCGGCTTTTTCGAGCAGGCGTTCATAGGTCGACGCGAACGCGTGATCGATCTTCTCGCGCTCGGCGCGCTGGATCGGCGCGTCGAAGAGCGTGGCGTAGAGCGCCGCGGCACGTTCTTGATCGCCGCGGAGCGAATCGCCGTCATAAAGGAAGGGGCGCAGGATGAAGTCGTGCGCGTCCTGTGCCGCGTCGGCGATCGGACCGGCGAACCACGTGTCCTTATACAGGTGCTGCAAGTGGTTCGTCTCACCACGCGCCCCGAGGTAGCGGTACGGCGCCAGGTACGCGTCGAGCAGCGCGGCGCGCAGGGTGGCTTCTTTGCGGTAGAGGCGCTCGAGCTCGGCGGGCGCCGGCGCTTTCAGGTGCGCTTCGATCCGGCTGAAGGCGTCGCGGCTCCGCTGCGTGCCGGCGGCGGCCCACAGCGCGACCGTGAGTGCCACACTCGCGACCACGATCGCGGCGGTGAGCGCAGGCGACGCGAAGCGCAGGCGGTGAAAGCGCGTTTGATCGCGAAAGTGGCGAACGTGCGCAACGACGACACCGAGCGGCGCGCCGAGGAAGAGCGATCCCGAGATCAAGACGAAGAACAGGCCGGTCACACTCCACAAGATGGCAAAACCGCGGCTCCACACGATCTGGTGCCAGAGACGCGTCCACGTGCTCGCGCTGAAGATCGCGTCGAGCGTCGCGGCGGCGGCTGGCGGCAAATAGAGCGCGTAGTAGGCCGCGAGGCTCAACGCCGACACGAGCGCGACCGCGGCGATCGCGAGCTGCGCGTGCGCGCCGGCCTTCGACTGCGCGTAGGGACGGAACACGCTCCACGCCGCGCTGAAGCAGCCGAGGACGATGCAGCCGAGCACGAAGGCAGCGCCCGCGGTGATCTCGCGGACGAGGAAGAGGCGCAGCAAGACGAGCACGATCATCGGCGCTTCGAAGCCGTAGAAGAACGCGAGCAGCTTGCGCGGCGAGCTGCGGACGCCGCGGCGCAGGAGCAAGAGCGAGCTCGACGCGACCACCACCGAGAGCCCGAGCGCCAGCAAGAAGTCACCGGCGACTTCGGCGTCGGCGGCGCTCGTGAAGGTTTGGATCAAGAGCACCGGCGTCGCCAAGCAGTAGGCGAGCATCAAGAAGAGCAGGCTCCAGCCGAAGACGACGGCGTAGGCTCCGCCTCTGAGCGCGAGGCCGACGTAGCGGCGCGTAGGGGAAACGATGAGGGCTCTTTGTTCCATGACGATCTCCTGTTCATTGAACGAGCGGACGGACCACCGCACGCACACGTTCGACGAGGGCAGCCGACGGCAACGCGTCGCCGGCGATGACGAGAGACACGAGCGCCCACCGCTCGCTGCGCAGCGGGACGAGTGAGCGTGAGAAGAGCGAGTCGGTGTGCTCAGTGGCGCTCTCGAACCAGTAGAGGCCGCGGTGCGCGCCGCTGTCGATCGCGTAGGTCTTGACGGTGAGACCGTCAGAGAAGGGCTCGCTGCGCAGACGATCGATGCGGTGCCCGTGCGCAGCCGAGCAGACCTCGGGGGCGTGATGGGCGCGGAACGACTCGCTGACGACGACGACGATCGTGGCCAGGCGGCCTTCGTGCGTGAGCTGCCACTTGAAGGCGCGCGCGCGGTGCGAGGTGAAGAGCGCCTTCTCTTTGCTGTCGAGCGCGAGCGGCGTGGCGCCGGGGAACCGCGGCTCGACCGGGAGCGGCAGCGCGTGCGCGGGTTGCGGCGCGAGCATGGGGCGCAAGACGAAGGCGAAGGCGACGAGTGAGGCGAGGCGCCAGGCCGAACCGCGACGCATGAGCCTAGGCGCCGGCTCGATGGTGGGCGTCTTGGCGCGACCGAGCAGCACGAACGCGCCGCCGATGACCACGACGAAGGCAAAGAGGCCGAGCGGCGTGTGCGCGATCTTCGCGACCTCTTTGAGATCGAGCACGTGGTCCAGCGCGACCAGCGTGAGGACGCGTGCGGCGTTGGTGAGCAGAAGCGCGAGGAGAGTACCTGCAAAGAGCAACCACGTTCGCGCGCCGAGCACGATCCGCTTTTGCAGCGCGAGCGCCCAGACGAAACCGATGGCGCCGGTCCACAATGTCTTCATGCCGCTGCACGCTTCGGCGACGTCGGCGATGCCGTTCTCGAGCACGATCACCGCGGGGCCGCTCGCTGCGCTGACGCCCGCGCTCCGCAGCACCGCCGCGACCACGTCGGCGGTGAGCGCGCGCGCGGCGAAGCCGAAGTAGGTCTCGAGGTGCTCGACCGCCGGTAGCGAGAGCACGAGAAGCGTCGCGATGAGCCCTAGCTTGCGCTCCCACGCAGTGCCCTCGCTACCAGCAGCAACGATGACGAAGGCGCCGGCGACGAAGGCGATCCACGCGATCGTTTGCAGGGCGAGGAGCCGCTCGTGGAGCACGATGATGGCGGTCGCGGCGATCAGCACGAGCTGACGCGCGCGCGAGGGCAGCGTCCAAGCGCGGGGCCGGCGCAGCGCGTGCGCGACGAAGAAGGCGCCAGCGGCGATCATCGACACAGTGCTCGTCGCGAGCGCGCCCTGCTCGTCGAGGCGAACGAGCAGCCAACGGAGCGCATGAAAGGACAACGCGACCCACAGCAGCGCCAGCGCGATCAACGATGTCCGGCGTGCGTGCTCAGCGCTCCACATGCACGAAGCATCGACCGCCGCCGTGCAACCCCCGTCGCCGACCGCCGCCAAAATCGGTGCAAAACTTCCGTCGCCCCGAAAAGCGCCCCGAAAAGGGACCGGGGAGCGACCGCGCGAGAGTCTCCCCGGTCCCTTTTCGGCTCCGCTCCCCGGTCCCTTTTCGACGTTTTCGGCGTTGACACAATGCGACAAAATGAGTATTCATTCACCAATGGTTCGAGCGAAGAGCGAAGACAAGCGACACGCGATCCTAGAAGCGGCGCTCGAGCTTTTCGTCGAGCGACACTTTCACGGAACGGCGATTCCGATGATCGCCGAGAAGGCCGGCGTCGCCGACGGCACCATCTATCGCTACTTCAAGAGCAAAGACGAGCTCGTCAACACGCTCTTCATCGAGAAGAAGCGCGAGATGACCGCCTACGTGACGCAGCCGTTCGCCGCAGGCCTCGGCATCAAGGAGAAGCTCGTGGCGATCGGCGTGCGCTTCCTCGAGTACGCTGAAAAACACCCAAAAACCACGCAATTTCTCGAACGGAATCACCATGAGAGCTACCTGGGCCCCGAGGCGCAGGCGGCCGAGCTGCCGATCATCCACTTCGTCATGGGCCTGCTCGAAGAGGGCCGCGCACAGGGACTGATCAAAAAAGTCAACGACGCCGTCCTTGTCTTCCTGCTCTATGGCGCGTTGAACGGGATGGTCGAAGCCCAGCGTCGTGGCGTCATTCCGTCGCTGCGCGCGGTGCAAGGCGACGTCGAGGAATGCCTCTGGCACGCGATTCGGGCGTAGTGAAATTCGGAATCAGCCCCGGCGCGTCCGGGGTTTTTTCGAAGCGATAACAGGAATGAACATTCATTCCACAAGGAGTCAAGAAATGCCGTCCCTCTCTCTGAAGCTGAAGAACAAAGTCGCCCTCGTCACCGGCGCCTCGAGCGGCATCGGCCGTGCTGCCGCGCTCGCGTTTGCAGACGCCGGCGCCGACGTCGTCCTCGTCGCCCGCAGGAAGGATCGTTTGGACGCCCTCGACGCAGAGATCAGCTCGCGCGGTCGCCGAGCGTACGTCATCGCCACCGACCTCGGCACGACGAGCAACGCCGAGAAGATGATCGACGACGCCGCCGCCCACTTCGGTCGCCTCGACGTCGTCGTCAACAACGCCGGCTACGGCATGCAAAACTTCTTCGACGAAACGACCCTCGACGACGCGCGCCGCCTCTTCGATCTCAACTTCTTCAGCGTCGTGGCCGCGAGCCGCGCCGCGTTGCCGCACCTCGCGAAGACCGGCGGCGCGATCGTCAACGTGGCCTCGGTCGCCGGCCTCTCGCCGATGCCGCTCAACGTCTACTACGCCGCGTCGAAGCACGCGCTCGTCGGCTTCGGCGACAGCCTCGCGTTCGAGCTACAGAACGGGGTGCGCGTGATGACCGTGTGCCCGGGCCCAGTGCGGACCGAGTTTACCGACAGCCTGCACGGTCTTCCGTTCCCAAAGTGGGTGCTCGATCTGGGCGCCGTCCTCATGGATTCCCCAGAAACCATCGCCACCGCGATCGTGCGCGCGAGCCGCCGCCGCCGCTCGCAGACGATCGTCCCGTCGTGGCGCTCGCGCATGCAGCTCATCACCAGCTTGCTCGGCCCGATCACCGCGCGCGCGTTCCGCTTCTTCATCGGCCACATGCGGGAGAAACGCACGACCGCGCGCGACGCCTCGACGCGCCTCGCCGCCTAGATTTTTAGCGCTCCGCGTGTCACGCCGAGCAACGTGCGTCTCCCGGTCTTTGCCTGCGCGATCGCCCTCCTCACGCCGTGTTGCATCTCGGCCGACCCGGACCCGCGCTTGTCGTTCGACGCGACCCGCACCGGCGTCGCCGGCACCACCGGCCCCTTCGGCGTGCTGCACACGCTCTGGCACGCGCAGAGCCGAGTGACCGAGGCGATCGTCATCGAGGCAACGTACGCGGTCCCTATCGACGAAACGCCGCTGCCTACCGTCGTCTTCATCCACCGCGGCGATGTCCCGCCGGCGCGCTACCAATGGTTGCAAGATCACATCGCGAGCCGTGGCTACACGGTGATCGCGCCGCGGCACTTCGCGACGGTGCCGATCCTCGAGGCCGACAACGCACAGATCGCGCTCGACTCGGCGACGGAGCTCGGCTTCGTCACGCCGGGTACGAAGATCGCGATCGCCGGCCACGCCCTCGGCGGCACCGTCGCGGCGTTGAACTTCGCGGCCGACGATCGCTTCGCCGGCCTCGCCCTCTTGGCCGCGACACCGGCGCCCGGCAATTTGCGCCAGCGCGATCGGCCTGTGCTCGCGATCGCCGGCACCCAAGACGAAAAAGTCACCCCGGATCTCTCGCGCACCGAGCTCGAGCGCTTCACCGCCCCGCGCTGGTTCGGGCTCGTCGACGGCATGAACCACTACGCGTGGACGGACGAGAACACCGAGCGCGATCTCGCCGGCGACGGCAATCCGCTCGGCGACATCGGCCGTTTGCGCCGCGACGCCACGCGCCTGCTCGATCTCTGGCTCGACGGTGTGCTCCGTGACGACGCCGCCGCCCTCGCCGAGCTCGCGTTGATCGCCGACGCCGAAGCGAGCGCGCCGTGAGAGCCCTCGCGTTCATTGCCGCGCTCTTCATCCCCGTCACTGTCTTCGCCGATCCGATGGCGCTGCGCCAACCGATGGAAGGCCGCTCGATCACGCTCGTCATGGGCGCGCCGCACGAGTCGATCGGCTTTCGCTTCGCCAACGGCGTCGGCGTCGCGGTCACCACGCGCTTCCCGCTGACGATGCTCTCGGCCGACGTCGGGTATCACCGCTTGCTGCTCGGCCAGGATGAAGGCTGGTCGCTCGCGGTCAACGCATGGACCGGCGTGACCGTTCCGCTCGTCGAGCCCGCTTTGGCGATCGACGCCGGCGTTGCGGTCCATGCGCGCCTGCACAAAGCGTGGTTCGTCATGCAACTCGGCGCGGTGTGCCCGGCCACGTTTCGCGTCACCGGCGGCTTCGCTGCTCGCACACCCGTCGCCGGCGATGCATGGCTCTCGGCGCAAGTGTCCATCGTGATCTTCGGCTTGCACGGCGCGGTCGGCGCCACGTTCACCAGCGCGTACGCGCCCGCGTTCTTCTTGCAGGGCAGCGCGTTCATCGGAGTCGCGCTATGAGCTTCGGCATCGCGCCCAAGATCTTGCTCGAACAAGTGAGGAACACGGCGGCGTGGGCGCTCGAGCCGGGGTTCACGACACACAGCTATCCGCGCGCGCTGCTCGCCGCCGATGCCCTCGAGCACACCTGGCAAACCCACGAGGGCCGCTTCGACTACTTCCGCATGCTGCTCGCCGCGCACTACACGACGTGCGCCACGTTCATTCCGACCGACGTCGACAACCGCATCCGCTTCCACTTTTGGCAGGAGCTGCACACCGAAGACGATCTGCGCCGGGGCATCGCGGTCTTGAACGAAGCGTCGGGTTGGCCAGCGCCCGAAGTCTCTGAAGGCTGCATCGTCGATCCGGAGCTCGGCGCCGTCAGCGGCCACGACGGCGAGTGGCTCGGGGTGCGCGCCGGAGCGCTCGGCCGCGCGCATGCGCTCGGGCTCACGGCGCTCGCGACGAGCTTGCGCGACGAGCTCGAGGCCGAGGTGCTGCGCGAAGCGAAGATCATGACGCGCCTCGTGCAGAAGAAAGGCGCGGAGATCGACGCGCTGTGCGCGATGGCGAGCGTCGCTCACAACATCGGCGACCTCGCGCGCGTTTGCGACATGTGGGCGGCCGAGGGTCAGGCGCAGCTCGTCGATCGCCTGCGCTTCACCGCGATCCCAAAGGACCCCGTTCAGCCGTTCGGCCGTTTGTTCATCGTCATCGGCGAGGCGTACAAAGATCTGCTCTCGGACAGTAATCACCGGTATCTGCCGCTGCGCGAGCCGAAGGGCCTGCGCCGAGCGCGCGACATGATCCGCCCGTTCGGTCCCTTCCTCGACGCTTGGGGCGAACGCATCGGGCGCCATCCCATGCTCGGCGAGCGCGATCACGCGGACTTTCTCGGCGCGCTCCTCGCCGGGCACGAGCGCTCGCCGGAAGAACGTGGCTATCCCCGCGCCATCGCTGGCTTGAACCGGGCGCTGAAGGGCGGCGTCGATCGCCTCGCGAGCGATGTGCCGGCACGCTTGCGCAAAGTGCTCCGCGCCGGGCCCCTGCGCGCCGCGCTCGATCTCGACGCGCGCCGCTTCGACGAACGGATGCGCGCGCGATACACTAGCCACTTTCTTGCGCCGCTGCGCGCGTGCTCGCTAACGGTCTGACAGGAGATCCGCCCATGCGACTCTTCATCCTCGCGCTCTTGCTCGTTCCGTCGCTCGCCTTCGCCGAAGACGTCGCGCCGGAAGAGAAGCCGGATCCGGCCGCCGTCGAGGTGTTGAACAAGCTGATGACGGCGCTCGCAATCGACGACTTCGAGCAGAGCGTCAAAGAGAGCACGAAGTACTTGCATAAGAGCCTGCTGAGCAAAGCCGGCGACGACATCTCTGCAGACCTCCGCCGCTTCGGCTTCAAGAAGGCGAAGGAGAACGCCAAGCTCTACGACGCGCCCGTCAAGGTGCAACGCGTGCGCGCGACCGGCGTCACGAGCATCGGCTTCAAGGAGACCGCCGAGAAGGGCAAGGTCGTCGACTATATGCTCGAGAAGAAGGCCGGCAAAGGGCTGCCGGCGCCGGTGAAGATGTTCTTTCCAGAGGGCGGCGGCGAACCGCGGGTGTCTTACATCGGATCGTTGTGAATCGCCGGTACAAAGCGCTCGACCCGCAAACGGCGACTCGGTCGCGCCAAACGGCGACTCGGTCGCGCAATCAATTGAGATACTTCGCGAGCGGCGACGTCGCCTCTTTCACCAAGCGAATGCGCACGACGGGCTTACCGTTGTTCGTATCGGCGTCGAGCTCGCGAAAGTACGAGATCTCGGGCTCACCGTAGAGCCAGCACAGCCACACATAGCGGCCCTCGTGCTGACCCCAGAAGTCGAGCCAACCGACGCGCGGGTCTTTGACGACAGCGCCGAGGTCTTGCACCTCGGTCCAGCCATCCTCGTAGCGCATGATCGCCTCACGCGCGCGGTGCTTGAGCGAGATGAGCTCGCCCGAGTCGGCGCCGCCGACGTCGAGGCCCTCCATATTGCTCACCTCGACCCGCGTCGCGGACTTGATCTGGTCGAGCAGCGCGCGGATCTCCGACGCGAAACCCATCTGCCGGGAAACGAGCGCAGACAGCGTCGGGATCAAGGCGTCGACCTCTTCCGTGGTGAAAACACGTAAACCTGACAGCTCATCGGGAAGCTCTCGGCGAGTCGTGTTCATAGATGAAAGGTAAACTCGACTACCCGAGAGTCAAGCAAACGATCCTCCCAAACGTGGGGGAGCGCCAAGCACACACCAATCCCGACATCGACGCACGTCGCTCAGCTCGCGTTCTGTCGCGTGCGGGTGAAGATCGCGAGCGTCTCCACGTGCTCGGTGTGCGGGAACAGATCGAAGGGCGTGATCGTCCGCGCGACGTAGCCGAGCGGCCGCAGCCAAGCCGCACCCGCGGCGAGCGGCTTCGGCGCACAGGCGATGTACGCGAGCTGCGCCGGTCCGCGCGCGGCGATCGCCTCGATCAAAGCGCGCGGGGCACCTTTGCGCGGTGGATTCACGACGACGATCTCGGGATCTTCTAGGCCGCGCAAAGCATCGCCCGAGTCGAGATCCGCCGTGAGAAAGCGCGCGGAGAGATCGTTCGCGCGCGCGTTCCGATCAGCGTCCTGTACGGCGTCGTCCACGCTCTCGAGGCCGGTCACGCGCGCGCCGTGCTTCGCGAAGAGCAGCGCGTTGACGCCGACGCCGCAGTAGAGATCCCAAACGCGGCGGCCGGCCACGACACCGAGCTCGCGCAGCATCGCGTCGCGAAGCGCGCTCGCCTGCGCGCGATGCACCTGAAAGAACGCGCGTGGCGACACCGAAAAACGCAGCCCGTGCACGATGTCTTCGATCCGATCGGCGCCAGCGATCACGCGAGGAGGCGCATCCCAAATCGCGTTGCCGGCCCGTGTGTTCGTTGCCCAAAGCACGCCGCGCACGTTCCGAACCTCGGCGAGCAACCGCGGCGCGAGACGCGTGGCCCACGCCGGCGGCTCCTGCGCGCCGATCCAGGTGACGAGCGCTTCACCGGCGGCGCTCGATCGCATGACGACGTAGCGCAGATCACCGGCGCGCGTGCGCTCGTCGAACGCCGCCACGCCGGCGAGCTCTCGGCGCATCCAGGTGGCAACGGCGGCAAGGATCGGCTCTTCGATGACGCAACCATCGAGGTCGAGGACGAAGTGCGAGCCGCGCTGATAGCCACCGAAGATCGTGCGCCGCTTCACGGTCTTCGCCACGAGCACGACCTTGCTGCGGTACCCGATCGACTGTCCGGCGCTCACCGTTTCGGCGATCTGCGCATCGGCGACGCCCGCATCGACGAACGCGCGCACGACGAGCGAGCGCTTGTGCTCCGCCTGATCGGCGCGCGGCATGAGCGGACAAGCACAGTCGTCGCGCCAGATCGGGCATGGCAGCGTTCTATTCAGTGGAATTTCTCCAAACGTAGACTTTTTTCGAGGCGGTCATTACATGGCCCCGCGCATGCGTAAACCGGTCGCCGCCCTCGCCTTTCCTTTGGCGCTCGCGCTCTTTTCTGCGGGCTGCGAGGACGAGGCGATCCTGCATCCACCACCGCCGCCGGCCACTCCGGTGCGGGAGCTCGGATCCGCGGCGCCGCCGGCGGAGGTCGCGGCGGCGTCGAAGCCCGTGGCGAAGGTCGAGGCGGCCGCCAAGCAGAAGATGACGCTGCAAATGTTCATGGAAGATCACGTCGAACCAGCGGCACGCCGAGCGGCCAAGACCAAGAAGGCCGATCCCGCGCTCGAAGCCTTGCTGCGCCAGCTCGGCGCGCTGATGCCCGAGGAGCTGCGCGCGACGGCGCAAGGTCCGAAGAAGCCGTGGGACGCGATCGTCGACGCCACTTTGAGCGCGGGTGCGGTGCCGAAGTACGGGCTCGCGTGCAAGCAATGCCACGCACTGTGGAAGAAGCCCTACAAGAAGACCTTTCGCAAGCGCGAGATCGACGCCGCGCTGCCGCCGAGCACGGGCGGCTGAGCTCCGCTATAATCTCCAGACACAAGAGAACCTGAGAATGACGAGCAAGAAAGACCGCATCAGCCAAAGCGACGAGCACAATGCCCGCGGCATCGAGCTCGCCGATCGCGGCTGGCTCGACGAGGCTGTCAACGAGTTCACCAAGGCCATCGAGCTCGATCCAGACTCGGCGCACGCCTACGACAACTTGGCGACGGTGTTCGCGGAGAAGGGCCGCTTCATCGACGCCCTCGAGGCGTACTTGAAAGCGGTGCGCCTCGAGCCGCAGAACCCGAACACCCACCACTATCTCGCGTCGTTTCTGTCGAGCCGCGGCTTCGACGCGAGCGTGCAGCTCTACAAGCACGCGATCGAGCTCGATCCTGAGTTCACGGATGCTCACGTGAACCTGGCCCTGACCTACGGCGATCGCGGCATGCTCGACGAGGCGATCAGCGCGCTGACGAAGGCCATCGAGCTCGATCCAGACGACGAAGGCGCGCGCCACGAGCTCGCCGCGGTGCTGATGGACGCGGGGCGCTTCGCCGAAGCGATCGGACATCTGCGCAAGATCACCAAGGACTATCCCGAGCACACCGACGCGTACATCGACCTCGGAATCGCCTACACGGCGCAGGGCTTCTACCGCGAAGCCGAGCGTTCGCTCGCCGACGCGTTGAAGCAAGCGCCAAACGACGCCGCCGCGCACTATCACTTGGCGAGCCTCTACGCTTTTTGGGAGAAGCGCGACTTGTCGCTCACCCACCTCGAGAAAGCCCTGGAGCTCAACCGCGAGCAAACGCTGATTTGGCTCGAAGACGACGAAGCGTTCGACGTCTTCGCCGAAGATCCGAGATACTTGGAATTGGTTTCGGCCGAGTCTAAACTCTCGGGGTGATCGACCCGAAGAGCCGTCCGTCAGAGCTGTCGAAGACGCAAGTCATCCCGAAGATGGCGCGTCCGAGCGAGACGGCGGATCAGGCCGAAGCGATCCTGCGCGACATCGGCCGCGCGATGCGCCGGGTCGAAGGCACGAACAAGACAGAGAAAGAAGGACTGCGCTGCGTCTGGCACCAGTCGAAGCTGCGCACCGAGCTCTTGTCGTGGGAGAAGATGGCGGATCGCACGATCGATCGCCAGGAGCTGTGCTTCTTTGGCAAGATGGTCGAATTCCGCATCGGCAAGGGCATCCGCACCGGGACGATCCCAAACTCGGCGCTCAGCGAGGATCAAGAAGGACCGCGCGTGTCGAAGGCGGAGCTCTTCGTGCCGACGCGCGACCCCGATGCGCTCGTGCTCGACGCCGCGAGCCGCATCTTGCGCGAGTGCAGCAAGCGCGATTTCTACACGCAGCATCTCCTGCGCGAAGTGAACGAAACGCTCGCCAAAGCCGACGTCAAGACGATGCGCACGCAGGTGAACGGCCTCGACTTCTTTCGCGAGATCGAGACCGCGGGGAAGACCGATCCGAGCCGAGGGAAGACCCGCGCTGGCGGCGCCGGCCGAATGACCGCTGCGTTGCCCATCGCGATCGTCTCCGTCTGCCTCGCGATCGCCGCCGTCGTCTTCTGGCTCCTTTGGACCCGCGGCTGACCCTCCCGGGCGGCTAATCCTCCCCGGTCCCTTTTCGTCGTACTCCCCGGTCCCTTTTCGTCGTACTCCCCGGTCCCTTTTCGCCCGAAAGCTTCCCCGGTCCCTTTTCGTGGGGACAGCGAGCGAAACTATTTTCGCGTGTAAGTCGTTGTCGTCGCTGCGCCGGAAAAATGGTGACGAAACGCGCGCGGCGTTGCGCCGAAGCTCTCTGCATTCAACGGGGAAACCAATGCCGAGACGACCGAGACAGATCCTGAGCGCGCAGATGTACCACGTGTGCAACAGAGGGGTGGAGAAGCGCCGCCTCTTCGATGGCGACGATGACTATGCCGTCGCCGAACAGCTCTTGCTGCACGCCAAGCGGCGGCACTCCGTGAAGTTGCATGCGTATTGCTTCATGCCGAACCACTGGCATCTCGTTGTCGAACAAACAGAAGCGGGCGCCGTGAGCGCATTCGTCGGATCGTTCACCCGCGCGCACGCGTGGTACCTACGGCAGCGCCGCGAGAGCATAGGGCTCGGCTATCCCCGATTATTCGTGACTCCGTCACTCATAATCGGTTCCAGTGTAACAAAATATTTACGTTGGATAGCAGAAATGCCTTGAAAACAAGTTCGGCTTCGTCTGTCGTGGGTTTGCGAAGACACCACGA
>JADLHZ010000024.1 GCA_020848545.1 Deltaproteobacteria bacterium | reverse complement strand
TCCCGGTCCCAGCTTCGCCCTTCGTCCTGATCATCGCCGCGCCTTCGTGAATCCGCCGCAACGCCTCGCCGAGATCGCGGCACCCGCACACGAACGGGATCGCGAAGCTGCGCTTGTCGATGTGCTGCTCGTCGTCCGCCGGCGTCAGCACTTCGCTCTCGTCGATGAAGTCGACCTCGAGCGCCTCCAAGATCTGCGCCTCGACGAAGTGACCGATGCGGCACTTCGCCATCACCGGAATGCTCACCGCCGCTTGGATCTCGCTGATCATCTGCGGATCGCTCGCACGCGCGACGCCGCCGTCTTTTCGAATCTGCGCCGGCACGCGCTCGAGCGCCATCACCGCCGCCGCGCCGGCATCCTCGGCGATCCGCGCCTGCGCCGCGTCGACGACGTCCATGATGACGCCGCCCTTCAACATCTCTGCGAGGCCTACCTTGCTCTTCCAATCGCTCATGACTCGTCTCCTTTCTGGGAATGCCTAAACCGCGTCGATCGTCCGCGCTTCTTCGCGTGGCGCCTTGCTCGTCTTCATCACTGCCTTGAACGCTTCGCCGAGCCGCTTCGCGCCTTCGATCAAGCGCGGGCTCGCTTCGCTGCAGAAGGTGAGGCGCATGCCCTTTTGCGGCTGCGCTTGGGTGTCGTGGAGCAAGCTCGGGCTGACGATGACGCCGCGCCGCTTCGCTTCCAAATACACCGCCTCGACGTCGAGCTCCTTCGGCAATTCGAGCCAGATCGTGAAGCCGCGAACGGGCTTCTGAAAGCGCACGCTCGCGGGCAAGTGCGTCTTCAGCGCTTTGGCGAGCGCGTCGCGCCGCTCTTTGTAGAGCGGCAGCGTCTTCTTCAAATGCGCGCGCAGATAGCCGCGGTCCAAGAACTCGGCGAGCGTGTGCTGCAGCAAGAGCGAGGTGCCGAGATCCATCGCGTGGCGCAGCGGGATCAGAAGATCGCGCAGCGCCTCAGGGCAGACGACGTAGCCGATGCGCAGCGCCGGGATCAGCCGCTTGCTGAAGGTGCCGACGTGGATGACGTCGCCGTCGAGGGCGCGCATCGCCGGCGGCGGCGCGATGCCGTCGAGCTCGAGATCGCAGGCGTAGTCGTCCTCGATGATCGGCACGGCCGCCGCGCGCGACCACTCGACGATCGCCGCCCGCCGCGCCGCCGAGATCACGCGGCCCGTTGGATTGTGACAGGTCGGCATCAAATACAGGCCCTTGGCGCCGATGTTGCGCGCGCGGTCGAGCGCTTCGAGGGTGGGCCCTTCGCCGTCGCTCGGGATCGGGACGAGGCGCGCGCCGGCGGCGGAGAGCAAGTTCATCGCGCCGGGGTAGGTCGTCGCTTCGATCAAGAACGGATCACCGGGGTTCACCAGCGTGCGCGCGATGAGATCGAGCGCCTGCTGGCTGCCGGTCGTGATGACGATGTCTTCCGGCCGCGCTGGTACGCCGTGCTGGCCGAGGTCCTTTGCGACGAGCTCGCGCAGGCGGAGCAACCCTTCGCGCGGCGCGTAGCTCAACGCCGGCCCACTCTCGTTCTTCACCACGTGATCGAAGCAACGGCGGAGGAGCTCGTGCGGCAAGAGGTCCGGATCCGGACGCATGCCGGAGAGGTTGATCGCGCCGCGCGGTGGCGTCGTCGTGCTCAGACGATCGCTCCTGCCGAGCGGCTCGGCCGAGGCGCCGCGGGAGAGCAGCGACGCCCACGGCATGCGCTGGCCGTCGCTCAATTCCGCCGCGCTCGCGACCGGCCGCGCGCTCTCGAGCTTGCTGTCGAGCACGTTGACGAAGGTGCCGCGGCCGACGACCGAGCTCAGGAAGCCCGCGGAGACGAGCTCCTCGTACGCCCGGACGACGGTGTTTCGGTGCGCACCGAGCGCGCTCGCCAAGTCGCGGCTCGGCGGCAGGCGAAAGCCCGGTGGAAAGGTGCCGCTCCGGATGCGATCGACGACGGCGTCGAAGAGCTGCCTGTAGAGCGGCACGGTGCTGGACAACGACAGGGTCAGGCCGACGGATTGGTCTATTTGGTCTGTCACGATCAGGAGAGTACGACCAAAGCAGGCGCCATTACAGGGCCATCAGCCAGAAATGGGGCGTATCAACTAGACCAATCAAGACAAACAGTCAGGTCCAAGAATCACGGGCAGTCGTCGGTGGTGGCCGAAAACAGCGTCCCCTTGCAGAGCTCCTCGAGGTTCGAGCAGTCGTCGACGTCGATCACCGCTCCAGACGCTTTGGGATTGGCGCAACGATCGACGCCGAGGCGATCGCAGTTGAAGCGATCCTTCTCCGCGTCGGTCTCGGTCGACAACGCCTCGGTCTTCGGCTTCAGCGACGCGACGCTCGAATCGAACACCACCTGAACGACCAAGCTGTCCGGCTTGACGAGGTCGGCGCGACCGACCGACTCCCCAACGAGCACGCGCTGCGCGCCCTGGCGAACGAAGTACGAGAGGGTGAAAGTGCGCTGCGCGCCGGTCGACACCTCGGCGCACTCGCCGTTGATCACGAGATCCAAGCGATCGCGCTCCACCTGCAACGGGCACTCGTCACTGGAGCCGTCGATGAGCAGCGCCGCTTCGATCGCCTCGGGCTGCTGGCAGCCGCTCGGCAGGTCCAGCTTCGCGGTGATACGCAGGATGACGGTGGCATAGGGGCTGACGCCGGGCGGCGGGTCATACGTCGTCCGACACGCGCAGAAGAGCATCACGAAGATCCACGCATGCCGCATGCTTCCTCCACCGAGTAGACGTCGCACGGCGAGTTTGCCGGACGCGTTTTCCTGTCCACCTCTTTCACGCCGTCAGCAGCGTCATCCGCACGAACGCGCGGGCCTTCTCCGGCGCTTCGCCCGCGGCGGTGAAGTAGCCGCGCGCCACATACGCTTCGCCCACGCGGCCGACCTGCAGCGAGACCGCGACCACGTCACCGGCGAAGCACGGCTTGCGAAACGACAGCTCCACGTAGTCGGCGAGCACGTTCTTCACCCCGTGCTGTGCGAGCCGGCGCACCGCGGCTTCTTCGAACGCGCGCGGATAGACGAGCGAGTTGACGTGCTGGTTCGAGTCCGTGTGCATGAGACCGAAGACGATCGGCGGCTCGGGGGCGGCGGCCAGATCGAGCCACTCGACGTCTGCCGGCACGTCGGCGAGCAGCGCCTCGGCCGAGCGCCACGCGTAGACATCGGGCGGCACCGCGGGAAACGCCGGCACGTTCAGCGCCGTCACTTTGCGCTCGGCCGGCGGCGCGAACGGCCGTGTGAAGACGTGCTCGGCGAAGACGCGTCCGACACACTCCTGCTCGCCCGCGCGCTCGACCCAGAAGCCGTGCGTGTTGCCGATGATCCCGGTGAGCTCGACCCACATGTTCAAGAAGATGCGATCGACCTCGCCGCTCGCCGCGCGGGTGTGGGCGAGCGCGTAGGTGCCCCGGCCGGTGAGCGCCTTGCCGACGCCGATCGGGCCACGCTCCTGCTGCATCGCCAAGCGCGTGAGGATCGGCAACATGTCTGTCTGCTTTTGCGCGTGCTCGCCTAGATCCTTGAACACGCGCGGCCAGGTCACCGTCCCGACGGCCGTCGGCATCGCTTCGAGCAAGAGACGGCCGTTTTGCGCCACGTCCTCGTAGCGCAGGACGAGCTCACCTCTCGCTTCTGGCGCCTCTGGAGCCTCGGGCATCGCGGGAAGCCAACGCATCGACGCCATGAGCACCTGCGCCCGGGCCGAACGCAAGTGTACAGAAACTGGACACTGATGACTTCGGTCGCCATGACCCGTCGGTTTTTACTTGTCGCATTGCTTATCACTTCGCTAAGCCGCCCCGCGTTCTGGGGAGCATCGGGTCATTGAGTGAGGGCACACGAATGACATTGGACCATATTCCGACCGTCGATCTCGACGACTTACGCTCGCAAAATCCGCTGGAGCGCGCGCTGGCAGCCGAGGCGGTGAAGCTCGGCTTCGCGCACTTCGGGCTCGTCTACGTGGCGAACCACCGGCTGAACCCGGCGCTGCTCGATCGCTTCTACGCGTCTTATCAAAGCTTCAGCCAGCGCCCCGAGGCTCACAAGAAATCGCTCTCGCGCGCCGAGCAATGGTTTCAGCGCGGCTGGACGCCGCCGAACACCGAGCAAGCGGTGACGGGCGGCCAACCGGACTTCAAAGAGTGCTACTTCATGTCGCCGACCGAAGCGCTGCCGCAGGACAAGCGGCGCTATCCGCAGCTCTACGCCGACAACGTGTGGCCCGAGGATGCGCTCGACTTTCGCGGCTCGTTCACGGCGCTGTCGCGCGCGTTGCAGGAGGCCGGTGAGCTCTTGCTCGAAGGCGCCGCCCTCGCGCTCGGCCTCGACGATCAAGCGCTGCGCTCGCGGGTGATGAACGGCCCGCACGTCACGCGCGCGCTCCGCTACTTGCCGCTCGCGAAGTCACAGGTCGGCACCGGCATCGTCTGGGGCGAAGAGCACACCGACTTCAACATGCTGACGCTGCTCCCGGGCGGCCGCTTCATCAATCCGCAAGGCGATCCCTGCCCGAAGCCAGACAACGGCAGCGGCCTCCACTTGCGCACGCGCGCCACCGAAGAAACGCCGGGCGGCGAGCGGGTCGCCGGCGTGGCGAAGCCCGGCTGCATCATCGCGCAGGTGGGCCAGCAGCTCGAGATCTTCAGCGGCGGCTGCTTCTTGGCCACGCCGCACGAGATCACCGCGCCGATGACGCCGGGCTACTCGCGCCTGAGCCTCGCGCACTTTCTGCACACGCACACGGACCAAGTGCTGGCGCCGATCGGAGCGCTCGCGACCGAAGCCGCGCTCGACGCGTACAATCCGCCGGTGCTCGCCGGGACTTACGACATCAAGACGCTCGTCGACATCGGGCTGGCGCCGAAGTCGGCGATCGATCAGCTCGGGTACCGGCACTATGATCGGGTGAAGAAAGAACGCCGGAGGGCCGCCTAGTGCCTTCAGTCAGCGCACATTGGTTTCACCGCCGCTCAGCGAATCTCGATCTCGTATCGCACGTAGTAGCCCGGGACGCCGAGCTCGAGCGGCGTGAGGCATTCCTCAACGTCGATCGCCGCGCCGACGATGATCTGCGGGTCGGCCGCGCTCCGCTGCATCTGCGCCGCCGCCGCTTTGATCCCGCGGCCGAAGCACACCCGCGCGAGGTAGCGGCCCTTCGGAACGCGTGATCCGCTGACGCACGCCCGGCTCTCGCCGCTGACGGTGCAGGCGAGCTCGCCTTCATCGTAACGAAAGTTGTCCCAGTCGACGAGCAGCGCTTCGCCGGGCGACAGCTCGCGAACAGCGCTCACGCGCGCGCACGTCTGAACGTCGCAGCCGGCGCTGCACGAGACATCGGCGCAGCTCAGCGCAGCCTTGAACGGATCACTGCCCTTTGCCGCGAAGGTCAAAGCGGCATCCAGCGGCGTGCGCGCGTCGGTCAGAGGCAGGTACACGACCGCGGCGCTGCGATTGACGAGGTCCACGGTCACGGGATCGGCTGGATTCGCATAAGGCTCGGTGATGTACGAGCAGGCGGCCAAGAGCACGAGGAAGGGCGCGAGCGATCGCATGGCTCAGACGAGCAGCGCGGTGTTGCCGATGCCTTTACGGAGCACCTTCGGTTGCGCGCCGGTGAGATCGACCACGGTCGAGAGCGACGACGGCAGCGGGCCCACGTCCAAGATGAGATCGACCGAGTGGCCGATGCGCGCCTCGATGACGTCGGGATCGGTGAACACTTCTTCGTTGGCGGGGTTCTTCTCTTGCTCGACCATGATCTCTTCGCGCTTCTGCTGCTCGAGATCGAAGGCGGTGACGAAGCGGCGGTTGGCGGCGCGCTCGTTCTCGTCGCTGTTCACTTCGCCGCGATAGAGGCTCGCCGTCGTCGACACGATCGGATGATCGAGCCTTTTCACGAGCGCCATGCACACTGGATGCTTCGGCACGCGGATGCCGACCGTGCGCGAGCGCGAGGTGAGGATCTTCGGCACTTCTTTGGTCGCCGGCAGAATGAAGGTGTACGGGCCCGGCAAGTGCTGGCGCAGGATACGGTACTGCAAATTGTCGACGCCGGCGTAGCGCGCGATGTCCGACAAATCGGAACAAACGAACGAGAGCGGACGTTTTCGGTCCATCCGCTTCAACATGTAGATCCGCTCGATCGCGCGCTTGGCGTAGATGTCGCAGCCGAGCCCGTACGCCGTGTCGGTTGGATAAACGACGACGCCACCTTCCGCGAGCACCTGCACCGCGCGCGCGATGTGCTTCTCGCTCGGGTTGTCTGGGCTGACCTTGAGCCGGACCGCTGCCACGGGCGAGGTATACGCGGAGCCCCGTATGGTTGCAATATTGCTGCGGATCGGAGAGGGCGCGCGCATGAATTTTGCGCTTGCGATCGCCCTCGTCTCCGCAGCGGCTGCACCTCCGAAAACGCCGGGCGCCGACCTCGTCGTCATCAACGCCAAGCTCCCGACCGCGGACGGCGACGCCTTGGTCATCCGCGCGGGCCGGGTCGCCACCGTCACGTCGCAAGCAAAGCTCGGCACCGCCGTCGGGTCGAACACCCAGGTCATCGACGCCGGCGGCCGCGTGCTCTTGCCGGGCTTCATCGACTCGCACATCCACTTCATGAGCGGCGGCATCAGCGAAAAGCGCGTGCGCGTGCACGGGGCGAAGAACGTGGAAGAGATCCAAGCGCGCATCAAAGCCTACGCGGCGGCGCACCCAGAAGCGCAGTGGATCCAAGGCCGCGGCTTCTCCTACGATCTCTTCGCGAAGCTGAAACCGGCGTTTCCGACGCGGCAGATGCTCGACGCCGCCGTGCCCGACCGGCCCGTGTTCATTCGCGCGTACGACGGCCACACCGGTTGGGCGAACACGAAGGCACTAGAGCTCGCCGGCGTCACCAAGGACACGAAGGATCCCAAAGACGGAAAAATCATCCGCGAAGCGGACGGCTCGCCCGCCGGCGCCCTCCTCGAAGGCGCGATGGATCTCATGTTCGAAAAGGTGCCGCCGTATTCGTTGGCCGAGCGCATCGAAGGGATCTTGGAGGCGCAGAGGCTGGCGCTCGAGGCCGGGTTGACGGCGATCAACGACTTCGTCGCCGACAACGAGACGCTCGACGCCTACCTCGCTTTGGAAAAGGACGGCCGCTTGAAGGTGCGCGTGTTCTTCTCGCCGCCCATCGAGACGCCGCTCGATGAAGCGAAGGCCCTGCGCGATCGCATCGCCAAAGAGTCGAAGCGGGTGAAGTTCGGCTCGTTGAAAGGCTTCGTCGACGGCGTCGTCGAATCGAACACCGCGGCGTTCATCGCGCCCTACGCCGACGATCACAAGCACAAGGGCGAAGCGCACCTGAAGCCGGCCGATCTCGAGCGCCTGATCGTACCGGCCGACAAAGAGGGCTTCGTCGTCAGCCTGCACGCGATCGGCGATCTCGCGGTGAGGACGTCGCTCGACGCCTACGCCCTCGCGGCGCAGAAGAACGGGACGAAGGATCGCCGGCACCGCATCGAGCACATCGAGGTGTTGGATCCGAAGGACGCCAAGCGCTTCAAGGAGCTCGGCGTCATCGCGTCGATGCAGCCGTACCACGCCGAGCCGGCGGACGTGCCGGGCAAGGGCGTGTGGGAGATCAAGGTCGGCAAAGCGCGCGCGCCGTACATTTTTCCGTGGAACGAGATCCGCTCGCAGGGCGGCGTCGTCGCGTTCGGCAGCGACTGGTCGGTGATGTCGCTCGATCCTTTGATGGGCCTCGCGGTCGCGACCACGCGCCAGAACGGGCATGGTCTTCCGCGCGAAGGCTGGGCGGTGAAGCAGAAGCTCTCGTTCAAAGAAGCGGTCCAGGCGTACACCGAGAGCGCCGCTTACGCGCTGCACGCCGAGGGCGAGCTCGGCTGTCTCGCGGCTGGCTGCGCGGCCGACTTCGTGCTGCTCGCGACGAAGGTCGACCCCGAGGAGCCCTTGTCCTTATATTGGGGCGCCGTCGACGCGACCTACATCGACGGCAAGCGGGCGTTCGGACGATGACGCCGAAGTCGCTCGTCCCGAGCAAAGAGATGCTGCAGGAGGTGATGGAGAACATCATCCCGTTCAACCGTCACTTGGGCATGAAGGCCGTCGAGATCACCGACGGCCTCGTCACGATGAAGCTGCCGTTCAAGGACGAGTTCATCGGCGACATCACGAAGCCGGCCATCCACGGCGGCGTCCTCTCGGCGCTGCTCGACGCGACCGGCGGCGCCGCGGTGTTTACGATGATCAGCCCGGGCGATCGCATCTCGACGATCGATCTCTTGGTCGACTACTTGCGCCCCTGCCCGCCCGAGACGATCGTCGCCGCGGCCAAAGTCGTCCGCCTCGGCGGCCGCGTCGCGCTGGTACAGCTGTCGTTGTACGCTGAGAACGATCCCACGCACCTCATCGCCACCGGCCGCGCGGCGTACAACATCAAGCGCGGCAAGGAGCTCCCCGCATGACCACGAAGCCGCAAAAGACCCTCGACACCTTCGCGAACCCGGCAGCCACGCCGTACTTCATCGACATCCGTTGCCCGGAGTTCACTTGCCTGTGCCCGATCACCGGCCAGCCGGACTTCGCGACCATTCGCATCCGCTACGTGCCGGACAGAAAGTGCGTCGAGCTCAAGTCGTTGAAGCTCTACCTCTGGTCGTTTCGCGACGAGGGCGCGTTTCACGAAGCGGTCACCCACGAGATCTGCAACAAGATCGCCAAGCTCATCAAACCGCGCTATCTCCGAGTGGTGGGAGATTTCTTCGTGCGGGGCGGGATCCATACGGTCGTGCGAGTGTCGGTCGGCGCCGTGCCGAAGGCGCTCGCAGGCGAGCCGGATCCCGAGACCGCCGCCTTCAGCTCAACCCCGGGGTTTTCATGACGCTCACGGTCCTCTTTTCGTTGTGCCTGGCGGCGCCTGCCGCTGCCGCGTTGCCGGAGCTGCCGGTGCCGCACCACGGTCCCGCGATGCAGAAGCTCAGCAAGTACATGGACCAGCGCTTGGCGGCCGGGAAGAACCAAGCCGAGCTCGACAAGATCGACGCGGCGATTCGGAAGGACTTCGAAAAGACGCTGGCGATCATGATCACCGACATGTCGGGCTTCACCGAGCTGACGAAGAAGCGCGGCATCTTGGGCTTCCTCACCGAGATTCGTCGCCTGCAACGTTTGGCCGCGCCGATCATCAAAAAGAACGGCGGCGAGTGGGTGAAGGCCGACGCCGACGATCTCTTCGTCACGCACACGTCGGCCGCCGCCATGTACGCGCTCGCGAAGGATCTGTTGGCCGGCGTGGAGAAATCGAACGCCGACAACGAGTGGAAGATGGGGCTCGCCATCGGCCTCGGCTTCGGACCGACGCTGATGATCGGGGACGAAGACACCTGGGGTGATTCGGTGAACACCGCGTCGAAGCTCGGCGAAGACACCGCAAAGGCGAACGAGATCTTGGTGAGCGAGACGTTCTACCAGCGCCTCAGCGAAGAGAGGAAGCAGAGGAACGAAGCCATGCCGGCATGCGAGCGACAGGAAGCCGGCACGCGCGAGACGAAATTTCCGTTTTATTCCTGTCGCTGAGGCCGAGCAGTTTGCGGCGCTATCTCCGATACTTTCACACGAAGCCCGACACCACCGAGAGCCTCGAAGCGGCGCTCACGCAGCGGATCCGCCGCGGGCTGCGCCTCGGCGCCCTCGTCGGGTTGTCGCTCGTCGCCGCGATGTTCGTGCTCGACTTCGTGTGGCCGTCGAGCATGTCGATGCTGCATCGGGTGACCCGCGGCCTCATCGGCTTGATGATGCTCATCGCTGCGCTCATCGCGCCGCGCGGCGCGTCCTATGCGCGCACAGCGTTTGCGGCGGCGCTGCTCTCGCTTTCCGTGGTCGCGCACGCGCTGATCAACATCGCCGACAGCGGCGGTGCGCGGAGCTCGTCCTTGCCGGTCTATCCCATCGCGATCGCCACGATGACGTACATCCTGCCGATGCGGTTTCGGCTCGCGCTCCTCATCTACCCCGTGTGCCTGGCCGGATATTCGATTGTGATCCTCACCTCGTCCGCGAGCGCCCCGGTCGAAGCGATCGTCAACGCCTTCCGCTGGGGCATCTTGTCGACACTGCTGAGCATGGCCGGTGCGTGGCTCAACTACCGGGTGCTGCGCGACACCTACGATTGGCGGATCGCCCTCCGTGAAGAATCACGGCGGGCGGCGCTCGCCCTCGAACGCACACGCATCGCCCGCGATCTGCATGACCACATCGGCGCCCGGCTCACCGGCATCGCGCTCCGCGCTGAACGCGAGCAGAAACGCGTCGGCGACGACCAGAAGGACGCGCTCGTGTGGATCCAAGACACCGTCCGCCTCTGCTTGGAGGAGCTGCGCGACACGATCTGGGCGCTGTCGAGCTCCGGGCGCGACGCACGCGAGCTGGTCGCGACCTTGCGCCGCCGCGCCGAGGACATCGCAGACACCGCCGACATGACGCTCGAATGGCAGATGGACAACGACGCCTGGCACGGGTACTTGAGCGCCGGCGTCAGCGTTGCATTGAGCGCGATTGTGCGCGAGGCCCTGACCAACACGCTGCGCCACAGCGGCGCGAAGACCGTGCGCATCGCGCTCGAGCGGGATGCCAAAGAGATCCGTCTCGAGATCGCCGACGATGGGCGCGGCCTCGGGGAGTCTCCGAGTGAAGGCCGCGGGCTTGGCAACATGCGCACGCGGGCGAAGGAACAAAACGGCGACGTCGTGCTCGAAGCGAACGGCGAGCGCGGCGTCAAGGTGATTGCGCGCATCCCCATCGGCGAAGCGCGTGCAGGAGAAAGCGGATGAGCAAGAACAAAGTGACGGTGGCTCTCGTCGAGGACACACCGAGCGTGCGTGACAATTTGGCCGAGATGCTGCGCGACAGCGAGGACTTCGCGGTGCTCGGCATCTACGGCAGCGGCCGCAGCGCGATCAAAGGCTTCAAGGAGAGCCCGCCGAACGTGGCGATCATCGATCTCGGGCTGCCCGACATCTCGGGCATCGAGGTCATCCGCCACGCTGCCTCGATGACGCCGAAGATCGAGTGCGTCGCCTATACCGTCTTCGACGACGAGGTCTCGCTCTTTCTCGCGTTGAAAGCTGGCGCCGTCGGCTACTTGTTGAAGGAAGCGTCGGGCAAGCAGATCTTGGACGCCGTGCGCGAGACGATTCGCGGCGGCGCGTTGATCAGCCCGACCTTGGCGCGCCGGCTGCTCAAGGAGTTCAACGAGACGAACGCCGAGCCGCTACCCGAGCTGACGCCGAGAGAGCGCGAGGTCCTCGAACACTTGGTGCAGGGCGCGAACTACTTGAACGTCGCCGCGCGCCTCGGCATCGGCGCCGAGACCGTGCGCACGCACATCAAGAGCATCTATCGAAAGCTCCATGTCTCGAATCGCGCCGACGTCGTCAGAACGGCGCTCGAACGCAAGTTGGTCAAACCGCAGTAGCGCCTACTTCGGGAACAGCGCTTCCGTCTCCGCGACCGCGACCGAATTCTTCGCGCGCATCACGTCGACGCGAGCTTCGACGAGCTCGAGCTGCTTCTTCATCTCCTCGATCTTCTTGTTCGCCTCGTCTTGCCGGCGCGCCTTTTCGTCACGGCTGATGTTGCGATCGTTCACGTTCACGCCGCTGAACCCCTTGGCGATCGCCCGTTCGAGCAGCGCCTTGAGCACGACCTGTGCGCCGACGTCGTTCGGGAAAGTCGACAGCTTCGCGATCGACTTCGGCATCTCATCGTCGACGAGGACGCCGAAGGTCTCGCTGAACCAATCGCGCGCCTGACCTTCGAACAGCCCACCCGACGTGACGAAGAGCTCGGTGACCCCGTACGAGAGCTGGGGCACCGTGTTCGTCGGATCGAGGCGCATGGCCTCCTTCATCGCGAGCGCGCTCATCCCGCCCGGCTCGCTCTTTCTGAGGAGGGAGCGGCGATCGGCGATGAGCCCCTTGGCGCCGCTCGCTGCCATGCAGGCGTTCGAGCGCAAGCGCGGCGAGTAGTCGTGGATGCCGCACAGAGTCTTGAAGTACGCGTACTTCGCGTCGAACTTGTCCTCATCGACATCGAGCTTCTTCTGCTTCGTCTCGCTGAAGAGCTTGCCCGCGTCAGCGATCTGCTGGTTCAGGCGCTCGAATTCGTTGCGCGCGTCGACGAAGTTGATGTCGTCGAAAGGAACGTCGGTGCGCGTCTCCTTGTGCGAGACTTTCTGGGATACGGCGTCGTCAGCGCCGAGCACCCCGTCTTCGCTCACGACGCTGTAACCGCGGTGACCTTGGAACTCCTCGATGCGGATCGGTCCTGCCATGTGCTCGTTATCGCGGGTAGCTCTGCGGACGACCCTCGCTGGCGCCTAGCCGTAGCCCGTTGGCGCCTTGCACCCCGCCGCGCCTCGGGCTAGTTCAGCAGCCCAAATGAAGAAATTCTTCTCGTTGTTCGTCATCGCCGGGCTCGCCGTGGTCGGACTCGTGGTCTTCTACCTGAACCACCACAGCGAGATGAAAGCCAAAGAATTCAAGGAGAAGCTGGCCTCGACGCGGCAGAAGTACGCCGAAAAGAGCGCCGGTCTCCGCTCGAGCGGCACGCCCAACGAGTACGTGCGCGACCAAAACGAGCTCTTGAAGGCATACAAGGCCGATCTCGAGAAGCTGGCGAAGCTCGACGAATCGGTGCTCGACGTCGACCACGAGAAGAAGAAGTTCGCCGAGGCGGACGAGAAGAAGCCACCGTCGGCGGAGCAGAAGAAGCTCCGTGACGAGTACTTCACGCTCGCCAAGACCGCCTACGAAAACCTGCTCTCCGGCGCCTATCGGCCGGTGCTCACGGCGTTCAACAACGGCGCCCGCCTCGACATCACGTCCTTGAAGCGCGTGACGACGCCGGACGGCGAAGAGGCGTTGCGCGCAGACTTCATCGCGTGGGGCTTTCCGACCGAGGTGGCCTACGGCGACATCAACATGCGCGTGTGGGTGAGCAAGGAGCAAAAGGTCAAAGGCAAGGTCGAGAAGATCGACGAGATCAAGTACAAGTTCGACGCCGCCGGCGCCCATCCGACGATCGCGATCAGCAACCCCGAGCGCTGGGTGCAGAGCTTTCCGCCAGGCGGCACCATCGGCTACTACTACCTGCAGCTGATGCCGCGCGAATCGGAGAAGCTAGACCTCTCCTTCCACTACAAGATGACGACCGACGCCGGCCGCGTCGTGCAAGTCGACGTCGCCTTCGACAAGCTGCCGGTGACCGAGCCGATCATGATGTCGCCCGGCGCCAAGCTCGAAGCGCAAGAGAAGGAAGCGACCGACGCCGAGCGCCAAGGCCGTCCCGAGGATGACGGCAAGTCCGCGAAAAAGTGAGCTATCCCCCGCCCGGCAGATCGATCACGAAGCACGCGCCTTGATCGCGCGGGTCCAGGCTGAGCACGCCGCCCATCTTCGCACACGCCGCGGCCGCGAACGGGAGCCCGAACGCCGGGCCGAGCCGCATGCGCTTGCTCTCTGGATGCAGGCGCGCCGCAGCCGTTAGCGCCAGCACAGCGTGCTCTCTAGGAATGGCCGGACCGTCGTCAGTGATGCGGATCGCCACGCGCGCCTCGCCGTTCGAACGCGCCGTCAGCGTGACCTGACCGCCGGCCGGCACGTACTGCGCGGCGTTGTCGAGCAGGACGCCGATGACGCGCGAGAGCAGCGCAGCGTCGGCACGCACGACGAGCGAGGGCAAGACCGGCGCCATCCGCAAACGCTCGCCGAGCCCCGCGGCCTTCTCGGCAGCGACGCGAGCACACAGCACAGCCAGCGGTACGTCATGCGGCAGGACAGCGCCTAGCGAGGCAAAGTCGGTCACCACGTCGAAGAAGCTCGCCAGCATGCGGTTCATCGCCGCCGCCGCGTGCTCGATGTCGATCGCCGCCTCACGGGCCTCCCCGGCGGCGGACGACTCCACGAGGTAGCGAGCGTTGGTCGAAACGAGCGAGAGCGGATTCTTCAGATCGTGAACGAGGACATTGGCGGCGTCTTCGAGCGAGACGCCGAGGCGCGACAGCGGCTGCATCAGCGCTCGTCTTCGGCTTCGTCCTCGGCGAGGTCTTCGTCATCGAGATCGATGTCTTCGTCCTCGTCTTCGTCCTCGTCCTTTTCTTCCTTGGCGTAGGCGCCCGGAAGATCGTCGGTCTCGATCGCCATCGTCAGTGTGAATTTCTTCGCCATGGCCGAGATCTGCGCGATCAGATCTTCGAGCACCGTCGCGAAATCCTCGGACGCCTTGGCGTCGAGCTTGGCTTTGCAGTGAGGGCATTTGATGGGCTTCGGCGCCTCGATGAGGTCACCGACGTCCACCTCGAAGTCGCCGTTGCAGCCATTGCATTCGAAATCGATGACCATCTTTTTCACTCCGTACGAAAGCGGCTCGCACTCGCAGCGTCGGACTAAACAGCGTTCATTCATCGAGTCAAGACGAGGTCCCGACAGTTTGCAACTTAAAGCGAAGGCCCCGGCGCTGCTTCTCAGTTGACGCCGCCGATCGGGTCGCGTAGCGGGCGACTCCCATGCAGTCGAAGCTTTCCGTCACCGCCGCGAGCGCCGCCACCGCCTCCAGCGCGGCGCAGCGCTTGCGCGACCTCTACTTACTCACGAAGCCGAACCTCACGCTGCTCGTCGTCATCACGACACTCCTCGGCCTCTCGCTCGCTGCCGACGCTTACCTGCCGGCTTCTTTGATGCTCGCGACGCTCATCGGCACAGCGCTCACCGGCGGCGGCGCCTGCGCTTTGAATATGGCGATGGAGAGCGCGTACGATCGGCGCATGGCACGCACGCGACACCGCCCGGTGGCCGCCGACCGGGTCTCGCACGAAGAGGCCGTCGCCTTCGGCATCGCCCTCGTCAGCTTGGGCGGCGTCATCCTGTGGTCCTATACGAACCCGTTGACGGCGCTGCTCAGCCTGCTCGCGGCCGCCGTCTACGTCTTCGCCTACACGCCGCTGAAGCGCGTGACGCCGTGGGCGACCGTCGTCGGGGCGATCCCTGGCGCGCTGCCGCCGATGATGGGCTACACCGCCGCGAACGCGAGCATCGGCCGCGACGCGTGGATCGTGTTCTTCATCCTCTTCTTCTGGCAGCTCCCGCACTTTTGGGCGCTCGCCATCCTCTACAAGACCGACTACGACCGCGGCGGCTTCAAGCTGTGGCCGGGACCGGCGGGCTCGCAAAAGGGCGTGGAGTTGCGGGTGCTCCTCACGACGATCGCGCTCTTCCTCACCAGCCTCGGGCTCTTCGCCGTCGGCGCGGCCGGCGTCATCTACGTCGTCGGCGCGTTCGTGCTCGGAACCTTCTTCTTGATGCAAGCGGTGCGGCTCGCGTTCGAGCACGACCGGGCGGCGGCGCGGCGCGTGTTCCTCACCTCGATCGTCTACTTGCCGATGCTCATCGGCTTCCTCATCGCCGACCGGCCGCGCCTCTTGCTGAACGCGCTGCATTTGTAGCCTGCGTGAGCGCCCTCGCCGTCGAGTGCCAAGATCTGCGCTTCGCGTACGGAGCGACGCGCGCGCTCGACGGCGTCGGCTTCGCGACCGCGCCGGGCCGCATCCTCGGGCTCTTGGGCCCGAACGGCAGCGGCAAGTCGACGCTGTTGCAGATCTTGGCGACGCTGCGCCGGCCTGACGCAGGGTCGGCGCAGCTCTTCGGCCACGACGTGGTGCGCGACCAGCCAGCGGCACGGCGATCGCTCGGCGTCGTGTTCCAGAGCCGCGGCCTCGATCCTTTGCTGAGCGTGGAGGAGAACTTCGCGTGCAGCGGCGCGCTCTACGGCTTGTCCGGCGCGGCCCTCGCGCGAGCGATCGACGAGGCGGTGAGCAGCTTCTCGCTCGCCGATCGTCGCCATGATCGCGTGAAGACCTTGTCTGGTGGGCTCGCGCGGCGCGTGGAGCTGGCGAAGGCGCTCCTGCATCGGCCGCGCCTGTTGGTGCTCGACGAGCCGTCGACCGGCTTGGACCCGCGCGCGCGCCGTGAATTTTGGCAGCTCGTGCGTGGCCGAGTGACGACCACAGGGCTCACGGTGATCGTCAGTACGCACCTCGGCGAAGAGGCGGAGCACTGCGACGGGCTTGTCCTGCTGGCGCAGGGGAAGATCGTCGCCGAAGGATCGCCCGACGCGCTGAAGAAGCAGATCGCCGAGGACACGCTGCGGCTGAAAAGCAAAGACGCCGAAGCGCTCGCGGCGGCGCTGCGCGCGCAGCGTTCACTGATCGCTTCGGTCGAAGGCGATGAAGCACGCGTCGTTCACGCGAACGCGGCGGGCTTGCTCGTCGATCTCGTGCAAAGCTTTGGCGATCAGATCGTCAGCGCGACGTTGCAACGACCGACGCTCGAGGATGTGTTCGTGAAGATGACGGGAACTGCGCTCGCCGCTGAAGTCTGATCGTGGACGTTCCCGTGCAAGAGCACGAGCACGGGAACGCACACGGTCTTACTGCGATAGGATCTTCAACAGCTCGACATCGAACACGAGCATCCCCGCCGGCGCGCCCGGGCGCCCTTGATACGCGAGCGCCTCCGGGATCCAGAAGCGGCGCTTCTCGCCCTCGACCATGAGCTGCACGCCCTCGGTCCAACCGGCGATGACGTTGCCGAGGGGGAACGTGGCTGGCTGGCCGCGCTGGACGGAGCTGTCGAACATTTTTCCGTCGGTGGTCCAGCCCGTGTAGTGCACCTGGACTTGGCTCGTCGCCTTCGGCTTCGCCTTGCCGGTGCCCTTGGTCAGCACCTTCGACATGAGGCCGCTCTTCGTCTTCTGCGCGTCCTTCGGCGGTGCGGCGACGTCTGCCGGCGCGGGGATCGGCTTCGGCCCTTCCTGGATCGAGAAGAGCTCGACGTCGAAGACGAGCATGCCCGCGGGAGCGCCTGGCCGGCCCTTGTAGGCGAGCGCTTCCGGGATCCACAGGCGGCGCTTCTCACCGACGACCATCAAGCCGACGCCTTCGGTCCAGCCTTCGATCACCCGGTTCAACGGGAACTTGGTCTTCTGACCGCGCGTCACCGAGCTGTCGAACATTTTTCCGTCCGTGGTCCAGCCCGTGTAGTGCACCTCGACGGTGTCTTGCGGCTCGGGCTTCTTGTCGCCAGTGCCCTTCGTCAACACCTTCGACGCGAGGCCGCTCTTCGTCTTCTCGGCGTCGGCCGGTGCAGCCGCGACGTCTGGCGGCGCCGGAAGGGACTCGGGCTGCTTAGGCATCGCCGCAGCGCCGCTCGCGCCAGTCGCGGCGGCGGGTGGCGTGGGCTTTTCTGCTTCCGTCGGTTTACACGCGAAATGACTGCATACGAACACAGCGGCGGCGGCGAGACGAATCGATTTCATGCGCGCGGTTTCACCAGGAAGGGCCCGCGAAATCAATGGCCCCGCGCGGTGCTTTCATTGCGAGCGGGGCACGCGTGCATTATACCGACCCGACCACTCGAACTGGAGCGCACCATGCTGAGCCGATCGATCCTCGTTCTAACTGCCGCCGCAGTGCTCGTTGTCGCCGCTTGCGACAACAAGAAACCCGATGCACCGCCCGCGGCCGTGACGCCGCCGGCGAATCCGCAAGCCGCCGCGCCGGCTGCCGCACCCGCCGCAGCGCCCGCGGCTGCCGCCAAGTCCGACGCCGGCTACGTCATCTACACGACGGTGTTGAAGCGCGAAGCCTCGGACAAGCCGAAGGTCGACGACCCGAGCGGCAAGGGCAAGCCGCAGGCGAATTGGCTCGCGACACTCTACCGCGGCGAGCGCGTCACCGTCGGCAAGGAAGAAGGCGATTATATTCAAGCGAAAACGTCCGGCGAGGTCGAAGGCTGGGTGAAGAAGGCCTCGCTGCTCATCGCGCCGGACGTCACCGAAGCGACGGTGCTCGAAGCGGCCGACGCCTTCGATCGCCCGGATCTCCTCGCGCTCAACAGCAAGAAGAAGATCAACCCGGGCACGCTGCTCTTCGTGGTCAAGAACCGCGATCAGTTCAGCGAAGTGAACGCCACCGGCACGGCGACCGTATGGGTGTTGAACGGCCGCATCTCGACCGACACGAACGAGATCGCCGTCGCCAAGCTGCTCGCGAAGGCGCGCTCGCTGAAGGACTCGAAGAAAGAAGATGCGATGGGCCTCGTCAACTTGGCCAAGAGCAACTTCGCGAGCACGAAGCTCGTCGCCGTGATGGAGACCGAGCTGAACGGCCCGGCCACCGGCGAAGGCTCAGCCGACGTCGCTGCCGCGGCCGCTCCGGCCGGCGCTGGCGGCGAAGCGAAGCCCGCGGTCGATGCGAAGGCGGCGGAAGCGAAGCCGCAGTAGTCGTTGTCTCTCATCCCCGCCCAGTCCCACTCCCTGGAAGACGCCGAGGTTCGGCGTTTTACACCGTTCTAAGCGCTTCGACCGGTGACAAGCGCGACGCCTTGAACGCCGGGTAGAGCGCCGCCAGCATTGCGCCGACGACAGCGCCGGCGATCGTCTTCAGGATCAACGATACGCCCGCGAACGGGAACACTTGCAGCGGCGTGCTCCCGCGCGGCGCGAACATCACGCCACGGTGGTGCAGCCACGTGACGACGGCGAGGCCGATCATCGCGCCGATGATCGCTGCGAAGAAGCCGAGCAGCGTCGCCTCCGTCAGGACGATCGAGAGGACCTGCCGCCGGCGCACGCCGAGCGACATCATGGTGCCGATCTCGCTCACGCGCTCTTGCACGCTCATCAGCATCGAGTTGACGAGGCTCGAGCCGACCAGCAGGAAGAGCACGAGCACGGCGATGGCGACGATCACGTTGAAGCGGCCGATCGCGGCGGCGCCGGCGGGCTCACGCTCGCGCCACGTCTGCACCTCGTACTCTTTGCCGAGCTCCTGCTGCACCGCCGCAGCGACGGCGTCGACCTTCTGCAAGTCGTCGACAGCGAGCGCGTACTCGGTGACGCGGCCGCGCATGCGCGTGAGCTCCTGCGCGAAGTCGAGCGGGACGATCGACACGACCTTCGCCATCATCGGCAGATTGACGGTGAGCAAGCCTCGCACCGTCGCGTCGAGCGCGTTCGACGATCCGCGCTGCGTCGGCGTCAGAAACGTCGCCGACGATCCTTTGCCGAGGCCTAGCGCTGCGGCGAGCTCGCCGCCGACGATCATCTGATCGCCCGTGCGCTCGGTGATCGCGTCGGCGCCGATCTCGTTTTTGCGGCCGGGGCACACCGCGTACTCCTCCTTCGGCGAGATGCCCGTGCCGAGCACGACCGAGGCGCGCGTGCCGTTGTTCAGGAGGCCTTCGAACTGCAGGCGCGGAGCCACCGCCTTGACGCCGGCAACATTGGCGATGCGCTCGACGATCGCTTTGTCCTCCGGCATGTCCTGCTTCAACGGATCATCCGAGTCGACGTAGCCGACCTTGTGCACTTGGATGGCGCCGATCGAGCTCTCGACGGTCATGCGCATCATCATGTCGATCATGCCGTTGAAGAACGCCGTCACGAACACCGCGAAGCCGACGCCCAGGACGATGCTGGCGCCAGTGAGCGCCGTCCGGCGACGTTGGCGCGCGAGGTTGCGCAGCGCGACGGTGAACAAGCGGCTCATAGAGCCCCCATCGCGGCGATCGGCTTCAGGCGGGACGCCGCACGTGCCGGATAGATGGACGCCGCCACTGATCCCATCGCGACGATCAACGCCGTGCGCGCGACGAAGATCCACTCGACCGTCGGCCGCAGCATCACCGTGGTCGCGCCGCCCGGGATCGTGATGCCGAGGCCGCGCCAGTTGAAGTAGTGCACGATCGCTTCGCCGATGAGCGAGCCGATGATGCTGAACGTCACGCCGAGCACGAGCGCTTCGCTGATGAACAACGAGACGATCTGTCGCCGGCGCATACCAACCGCCATCATCGTACCGATCTCACGCGTGCGCCCGAGGACGCTCATCAACATCGCCAGAGCCACGCCGATGAGCGCGATGAACAAGAAGACGCCGGTGACGAAGTTCAAGATCACGCGGCGCTCGGCCAAGCTGTCGACGAGCGTGGGCGTGAGATCGCGCCAAGTATGCACTTCGTACTTCGGTCCGAGCTTCGCCCGCAGCGCGTCGGCGGCCGCGTCGGGCGCCGAGTAGTCTTGCAGGCGAACCGCGACGACGAGCGCTTGGCCGTCGAGCCGCAAGAGATCCTGCGCCGTCTTCAGCGAGACGAAGAGGAGCTTCTTGCTGCTCGTCAGCAGCGGAATGTCGGCGAGGAACCCGTGCGCCTTGGCGAGGCCCGCGTTCATCACCCCTTCGGCGTCCTGCGAGAGCAGCGTGATCTCGCTGCCGACGTCGGCGCCGAGCTGGCGCCTCATCATCGGCGTCATCACGGCGCCGTCGCCGGTGAGCGGCTTGCCGATCGCGACGTCTGCCGTCTTCAGCGGGCACACCTTGTACTCGTTGTCGGGATCGATCGCGACGACGGGCGCCGGCACGCTCTTGTCGCCGATCGCCACCATGCTCGCGAAGGTGATGCGCGCCGCCGCGTCGACCACGCCCGGCACGCTTTTGACCTTTTGCATCAACGCGGCGTCGACGGGAAAGGCGAACGAGAGCGGCGGCTTCGTCACGTTCGCCACGAAGCCCGTCTTGTGCACTTGCAGGGCGCCGAACTGGCCGAGGACCATCTGCTCGAACACCATCGTCTCGGAGCCGTTGACCAGGCCGCGGATGCACACCATCAGCATCACCGCGAGCGCGATCGCAAAGCCGCTGATCGCCGATCGCCGCCGATAGCGAAACACATTCCGGGCGCCCATCCGAAGCACGAGCCATGCGCGCGTAACGAGGTGCATCGGCGATTCCTAGCATGGAAATATGAGTACCGCCCGACTCCGCGACACCCGCGCCTCTTTGGCTGATGCGCGAGCCAAAGACGAAGATCACGCGAAGCTCACACAAGCCGCAACGAGCTCCCAGCCTTCGAGACCTCGCTCGGCAATCCTGTCACGCCACATGGCGAACGCCGACCTATCGTGCTCGGCGACGGACAAGTCCATGTGACGCGGCTTTCCGTCGCGCTACTCGACGACGATTCGAATCACGCGCTTCTCGACGCCGCCCGGCACGAACTTCAACGCCGCCGCATTGACGCCGGCCTTCGCCGACTGCGCGCGCAGCTCGTCGAGGCGCAACGCATCCGCCGAGGACAGGAACACGAGCGTCGTGTTCTGCTCCGGCCGCAAGATCGGCGCGGTGATCGCGGCGCCGTTGCCGGAGTAGAGCGTCTGCCACGTGCCGTCTGCGCGGACGGCGGCGATCGCGATGGAGCGCGTAGGCCCGTCGCTGACGCTCCCCATGAGGCGCACCGGCGAGCCGCGCTTCATGCGGACTGTTTGCCCGAGAAACGCCACGCGCTGCGGGCCGTTCGTCGTGATCATCATCGCCGCAGGTGGATCACGCTCGCCGCTCGGCTCGGGCGCAGCCGCGGCCTTCTCTTTCCTCGGCACCTTGTCGGCCTTCTTGTCGGCGTCGCGCGGGGCCTCTTTCGCGACCGCGACGCTCGCCTCGACCGCCGTCGGCGCGGGTCCAGCCGCATCGCCCGAGGATTTCGCGCGCGCCGGCGCGGTGTCGGGAACCGCGTACGACTCCGCGGCCGCGTCGTCGGCGGTATCCGCGCGATCGGCGGGACGCGTGGGCGTCGGCGGCGGTGCGTAGGTTCGCGTTTGCGCGTTCGTCTTTGCCTCTGTTTGGGGCTTCTTCTCCGCCTTCTCTCGCTCGACAGGGCGTTCGGCCAGGCGCCACTCTTCCTTCGCGTCCTTCGCCGCTTCTTTCTTCGGCTCCGGCGGCTGCGTCGCTTGCGGCGGCGGCGGTGATGTCGGCGGCGGCGGCTCCGCGTAGCGCCGCCCGGTGCTGCCTTCTCCCTTGCCACCGCCGATGCTGCCGTCGCGGATACCGATCCCGCCGGCGTTCTCTTCCTCCACGCTCTTGTTCTTGCGCACGTCCTTCAACGCGTCGGTGACCTTCGACTCGTCGAGATCGAGCGCGTCGCGCTTCGCTTTGCCCTTCTTGCCGCGCTTCTCTTCACGTTCGGCGCGATCGGCGCCGCGAGCGTATCCTGGATCTTCCTGCGCTTGCTTCTCGACGGCCTCCGGCTTGGTCGCCACGATCCCGGCGGGCGGCGGCGGTTCGGCCGCGGGCGGCGTGGCGGCGAGCGTCCCGATCTTCTCCTCGCCGCGATCCTCGAGCGCGATCTGATTCACCGACTGTGGCGAGAGCTTGTCGCCGCTGATCGTCACGAGCGCCGTCACGCCGAAGAGCACGACCATGGCGGTCCCGAGCACGGGCACGAGCGCGCTCCGCCACCACGGCCGGCGGATGGGCTCGCGCTCCGCGGTGGCAACATCGAGGCGCACTCTCAAACGGTGCGCAAACGCCGCCGGCGAATCCGCAGCATAGAACGCATCGCGCTCCTGACGCAGCCGATCGAGCCGCGCCTTCACGCCGGCGTCGCTCGCCGCCGCTTGCTCGATGCCTGCGCGCTGCTCGGCCGACAGATCGCCGGCGAGGTAGCGTTCGAGCACGCTGTCGGTGATCGGCGCCGTCATACCTTCGCTCCGGCGCGATCGCGCGTGACGTCCATGAAGCGCTGCAGCTTCTTGCCGATGGTCTTGCGCGACAGCCCGAGCGTCTCGGCGATCTCTTCTTGGGTCAGGCCGTCGACGTGGCTCATCACCGCGATCGTCAGCGTTTCCTCATCGAGACCCTCGGTCAGCACTTTGATCTCCTCGAGCGCCTGCGCGCGTTGCTCCTGACTTTGCCCCGGGACCGCCTGCTCGGGCGCGTCCTCGATCGACGTCCGCGGTCCGGCAGTCGTCCGGCGGCGCAGCTTGTCGATGCTGAGATTAGTCGCAATTCGATACAAAAATGTGAACGGCGCCGCCTTGCCAAGGAAGCGATCGCGGCCGCTGAAGAACTGAAAGAACGTTTCCTGCATCAGCTCGCGCGCGTCCTCGGCGTTGCCGACGAGGCGCAGGCAGCGCTTGAAGATCGCGTGGCCGTATTGCGCATAAAGTGCGGCGATGTCGGCTTCACTGAGCAAGTGGCTCCGTCCCTTAGTTCCCATTTTTCCCGCGTGCAACGACTCACATTCGCGAAACCAATACGCCTATTGCCGCGTTAGGCAGCGAAAGTGAGGACTCAGATGAACGACGATGGACAGGACTTGTTCCCCCCGACCTCGCAAGAGCGCGACATGCGCTTCTTCCGCTCGCGCGTCCGCATTTGGCGCTGGCTCGCCGAGCTCGACTGGGCTGTCAGCCATCAGAAACGCCGCAGGGCAACGCTCGAAGTGCCGCTCGCGGTGCTCTTCGTCGCCTGCGTCTTCGGCTGCCAGCCCGCAGAGGCCGGCGCCGACCTGAAGATCGTCAGCGACAGCAAGATCGAGCGCTTGACGAAGCAAGTGCACACCGAGCCCGGAGAGCTGCCGCGCTTGAAGATCGCCGGCGACAGCAAGCTGGAGCTGCCGCTCGAGCACACGCACGTCAGCGCGAAGATCAAAGGCTACGTGGCGCGCGTCGAAGTGACGCAGACGTACAAGAACGACAACAAGAGCCCGATCGAGGCGATCTACGTGTTTCCGCTGCCCGAGAACTCGGCGGTCGACGACATGAAGATCGTGATCGGCGATCGCGTGATCCAGGCCGAAATCCAGAAGCGTGCCGACGCTCGCCGTACGTATGAGACCGCGAAGAACCAAGGCCACACGGCGGCGCTGCTCGAGCAAGAGAGGCCGAACGTCTTCACGCAGTCGGTGGCGAACATCGCGCCCGGCACGAAGGTGAAGGTCGTCGTGCAGTATCTGCAAGATCTCACCTACGACGCCGGCGAGTACGAGTTCGTGTTCCCGATGGTCGTCGGACCGCGCTTCATGCCGGGCGATCCGCTCCCCGGTCCGCAGTCGGGCTCCGGTAAGCTCACCGACACGACGCAAGTGCCGGACGCCTCGCGCATCAGCCCGCCGATCTTGGGCGCCGGCATGCGCAGCGGCCACGACATTTCGCTCGAGCTCGAAGCCGACGCCGGCCTGCCGATCAAGGCGTGGGACGCGCCGACGCACGAGACGGTCACTTCGCCGACGCTCGACGGCAAGCTGAAGCTGAAGATCGCCGACAAGGACTCGCTGCCGAACCGCGACTTCGTCTTGCGCTACGCCGTCGACGGCAAAGAGCCGCAAGCGACGGCGCTCACCGAGCGCGACGACAAGGGCGGCTACATGACGCTCATCGTGCAACCGCCGAAGCTCGACATCGAGAAGCTCGTCGGCCAGCGCGAGATCATCTTCGTCGTCGACGTCTCGGGCTCGATGCACGGCGTGCCGCTCGCGATGTGCAAGGACGCCATGCGTGAGGCGCTGCGCCAACTGCGCCCGGTCGACACCTTCAACATCTACTCGTTCTCGGGCTCGACCGGCAGCGCGTTCAAGCAGCCGATGCCCGCGAACACGACGAACATCCTGCAGGGCACCGAGTACGTGACGAACCTCCAAGCCGGCGGCGGCACGTACATGGCCGACGCGGTGAAGGCGGCCCTCGGCACCGGCGTCGAGCGCGGGCGCACGCGCTTCGTGTTCTTCATGACCGACGGCTACGTCGGCAACGAAGCGCAGATTATCGCCGACGCCGCCGCGTTCGTGAAGCTGCACAAGCAAGACGGCCACAAGGCGCGCGTGTTCGGCTTCGGCGTCGGCTCGAGCGTCAACCGCTACCTGCTCGACGGCCTCGGCAAGGAAGGCGAAGGCCTCACGGTCTACGCGACGACGCGGGAAGATCCCGTCGCCAGCGTGAACAAGTTCTACAAGTACATCGACAGCCCGGTCATCGAGAACATGCAGGTCGACTGGAACGGTCTGCAGGCGACCGAAGTGTTCCCAGCGAAGACGCCGGATCTCTTCGCCAGCCACCCGATGACGCTGCACGCGCGCATCGACGGCAAGGCGGGCGCCCACACGATCTTCGTGCGCGGCGAGTACAACGGGAAAAAGATCGAGCTGCCCGTGCAGGTGAACGTGACCGCCGAGAAGATCGAGCGCGCGCCGCTGGCCACGTTGTGGGCGCGCAGCAAGATCGGCGATCTCGAGCGCGACCTGTGGAACGGCGAGCGCCAAGACACCGTCGACGCGATCACCACGCTCGGCCTCGGCTATCGCATGGTCACGAAGTACACGAGCTTCGTCGCCGTCGATCGCGCGACCAAGGTGGACGGCAAGTCCAACACGATCGTGCAGCCGGTGCTCGCGCCGGAGGGCGTCGATCCGAGCATGGCCGGTCCGGGCCAACTCGCGCAGAATCAAGCCGTCTCACGCAGCTACAACGTCTTGGGCGCGATGAAGAAAGAGTCGAAGGCCATGGAACAGGAGAGCTACGGCGGCCTCGGCGCGCGTGGCGTCGGCATCGGCGGCGGTGGCTACGGCGAAGGTCGGGGCTCGATCGGGGGCAAGAGCGGTTACGCCGCGCCGTCCGTCAAGGCGGTGTCGCCTCCGCCGTCGCCGTCGATCGCGCCGCCGATGACGATCGCGGATGTCGCGACGGAAGTGCCGGCCGGGATGGATCGCCGGGACGCCGACAAGGGCGAGAAGACGAAGGGCAAGCCGCGCGAGAAGGCGCCGGAGCCTGCGAAGCCGCAAGCGTTGCTGGTGAACGGCGCGATCGATCAAAGCGCGGTCATGAGCGTGCTGACCAGCCACAAGGCCGAGATTCGCAAGTGCTTCGAGAGCGCAGGCCAAACGGGCACCGTCACGCTGCGCTGGTTCATCACGGCCGAAGGCGTCGCGCTGCAAGTGAAGCTCGTGTCGTCGAGCAGCAAGGACCAAGGTCTCGAGCAATGCCTCGCGGCGAAGGTGAAGACGTGGAGCTTCCCGAAGGCCGCGCAGAGCAACGTCGAGATCACGTTTACCTTCCGCTTCCCTGAGTAGCGCGGGTCTGTCGCTGCAATTCCGCAGCGACGACGGCTCGGGCATCGGGCGGTGACCGAGCCAGTGCTACAAGCGACGTGGCCGTGGCCGTGGCGGTGAACGTGGTCGAGAAACCACTGAATCGGCCACGGCTACGGCCACGGCCACCTGCCACGAAATCCGACCTCAGCGCTTGCGGATGCCGCGACCGAAGTCTACGTTCCGCGCGCCGATGCAAGAACCGAAACCCCGCGCCGACTGGCTTCGTCTCCTCTCCCTGGCGCGGCCCGAGCTTCGCCTGCTCGTCACAGCAACGATCTCGCTGCTCATCGGCAGCACGCTGACGCTCGTCGCGCCGCAAGGCATCCGCATCTTGATGGACGCGGTCACGAAGCCCGACGGCAAAGCGATCCTGAACCAGACCATCGTCCTCTTGATGGGCCTGTTCTTGGTCAGCGCGTTGTTCACCTTCCTGCGCGCGTACCTCTTCACTCTCGCCGGCGAGCGCGTCGTCGTGCGCCTGCGCCGGCAGCTCTTCGACAACATCGTGCGCCAGGAGGTCGGCTTCTTCGACGGCGAACGCACGGGCGAGCTTCTGAACCGGCTGAGCTCGGACACCGGCGTCTTGCAGAACAGCGTGACGGTGAACATCTCGATGGCGCTGCGCTCGACATTGCAAGCGCTCGGCAGCATCGCGGTCCTCGTCTACACGAGCTGGCGGTTGAGCGTGCTGATGCTGTCGATCGTGCCGGTCGTCGCCATCGGCGCGGTGTTCTTCGCACGCACCGTGCGCAAGCTGTCGCGAAAGACCCAGGACGCGCTCGCCGGCGCCACCGAGGTCGCGGAAGAAGCGTTGTCGAACATCCGCACGGTGCGCTCGTTCGCCCGCGAAGCCGAAGAGTCGCAGCGCTACGCGAGCAAGGTCGACGAGGCGTTCCAGCTCGGCCGCAAATCCGCGCGCGCGTACGGGTGGTTCCAAGGCGTCATGGGCTTCGCCGGCTACATGTCGATCGCCGTCGTGCTCTGGTACGGCGGCACGCTCGTCATCGACGGGCGGCTGTCGGTCGGAACGCTGACGGCGTTCATCCTTTATACAATGTACCTCGGCTTCTCGTTGGCCACGCTGTCCGGGCTCTACGGCGACTTCAACCGTGCCATCGGCGCCAGCACACGCGTGTTCGACTTGCTCGATCGCATCGCGGGCGTGGTGAACGTCGCCGGCGAGCGTCCGGCCGAGGTCACCGGCCGCGTACGCTTCGACCGCGTGCGCTTCACCTATCCGACGCGACCGGACGCGCTCGTACTCGACGACGTGAGCCTCGAGCTCGAGCCCGGCAAAGTCGTGGCGCTCGTCGGTCCTTCCGGCAGCGGCAAGAGCACCATCGCGCAGATGCTCCCGCGCTTTTACGATCCACAAGCCGGGGCCATCACGCTCGACGGCCGCGATCTGAAGACGCTCGACACGAAGTGGCTGCGCGAGCACATCGGCGCCGTCGCGCAGGAGCCCGTGCTCTTCGCGACCAGCATCGCCGACAATATCCGCTACGGCCGGCCGCAGGCGTCGATGGACGACGTGATCGCTGCGGCGAAAGCGGCGAACGCGCACGAGTTCGTGAGCGCGTTCCCTGAAGGCTACGAGACGCTCGTCGGCGAACGCGGCGTGCGCTTGAGCGGCGGGCAGAAGCAGCGCGTCGCCATCGCGCGGGCACTCTTGAAGGATCCGCGCATCTTGATCCTCGACGAGGCGACGAGCGCGCTCGACTCCGAAAGCGAGCACCTCGTGCAGCAGGCGCTCGATCGCTTGATGGTCGGCCGCGCCGTGCTCGTCATCGCGCACCGCTTGTCGACGGTAAAGAGCGCCGATCGCGTGCTCGTGCTCGATCGCGGCAAGCTCGTCGAGTCTGGCCGGCACGAAGACTTGGTGAAGACCGCGGGCGTCTACCGGCGGCTCGTCGAGCATCAGTTCGCGACGGCTTAGCGGGTTTCTTGCGCCGTCCGCGAACATGGACAAAGCCTAGGTCATCTGCGATAGCGCCCCGCGTCAAAAAGCCAGGGAGTCCGGCATGTGG
>JADLHZ010000023.1 GCA_020848545.1 Deltaproteobacteria bacterium | reverse complement strand
GCTCGCCGCGCACGACGATCACCGGCGCCTGCTGACCGTGCTCGGCGAGCGAGGCGAGCAGCCGCTTCTCCTTCTTTGCATCGCCGCTTCGGATCTCGGCGTAGCGCAGATCGAGCTGGTGGAATTCGAGGACCATCATGGCGGGCGACTTCTTGCCTCAACCGCCATCTGGTCTTTCGCGGCTTCTGCCTGAAGTCGGCGAGATTCCGCCGCCGAATCGAGCACATAGCCTCGCATCTGGTCTTGCGCGTGCCGCCAGAGGACTCGGCCGAAGATCGCAATGAAATCGGCACCTTGGGTCTCGAACTGGTCTTGCGCGAGGTCCCAGGGAAGTCGGCCGAGAGCACCCGGCAAACGCAACGGCTCCGGCCGCCGCCCGGGCTCATGCGCAGCGCGCTCCTGGATCCGCCTCGCCGTGAAGTAGTCTTGGTGCGCCGCTCGCCAGTTGCGCTGCGTCAGCTCGCGCTGCCGCTCCTGGCACTCGCCTTCGCTGCACGCCCGCTGACGATCGCCAACGCGTGGATCAGGACGGAACCATCGACGACAAAACCGGCACGGTCGCTTGCGAGCCATGCCTCGATGCTCGGTACTGTTCAGCGCGACGACGCTCGCCGCCGCGCTGATTCACCGGTCCATTTTTGGCGAGCACGACAGGCTCAATTCTGGCGAGCGGCGAAGGGTCGCATTGAAACCGCTGCTCGTAACATGGTGCGCTGCGATGAATCAGGCACAGGAGGCGAGGCGGAAACGTTGCCAACAGTGGTCCCAGCGAGCCAAGATACTTCGACCGTGAGCAAGGGCAACGCGTACTGCGAGCAACTTGGAATCGATGTGCCAACAGTCGAAGCGGTGCGCGCGCACCCCGACGCGAACGTCTTCGCGCTCATGCTCGTTGCCTTGCTCGAACGAGGCGAGCCGATGACGCTTGCAGCGATCGCAGGGCGCTTTGAACGGGCTGACATCGCGCCCGCGGAGGACGCGCTCGCATCTTTGAAACGATGCCGACCGGCGCGTCCTCCGGTGTATCGAACGGGCGATCTCTATGCGCTCGACCCACACGATGACGATCTCGATCTCTGGGTGTTTCGGCTTGGACTCAGGCCGCCACGGGTTCGCGCCAAGCCGACGCTGAAGATCGCGCCGAGTCCGATTCCCGACGATGACGAGGTCGCGCTCAGCGCCCGTGAGCTCGACGAGGCTTGGCGCGTTTCGGGCGCACACAACTGGTCTGCTCAGCGGATTGCTCTCGCCGTCCTCGATGCGCACGCGGGCCCAATGGAACCCGCAGCGGTCATCGAGTTCGTGAACACCAGAACCCCGCACCATCGGTTGAGCGCCGAGTCCGCCGTCTATTGGAGAAGAGGCTCGGCTATCCGAGTGCGTGAGGACGGCCGCTGGGAGATCGCCGAGCGAGGCAACGAGCTACGGTCCGCCCGCCGCGCCGTCCGTGAGCGGATCGCGATGGACAGAAAGTGGGCGGACCGCCGCCAGAGCCCCGCCGAGTTCGAGGCGGCCACAAAGGAAGCCGACAGGCAACGTGAGCAGAGAGCCGCGGAGCTTTCCCGTCTTCGTCGCGTGATCGTCCACGCCTTTCCGCCGAGCGCGCCAGAGGTCGTGGTGCTCGTCGATGTCGAGTCACGGAGCATCGACACCTACGCACGCGTCGAGCTCGAGCAAGTGCGCAACCGCCTCAAAGACTACGACGTCATCGCCGCGCTAGACGTGCGCTGGCTCCTGCAGACGATCGACTTCACCTCCGCTGATCGGAGGCTCGCCGAGCTCGGACCGCCGCAGAAGTCGATGACACTCAACCAGCGGGGCCGGTCGCTAAAAATCACCGCCGCCATGCTCATTCAAGGCTCGTGCGGAATCAGCCAGCCCCTGGGCGACGCCGAGCGCTTGCGCGGCTACCTGGATCGTGGCGAGCGCGGACGCCTCGTTCGTCGGCTCGAGGCCGACGCCAAGGCTCTCTTTGCGCTTTACCAATACGGGCGGCTCCACGGTCACCTCCGACTGCGATGGGGTTTTCTGGACACCCCGATCCCTGCGCCCTGGGCCCATCGCGACGAGCCGGGGCTCTATGCGATGAAGACGCGAGCCGCGGAGCTTGGTCGGTTCTTGGAGGTCGTCGTCGGCTCGGCGCCTGGGTGGGAGAGTCCTTGGTCACGAGCGATCCGTTGTCGTGTCGTGACGCAGGGATATCGTTCCTTCCTCGTCAACGACGAAGGCCGTCTGGTCGACGACGACGACGTACAGCAGGCGCGTTTGCTCGACTGAAGCGACGACTATTCGCGCGGCCGACCGCCTTGCTGCTAGCCGCGAAACGCTTCGACCAAGAAGCGCATGAACGCGCGCACGTTGGCGGAGCTCGCGCGTCCCGTCGTCGTCAGCGCGTGGATTTGTGGACCCGACGCAGAGAACCCGCCGAGCAGCTCGACGAGCTTCCCTTCGCGCAGCGGCGCCTCGACCATGAAGTCGAGCACCTGGCACAGGCCCATTCCCGCTTCGGCGGCGCCGAGCAGATAGTTGCCATGATCGATGAGCAGGTTTCCCTTGCAGCGAAGGTTCACCGAGCGCGCGCCCTCGCGAAACACCCAGTCTCGTGGCTTGCCGTTTGGTCCAACGAAGCGGAGGCAGTTGTGCTCAGCGACGTCCGAGGGATTCTTCGGTGCTGCGTGCCTGGCGACGTAGCTCGGAGAGGCGACGGTGACCCATCGCGTCTTGCGCAAGAGGCGGGCGACGAGGCTCGAATCTTCGAGCTCGCCCATGCGGATCGCGACGTCGTAGCTCTCGTCGGCGAGGCGCGCGAGCCGGTCGCTCATGTTGAAACGGAAGGACAGCCGCGAGTACTGCGCGCTCAGCCGACCGAGGCTCGGCACCACGAACGGCGCGAGAATGAACGGTAGCGTCACGGCGATCTCGCCCTGCGGTTCCTTCGTCGCGGCATGCATCGCCTCGCGCGCGCCCTGCACGTTCAGCACCGCTTGACGACACCGCTCGAGGAAGACCGCTCCGGCTTTGGTGAGCGTGACGAGCCGTGAGCTCCGGTCGAGGAGCTTCACGCCGAGATCGTCCTCGAGCTTCTTCACCGCCTTGCTCACCGCAGCGGTCGTGACGCCAAGATCGGTCGCGGCGCGGCTGAAGCTCTTCTCTTCGGCCGTGCGTACGAACGGAAGAATTCCAGCAAAGAGATCGGCACGTAGGGTCATGTTGAACAAAAGTTAACGATAGATTGCCCGAGACAGTCTGGTCAACCTCTGCTCGGAGTCGTATGTTTCCCAAAGGAAAGGGAGACATCATGAACATCGGAATCCTTGGAACGGAAATGGTGGCAAAGACGATCGCGGGCAAGCTGAGCTCGCTCGGCCACTCGGTGAAGCTCGGTACGCGCGACGTGAAGGCGACGCTTGCGCGCAGCGAAAACGACAAGGCGGGAGGTCCGCCAGTACGGACGTGGCTCGAGAGCCATCCGAAGGTGACCCTCGGGACCTTCGCCGAGGCCGCCGCACACGGCGAGATCGTGGTGAACGCGCTCTCGGGGCAATTCGCGCTCGCCGGCCTTTCGCTCGCCGGAGAAGGAGCGCTCGCCGGCAAGATCCTTGTCGACATCACGAATCCGCTCGACTTCTCGAAGGGCATGCCGCCGTCGCTCACGGTGTCGAACACCGACTCACTTGGCGAGCAGATTCAGCGCGCACTGCCAAAGACGAAGGTGGTCAAGACCCTCAATACCGTGAACGCCTTCTTGATGGTCGATCCCGCGCAGCTCAAAGGCGGTGATCACTCGATGTTCGTCGCGGGCGACGATGCGGAGGCAAAGGCCGAGGTCACGCGCATCCTCAAAGACTGGTTTGGTTGGAAGGACGTGATCGACCTTGGCGGCATCGCGATGTCCCGCGGCACCGAGATGTGGCTGCCGCTCTGGGTGCGGCTCTGGGGCGCGCTCAAGACGCCGATGTTCAATCTGAAGATCGTTCGCTGAGGCCGCGTGTTCGCGGAGGGACAGACATGAAAGCGATGCTCATTCGCCGTTATGGCGGCCCGGAAGTATTCGAAGCGGGCGAGGTCGAGACGAAAGCGCCGGGACCGCACGAAGCGCTCGTCACCGTGCGTGGGTCGAGCGTCAATCCCGTCGACGCGGGGCTACGCTCGGGTGCGCTCAAGGCCTTCATTCGCTTGCGCCTGCCCGCGGTGCTCGGCGTCGATCTCGCAGGTGAAGTCGCCGAGGTTGGCGCAGGAGTGACGCGCTTCAAGAAGGGCGACCGCGTGTTCGCCTACATGGGGCTCGAGCGCGGCGGTGGCTACGGCGAGCTCGCCGTCGTTCCCGAGAACTATCTTGGTCGCGTGCCAAGCTCATTGAGCTGGGCCGAGGCGGGTACCGTTCCAGGCGTAGGCGCCACCGCTTACGAAGCGCTCACCGTTCACTCGACGGTCAAACCTGGCATGCGCGTGTTCATCAACGGTGGTGCAGGCGGCGTCGGCACGTATGCGATTCAGATCGCCAGCGCGCTCGGCGCGGAAGTGACAGCGACGTGCAGCACGCAAAAGACAGGTCTCGTGCGTGAGCTCGGTGCCGCTCACGTGGTTGACTACACGAAGGAAGATCCGTTCTCCGTCGGGCACGACAGCTACGACATCGTGCTCAACTGCGTTCGCGGTCCCTCGCTCGCGCCGATGCGAAAGCTCGTCAAGAAGGGCGGCGCTCTCATCACTGTGACGGGAAATCCGCTCGAATCAGCAGAAGCCAAAGCGCGCAATCTCTTGTCCTCACGCCGCACCGTCGTCTTTTTCGTACAAACCTCGGGCGCGCTGCTCGACGGTCTTGGCGCGATGATCGAGAGCGGAAAGGTCCGCCCCGTCGTCGAGCGCATTTACACCTGGAGCGAGCTTGCAGAAGCGCATCGCCGCGTCGAGACCGGGCGTGTGGTCGGCAAGCTCGCCATCGTACCTAACAAAGGGGTCGAGTCATGAAGGGGAAAGTCTGTCTCATTACTGGAGCAAACCGCGGTATCGGCTTCGAGACGGCGCGGGCGGTCGCGCAGAAGGGCGCGACTGTCGTCATGCTGTGCCGTAGCAAAGGCAAGGGAGAACAAGCGCGACGCGCGATCATCGACGCGACGGGCAACAGCAACGTCGAGCTCATCGTCTGCGACTTATCGCTGCAAGAGGACGTGCGCCGGGCTGCTGCCGAGCTCAAGTCGCGGCATGACAAGCTGCACGTGCTGGTCAACAACGCTGGCATCTTCTTGCAGAAGCGCGAGGTCACGAAAGAAGGCATCGAGCGAGTGCTGGCGACCAACTATCTCTCGCACTTCTTGCTGACGCATCTTCTGCTCGACACCATGAAAGCGAGCGTACCGGCCCGGATCGTCAACGTCGCGACGAAGACCATGGGCCTCAAGATCGATCTCGACGATCTGATGCTCGAGAAGAGCTATTCGTTCATGTCGTCGATGGGGCGTACGAAGCTCGGGCTCATTCTCTTCACGATGGAGCTCTCGAAGCGCCTCGAAGGCACGGGCGTGACCGTCAACGCCATGCACCCCGGCGTCGTGCAGACAGAGCTCCTGAACGACGTGCCCAAATTCTTCACCTTCGTGTTCAAGCTGATGGCCCGCTCGCTCGAGAAGGGTGCGAGCACGGCGGTTTACCTCGCGACCTCGCCCGCGGTCGAAGGCGTGAGCGGAAAGCTCTATGCGGACTGCAAGCCGGTCACGATCGGCGGCCAAGCGAAGCAACCGGGACTCGCCGAGCGGCTCTGGAAGATGAGCTCCGACCTGACAAAGGCAGCGGCCTGAGCGTATCATGTGCGAAGCAAAGACAGTGCTCGTCACCGGCGCCAACCGAGGGCTCGGTCTCGCGGTACTGCAAGCGACGCCGCAAGCACGGGTAGCGAGTCATCCTGACGAGCCGAAAGGAGCAAGAGAGAAAACATTCTGTTGCTGAGTCCGTTTCGCTCGACGTGCTGATCAACAACTCTGGCATCGCCATGGTTCGACGGCAACGTCGCCGAGCGGACGCTCGCGGTAAACTTTTTCGGCGCGGCAGCGGTCACGGACGCGCTCCTCCCGCTCGTCGTAGATGGAGGAAGCATCGTCATGGTGTCGAGCGGTCGTCGTCGGCCTCTTGAGTGTCGAAGGCCGGACGATCTTCAATCGTAGTACAGTTATGCGCGCAGCTCTTCAATTGGATTAATGTGGAGCCGACACTCATGTGAAGCGGCACTCGGTAACCCTGTGCTGCATGCAGTTTGAAGGCGGCGACGTCCGACCGCACATGTCGTTCGCCCCCTTAACCCAAAGGATCTGTCCACCGGATCGGACCGCGCCCACGCGGCTAATCTTTGCGATGTGATCACGACGCCGTTACTGTTGTGATCATGCCGGTCGCGTTACTGTTGGGCTTTAGTGTCTGCGCCATCGATCTCAGCTTTATTCCGAAAAACACCGGACATCGCGATGACCTCACCATCGTGTCGGCGAGCGGGCGCTGGCTCTTGTTGTCGTCGTTCGCTGAAGGACCATCGCCAGCCAAAAATCCGATTCTGCGCCGGACGCAAAAAGGCATCGAGCTGTGGGATTTTCGCGCTGGCACGCCAGTGCGGTACTTTCCGACCCAGCACTGGAGCGCAGCACTGAGCCCAGACGAGCGGCTGCTTCTCGTCGACGGAAGCTTGCACAGGCTCGACGGCACACCGCCGCCGCCGAAGCAGATCAAACGCCAGTTCTCGGAGGCGATTTGGGCGATCGCCAACGACGCTGTGCACTACGCCGAGGGGCTCGATGTCCGCCTCTTTCTCGACGACCGCGCCGTGACCTTGCCCATTCGCATGGCCAAGCACATGGCGTTCGACGACGCCTCGAAGCGGCTCTGGGTCATGGCGCGCGACACAGACAAGAACAAGAAGACGTTCGAGATCGTGGAGCTCGACGTCGCGTCGGCGACCGTCGCCGCAAGGCACGAGACCGAGGCCGCGTGCTTGAAGGCGTTGGCGTCGAGCGCAGAGGGGGCTGATCTCGCGGCGCGCACGATGTGCGGCGCGGCCGGCAAAGCGATGATCGAAGAAGTGAAGCTCGCCAGCAAAACCTATCGCGATTGTTGGCAGGTGCGCGGACACGCAGCGATCTGCAACTTCAATAGCGAGCTCGTCTATTACGACGCCGCGATCAAACGCGAGCAGGTGATCGTGAGTCCTTACGTGTCGTCGCCGTTGATTCAACAAAACGATGCCGGCGAGTGGCTCTATGTCGAGGCTGACGGTCACGCCGTCGCCTTGTGGGACCTTGCGTCGATGAAGGTGAAGTGGCGCTCGGCGAACTTCAGCGAGCGCAAGACGGGCTTCGCCGACCAGCGGCTCGATCTGCTAGCTGACCACAAGCGAGCGCTGATGACAGGAAACAAGATGGCGCCGCACCTCTTGGACTTGTCTACGTTCTCGTTGACCCCCGTCTTCGATCAAGGGTGGAAGAGGCTCAAACGCGGCCCGGACTATCCGTCCGATCTGTGCATCGACGCGGCCGAACACTGGCTGGCCGAGGACCTGCAGCGGTGCCCTCATCAGTTACCGGATGACCAGGTGCTCGCTGGCGGTTTGCGGGGTGCCGCGTGCGAAACCAAGCTCGATCCCGCCCGCGCCAACGATTTTTGTCTCGTCGATGGGGCCGGCAAGACGCACCGCGTCCCCGGCCACAAGGGTAAGGTCTATGATGTCAAATACTATCCCGCGACAAACCAACTCATCACGCGTGCGCTCGATGGCACGACGCGCATCTGGGACTGGAAGAAGAAGAGCGAGCTCGCGCAGTTCGTGCGGTACGAAAACGGTGCCGTGGTCGGGCGATTCGCCGACGGGCGCATCGTGTATTCACCATCGGCTGAGCCGCTGCTGACTTTGAGCAACGGCAGCTCGGCGGCGGCGCTGACCACGCTGCTCGGCGGGAGCTTGGAGTCCGCCGGTCTGACCGAGCTAAGCCCGCAGATCATCTCTCGCTTGGAGGCGCTCGAAGCAGCGCCCGTGATTACGCAGGCGCCTCCTCCGGTGGTCAACGACGCAACCATCAAGGTCCGCTTGATGCCTCGCGGGACGAATGAGGGTTGGAGCGTGCGCTTGAATGGGGTGGTGTTGTCCGACAAGGCGTACACGCGCCGCTCGGTCGACAGCGTCGACGAGCTTCAGCTGCAGCTAGCGCTCGGTGACAACTTCATCGAGGTGCGCTCGAAGCAGACGCGCTCGTGGCCAGCGATCGTGCGCACGACGTATCGGCCAGTCTCCGTGGTCGAGTATCGCAATGCCGTCGGCTCGCTCGGCAAGTTCGACGATGCGATGAAGAAGCACGCGCCGAGCTTGCACGTGGTCGCGGTGGGGGTGTCGAGCTATCAAGATCCGTCCCTCGCCTTGAACTACGCGGCCACCGACGCCAGCGCCTTGGCGCGAGCGCTTCAGGCACATCGACGTCGCTTCGCCAAGGTCTTGGTGACCGAGGTGCGGGACGGTACCAAGGCCCGCATTGAGGCGTCACTCGCCGCGCTGAGCAAAGCCAAGCCTAACGACATGGTGATCGTGTTCATGGCGGGCCACGGCTTCATTGGCAGCGACGACCAGTACTATTTCGCTTCGTCAGACGTTTCGGTCGCGGCGCCAGAAAAGACGGGAGTGCCGTTTTCCCGCATCGAGCAGGCGTTGAGCGCGAGCGCAGCGAGACAGCGCCTGCTCTTGCTCGATACGTGTCACTCTGGAGAGCTGTCGGCGCCCAAGGTCCACGCGGTCACGGTTGCGCCGCCGCTGATCGATCGTAAAGAGGAAGTGGCTGTGCTGAGCCAAACTTCGACGCGCGGAATCAAGGCGAAGACGACGACTGAGTCGAGCTCTGAATTGCAGCGGGTCATCGCCGCGCGCAATCTGAGCTTGGACAGCCTGCGCGCACAGAGCGGCCTGGTCGTGTTGGCTTCGTCGTCAGCCAACGAGCTGTCGTATGAGTCGGGCGCCTTCAAACGCGGTTTGTTCACGCACGCACTGCTCGAAGTCTTGAACCGTACCCCGTACTCGTTCCACGGCTACAGCCGCGATATCATCGGTGTACACGACGTTGCGCGCTATGTGACAGAGCGCGTCTCCGAGCTTTCCCAAGGCCAGCAGAATCCTACGCTTCGGGTCTCGCACCCTTACTATGACTACCCGCTGAGCGACGGCCTCGAGTTCGCTCGCTGAGGATGATTTCGGGTGATCTCCGAAGAAGCTCGCTACCTCATTCTCTCGTTGCTCGTTGCATGCCCGCCGACATGCGCGAGCTGGGCACTTCACACGCAAGACTCTGGGTTGGCATCGCACGGCTGCCATGGCCGTAACGGTCACTTGATTGGCAGCTCGAGGCGCAATGATTGATTATCGCGATCGATCGTCGGGTGCTGCAAACCCTTGCTGCGTTCGTCCACCGCGCGCACCACATACTGGCGCAGCTCGGTGAGGGAAACGCGCTTGTCTTTGTTTGCATCGGCCGCGTCCGAGGACAGGGCCTTCAAGATGGCGCTGGTGAAGAATCCATTTTGCAGCACATTGTCCTCGTAAGACAGCTCTCCTCCTCGGCTCGACGAGAACACGACGGCGCCCGAACGGCGTGATAGGTCGTTGTAAATGAAGCGGTCGCGCGCCTGTAGATAGATGCGCGGCGAAGGCGCTGCGGCTTGCTGTCCCTTTTTGACGATGCCGCGGGAGCGAACCCCGGCCTTGAGGTCGACAGCCGTCATGGCCGGCGCGTCCTCGTCGCGCTCGCCTGACTCGCAGGTGTCCATGAGAAATAGCTTGCGCCGCGGCGCGATGCCCTGCAGCAAGTCTTCGATCTGGTCGAAGTTGGCCGCGGTGGTCGAGAGCGCGGCGGGATCGGCGTCGTGCGTGAGATAATAATAGGTCGCTTCTGGATCAGTGTCGTGCACGCCGTGGCCAGCGATGAACAAGACGAACACGTCGTCCGGTGTCGCCTTCTGCACGAACGCCTTGGCCTCCGTGATCGCGCGCGTGGTCACGGCTTCGTTCAAGAACGTCTTGACGTGTGCCGGTTGAAAGCCACCGAGCAGCTTGGCCAGGTCCTCTGCGTCTTTATGCGCAAAGCCGAGATCCAGGCCGGGGGACTTGTACTTCGAGACGCCGAACGCGAGCACATAGAGCGCGCTCTTGCTCTCGACGGACGAGGACGCGGCTGCGAGCGCGCGATACGATTCGGCGCCGGCGCGGTTGGTGCACGAGAGCTCTATCTTGTTGTGCCCCTGCGTGAGCTGGATCTTGTCGCTGAGCGCGGCCGACTTGCCCTTGGCTTCCTTTCCGCGCGCGCCATAGAGCGGTACGTCATTGACGAACACTTGGTAGCGTTCGAGCTCAAAGCGGTCATCGCTGCAGCTTGCAGCGATCGTCGCAGTTTTCCCGGTCACGCTGACCTTGCTGATGCGTGCGTTGGGCGCATGAAATTCGCCAGATAGTTGCGCCTCCGTGATCCCCGCTTTGCGCAGGCGCTTCAAATATTGGTTCTTGTAGTGCTGGTTCAGGTCAGCGCTGCCGAAGCCGAGCCGATCGAGCAAAATCTCTGGCCGGTTGCGCGCGATGGCGAACTGGTCGAGCGCAAACACCGTCATACCGCTCACGACGTTGAGTAGCTGAGCGCCGCCTTTGGAGCCGTCGAAGTAGCCGTCGTCGGTGTAGGCGATCCACTCGTCGCTGCTCGTGAGGAACCAAACGCGCTGCTTGTTACTGAGGTTCATCAAGAAGAATCCGCCTGAGAGGTCGCGGCCCACCAAGTAGTTGCCATCGTCGCTCAGCTCCGGCGTGTACGCCGCGACATCGATGGTGCGCTTGAGCTGTTGTTCGGGTAGGCCAACCACGCTGACGCTGCTCGCGCCTTCGAGAACCAAGCTCTTGCTGTCGCGCGTGAGCGAGAATGATTTGCCTGCGTAGTTGCGGATCTGCTTGGTGGTCATGTCGCGCACGAATACGCCGCCTGTGTGATCCTGCCAGACCAAGAAGCGACCGTCGCTGCTCAGCTCGAAGTGGTAGCCGTAAAAGCTCGGCACGCTCCACTCCTCGGTCCGCTGGCCTGTGCCCACGTCGAATACGGCGATCGCATACTTGTTCATGCCGGTGAGGCCGCCGGAGATCACCTGCTTGCCATCGGGACTCAGCACCTCGGCGTATGGTCCCGATGCGAATGGCTTGTCGATGGCGCGCACGAGCTTTCCCGTGCGTGTGTCCCAAACGTACAGGATGTTTTCGCCGCCCATGTGCGAGGTGGCGCGCGTGCCGTCACGGCTGAGCTGCGGGCTCACCCACATGATGTTTCCGTTCGATGTTCTCTCGACCGGCGGAACGTCGAAGGTGCGCGCGAGCTGATCCCTCTGCAGGTCCCATAGCTCCAGCAGATCCCGCCGATGCCCGGAGACTCTGATTTCGCGGTTGACGAGCAGGTGTTTGCCATCGTGGCTGAAGGTGCCGAACATGCCGCGCGCGCGTGTTGCACGCAGAGCGGTGCCAAGTTCGAAGTCGAAGCTGCGGGCGCCGTCTTCGTGGGTGTACCAAATGGTGTGGCTTCCGGGCGCAAAGTGCGGGGTGCGATCCTTCGGAATGATGAAGGGCACGCGGCGAAGCTCTTCGCCGCCTTGCAGCGACGAGAAGACCAGCGCGCCATTGACGTCGTCGACCTCCAGGATGCGATCTTGCAGAAAGTGCCGCGTGTAGCCGTAGACGCTGTTCAGGCCCATGCTGGTGCCGAACGAAGCCACGACCTTCTTCGTCGTCAGATCGATCGCCACGATGCTCTTTCCGGTGTTGTAAGCGACGTATACGAGGTTGCCGTTGATGCCGACTCCCTGAATCGATTCGGCGTACTCGGGTGACCTGACCTTCACTGGCTCGAGCTCCGCGCTGTGCATCTTCGTCAGATCCAGGACCCACAGCTTGTCGCCCTGCGCGACCACGGCACGTTTGGCGTCTGCCGACACTTTCAAGCATGCGACGCCGCTTGCGAGCGGCAGCGTGCGTTCGATGGTGCCACTCGCAAAGTCGACGATGATGAGCGCGCTGGTGCCGGCAATCCCCAAGGCGCGCTGCGCGCTGATGGCCACGAGCTCCGTCACGGCCCCGCTGACTTTGATTGTGTTTTTCACCGTGCGAGCTTTGGCGTCCCACACGACGAGCTTGTCGTGCGCGCCGCTGAGCATCACTGCACCGTCCGGGGTGAACGCGAGCGATCCCGCGCTGAGTGTGGTGTAGGGCGGGCTCTCGAGCTCATGCACTTGCGCGCCGCTGAGTACGTCGTGCCAAAGGAAGTGGCCGTTGTCTGAGACCGACACCACGACCTTGCCGTTCGGCTCGAAGGCAATGCCGGAGATGCCCTTCTTCGTTTTGATGAAACGCAGGATGCGGCCGGTCATCATGTCCCAGAGCGTCACGCGCCCGCCGCCGCCGCTCGCCATGAGTCGCTCGTCGGCCGAAAGCGCAACCGGGTCGCGCGAGGTCGTGGTGACGCCTTGGACGGTGAGATCAAAGCCGGAGAGCAGCAGCGCCAGACTCAAGTTGAGCATTCATCTATGAATCGTCCACCAGCCGGCTCGGCGCAATAGAAACCGGGTTAAACAGAGGAACGCATGCTCGCGCTTCTGGCACCGACTGCCTCGTGCCTTTCCGATTGGCTTCGTAGCGCGTGGATGCGCCGCGCTTCGACGAACACGGAGTGGTCTACGCGGATCACCGCTCGGCGACACGAATGAGGTCCGTGCCAGCGGCTGACACACGTCGAAGGCGGCGATCGCGGACGTGACCGCCGACTCGGAGAAGCCAACATCGATGCCGCATACGAGTCCACCATCCATCGCATCAAGCATCGCAGAGCAGGAAGACCGTCACAACAACACGGGGGCGTAGCGGGGGATGCTCCCGCGTCGAAGGGGGTGGGAGAAGAGACGCTTCGCGTGTGTCGCGCTCGCGCGACCGCAGCCCAGGGGAAGGCTTTCCCCCTCAAATCCACCGCCATTGAGCTGGAACCCACGTACCGCCGTCTCCGGCGAGAATCGGATCAACAAACGCCTGAGCTGCGTTCGTCACCTCGGCGAGCGTCGGCCACGGTAGATCATCTTCGCGAGCCATCGCCGCGTACGAGTTTGCCCAGCTTGCGGTCGGGTTCGGCAAGGCGGCGGGCAGGGGATGGATGTTCCGAAAGGTAAACGTCTGCTCGAATGCTTCACGGAGGCGACGCGCGTCGATGGTTTGGGCAGTCCCAAGAAGAGCGAGGTCTGGCAGATCCTTCACGCGCGTGTTGGGGCGCTCTCGCGGCATCGTGTAGGCATGAAGTTTCTCGGCGAGGTGCGTTTCGAGCGGGTACAGGCGCAGCTTTGGCGGTGGAATACCGGCGAAGGCAAGCACGTCCTCGGCGGTTCGTACCTCAGGCTCGCCGAGCATCGGGTCGCCAAAGGCCACGTCTACGCCAAAGTGTCGTCCGTAAAGTTTGCCCGCGAGCGAACATGTCGCTCGAAAACGAAAGCCGATGTATTTCATGCCGTCGTTTTGGATCTCGGGGTGTTCATTGTCCGGCGCGATCTCGAACGTCATGAAATCGCCTAGGTCGAGCCGACCAGCGCCCTGCAACTTGTCCAAGACGTCCGCTGCGGATCCCATCATGCGGAGATCGATGTCTTTGGTTGTTCGCGCGCGCTCAAGGCGCAGCTCGAGCACGAGACCGCCTTTCAGCGTGACAGCGTCTCCGAGGACGCTGACAACTCGCGCGAGAAAGCGATCGAACACAAGGAGCTGACGCTTTCGCGAGAAATCCATTCCTGTTGACGACGATGTGCGCAAGCGCTGTTCGAGCGCTGACTTGAACGCGTCAGGTGACTTGTAGGTCCGAACCGTCATGCGGTGCGATTCCTCCGAAAGGTTTGAGCACGTCTTCGACGTCGCCAAGCTCGCGGCGCGTCACGAGTCCACGCCGCAGTGCCTGCTGGGCCGCTTGTCTTAGAAGATCCGCCGACAGTGCTTCCTTCGCGCAGTCGTTCAGTGTTCGTTGCACGCCCGTAATAGGCGTGGCGCCGAACCACTTGCGATCATCTGCTGGTACGTCCGCATAGTGGAGGACGACGCCCGCGGGAACGCGAAAGCGGCGAGCACGCCACGAGCTTGGCAAGGTGAGATGGATTTTCCCTGGGAGCAGGTCTGATAGGTCATGGAGGGCGAGGGCCGTTTGGTGCGAGACGATGCCCGCCTGTTCTGACCAAAGCCACGCGGCGACCAGGTCCTCATGCTCACCGGCCGGAAAATGAACAATACGATAGACGCCTCGGCGAAGGCGCGTCACCCGGCCGGTATGAATGTGATGGTTGAGAAGTTGCGGTGAGTAGCCCGCCTCTTCGGCTTGCTTGGTCGTGAACAGGCCCTGCTGGCTGGATGCCGTTTCGTAGAGCCGATTCCAGTCCGGGCGAGCGACCTCCATGCACAAACATTAAGCGATGTCTTATCATTGTGCAACACAAAACTAAAGCCACGTTTAACTTACGTGTGCGAAGGTCGCCGCGCCGCCCCAATTCACCTATCGACCGGGCACTCGTCGTTCGAACCGTGATCGTGTCGGCCCTGATCGGCGCGGCTGCGTTTCGGATTGTTCGAGTGGGCAGAGTGGCAAGGCCTGCCGCACGAGCAGGGCCGGACTATCGCGATCAACATGGTGATGGAGGTGGGTTACCTCTTTGCGTGCAGAAGCTTGCGGCTTCCGCTCTGGCGAACCGGCTTGTTCTCTAACGTCTGGGTGTGGGCCGCCGCCGCGATGCTGTCGACGCAGCTACTGTTCACCTACTTGCTGGTGATGAACCGATTCTTCCATACGGCACCCATCGACGCGTGGTGGTGGAGCGTTATGACGTGCCTCGGCGGCGCAGTACTCGTGCTCTCCGAGCTGAAGAAAATTTTGTCCTCGCTGCTCGCCGCCCGCTCACGGCGCGCATGACCAACTGGCGTTCGCGCCGCGGCGGTGTTGCCAATCGAGCTTTGTCATGGCACCCGTGCAGGGTGGCTCAGCCGACGAAAACACGATCGTTACTAGGACTGGTTGTCTTCGTGGCGGTGTCGTTTAGCTTCTCGTGGCTGAGCTTTGCCTTGCTTCGGCTCTGGGACAAGCCAACGAAGCACGGAGCAGAGCTTCTCGTCGCGAGCTTGCTCTATTTCGGCACCATGGGTTGGCAACCCCTCGTTGCTCTGCTGCTCGTTCGACGCTGGGTGGACCCGTCCATCGGCAAGCCTGAGCGCGTCGCTCCGGTGTCAGGGCGCACGCTGCTTGTCGTTTCGCTGTTGTCTCTCTGCTTGTACGCAGCGGCGACACTCACTGCACAGCTTCTTGTCGCGGTGGGATATCTCGATGTGTCGACGGCCTCGCCAATCCGGATTGAGCGACCCGAAGCGATTGACGAGCAAATACGGACGATCGTGTTTTTCTTGTTCGCGTTCTTTGCGACGTTCACTTTGGTTTGGTTGCAGGCCCTCGTCGAAGAGATGGGCTGGCGAAGTTACTTCCTCGTCCGCTTGCGAGAGGACCTGGGACCAATCAAGGGGCTCCTGGTACACGGGGCTGTCTGGGGGCTTTGGTACGCACCTCTCGTCCTGGTTGCCGGACAGTCTACGCTGCCCCCAAGTTGGACTGGTGTTGCGTCGTTCACCGTCACGGCCGTGTTCCTTGGCGTCCTGCTCGGCTGGCTTCGTCTGCGTTACAAGAGTGTGCTGCCACCGACCATCGTCAACAGCTGCCTGACACTGCTCGCCGGGTTGCCCTTCATAATGACTGGCGTGGACGCGGGTGCCCGGGGTGGTCTTTACGGCCTCCCGGGGCTTCTGCCTCTGGGGCTTCTCGCTCTGATTATTCTTCTCCGCAGTCGCACCCGGAAAGACCTCAACACATCGTTGCAGGATCCAAGCGCGGTGCGACCATCACGGTTCTGGATCGTGATCGACGGCGGCAAATCGAACGCCAGCATACATTGAAGCGGACGACGGGAGCGGGCGTTTAGGCGAGGACCTCGCGTCGTTGTTCGAGCTCGCTCAGCGCCTCTTCTCGCATGTTTTGTAGCGCTTCGTGCAACGCTTGCTCGACGACCGGCACCATGGCAGCGCCGGCGACCGCCGAGGGTTGAAGTACGTAGTCAGCGCCCGCAGCGTAGAGCTCTTTGGCTCGGCTCGGCTGCTCGGCCGTCACAACGATCTTCGCGTGCGGGCACAATGCGCGAATGACACTCAGCACCTTCGCGTTGTTCGTTCCCTTGAGGAACGCATCCGGCACGGTCGACAGCACAACGCGCGCGTCGTGGATGCCAGCGTGATGAAGGGTATCTGGGTGGCTGATGTCGCCATAGACGCAGTGCACGCCGAGCGCATCGAGCTTCTGCTTCACGATGGGATTGAAATCGACCACGGTGATCTGTTCGAGCAAGTGTTGGTGCCTTCGGCTTGCTTCATCTATGAACGCGCTTGCGAGGCGAAAGAAGCCAAGGAGAACGATTGGACGCTCTCGCTTCTTGTCAGTGTACTCTTGCGCGCCACCGAGATCCTTGAGGCCCACACGCCGCAGCAGGCCGCTGATTTTGGACTGCAGGCCGTGGCTGTAACCAATGAGGTAGGTGGAGGCGACCGCCAACACTGAGAATACCCAAATCAGCGTGGTCAATGCGCCGGGGTCGATGTGCCCGAGAGTCACACCCAATGCCGCGATCACCAACGAAAACTCGCTCACCTGGGAGAGATTCAGGGTCGCGAGCAAGGACGCGCGATGGCCGGCACGCAGCGCGTAGAGGATCGTAAAGATCCCCGCGAAGCGTGCGATCACCGCGACCACGGCGAGAATCGCGGCCAAGACGACGACAGAGAGCTCGGGAACCGGAATCTGCATCGCGAGGCCAACGAAGAACAGCGTGATGAAGAAGTCGCGGATGCTGACGACCTTGCCGATGACGTCGAGGTTGTAGGGGAAGGTCGCAAGCGAAATCCCAGCGATGAGCGCACCCATCTCCATCGACAAGCCCACCTTCGGATGGGCAGCGACGAGGCAAACGAGGAAACACCAGCCGAGCGAAAGGACGAGCATCAGCTCTGGGACTTTCGCCACAGAGTGGAAGATACGGGGCAAGACGTAGCGGCTAGCCAACAGAGCCGCTGCGACGAGAAGGCCGCCAGCGGCGAAGGTCGCGAGCAGCGGTCCCACTTGGGGATTCGCCATGTTTGGCTGGACGGCGAGCAAAATGATCGCCCAGATGTCCTGAAAGACCAACACCCCGACGGTGATCCGTCCCGGGAGCGTATCGAGCTCGAACTTGTCGTAGAGCAGCTTCACGACGATCATCGTGCTGCTGAGGCTTGCCGCAATCGCGAAGTACAGCTTCGTATAGCTCGAGCCAACAGACATGCCGCTCTGCTCGAGTAACACCAGCACGCCGAAGACTGCCGCCGCGCAAAGCGGAAACTGTAACATCCCGGTGATTGTCACGAACCGCCCCGCAGAGAGCATCTTGCGGAGGTCGATCTCCAAACCGATCATGAAGAGCAGCAGGATGAGGCCGATTTCAGCGACTGTCCTAATATCGGCGTCGTTGTTAATGAGCCCCAGACCAATCGGCCCGATCGCGATGCCGGCTAGGAGGTAGCCAAGAATCAGCGGTTGCCGCAGTGCGCGCATGAGCACACCGAACGCGCTGGCGGCAACCATACAGAGCGCGATGCTCGCTATGACCGAGTGTGAGTCGGAGCCGTCCGCGGCTTCTGCGACGCGAGGTAGCAGCATCGCGCCGATGGCGACAGGCAAGAAGGACCATGAGCGACACATGTGGCAGTTTTGTTACCGCAGCGACCGCAGCCGAGTCACGTTCCGCGGTCGTTTCGGGCATCGGTTGACATTGCCAACGAGCAGTTCAACAACAGCCTCTAGATCGTCTCGAATGCAATCAAGACGCGTCAGAGGAGGAAGCGATGTCCGAGCGACCAAGCCGGTCGAATAGTTCGTTGACACTCGAGCGGGAACCGCTCCACCACATCGTGGTGGCAACTGACTTCTCGGCGCGCGCGGAGCAGGCGCTCGTGAGAGCGACCAAGTTGCCGTTGGCTGAAACCGCTCGGATCGATATCGTTCACGTGCTGCCGGAGTTACCCCGCGCATATGACACGCGCGCTGTGCGCTCGGCGCAGAGCGAGCTCGATGCACTGGCAGGCGTCGCCAAAGAGCAAAGACGAGAGGCAAAAGTCGCGACCAAACTTCTGCGCGGAGACCCTGCGAGGGTCATCGCCGCTCTCGCGACCGAGGCGAAGCCCGATCTCTTGGTGATCGGGCGTCATGGTAAAAGGCCACTACGAGATTTATTCCTAGGCTCAACCGCCGAGAAGATCGCGCGCCACTGCACAACCCCGGTCCTGCTCGTCAATCGACCGCCGAGAAGTGAATACCGCCGTCCCATCGTGGCAATCGATACCGACGAAACGTCTATGGTGGCCATGGACTTCATGGGCCGGGCGGTATCCCCCACCGTTGTTCGCCATCTCGTGCACGCCTTCGAGCCGCTGCTCGAGTCATCGATCATGGGGCTGAACGACGAAGAACGGGCGCGGCTTCGTCATGATTGTAAGCTGGCGGCGCTCGAAGCACTCGGCCCCGTGCGTCGCCGCCTCCAGCTCGCGAAGATCCCTCACACGTTGACGCTGAAGCTCGGGCCGCCTCGGACGGTGCTCATCAAGGCCATCGAACATAAAGACAGCGACCTCATCGCGCTTGGTACGCACGCGCGTTCGGGTGTCAGCTATGCCTTCTTGGGCAGCGTCGCGGCGGACGTCTTGAGAGAAGCCCCTTGCGATGTGCTCGTCGTCCGGCCGTCTCGGCTGCGCGTCAAGCCGCTGTAGAAGCTGGAAGAGGCAAGCCGCCAGATGCCCAGCGCATACGATTTCCTCGAATCGCTCACCGTAGTGCTCGGCGTCGCAGCCGTCACGACCATCGTCTTTCAGCGCCTGCGCCAGCCGGTCGTGCTTGGGTACATCATCGCCGGTGTCGTCATCGGACCGCATTTTCCCGTTCCGCTCGTCGCCGATCCGAACATCGTTCATACGCTTTCGGAGCTCGGCGTCATCCTGCTGATGTTTGCCCTCGGGCTCGAGTTCAGTATCTCGAAGCTCATTCGACTGGCTCCAACAGCGGGCCTGACGTCACTCCTGCAATGCAGCTTGTTGTTCTACCTAGGGTACCTGAGCGCGCGGCTCCTCGGCTGGAGTACGATGGATGGCCTCTTCACGGGCGCAGCGATCGCCAGCTCGAGCACGACGATCATCGCGAAGGTCTTCGATGAGCAAAAGATCACGGGGACGCTGCGTGATCTGGTCGTCGGCATCCTCATTGTAGAAGATCTCATCGCGATCTCCCTCATGGCGCTGCTCACGGCGATCGCGACTGGAGCGGGATTGAGTGGGCAAGCTCTCGCTATCACCATCGGAAAGCTCGGCGTCTTTCTGATCACTTTGGTGGGCCTCGGGCTCCTGCTGGTGCCCCGCTTCATAAGATCAGTCGTACGACTTGGCCGTGCGGAGACGACCGTCATCGCGAGCATTGCGCTTTGCTTTGGCGTCGCGTTGCTCGCGCATGCGTTCGGCTATTCCGTGGCGCTTGGTGCCTTCGTCGCAGGGTCGCTCATCGAGGCCTCTGGCGAGGGAGAAGAGATCGAGCGGCTCGTTCAACCCGTCCGTGACGTCTTCGCCGCGGTCTTCTTTGTCTCAGTCGGGTTGATGCTCGACCCAGCGCTGATCAAAGAACACTATCTCGCCATCATCGTCATCACGCTCGTGGTCTTGTTCGGCAAGTTCGTGGGCGTGTCTATCGGCTCGTTTCTCACTGGCAGCGGCGTTCGAACGTCGGTGAGAGCGGCGATGAGCCTGTCGCAAATCGGCGAGTTCGCGTTCATCGTCGCCTCTCTCGGCATGACCCTCAAGGCGACCGGCGATTTTCTTTATCCGGTCGCCGCGGCGGCATCCGCAATCACCACGTTGACGACACCGTGGCTCGTGCGCGCCTCGGATCCGTTCGCGCGCTACATCGACCGCAAGCTTCCAAAGAGCCTGCAAACCTTCGCGACTCTGTACGGTGCCTGGCTCGAGACGATGCGCACTTCGCATCCGAAGAGCGACAGAGCCGCGGGGATTCGCTCGCTCATTCGCCGCCTCCTCTTCGACGTCGCTTTGGTCAGCGGGCACGTGATCTTCGTCGCGACGACGATGGACGCAATCGTCGGCTACGTCGAGGGCAAGCTCGGGATCAACGGCATGATCGTGAAGATTCTCGTTGTTGCCGGGGCGATTGCAGTAGGGCTGCCCTTCTTTTTTGGCATCATCCGCGTCACTCGGCGCCTTGGGGTAACGCTCGCAGAAGCGGCGTTGCCGCTCTCTCCGGAGGGGAAAGTGGACCTCGGCGCCGCGCCCCGGCGTGCCCTGGTACTGGCGCTACAAATCGCGGTCGCGTTGGTCGTTGGCGTCCCTCTGCTCGCGCTCACTCAGCCGTTCGTCGGCAGTGCCATGGGCGCTGTGGTCCTCGCGCTCGTCCTTGGTATCTTGGCCGTCGCTTTCTGGCGCGGCGCTGCGAACCTGCACGGACATGTTCGCGCAGGAGCGGAAACCATCATCGAGGTGCTACGCAAACAGGGAGGAAAGAAGGCCGAGGTTGCCGATGGCCACCACGCACTGAGCCGCGCCATCGAGTTTCTTCCTGGACTTGGCGCGCCTGTTCCGGTCATCGCGCCAGAACGAAGTCCGGCAACCGGTAAATCCCTCTCCGAGCTGAACCTGCGGGGTCGAACGGGTGCGACCGTCCTCGCCATCTCTCGCGCAGGACGCGGCATCATCCCGACCGCACAGGAGCGGATACTCGCGGGAGACGTGCTCGCCCTTGCTGGTACCACCGAGGCGGTAGACGCCGCTCGACAGCTCATCGAGGGGACCGCGAGCATCGACGATGCTGAACCAGTCAGCAAGGAGTGACGCATGGCGGGCGGCTGTTCGAGCATGATAGCAACGGGCCATGCACGTCACTTTTGCCGGCGCGGCGGGAACCGTCACCGGCTCCCGTTACTTGGTCCGCACTCGGGGGGCCAACATCCTCGTCGATTGCGGGCTCTTTCAGGGGATCAAGAGCTTGCGAGAGCGCAATTGGTCGAGTCCGCCGTTTGACCCGGCTGCGCTCGATGCAGTCGTGCTCACGCACGCCCATATCGACCACTCGGGCTATCTTCCGAGGCTGGTGAAGAACGGCTTCTCGGGGCGCATCTGGTGCACGAGAGGCACGGCAGACCTCTTGCGCATCCTGCTCCCTGATTCGGGCTACCTCCAAGAAGAGGAAGCGCGGTTTGCGAACAAGCACGGTTACGCGCGCCACCACCCCGCGTTGCCTCTCTACACCCGCGAAGAAGCCGAGAGTTGCCTGCAGCACCTCGAGCCGCGGGAATTTTACACCCCTTTCTCGCCGGCAGAAGGGGTGAATGTGCGTTTTTCTCGGGCAGGACACATTGTCGGCTCGTCTTACGTCGCGCTCGAAGCCGATGGCTCATCGATCTGCTTTTCGGGCGATGTCGGGCGCGAGGTGGATCCAATCATGAAAGCGCCGGACCCGCTGCCCGCGTGTGACTACTTGGTCCTCGAGTCGACCTACGGCGACCGCCGTCATCCGCCCGAAGATGTGGATGCCAAACTCGCGGCATTGGTTCGCGAAACCGTCGGCAAAGGAGGGACGTTGGTCGTTCCGGCGTTCGCGGTCGGCCGCGCGCAGCACATCCTGCATTTACTCGCGGAGTTGAAACGAACCGAGGCGATTCCAAACATTACCGTGTATCTCGACAGCCCGATGGCCATACAGGCCACGAGCGTGTTCGCGCGTCATGTCGAAGATCACAAGCTCACGCCCGAGGAATGCGTGCGCCTGTGCGCTCTGCCACGCAACACTGCCACCTCGGACGAGTCGAGGGCCATCGATCTCGATCCCACACCGAAGATCGTCATCTCGGCGAGCGGGATGGCAACCGGGGGGCGCGTCCTTCATCACCTGCGCCGCTTTCTTCCGGAGGCGCAGCACACCGTGCTGCTCGTGGGTTATCAGACAGCGGGAACACGCGGCCGAACGCTGCTCGACGGCTGCGACGAGCTCAAGCTCCTCGGGCAGTACGTGCCGGTCAAGGCAAAGATTGCGTATATCGAGGGGTTGTCAGCGCACGCCGATTACGTAGAGCTCTTGGCGCTTCTTCGGCGCAGCAAAATTTCTCCCAAACGAGTCTTCGTCACCCATGGCGAGCCCGCGCCCACCGACGCCATGCGCCGCCGCCTGAATGACGCTTTCTCGTGGGACACGGTCGTTCCCGAGCACGGCCAAACGATCAAGCTCGGATGAAACCGGACCTCATGACGTCACACTGCGGTCTTCCTGGGGTGAAGCTCCGATGAGCTTGCCGCCCAGCCTCATTTTTCTCGGCGGCCTCGTCGTGATTACGCTCGGCGCCGAGATGATATTGCGCGGTTCGACGCGTATCGCGGCGATGCTCGGCGTCAAACCCATTCTCATCGGCCTCACTGTCGTCGCCATCGGTACGAGCACGCCCGAGCTGGCGGTGGGAATCGCCGCAGTCGCAGAAGGCAAGGGAGCGCTCGCGGTCGGAAACATCGCCGGCACGAACATCGTCAACATCCTTTTGATCCTCGGGCTCAGTGCCGCGATCAGACCGCTGCCCTTGCAGCTCCTGAGCATTCGCCTCGACGTTCCAGTGATGATCGGCACGGCGCTCGTGTTGCTCGTGATGGCCGCCGATGGCGTGCTCAGTCGGCTCGACGGCTTCTTGTTGCTCGTCGCGGCGGTGGCTTACATCGTGGCATTAGTCCACCTGAGCCGGAAGGAGAGCCCTGCGCTCCAACACGAATTCGCCGAGGAGTACGGCAAGCGGGCCCTGCTGCGCGGCCCTACTGCGCGCAGGGCATGGAACACGTTGCTCGTCGCGGCTGGGATCGCGCTGACGGTTCTCGGCGCCGAGCTGCTCGTGGCCGGCGCGGTCGACATCGCGCGATCCTTTGGCATCTCGGACGCGGTCATCGGTCTCACAATCGTCGCCATCGGTACCTCGGCGCCCGAGCTGGCAACGACCATCGTCTCGACCATCAGAAACGATCGCGACGTCGCAGTTGGCAACCTGATCGGCAGCAGCATCACGAACATCGTCGTGATCTTAGGTCTTACCTGCGTCGTTGCGCCCTCGGGGGTCGACGTTAGCGATGACATCCTCTGGCTCGATCTACCGTTGGCGGCGGGAGTCGCGATCGTGTGCTTGCCGGTGTTTCGTAGCGATCAAATGGTATCGCGACGTGAAGGGATCGCCTTCGTCGTTGCCTACTTGCTCTATCTCGGCACGCTCATCATTGTTCGGGCTTGAATTGGCGGAACGCAGCGAGTCCCAAAAGTTTGCGCCTTCGATCTGAACGGCAGCGGGTGTTGTTAGGCATGATCATTCGCGATGCGGAATTTGATCGGAGCCGTCACCGAATACGCTACGCGGGACGCGCCTACGAGCGACCAAAGGGCATGCTCGGGCTTTTCGTCGAAGCAGATATCCGCCGTGAGCCCGCAGAGTTCGACGCAGATCGCATTGAACGTGCGCTCCTTGCCGTCATCGAGGAGCGCCGCGATGCGGTCTCTCCACGTGGCGAGCGACTGCTTGCGAAGCGTCAGGTGCGGGGCTTTATCCGAGCCGCGCTCGCGCGGTGCACGCTGCGGATCGTCGGGCGCACGAATGAGCACCACGTAGGCGCTCGCACCTGTCCTGTCTGGTAGGGCGCCTGTTTGCCACTCGCTGTCGACGACGACCTCGCCGCTGGGGAACAACTCGAGCTGCGCGTTCGCTGATGACATCTCGGACCTACTTTCGTGTTCTTGCTGAAGACCGCAGCGCGGGTTTGGACCGCGCCACGGCGCTTCACTCGTTGTTAGCCTTGCGACTCGACGCCGATGGACTCGCCGCGCTTGAGCTTGGTCATCGCCTCAGCGAGTGCCCAAAGTTCGCGATTGAGCCGCGTGCCGCTGTCGACACCTTGTACGGCCCGGGTGTAGGCGCGTCGCCCGTTTGCGCTCCGTCCACGATCGCCGCCACGAAGAAGGTGTTCCTGGACCACGTTGAAGGTCGTCCAAACGCTCTGGCCGATGTCTTCACGGCGCTTTGGCCGAAGGAGCTGCTCAGAAGTGACTGGAACCTCGGCGCCCCAGCGAAGCCGCCCTGCGCTTTCCGCGAAGAGTGTCTGCTCTGGCTCCGTCAGTGAGACTTCCTGCATCGCGTGAACCGAAGCCGCGAGGGCCGGTAGGTCGTCGAGCATCGACTCGATCCCATGTACGACATCGCGGGCCGCATAACCGACGTGTTTGACCGAGAAGCCGCCGAACTGCCCGGAGGGAGCAACGAGCCCATTGAGGCACAAGAGCCGAAAGAGCCCAGCTGAAAAGTCGAATGCCGAGGTGCCATCGTGCGCGGTACGCAGGACGATCTCGAAGATGGAATCGCCAACCATCAGCGGCTGGGTGTCGTTCGTGCGGCGAAAGCGGATGACGTGAGCCTGAAAGCCACTGCGTTCGGCCTTACGTACGCGTTTCTCTTGTGCGGCGACGGGGTGAAACCCCTGACGGCCGAGCACTGAGATGACCTCGGCAGTGCTGACGAAGGCGTAGCGACGGGATGTGGTCGGGGCGGCACCAGCCGCGAAGACCGAGGGCGCCATGTGTTCGAGCTCGTTGGACGTAAGGACCTGAGGCTTTGTCGTCGTGAATTGCATCTTGCTCTCCTTGTGGCCGCGCGAGGCGGGTTCGTTGTTTCGCGCGCCCGAAGGGATTGGCGTTGGCCGGGGCTCGGCGCACTGCGCTGAAAAGTTTGTGCGCGCACCGCGCGCCGAGCTGGCGAGGGAACAGAAACTTTTTGGCGCAAGCGCTGCGCGCGGGTGCGTCGCCCCCGCGACAATCGCCAAGAGCGAATAACGAAGCCGCTCACCCGGCTGCAGGCGAGTGACATACGACAAGACAAGGACGCGGACCTTGGCCGCGTCGCTCAACAGCCACTTGGCCGGCTACGCGTGCACGGCGACCCGCTCAATCCGTTTCGCTGCCCGCTCGGTGTCCTTCCACGCTTGCTCCCAGTCAGGGTGCCATCGGCGCGGCAAGAGAAAGTGCGCTTCGTCGTCGCCGACGCAACAGGCACCACCCGCAAGCGCGAGCGCTGCCTGAAACGCCGCGATGAAGGCACCGCTTGCCTCGTGCCTTTCGGATTGGCTTCGTAGCGCGTGGATGCGCCGCGCTTCGACGAACACGGAGTCGTCTACGCGGATGGGACCGAGCAATTGCAGAGCCTCCCGCAGCGCGCTACCGGCGAGGACCGGTGGCATGCCGTCCAGCGGCTCGTCGAAGACGTGGGGAAAGAGCCAGTTATCGATCTGCTTCAGAAAGCCCGTCCGCGGCCTCGTTACAGCGAGCAAAGCTCGCGGGCAAAGCAGGGCTAGCGTCAACTTCGGGAGCACTTCCATCACCGCACGGCGGGGCACCTGCAGAGCTTCGGCGCCACGCATGCCGAGGTATGGAAAGCCCGCGCGCTCGAGCAGCGCGAGAATGGACATGCCGCGCATGTAGAGCGGCCAACCCTGCTTCGGGACACGTATCGACGACGGCTGCGGACCCCGATTCGAGTTCGCAAATAGGCCGCGTGAGAATCGCAGGTCTGGCGCACGTCCCACCATCGGGATTTTCAAAAGACGCGTGCGCGTCAGCGGTGCATCCAGCGTCACGAGCCGCACGCGCTCGTTTGATAGAGGCCCGCGGTTGTCGACGATGAGCTTGTCTAGCGCGGCGGAAGACAAAACACGGGTTGGCTCGGCGACACGAATGAGGTCCGTGCCAGCGCGCTGACACACTTCGAAGACGGCGATCGCGGACGTGACCGCCGACTCGGAGAAGCCAACGTCGATGCCGCATGCGAGTCCACCGTCCATCGCATCAAGCATCGCAGAGCAGGAAGATCGTCACAACAACACGGTGGCGTAGCGGGGGATGCCCCCGTCGAAGGGGTGGGCGAGGAGACGCGTCGTGTCGCGCTCGCGCGACCGCAGCCCAGGGGAAGGCTTTCCCCTCAAGTGACTTCACCGATCACTGACCTGAAGTTGCCTTGAGTCGCGCGAGCAGCTCGTCGATAGCCTTGCGCGCTTTCTCTCGCTTCCGGTGGCGAGGGCACGGTAGCGCGGCTCCACATTCTTGCCGCTCGGCCACGCGCTACCGCCGCAACACACCCGACGGAAGATCGATCCAAAGCACGGCACGCGCGCTTTCCGCCGTGAGCACATATTCACCCTGCTCGACGTAGGCGCCATCGCCGGCCTGCAAGAGCACGCCTGGACTTCCGCTCGTCGCCTCAACACGGACAGGCCCTGTCAGCGCGAGGAGGTAGCCTCGCCGTCCCGGCTGCACGACAAGAGGGCCTGGCCCAAGGGGTCCAGCTGAGAGCCACCAGACTTTCGCGTCCGTGCGCAACGGCATGCCCTCATCACCCGCGACGAGCTGACGACCAACACCGCCAAGCTGACGAGAAAAGTACGCGGGCGCTCCCCCGTGGCGGTCAGGCTCGAACCACACCTGCAGCATGCGCGTCGGAGTGTCCGTGTCGTTACCCTCGGCGTGCACCATGCCGCTCCGGGCCGAGATGAGTTGCGCGCTCCGTGGCCCAAGTGCGGCACCGTGCTCCTGGTCCCCGTGATGCGACATGGTACCGTCGACGACGATACTCAGGATCTCCATCTCCTTATGCGGGTGCAGAGGGAACCGCGACCGTGGCGCGAAGGTCGCGTCGGCGAGAACAAGCAGAGGGCCTAGCGGCTGCCCCTCCCCAGCGTGAGGACCGACAGTGGCGACGAAGTGATCGCGCAACGAGAGCCAAGGGAGCGCGGTCTCAGGCAGGGTCGAAACGGGTCGATGGAGCAGTGTCGGCATACGTTGTCCTCTAGACCTACAACCGATGAGCATGCTCGCGGTCGCGACGAGGAGGCTCCGGCGTGAGAGCCTCAGGATCGGATCCCGAAGGGGGCATCGATGACATAGCGCCAGCCCCCGTCAGGCTCGCGACGCACAACGTCCGATGTGGTTCCCGTGACTCCGTTCGGAAGGCTCCACTCTGCGATCACGACCGCGGTCTCACCCTGAACGACGGCACGACGGAGCGACATGGTAATGGGCCCTGGCAAGCCGAGGAAGCCCTCGAGCGCCGCCCGCAAGCCGCTTCTCGGGACCTCCGCAGTACCGTCTGCCACGAGCAGGGCGTCGTCCGAGTACAGTGCGAGCAGTGCTTCGACGTCCTTGCGGTTAAAGGCAGACGCGAAAGCGGCGGGAATGTCTTTGGGGCTCGAGACCATGATTGACTCCTCAATGCGCGACGTTGCGCACACTATAGGTAACCGTTCAGAGGAGGATTGACAGCTACGCGTGAACGCACAAACGCTGTGCGTGCATGCACATATCATGGGAAGACCTTCAGACCCTCGAGGCGCTTGTGCGCACAGGGAGCGTCGAGGCCGCAGGCCGGGAGCTCACGCTGCGGCACTCCACGGTGTCGCGCCGTATCGCAGCGCTCGAGGGACGGCTCGGCGCGACCTTGTTTGCGCGTGGCGCACGTCTTGTGCCGACCGCTCTGGCGCAGCGGATCGCGGAGGACGCGGGGGCGATGCACTCTGCGGCCGGTCAGATCCAGATGTTTGTGGGGGCGGAACGCAGGAGACGGGAGCACACCGTCGTCATCACGACGAGCGATGTGCTCTCGCCGCTACTCTGTGCTGCGGTAGCGCGCGCACGCCTCGCCCACGCGGTCGAGATCCTCGTAACCGATGACGAGCTCGAGCTGCTTCCTGGCCAAGTCGATCTCGCTTTGCGCCCGAGCCAGTCGCCGCGCGGGAGCCTGCGAGGACGACGGCTCGGCCGGTTGCGGATCGGGATCTACCGAGCACCCGGGGCCCCTGCGACCTGGGTGCTTCCTGGCGCTGCGCTACGCGCGAAAACATCCATGCGTTGGTGGCGTCACGTTCCCGAGACCGCGCCCGGTGCGATCGTCTGCAGCTCGCTCCTTGCGATGCGTGACGCCTGCCGGTTCGGTCTCGGTCGCGCGGCACTGCCGAGCGCTCTGGCGCACGAGGACGAAAGGCTTCGGCTCGACGACGAGCTAGATGGCGGACCCCCGCTCTGGCTCCTCGCGCCCGTGGGGAGTGCTGCCGGCACAAAGGTGCGTGACGTCAAGGAGTCCCTAGCGACTGCGCTGCGCAACGTCGGCGAGGTATTTGCGGAGTGATCCGATCGACGCCTTTGTTCAAACGTTCAAACAGCTCGGGATAGCGACGCGACGTCCTGGCTAGGACTAGGACCCGGTGTTCAGGGCGCGGTCTTTCGTCCCGATGAGTGATGCGATGACGGAGCCACCGACAAGGAGCACGATCACTGCGAGTGATGCGAGCACCGGGATCTTCACCCAGTCCGAGATGGCCATTTTCACGCCGACGAACACGAGGACCAGAGCGAGACCAGGTTGAACGTACTTGAAACGCTCCGCGGCGCCGGACAGCACGAAGTACAGCGAGCGCAAGCCAAGGATGGCAAAGACGTTCGACGTGAGCACGATGAACGGGTCGGTCGTCACGGCGAAAATAGCGAAGATGGAGTCGACCGCGAACACGGCGTCCGTCGCCTCGATTGTGACGAGCGCGAGGAAGACCGGAGTAGCCGTCAGCACACCTCCAAGACGGACGAACATCTTACCGTCATGGAGCTCGTTGCTAACGGGCAGGACTTTCTTGATGGCGCGAAGCACGCGGCTGTTCTCGGGATGCGGGCGCTCGTCCCGGCGAAGCAGCATCTTGATGCCGGTGATGATGAGGAACCCGCCAAAGATAAAGATGAGCCAATGAAAGCTCGCGAGCAGCGCTGCGCCAGCGAACACCATGATGGTGCGCATCATGACGGCGCCGAGGATCCCCCAAAACAGGACGCGGTGTTGATGAAGGGCCGGAATCGAGAAGGCGGTGAAGACTGCGTACATGACGAAGAGGTTGTCGACGGAGAGCGCCTTCTCAATCGCGTAACCCGTCAGGTACTCCTCCGCTGCAGTCGCACCGAAGCGCTGCCAAACGAACACGCTGAATGCGAGCGCGAGTGAGACCCAGACGCCGGTCCAAACGAGCGCTTCGCGTGGTTTTACGACGTGCGCTTTGCGATTGAAGACACCGAGGTCGATCGCGAGCACTGCGACGACGAGCACGGCAAAGCCCATCCACACCGTGGGCGACGCAAGTGTGGTCACATGCATGATCGCACCTCAGTGCTTCGCTGTGCACGGGCGACGCGCTGCTTCACGATGCACTCGCTTGGTCACGCGGGTCTGGTTGGTCAATCTGCACGTTCCACTCGGCCATCTCGACGATGAGGCCATCCTCGACCACGTACTTCTGTGCCCACTCGTTATGGAATGGCTGTCCTGTCGCGCGCACTTTCCCCGACTCGTTGCCGAGCACAATGACCGTGTTGCCCTGCGCGACGAACTCGAGGGTATTGAAAGCGGACATCTCCAACCGCTTCAAAATCTTCTCGAAGAACGCTCGGACCCCAGCGCGCCCCGTGATCTCCGCCTTCGTGGGTCGCGGGTTCGCGCCGTAGTACACCCAACGAGAATGCGGATGAACGGTCTCGATGAGCGCATCGAGATCAGCGGCGGCGAAAGCTGCGAACATGCGGCGGACCGTCTGCGTGGCGCTGTTATCATGGTCGCTCATCGTACCCTCCGCGTTGATGTGATTGTGTGCGAGTGGAAGCAATGAAGATATTGCTCGACGTTGCTCATGACGAAGAACCGGGAAGTGGCACGAATTCGACTTCGTCGCCGGGCACTTTGGGAAAGCGCCCGTCCTTCCAGTCGCGTTTTGCTTGCTCGATTTTCTCCTTCGAGCTCGAGACGAAGTTCCAATCGATGTAGCGTTTGCCCTCGAGTGGTGCCCCGCCGAGCAGCACGATGCGACTCGCGCGTTCCGCTCGAAGAACGACCTGCGTCTTCGGATCGAAAACCAGCATGCGCCCGGCTTCAGCGCCTTCGGCACCCGTATGGATCGCTCCTTCGATCACGTAGATGCAGCGCTCTTCGTATTCCGGAGGAAGCGCTAGTTCGCGTCCCGCGGGCATCAGGGCCTCGACGTAAAAGAGCGGAGACAGGATCTCTACGGGCGACGTCATGCCGTATGCCGTACCGGCAAGCACACGCAGGTGCACTCCATCAGAGTCTCTCACTGGCAGCGTCTCGCCAGGATGGTGATGGAATGATGGCGTTGTCTCTTCGTAGGCCTGAGGGAGCGCAACCCAAAGCTGAAGGCCGTGCAGTCTGGCCGCAGCTTTTCGGTCGCCGGGCGTGCGCTCGGAGTGAACAATTCCACGTCCTGCGGTCATCCAATTGATGTCTCCCGGACGAATGAGCTGATGCGAGCCCAAGCTATCGCGGTGAAGCAGTTCCCCCTCGAACAGATAGGTCACCGTTGCTAGCCCGATGTGTGGATGAGGTCGCACGTCGACGCCTTGGCCGGGAGAGAGCTCGACCGCGCCCATTTCGTCGAAGAACGTGAACGGGCCGACCATTCGCCGCGCCATCGAAGGCAGGACGCGTCGAACTTCAAGACCGCCAAGGTCGCGCGGCCGGGCGTCGATGATCGTCGTGACGACACGCTCCGGCGACGATTCGCTGCACTGCGGATCTAAGGCCGGCCGTAGGCTCATGGCGACACGGGGTCCACACGATCAGCCCCAGCGCTAGGCGGTTCGCCGAGAAATTCGACCCACGCGCGCTTCATGCACGGATAGTGCTTGGCCGCTTCGGCGAGCGACAAGAACGCTTGCACCGTCTTTTCGAAGCGCGCTCGCAACGCGGCATCGGCGATGTCACCCTCGACGAGCGCCTTGTGCGCCTGAGCAAGCGAGAACATGTCTGGGTAGATGCGCGCGCCAAGATGCTCGAACGGCATGCGCAGCGCCCAGAGACCTCGGTTGCCGCCAACCATCGAGGGCGACGCGCTCAAGAGTAGGCCATGCTTTGTGTCGAATGGCTGCGGCCTGAAGCGCGAGGTCCAGTCGATGAGGTTTTTGAGCATGCCCGGCATCGAGCCGTTGTACTCGGGCGAGGCGATGATGAAGGCGTCGCTTTCCGTAAGTCGACGCTTGAGCTCTTGGGCTCCTTTCGGAATGCCTGCGCTGCTTTCCACGTCGCCGTCGTAGGACGGAACGTCGAGCTCCCGCATCGAAGCGTGATCGACGATCACCCCATGCTGCTCGGCAATTTTGGCAGCCAAGGTCGCGAGCTTGCGGTTCAATGAATCTGCGCGAAGCGAGGCCGCAAAGACCAGGACCTTGAGCTTCGGTTGCGATGCTGGCGTGACCATTTTCCTCTAACCTTTCGAGCTAGCCTGGCGGTGAGCGCGAGGCGCGGTTTTTTTGTACTACCTCGATCATTCGCGCACCAACAGCCGTCATCCGAAATGAAAGCCAGTTTGCTGTGTGCCCATGAACGGCCCGCTCCAAGTAATCGTTCCGGGATCATTGCCGGCTGCGCCAGCGATCACCATCAGCGGAATCAGGTGCTCCTCGCGTGGGTGGCAGTAGCGAGCAAACGGAGCCTTCTCCCACGTTGTGAGCAGCTCATCCCGTTTCGCGACGCTACCTGTGACCGCGTTCTTCAGCCATTCATCGAACTTCATCGATTTGTCGAAGGCATTCCCTCCGAAAAACTCGGCCATGTTGTGGAATGTGTCGCCACTGCCCACGATGAAGACGCCCTCCTCGCGAAGTGGCGCGAGCGCACGCCCGAGGGCTAGGTGCTCTGCCGCGTCGAGCCCGCGCTTGAGCGAGAGCTGGAGGACCGGCACATCGGCGTTCGGATATGTCTGTTTCAGCGGCGTGAAGGTTCCGTGGTCGAAGCCTCGCTGCTTGTTTTCCGCCGTAGCGAACCCCGCTCTCCCCAGGAGATCGCGCACCTGCGATGCGAGCTCCGGATCGCCGGGCGCGGGCCAAGTGATCTTGTACGCCTCGGCCGGGAAACCGCCGTAGTCGTAGAGCATGGGCGGTCGGGCGGACGACATCACCGTTGGTACACCTTCCTCCCAGTGCGCCGACACGGCCAAGATCGCGCGCGGCGTAGTGGGCGGAAGATCACGCACCGACCGCCAGTAACGGCCGAGTGATTCGACCTCGGCCTTCGGCATTCCGAGCTCGACGTGAGTGACGGGACCGCCGCCATGGGGCAAGAACGCGACGGGCATTTTCGCAGACATAGAACCTCCTCTAGATTTTGTTTTCGCAGTCGCTCTGACTGTCACGAGGCTCGCGGCACCAGCGATGCCAGCGGCCAACACTCTTCGCCGAGTGATTCGATGATCGGTGTTTTTCATGGGTCTGATCCTCTGGCTCGAAGATGCTACCTTTGCATTAGTTCATCAACCTGTGCTTTGGCAATTGTCTATTGCATGAATACAACAATCGATCTGGTGGCGGTGTTGGTTGCAGTGGGCGAAACGGCAAGCTTTTCGGCTGCTGCTCAGCGCCTCGGCGTGACGACAGGAACCGTGAGTCGCAGCATCGCGCGCCTCGAAGCGCTCGCCGGAGCTCAGCTGGTTCATCGCACGACGCGACACGTTTCACTCAGCGCCGCGGGGCAGGCGCTGTTCGAGCGGTCCGCTTCGCACGTGCGCAGCATCGAAGCGGCTTTGACGAATTTGCCCGAGCGTCAGCAGGAGCCCGCCGGTACCTTGTGCCTGACAGCACCGCCCGACCTCGGCGTGACGCTGCTTCCTGACGTGATCGCGCGCTTTGTCTCGCTCTACCCGCAGGTACGCGTCCGTCTCGATCTTGGAAATCGGAAGGTGGATCTCGTCGCGGAGGGGTTCGATCTGGCCTTGCGCGCGAGCACCGGAAAGGAAAAGGACTCCTCGCTGGTCCGGCGTCGGATCATGCTCATAGACCTGCGCTTCTACGCTTCGCCGAGTTACCTCGCTCGCCGAGGATCACCGCGTGAACAATGGGCAAGCGACCATGACTGGATTGGCTTCTTTGCGGCGAGCAGGCGCCTACGGGTTCCGGCCGGCTTCGAGCCAAGGGTTGCGAGCAACGACATGCTATTCGTCCGTGAGGCCACACGCGCGGGTATCGGCATTGGACTGCTGCCAAACTTCGTCGCGGATCCGCTGGTCGCGGCCGGATCTTTGGTTCCCGTGCTCACGCGCGTGCGGCTTTCAACCGCCAGCTTCATCATGCTGCAGCCAGCGGGCCCCGCCCCGCGCAAGGTCACAGCGTTTCGCGAAGTCCTTCTCGGTGCGCTCAATGCGGGTAAGGCGGTTTGAGAGGCGGAGTTACTGCGCCAAGCCGATCTGTTTCATGAACGTTTGGTTGTCCCAAAACAGAATTTCTTTGTCGAACTTCTCGCCATTCCAGTGGGCAAAGGTCGACATCTGCAGCTTGAACTTCTTGCCGGTCGGCTGAATCGTTTTTCCGTCCGGCAGAACCATCGGCTTGCTGAAGGTGCCGGTCATTTCACCGATCACGGCGGTCCACTCTCCGCTGGCAACTTTCACCGGGTGGCCGGTGATCTTGGTGTCCGGGGCGTAGCTGAACATGTATTTCATGTCTTCGATGTGCTTATCGAAGCCCTTGGTCTCGTGGCCGTCAGGCCAGACCACGACGACGTCGTCCGAATGGGTCTTGTGAAACAGGTCCCAATTCGCCTTCGAGAACGCCTCGAAGTCGAGCTCATCGAACTTCTCGAGGCGCGTGGCGTGGACATCCTTCGCTTCCTTCGCGTCCTTCGCGTCCTTGCCCTTTGCGCCTGCCGCATAGGCATAGGCGCTGACGGCAACGACGCTAGCAACGACGAGCGACAATGCGACTGACTTGGTACTCATGAAATTTTCCCTCGGTTTGTGTTTGTGCTTCTATGAGGTTGAAGTTGCTGCGGCTACCTCGACCTCTCTGGCAATGCCAGCGTGGCCGCCCGGCCCCAGATCCCAAATCAGCTGTTCTTGAAGATCTGAAAGCCGTCTTCCACAGGGATCGTCGAGCCGTTGATGGCTGAGGCTGCTTCGGTGAAAAGGAACGCGACCACGCTCGCCACCTGCTCGGGCTCGATGAGCTTGCCGTGCAGGTGTTGCTTCGCGAGCGCTTCCTTCATGGCAGCGTCCTTGCCGAGGATGGGCGTGTTGACGAAGCCCGGCGCTACGGCGACGGCACGGATTCCGTGCGGCGCGAGCTCGAGCGCTGCCGCGCGTGTCATATTGATCACCGCCGCCTTTGCCGCGTTGTAGTTGAAGCTTCCGAGCGCAGCCATGGATCCGTAGATCGATGCGGTGTTGACGAACGTGCCTTTCGCGCCGAGCGCGACCATCTTCTTCGCGGCGTAATACATGCCGTAGTAGACGCTGTGCTGATCGACCTCGATCACCTTGAGATAAGTTGCGGGATCCATCTCGAGGAAAGGCTTCACGAGCCCGATGCCTGCGTTGTTGAAGATTCCGTTCAAGGTGCCGAGCTTCTCGACGGCAAAATTGACCATCGTCTCCACGTCGCTCGCTTTTGAAACGTCGACTTTGAATGGGAACGCTTTCACTCCTTTCTGCGTCAGCTCCGCAGCGACCTTCGTCGCTCCGTCCAGGTTGAAGTCAGCGACGATGATGTTCGCGCCTTCGGCTGCGAGCGCGAGGCCTGCGTGGTATCCGATGCCACTCGCGCCACCGGTAACGATGATTGCTTGATTCTTCAGTTTCATGACTTTCCCCTTAAACCTTGTTGTTGTGCGGTGGCCGAAAGAAGACCTTCGAGCCTAGACCGCGCTTGAATTACTCTCAACCGTGCAACAGCTTGAATCCGATTTGCGTGCCCATGCCGAGCGCGTAGCCGAGCTGAATATTGAGAAACGCCAGTGGCTCGATCAAGCGGGCATTCTTGAGCGGGCCGGCATCGATCGGGTCAAACCCGATCCCCCGTGCCAGCTCCATCACCGTTTTCTTCGCGAGCGCATCATCGGCCGCAACGAAGGCCGTCAGGGGCTTGTCTCCGAGACGACCGGAGTCCATGTTCTGTGCGAACACGGTGTTGAACGCTTTCACAACGCGCGCCTTCGGCAGCTTCTTCTGTAGCTCCTCCGCACCGCTCGTCGTGAACCCGATGGCGAGGTTCATGCTGGCATCGAGAGCGTTCGTCACGTCGATGACTGTTTTGCCGGCGAGCGCTTCACCTGCATCTGCGACGACCTCATCGATCGCACCGAATGGCACTGCGAGAAGAACGATCTCGCCCCATTGCGCGGTCTGTAGAACAGCGGCCTTGTCCTTGCCTGCCGCGCGCACTTCGTGTCCGGCGCGCGTCAAGCCTCGACCAAGAGCGCTGCCCACGTTGCCGTCTCCAATGATTCCAATCTTTGTTGCCATGACTCTCTCCTGGTTAAGCGGCCTTCGCCGCGCTCTGTTTCACTGCCTCTACTTCAATCTCAATCGTCACGCGGTCGCCCACCATGACGCCGCCCGCCTCGAGGACCTGATTCCACGTGAGGCCGAAGTCTTTGCGGTCGACCGAGGTCTTCGCGGTGAAGCCCACGCGCTCGTTTCCCCATGGGTCCTTCGTGCGACCGTTGTGCTCGACGTCGAGGAGCACGCTGCGGGTGACGCCGCGAATCGTCAGCTCGCCGCTGACGCGCAGGGCTTCGTCACTGAGCTTCTCGACACTCTCGCTTCTGAACGTTATCTCCGGGAACTTGGCCACATCGAAGAAGTCCGGTGATTTCAAATGTGCGTCCCGATCGGCGACCCCGGTGTCGATACTGGTCGCGTCGATGATGACGTCGGCCTTCGCTTTGGCGAGGTCACCGTCCTCGACGAGGACGCTGCCGCTCCAGCGCGCAAACTGTCCGCGGACCTTCGCGATCACCATGTGCCGGACCGAGAAGTGAATTCCTGAGTGGCTGCTGTCGATCTTCCATGTTTCGATTGCCATGTTGCTCTCCCTGTCATTGAGCGTTCGCTCTGTGTTGCACCAGTAGAGAGCAATGCGCGGGCCAAATCCCCAACTCTAACCATTTCAATGGGTTACTGGCTTTGAGCCGACGCTGGTGCTATCAAAACGAGATCCACTCTCTCGTTTTGATTGGAGCCTAAAATGAAGGCCTCGGACCTGGATCTGCGCGAGCTGCTCGAGCTCGATCCGAAGGGCGGCGTACTGCGCTTCGCCGGCCAACGCTCCCTCTTGTTCGACGCCGTTGCACTCGGACTCTTGCGCCGAGAGCTCATTCAGCTCCTCGGACAAGCGGGGGCACGGGGCGTATTGACCCGTTTCGGTTACGCGCATGGATGGCGCACGGCCGAAACCCTCAAGAGCGCCTTCCCATGGGACGACGAGTCCGAGTGGAAGCGCGCGGGCGGCCGATTGCACACCCTGCAAGGTCTAGTTGTCGTCGAGATGCCTGCTCACCAGCGCACGCACCTGCTCGCTGAGTCGCTCTGGCAGGACTCCTATGAAGCCGAGCAGCATCTTCTGCAACTTGGACGCTCCGAGGAGCCCGTGTGCTGGACGCTGACGGGCTTTGCCAGCGGCTATCTTTCGTTCTGCAACGGTGGCGAAGTCTACTGCGTAGAAGAGCGCTGCCGCGCCAAGGGAGATGCGGTCTGCTCCGTCGTCGGACGAACGCGTGAAGAATGGGGCGCCGAGATCGAAACTCATCTGCCCTTCTACGATCGAGCGTGCTTGGAGGGAGCGCTCGATCGCGTGGCGACGGAGCTCAAGCAAGTCGAGCAACGCCTGCGCGCCCGTAAGAAGGCGCTCGGGGCTGACGCGCCGGACACGAACACCTCCGGTTTGATCGCTCACAGCGACGCCATGCTACGCGTCATCGATCTTGCACGGCGCGTCGCCAAGGTGGATTCGACCGTGCTCGTGACGGGAGAAAGTGGCGTCGGCAAGGAGCGGCTTGCCCGGCTCATCCACGACGAGTCTACGCGCACTGGAGGTCCCTTCGTCGCGATCAATTGCGGTGCGATGCCAGAGACCTTGCTCGAGTCGGAGCTCTTCGGCCACGCCAAAGGCGCATTCACGGGCGCCACACAGGATCGTCCTGGGCTGTTCGAAGCGGCGAACGGTGGCACGCTGCTCCTCGACGAAATTGGCGAAGTGTCGGCGCCGATGCAGGTGAAGCTCCTACGAACCCTGCAGGAGCGAGAGGTTCGGCGCGTCGGAGAAAACAAAAACCGCAAGGTCGATGTGCGAGTCCTCGCAGCAACGAACCGTGATTTGCTCACGGAAGTCCACGCGGCTCGGTTTCGGCAGGACCTCTATTACCGACTGCGAGTCGTGGAGCTTCGTGTGCCGCCGCTTCGGGAAAGAAGAGCTGACGTTCTCGCGCTCGCGCGCACGTTCCTGAAGGCTGCTTGTCGGCTCTCACGCTGTTCCACCGGCAGCATCCCATTTTCTTCCTGACGCGCGCGCGGACTGGCTCTCGAATTGCGCCGTCGGGTGAAACGGATTGGAGATGTGCTTCAAAGAGAGAATCGATCTG
>JADLHZ010000022.1 GCA_020848545.1 Deltaproteobacteria bacterium | reverse complement strand
TGCGCCCGGCGACGACGATCCCGGGCTTATACCTCTCTGGCCAAGACGCGCTCTCGCCGGGCTTCGCCGGCGCGCTCGGTGGCGCGGCGATGGCGTACGCGGTCTACACCGGCGACTGGCTGTGCCTAGTGAAGGGCTTTCCAAAACCGAGCCGAGCGTTGCTCACGGGGAAGATCGCATCGGCCCGCAACGACGACGCCGAAGCCGCGTAAAGGTCCCAGGGACCTTTTTCCCGAAGAGGCTCTCTTTCGACGTCGTTGACGCCGGAAGGAAAAAGGTCCCTGGGACCTACAGCGGCTGCGCTTCTTGAACGAAGCGCGTCACCTGATCGCAGACGGCGCGCGTGAAGACGTCGGTCGTCGCGGTGCCACCGACGTCGCCGGTGCGGATGCGCGTCTTCGAATAGACTTCGTCGATCGCCCGGCGCACGTTCTTCGCGGCCACCGGCTCGTCGAGCCAATCGAGCATCATCGCCGCCGAGAGCAGGAGCGCGGTCGGGTTCGCCAGGTTCTTACCGGCGATGTCGGGTGCGCTGCCGTGGACGGCTTCGAACACCGCTTGCCCTTGCCCAATGTTCGCGCCCGGCACCACGCCGAGGCCGCCGACCAAGCCGGCGCAGAGGTCGCTGACGATGTCGCCGTAGAGGTTCTCGAGCACGAGCACGTCGAAGCGCGTCGGATCCTTCACGAGCTGCATGCACAAGGCGTCGACGATCACTTCGTCGTAGGTGATCTGCGGGTACTTCACCGCCACCTTGCGGCAGCAGTTGAGGAACAAGCCGTCGGCGAGCTTCATGATGTTCGCCTTGTGCACGGCGCTGACGCGGCGGCGCTTGTGCTTCGTCGCGTATTCGAACGCGTACTCCGCGATGCGCGTCGACGCGGTCTCGCTGATCACCTTCATGCCGACGACGACGCCCGGGACGACGACGTGCTCGATGCCCGCGTAAAGATCCTCGGTGTTCTCGCGCACGATGACCAGGTCGACGCCTTCGTAGCGTGACGGCACGCCAGGCAGCGATAGCACAGGCCGCAAGTTCGCGTAGAGGTTCAGCGCCTTTCTCAGCGCCACGTTGGCCGACGCATGGCCGCCGCCGATCGGCGTGCCGGTCGGACCTTTGATTGCCGCATGACACTCGCGAATGGTCGCGAGCGTTTCGTCGGGCATGGCTTTTCCGTGCAATGCGATCGCGGCGGCGCCGGCCGGAACGTGGATGAACTCGAAGGGAATGCCAGTGGCGGTCAGCACCTGCCGCGTCGCCTGCATGACCTCGGGGCCGATGCCGTCGCCGTCGAGCACGGCGATCTTGTAGCCACCTTCGGGGCGAGACTTCTTTGCTGCTTCCGCCATGGGGCGAGGTGCTAACGCGCTAGGCCAGCGAGAGCAAGCCAAGGTAAGGCGACTCGGTCGCCCAGAATGAAGCTAGCCAGGCGCTGCGATGTCACGCGGCTCGCGTGCAACGCAAGACATGTCGTTTCCGTATCGCAGCGTCTGGCTAGAGTTGCTTCGTCTTCAGCTCGTTCGTCGCGGTCGTGTTCGGTGTGTTCTTGAGCTCGGTCGCCTTCTTTTGCAGCTTCGCTTGCAGCTCTGCGATGCTCGCCTTCGCCAGCGTTTTCTGAAACTGCGCTTTGTAATTGCGGACGAGCGAGACGTCGTCGATGACGACGTCGGTGACGAGCCAGCCGCCTTGGGGCTTCGCCTTCAGCTTGAACACGAGGTGGATCTCGCTGCCTTGCGCGGTCGCCGTCGCGTGGACTTCGGTGCCCTCGGCCGTCGTTTGTTCTTCACCGAACTCGATGTCGGCGGTGTCGGCGTCGCGCATCTTGCCGAGGTAGCTCGCTTCGACGAGCTGCTCGAGCGCGGCGGCGAAGTCCTTCTTCTGCTTCGGGCTCAGCTTCGCCCAATTCTCGCCGAGCGTTTGCTCCGAGACGTACGCGAAGTCCAAGAGCTCGCGTTGCAGCTTGCGCATCGCGGCTTGCTTGTTCTCGAGGCTCGTCTTGTCTTGGGCGATGGTCTTCATCCGCTCGCGCGCGCTTTCAAGGGCGGCTTTGGCTTGAGCGGCTTGGGCGGTGAGCGAAAAAGCGCTGAAGGCAACGGCGGTGAGAGCGATATTGACGAGGCGTTTCAAGAGCATGCGGTCTGTACTCCTCCGGCGGTCGGCGGGCCGCTCGGCGCGTATTTCGGCGAACCTAGCGGCCTCGGCTAGCATGAACGAGCTCGAAGGCGCCAAGGTAATCGACGCCCACCGCCTCCGCAACCGCTGTGACGGCCGTGTGATAGTCGAGCTCTGCTTTGCGCCGCATGGCGGACGATTCAGCATACGCGCGGATCGCTTGGAACAGATCGCCTGCCGGGCTCAGCCCCGAGTTGAAGTTGAGCACGCTCGAGATGACCCAGGACTTCGCCGAGCGTTCCGCGCGTTGCAGCTCGAGCGCCTGCGCCCGCGCGCTCTGCAGATCGGCGTAGGCTTTCTTCACTTGTAAGGAGATGTACCCATCGGCGGCGGAGAGCTGGTTCTCCGCTTTGTGCAACTCCGCCTCGGCTTCTTTGATCTGCGCGACCTTCATCGGGATGTCGAGCGTGAGCCGCGCGCCGATGGCGATACCGCCGGACCACTCGTTCGCCACGTTGTTCAGGAACGGATTGCGCTGGTAGTCCTGATTGCTCGTGTAGTTCTGCGTGTAATAGCCGAACAAGAAGAAGTCGGGGAACAGCGACGCCTTCTTGATCCACAGCGCTTCTTTGCGCGCGGAGACCGCCTTGTCGGCCATGCTGAGCTCGGCGCGGTGCTCGTGCGCGGCGCTTTGCAGGACGTCGACCGCGACGGGCGGCGCGTCCGGCAAGCGCAGATTGACCGCTTCGAGCTCGAGCGGCGCGTCCTCGTCGCCGCGGGTGAGGAAGCGGATGGCCTCCTTCGCCGACGCGGCGCCGGCTTGGGCTTCAGCGCGGCGCGCCACGAGTTGGCTCAACAGCGTGCGCAGCATGAAGATGTCGTTGTCGCTCACTTGATCCGAATTCGCCTGCACCATGCGCTCGGCGTTCTTCAGCGCGTCTTGCAGGGTCTTTTCGCTCTCGCCGACGAGGTCCAAGAAGCCCTGCGCGGCGATGTGGCCAAAGTACGCGCGCGCGGCGTTGGCTTTCGCTTCGTTCTTCACGCGCTCCTTGTTGGCCTCGGCGATCGTGACGCCGATCTTGCCGAGCGCGCGCAGCGAGTGCAGCTTGCCGAAGGTCATGACCGGGATCGCACCCTGCGCGCGATAACCGGCGAAGAAGCCGGGCTTGCCGAAGTTGAGGTCGCCTTGCAGCGAAGCTTCGGTGCGCAAGTACGTGCCGTTGCCACGGGCCTCGGGCGTGGGACCGCCGATCATGCCGATGACTTCGATCGGCGTCCAAAAGGCCCAGAAGGCCTGATCCTTCTGCGCTTGCTGGACGCGCACTTGCCACTCGGCGTCGGTGACGAGGGCGAAGCGCTCACCGGTCAGGCGCAGCACATCGGCGAGGGAGAGCTTCTCGACGGCGGGGATGGATGCCGGCTGCGACGCAGGATCGGCTGCGTACGCTGGCGCGGCGAGAAAGACGACGATGATCCACAGGCGCGACACGCGGCGCGGACCTTAGTCGGCATGGTGGAATCGGGCAAGGCGGCGAGGCTAGAGCGCGAGCGAGCGGAGCTTTTTGGCTGCCTCGTTCGGCGCGTCGCTGAGCGCTGCTTCCTCTGCGCGAGCGATCGCGGTCGGTGCGGACGCGGCGAGGGACGCCGTGCGGCTCTTTGGGCTCACGCGCTCGTAGAGGCTGATGATGTCGCCCTGCAGGTGCTCCCAACGATAGCTCTCTGCGGCGAGGGCGTTCGCTTCGCCGCGGAGCAGCCGTTCTTCGGGCCGGGCGGCGAGGACCGAGAGCGCTGCCACGAGCGCGTCGAGGTTGGCGGCGGGAACGAGCACCGCGCCGGAGCCGGCGGCGAGCTCCTTGTACGGGCCGACGTCGCTGGCGATGACCGGCGCGCCGCACGCCATCGCCTCGACGAGCGCCGAGCCGCCGACACGCTTGTCGAGCGCGGGCGCGACCACGACGTCGGTGCGGCGATAGAGCTCGGGGAGGCGCAGGTCGGAGACGTGGCCGAAGAAGCGGGTGTGCAAGCTGGCCGTCTGCGCCAGCCCCGGCTTCTGCGTCGACCCGACGACCGCGAGCTCGATGGGGCGCATCGCCGACAAGCGCTCGAGCGCGGCGTAGAGCAGATCGAAGCCGCGCTCTTTCCGTTGCCAATCGCCGACGAAGAGCACCTTCAGGAGCGAGGTGCGGGGGTCGGTCTTCGGCGCGTCGCCTTCACCGCGGGCCTCCGGGTGAAAGCGCGCGCCGTCGATGCCCACCGGGATCACGGCGGCGTCTCGCGCGAACGCCTCGCGTACGTCCATCTGGACCGAACGCGAGGTCGCGACGAGACCTTGGATCTGGTCGACCAAGGCCGTGCTTTTGCGCGCGAGCAGGCGGGTGAGCCAGCGTCGCGGCGCGTGGGATTTGTCCGCGCCTAGGGGGCGGCTGAAGAAGGTGGCCACCGTCGCCGCGGCGTGCGCGTGCATGGCGGCGGTCGTCAGCGGGCTGGCGAGCGGCTCGTAGGAATGGACGACGTCGAAGCTCTCGCGGGCGATGAGCGCGCTCATCTGGCTCTCGATCGTGGCGGCGGTCTTCTTGGTGCCGTCGTTCGTCGCGAAGAAGCTGTGGACGCGATCGCCGAAGCGGTGCTGGGTGCTCGAGCTGCCGGCGACGTGGGCTTCGATGCCGGCGGCGGTGAGGACGCGGCAGAGACCGAAGATTTGTTTGTTCACTCCGCTGGGCGCGGCCAAGTCGAGGGGACTGACCAAGAGCACTTTCATCGTAGGCGTGTTCTCTTCAATCACCGTGCCGCAGAGCGTAAGTCCCTGTCGTCCTTCCCGCATTTTGGAAAATTGTGAACGATCTTTCGCGCTTACAAGGTCAATCGAAAACGACTGGGTGTTCTGATCGCCTTGTCCGGGGTATGCAATGGTTGCGTAGCCCGGACACCGCGTTCACGTGGTGTGATGTGCGTCGCGGTGGAAAAATCGCGATACGGGCCCGTCTGCTTCGTTGCTTGGTCGCTGCGCTGCTCAGCGTACAGGAAGTACGCCTGCGCTGCTCGCTCGGTCGCGCCTCCCATACGAACCCGTCTCGCGATTTTTCCGGGAGCGTTCGACTACCGACGCCCCTGCTGACGCGTACGCCAGCGGCGATCGACGAAGAACGCCGCAGCAAAAATCGCAGCACCCACGCCGAACGCAGCGGCGAATCCCACTAGCATGGCCTTGAACCACCAGCCCGCGAAACACAATGCGGCCATGAGCACATAGGCCAGGCACCCGACAGCGCATCCACGTCCACTATCGAAGGCAATGTATTTCTTTTCCATGCGTTCCCAGGTCGCTCCGTTCTTCCTCGTCGTGCTACGCGTCGCCTCATGAGACGACTTCCTCTCATCCTCATCGTTCTATTCGCCTGCGCCCACGAGAGCCAAGATCCGCCGCCGCGTGCTGCGCCAGTCGAAGAAAAAGAGCCGCCGCCGCCGGCCGGCCCGACGCGGACGAGCGTCAAGGAGATCGCCAAGAAGCTTTCCGGAAAGTGCGTCGGCGGCGGCTGGATCGCGCGCTGGCGATCGGAAGGGCACATGCAGCAAGCGCGGCCGAAGATCTGGCTGCAAGGGTTCGAGGATCGCACCGGGCAGAATGTCGATCCCACGTTCATGACCAGCGAGACGGAGGGGCGCATGCGGCTCTCAGGCGTCTTCGACATGGTGAGCGAAGGCGGCGCGCCGGACTTCATCGCGACGGGCAAGCTCCTGCGCCTCGCCGAGATCGGCAAGAACGGCGCGCGTGTCAGTGTGTATACGGCGACGCTCGACTTACTGGATGCGGCGACGAAGAAGCCGGTCGCGAGCTGTTCGGCGGATGTGGAAGGCGAGCTGTAGCCTCGGCGAAACTGATAGCTGACTATTCCACGGCGTCGCCGAACGCCTGCTTGAGTAAAAGCGCCTGCTCGAGGTCGTGGCTGTCCTTCGAACCCGTGGCCGGCGACGCGCTCGACTTGCGCGAGACGACGGCGACCTTGACGCCGAAGAGATCTGAGAGCCGCGGCTGCATGAAGAACGCCGAGCCCATGTTCTCCGGCTCTTCTTGCACCCAGAGAAAGTCCTTCGCCTTCTTGTAGCGCGCGGCGATCTCTTTCAAAGCGACTTCCGCGAGCGGGTAGAGCTGCTCGACGCGCACGATCGCCGTGTCGGCGAGGCCGCGTTTTTTCCGCTCGTCGATGAGATCGTAGTAGACCTTGCCGCTGCAGAGCATCACGCGCTTTGCCTGCGCCGGCTTCACCTCGGCGTCGTCGATGACGCGCTGAAAGCCGCCGTTCGAGAGATCGTTCAACGGCGAGATCGCTTCCGGGTGGCGGAGCAGGCTCTTCGGCGTCATGACGACGAGCGGCTTGCGATAGGGCCGCAAGACTTGGCGGCGCAGCGCGTGGAACAACTGCGCCGGCGTCGTCAGGTTGCAGATCTGCAGGTTGTCGTTCGACGCGAGCTGCATGAAGCGTTCGAGGCGGGCGCTCGAGTGCTCGGGGCCTTGGCCTTCGTAGCCGTGCGGCAGGAGCATGACGAGCCCGTTCAAGCGCTTCCACTTCTCGGAGCTCGACGAGATGAACTGATCGATGATCACCTGCGCCACGTTCACGAAGTCGCCGAACTGCGCCTCCCAGACGACCAAAGAATCTGGAGCGTCCAGGCTGTAGCCGAACTCGAAGCCGAGCACGCCGACCTCAGAGAGCGGGCTGTCGTAGAGCTCGAAGGGCAAGTGGCCCTTGCCGATGCTCGTCGTCAACGGGCAGTGCCGCGCGTTCGTCTTCTGGTCGACGACGACGGCGTGGCGGCTCGAGAACGTTCCGCGGCGCACGTCTTGGCCGGTGATGCGCACGCGCACGCCGGCGTCGACGAGCGAGGCGTAAGCGAGCATCTCGCCCATACCCCAATCGAGCGCCTGCTTGCCTTCGCCCATCGCGGCGCGGGTCTCGAGCAGCTTGTGGACTTTCGGGTGTGGCTCGAACCCCGCAGGAAGCTCGGTGAGCTTCTTCGCGAGCTGCACGAGGCGCTCCTGCTTCACGTTGGTGTCGACGTCAGGGTGCGCCGAGTCTTTGCCGCCGCGGTAGCTCTGCCACACGCCGCCCAAGGTGCTGAACGGCTCGGGCGGCGGGCTCTTCCTTGCGAGGTCGTGCTGCTCGCCGAACTCGGCCATGCAGCGCTCGTAGATCGCTTCGCTGTCCTTCATCGTCAGGCTGCCGCGCTCGTTCAGCTGCTTCGCGTAGAGCGTGCGCACCGGCTCGCGCTCTTTGATCACCTTGTACATCACGGGCTGCGTGAAGCTCGGCTCGTCGCCCTCGTTGTGGCCGTAGCGGCGGTAACAGACGAGATCGATGACGACGTCTTTCTTGAACTGCTGGCGGAACTCCATCGCGAGCTTCGTGACGTACACGCAGGCGTCGGGATCGTCGGAGTTGACGTGGAAGATCGGCACGTTGATCAACTTCGCGATGTCCGTGCAGTAGCGCGTGGAGCGCGAGTCCGACGGGTTCGTGGTGAAGCCGACCTGGTTGTTGACGACGATGTGCACGGTGCCGCCAGTGACGTAGCCGTCGAGATCGCAGAGGTTGAGCGTCTCCATGACCACGCCTTCGCCCATGAACGCGGCGTCGCCGTGGATGAGCACCGGCATCACGCTCAGGCGCGCTTTGTCCTCTTTCCGATCTTGCTTGGCGCGCACACGGCCTTCGACGACCGGGTTGATGAACTCCAAGTGGCTCGGGTTGAACGCCATCGTCAGGTGCACGGTCTTGCCGTTCTGCGCCTTGTAGTCGTGCGAGAAGCCCAAGTGGTACTTGACGTCGCCCGAGCCAAGCGTGAGCCGCGGATCCTGGTTGTGCTCGAACTCGCTGAACATCATCGCCGGCGTCTTGCCGAAGATGTTGGTCAGCACGTTCAAGCGACCGCGGTGCGCCATGCCGACGACGAGCTCTTCGACGCCCTTTTGCGCGGAGAGCTCGATCAGCGCGTCGAGCATCGGGATCAACGTCTCGGCGCCGGAGAGTGAGAAGCGCTTGGCGCCGACGTACTTCTTGTGCAGGAAGCCCTCGAAGCCTTCGGCATAGCTCAGCTTCGTCAGGATGCGGCGCTGCTCTTCGGTCGAGAAGCGCGGCTCGTTGCGACGCTCTTCCATGCGCCGCTGCAGCCAGTTGCGCTGCGCTTCGTCCAAGATGTGCATGTACTCGACGCCGATGTGCTTGCAGTACGTCTCCTCGAGCACGCGCACGATGTCGCCGAGCGTCGCGTTGCTGCCGAGCGGCAGGCCGTCGGGGCTGAAGTTCTTGCCGAGGTCCTGATCGGTAAAGCCGTAGTAACGAATGTCGAGCGTGCGGTCGGTCTTCGGCGGCGTGAGCCCGAGCGGATCGAGATCGCACTTGACGTGGCCGTGCAGGCGGTAGGCGTGGATCAAGTCGTCGACGCGCGCCTGCATGCTGCTCGCGCGATCGACCCTGGCGCTGACGCTGAGCACGGGCGCGCTCGGTTCGTGATGGCCGTTGCCATTGCTGTTGCCATTACCGCCGTTGCCGTTGCGCAGCGCCTTGAACAGGGGGACCCAACTCGGATCGACGCTCTGCGGATCCTTTTGATACGACTCGTACAGCTCTTCGAGGAAGGGCAGATTCGAGCCAGAGAGCAACGAATCGTTTTGCATGACAGAAACTCCAGCGGTCTCAGGACTATAGCCGAGGCGCCGCGGACTCTCTATATCTTCCGATCTAGGGTCGCAAGGCACCGGCGGGTGAACTTTTGAGGGCGCCCGTCACGGCGCCGACCTGCGCGATCACGGCGGCTGCGTTCTCGGATCCTCTGCGTAACGCAGCCTCGAGTGTGGCGCCGTTGATCGCTTGCGCGCGCAGGAATACCGCGACGCAGCCGGCCCAAAACGCGTCGCCGGCGCCGGTCGTGTCGACGATGCGCTCGGCCAGCGTGGGAAGCACGCGCTGCTCCTCCTTTGTATAGAGGCGCGCGCCGTCCTTCCCGAGCGTGAGCGCGACGAGCGAAGGGCCGCGGGAGAGGAGATCCTTGGCGACCGCGTCGTAGTCCTTCTCCTTCGACACGAACGCGATCTCGTCGTCGGAGACCTTGAGCCAGTCGGCGGCGCGCGTCGCGAAGTCGAGTTGCTCGCGCATCACGGCCTCGCTCGACCAGCGGTAGCGGCGGACGTTCAAATCGCAGGAGACGGTGACGCCGTCGCGCTTGGCCATCGCGATCGCGCGCTTCGTCGTCGCGAGGCCCGGATCGACGACGAGGGTGTTGGAGCCGAAGTGCAGCGCGCGCGCGTCGATGCGCTCGCCGATGTCCGAAGGATCGAGCTGCGTGTCTGCCGATGGCGCTCCGTAGAAGTCGAAGCTGCGCTCGCCGCCATGGACCGAGACCAACGACATCCCGGTCTTGGCCCCGACCGCGCTGCGCACGCGCTCGGTGTCGACGCCTTCGTCGCGCAGGAGCCGCAGGAGGTAGCGGCCCATCGGGTCTTGGCCGACGCGCGTGACGAGCGCGGTCTGCAAGCCCAAGCGGGCGCAGCCGACGGTGAAGTTCGCCGGGGCGCCGCCCAAGAAGCGCGCGAGCGTTCCGGCCTCGTCCATGCGCCGCGGCACGCCCGCGTCCAGGCAGTAGAGATCGATCAGCGCTTCGCCGACCACGAGCACATCGAGGGTCATGGCGCGCGCTCTAGTCGTCATCGGGCTCGGCGGGAAGATCCTTGCTTCAGAACGCCCGTGGCCCTAAGGGAGCGCGCCAAGAAAGGGTCTCCCATGATGAACCTGCGCACCCTGTCCTTTATATGTCTCTCTCTCGTGGCCTGCGGCGGCAGCTCGCTCGTCGGCACCTGGAGCGGCAACAACATCCCGACGACGATCACGCAGATCTCGGCCGTCGACGCCACGGTCACGTTCACCGCAGGCGACATGAACGCCAAGATCACCGCCAAGGACGCGACGAACATGAAGGTCGCCGACATCAGCGCCGCCGCGACCTATACGTCGACCGACACCCAGATCACGATGACCCTGACGAGCGTCAGTGGCACGAACAACAGCGGCGGCGCTTTGACGACCTCGACGAGCGGCACTGGCACATCGGAGGCGCTGTGCGTGACGCCGCCCGGCGTCGATCCCGTGTGCATCACCAAGGTGCAGACGAGCTCGTACACGGTGAAGGGCACCGAGCTGAACACGCAGATCCAAACGAGCACCGGCACGGTCATCCCGCTGAAGCTCACGAAGAAGTAGGAGATCCTGTGAAGATCCACGAGTACCAAGCGAAGGAAGTCTTCCGCCGCTTCGGGCTGCCGGTGCCAAACGGCAAGCTCGCGAAGACGGCGGACGAAGCGTACGACATTGCGAAGTGGCTCGGCACCACGCCGGTCGTCGTCAAGGCGCAGATCCACGCGGGCGGCCGCGGCAAAGGCGGCGGCGTCAAGCTCGCGCAATCACCGGAAGAGGCACGCGAGCGGGCCAAGGACATCCTCGGCATGATGCTGAAGACGAAGCAGACCGGGCCCGAAGGCCAGCTGGTGCGCAAGGTCTACATCGAAGAGGGATCGAAGATCGCGCGCGAGCTGTACTTCGCGATCACTTTGGATCGCGAGACCTCTCGCGTCACCCTCATGGCGTCGGCCGAAGGCGGGGTCGACATCGAGGAAGTCGCGGCGAAGACGCCGGAGAAGATCTTCCGGGTCGGCGTCGATCCCGTGATCGGCCTGCGCTCGCATCACGCGCGCGACATGGCGCAGAAGCTCGGCATGACCGGCAAGACGGTGAACGAGGCCGTCAAGGTGCTGCAGCTGCTTTACAAGACGTTCGTCGACACCGACGCGTCGCTGCTCGAAGTGAACCCGCTCATCGTCACCAAAGACGGCGGCGTCGTGTGCCTCGACGGCAAGATGCAGTTCGACGAGAACGCGCTCTTTCGCCACAACGAGATCGTGGCGATGCGCGATCTCGACGAGGAGGATCCGAAGGAGATCGAAGCGAAGAAGTACGATCTCTCGTACATCGCGCTCGACGGCACGATCGGCTGCTTGGTCAACGGCGCCGGCTTGGCGATGGCGACGATGGACATCATCAAGAACGCCGGCGGCAACCCGGCGAACTTCTTGGACGTCGGCGGCGGCGCCACCACCGAGAAGGTGACCGCGGCGTTCAAGATCATCCTGACCGATCCGAAGGTGAAGGCGATCTTCGTGAACATCTTCGGCGGCATCATGAAGTGCGACGTCATCGCGCAGGGCGTGATCACCGCGGCCAAAGAGCTCGGGTTGAAGGTGCCGGTGGTCGTGCGCATGGAAGGCACGAACGTCGAGCTCGGACGAAAGATGCTGCAGGACAGCGGCCTCGCGATCCAATCGGCGAACGACATGCTCGACGGCGCAAAAAAAGTCGTCGTCGCGGCGGGGAAATAAGTCATGAGCATCTTAGTGAACAAGGACACGCGCGTCGTCGTCCAGGGCATCACCGGCAGCGCGGGCTCGTTTCACGCCACGCAGATGATCGAGTACGGAACCAAGGTGGTCGGCGGCGTCACGCCGGGCAAGGGCGGGCAGATGGTGCTCGACCAAGTGCCGGTGTTCGACAGCGTCGAGCAAGCCGTGAAGCGTGAAGGCGCTAACGCGAGCGTCATCTTCGTGCCGCCGCCGTTTGCCGCCGACGCGATCATCGAAGCGGTCGAAGCCGGCGTCGCGCTCGTCATCGCGATCACCGAAGGCATCCCTGTGTTGGACATGGTGATGGTCAAGCGCTTCATGGAAGGGAAGAAGTCACGTTTGGTTGGCCCGAACTGCCCCGGCGTCATCACGCCCGGTCAGTGCAAGATCGGCATCATGCCTGGGCACATTCACAAGCCGGGGCATATCGGGGTCGTCTCGCGCTCGGGCACGCTCACTTACGAAGCGGTCGGGCAGCTGACGGCGCTCGGGCTCGGCCAATCGAGCTGCGTCGGCATCGGCGGCGATCCGGTGAACGGCACGGACTTCATCGATGTGCTGACGATGTTCAATCAGGATCCGGACACCGAAGCGGTGATCATGATCGGCGAGATCGGCGGCAGCGCGGAGGAGAAGGCCGCCGCGTGGATCAAGGCGAACATGAAGAAGCCCGTCGTCGGGTTCATCGCCGGCGCCACGGCACCGCCCGGCAAGCGCATGGGCCACGCTGGCGCGATCATCTCGGGCGGCAAAGGCACCGCGGAAGAGAAGCACAAGGCGCTTCGCGCGGCGGGCATCGCCATCGCGCCGACGCCGGCCGAGCTCGCGAGCACGTTGAAGCCGCTGCTGAGGTAAGCAAAGAGCGACGATCGAAGCGTCGTCTCAATCGAGGATGCACGAGTCTTTGAGGACCATTCGGCCCTCGAGCTTCGGGTCGACCGGCGACTTCCTCCGGAGATGCTCGGCGAGCAACTCCCGCGGCGTGCGGCCGGTGTCCTCGATGACGCGGCCGTCACGCGATAGGTCGATGTACCCTGAGGTCGGCAACGACATCGACGCCACGGTCGCCACCTTGAGCATCTGGCCGGTGACCGGCGGCACGCCGCGCAGCATGATCGACACGGCGCTCACGCGGCTGCCGGTGAACAGGATCTCTCGACCGTCGGCGGTGAGCGTCTGCGGCGGCTCGGCGCAGTCGGCCGTGAAGGTGAGCCCGGCCACGTGGAGAAAGAGCGGGAACTCAGCCAGCGAAGTGTTCAGCCGCGACACCGAGTGCTCGAGCACGCGCCGCAGATCGTCGGTCGTTGCGTGGACGAGGATGACGTTGTCCGGCGCCGGCACCAGCTCGTCGACGTCGGTCTGGGTGAGCTGGCCACGACTCAGATATTCGCGGCGGCCGCAGCTCGTCTCCTGCGAGAACAAGATCGCCGGCACGAGGGCGACGTCGGCGCCTGGCACCTCGGCGAGGAGCGCATCGGCGAGCAAGTTGCCGGCGGCGCTCTCGCGCATGCGCACGGTGCTCGGGCGCAGGTCGAGCGTGGCCAAACATTCGCCGACGATCTCGGTCGTCGTCGAGCGGCAGACTTGGTTCGACGCCGAGCACGCGGTGACGAGCACGCAGCCGAAGAGAATCATCGCTCTCATGGGGTCGCTTCCTTCGCGGGCGCCGCCGCCGCGCGCATCTCCTCGAGCGAGAACTCGATGCCCCCGAGCAAGCGTAGGCCTTCGCGCGGAACGAGGCCGGTCAGCGCGTCGGGGCGCAAGGCGTCGTCGAAGCGGCCGCCGTCGAGCGCGTTGCTGGCGAGCGCGATGAAGCGCACACCCGAGAACGGCCGCGAGCGCACCTCGGCTTGCAGGACCGCTTGCGCCGGGATCGCGAAGCCGCGCTGGCGCTCGTTCGGCGTGCGCGCGTTGTTCTTGCGCTCGCCGTAGAAGGTGGCGCCGAGCATGAGATCGGCCCAGCTGGAGATCTCGATCGTGGCCTGCAGCACGGCCGAGACCTGCGGCGTGTCAGTGACGAAGCTCTGGCCGGCGATCGCGCGCAGCGACGCGAACGCGCGGTGCCACGAGAGCCCAGCGCGCACCGAGCTGTGCGTGAGAAAGCCGATGCGCCCGAACGCGCCGACGCCCGCCGTGTCGATCGCTTGCGCGTCGGACCACACGTCGCCGGCGCCGCTTTCGTTGAGCGCGATGACGTTGCCGCGCGCGCCGGAGTAGAACGCGCGCAGATCGATCCGGTAGCGCACGGCGTCGCCTCCGGCCGCGTAGCTCGCGTCGAAGGCCGCGGTGCGCACCGACGCGAAGCGATTTGATGCGTTGCCGGCGACCCCGCGACCGTCGAAGGGCGGCGGCGTGAAGCGCTCGACGAGCGTGGGCCCGCGCGCGGTCGTGTCGTACGACAGGCGCAGGCGCAGGCCGGGCGCGGGCTTGAAGAGGACGCCGCCGACAGGGCTCAAGAGCGCCGGCAGATCGCCGCTCGTCAAGCCGACGTCCGTCATCACCGTGAAGCGCGCGCCGAGATCGATCTCGACCCACGGCACCGGCTTCATCACGTCGCTGACCCCGAGCATGACGTGGCTGCGGGAGAGCGCGGTCGGCTGCGGAAGATCGTTGGCGCCGAGATCCGCGGGCAGGCCGCCAAGGGTGGCGCTGCGTTCGAAGCGGGCGCCTGGCGCGAGGTACTGCGCGAAGACGGTGCGCGCCGAGAAGTCCTGCCAGCCGAAGGTGGCGGAGATGCCGGCGTCGACGTCGATGGCGTGCTCCAAGAACGCGAAGCGATCGAGGACGCCGTCGGTGAAGCGCTCGCTCACGTTGTCGCCGTTGCGATCCGGCGTCGTGTAGTCGGGCGGTACGACCTGCGTCGTGAACGCGCCGGCGGCCAAGCGGTATCCGACCGCGGCGCGGTAGGCGAGGATGCCGAGCGCCCCTTTGAGGCTCGCGATGAGGCGCGCGTGGTTCGCTTCTCGGCCGGCTTCGGGCCCGAAGAGATCGTAGGCGCCGATGAACGCGCCGTGATCGAAGCGCAGATAGTCGGCGTCGACCGTCAGCGTGTGATCCTTCGTGAGCTTCACTTCGAGCGTGAGGCCGCCCTGGATGCGCAGCGCCCGATCGTTGGTGAGACCGGGCGCGAACGATGGGCCCGTGCTCGACAACGCGTCGGCTGGGACGAGGAGCTGCGCGCCGTTCGAGTAGTGGCCGTAGGCGCGGGCGAAGGCGTTGAGGCGATCGGTGCCGCCGCCGCCGACGATCGCGCCTTCGTAGGTGCCGACGGTCTTCGACGGCTCGCTGGTCAGGTGCGAGAGGTAGCCGCCGCCGAGCGCACGCAGCGCCACCTGCGCGTGGCGAGAGTGCAGGTGGATCGTGAGCACGGTGCCTTCGAGGTCGGTCGCGTGCGCCGATGCCTGCACGATCTCGACGCGCGCGAGCGTGCTCGTCGGGATGCGCAGATCCGGCGCGCCGGAGCCGAGCGAGGTCAGCGGCTGGCCGTCGAGTGTGACGAGGACGCCAGCATCGTCGCGCATCCCGGCGCGCGCCACGTGAAAGCGTCCATCGGAGCCGCGGCTCACGGCGACGTCGGCGACGCGCTCGAGCAGCTCGGCGATGTTGGTGACCGACAGCGTGGCCAAGTCGGCGGCGTCGAAGATCAAGCGATCCGGCCCTTCGGCGGGCGGCGCCGCGTTCGCCGGCTTCACCTTCGGATCCGGCGGCAGCTCCGGCGGCGGCGGCTTCTTCGGGTCTCGCCACGGCTCCGATGGCGGCGTGTCGGGCGGTTGCGTCGTGTCGCTCGCGCCTTCGACGAGCACGCGCTGCGGGCGCTTGGCCGAGGCGAAGACCTCCTTCGCTTTGCCGAGGAAGTCGAACGCGAGCACGTAGTACTCGAGCGCGCCGGCTTCGATCTCCTCGGCGGGGACGACGCCCTCGTAGTCTTCGCCTTCCTTCAGCTCGAGCTCGACCTTGTCGAACGCGCTCTGGCCGGCGCGGCGAAAGCGGATCTCGGCGTGCTCGACTTCACTGGCGCCGACCATCTGGCCGCGCACGATGAAGGGCCGCGCCGCCGCGATCGTCTTCGGCGGGCGGTGCAGCAAGGCGATCTCGGTCGCCTTCGCGTGGGAGAGCAGCGTGAGGAGGAGGAGGAACATCGCTCAGAACGAAAAGGTGCCGGACTTCGAATAGGGCTGCGACGCGCCGGCGAGGCTGATCGACGCTTCGACCGCGAAGTCGATCTTGCCCTTGCGGAACAGCTCCTGCGAAACCGTGCTCTTCTGCTGCAAGTTCACTGGCACTTCCACGCGCGACTTCGAGTTGTCGCGCACGCGCTCGCTGCTCATGACTTCGCCTTGGGCGACGATCTCGCCGCCGAGCTTGAGCTTGTAGGTGACGCCGTCGACGAGCACCGCGAAGCCGTTCGGGTTCGAGAGCGTGAGCACGAGGTACATGTCGACGCGGCCAAAGTCGTACTTCTGGCCGCGCAGCTCGGCGCTGAGCTCCGGCGTCTTCGGGCTCTGCAATTCGAAGGAGTCTTCGAACTCGAAGATCAGGTCCTCGCCCGCGATCGCGAAGATCTGCCCTTTGACGCGCACGCGGTCGGTCGGCAGCGTGCCGTCGGCGCTTTTGGCCGGCTGCGACGACGCGTTGTTGCAGCCGCGATCGATGGTCAGCGGCACGTCGAAGGTCGCTTCGTCTTGGCTATACAGCTTGAGCTCGAGCGTCTTCTCTTGCTTGATCGCCGGCGCGTCGTTCAAGAGCACGTCGGCTTCCCACTTCGCCACGCGCAAGGTGTCGCTGCGCCGGTTCTTCAGGTTGAAGGTGAGGCGCATCCGCGTCTCGCACACGCCGGCCTCGAGCACCTTCTTCGTCAGCGTCAGCTCCGGATCCGGCGGCCTCGCGACGGGCGGCGGCGGCGCCGGTTGACAGGCGGCGAGCGCGCAGAGGAGCAGGAGCGGACGAAGGAGCATCGGCGACTTCTAACGCGAACGGCCTACCGCTGTCCAAATCACAAACGCGGCGCCGAGCAGAGAGAAGAAGCCGAGCGAAACGTACCAGGGCGAGCCGTAGATCATCGCGACGAGGCAGACGACGGCGATGCCCAACGCAAGCAGCGGAAACACAGGATAAAAGGGCGCGACGAAGGGTCGTTCGAGCGCCGGCTCCTTCTTGCGCAGCGCGACGACCGAGATCATGCTCAGGATGTAGACGCCGACGGCGCCGAACGCGCTCAACGAGATGAGATCGTCCGTGCGCTCGGTGAGCACCAGCGCTGCGCCGATGACGCCGCTCGCGACGACGGCCCAGATCGGCGTCTTGAAGCGCGGGTGCAGCGCGCCGATCCGCCGCGGCAGGAAGCCTTCGCGCGCGAGGGCGAACACCTGCCGCGACGCGCCCATGATGATGCCGTGGAACGACGCGATGAGCCCGAAGAGGCCGAGGTAGACCATGAGGTGCGTCATCGGGTGATCGCGATCGAGCACCGCCGCGAGCGTCTTTGGCAGCGGCGAGTCGTCGACGATGAGCTCCTGCCACGGTAAGACGCCGCTCGTGCAGATGAGCGTGCCGAGCGCGAGCACGACGAGCGTGACGATGCCGGCGATGTAGCCCTTCGGGATCGCGCGCTTCGGATCCTTCACTTCCTCGGCGCTCATCGCGACGCCTTCCATGCCGAGGTAGAACCAGATCGCGAACGGGATCGCCGCGAAGACGCCGAGCGCGCCGAAGGGGAGCAGCGGCTCGGCGAACAAGCGCGCGGCGCTCACCTGCGGCGCCGTCAGGAAGAAGAAGAGGAAGAGCTCGAAGGCGGCGGCGGCCGTAATCACGAGCTCGAAGGTGACGGCGAGCGTGACGCCGAGCGCGTTGACGGCGCAGAATACGACGAACGCGCTCAAGGCCACCGAGTTGACCGAGAGCTCGGGCACGCGAAAGTGCACGTAGGCGCCGATGGCCCGCGCGATCGCCGGCGGGGCGCAGAGAAACTCGATGAGCGTGCAGATGCCGGCGACGAAGCCGAGCTTGTCGCCGAGCGCGCGCTGGCTGAACGCGAACGGCCCGCCCGCGTGCGGGATCGCCGCGCCGAGCTCGGTGTACGAGAAGATGAAGCACACGTACATCAGCGTGACGAGCAGCGTGGCGAGCGCCATGCCGACCGGGCCGCCTTTGCCGAGGCCGTAGTTCCAACCGAAGTAGTCGCCGCTGATCACGAGGCCGACGGCGATGGCCCACAGGTGCACGGGGCCGAGGACGCGCTTGAGCTCAGTGGGTGCGCCCGGTGCGTTCACGCCGGCGCTTTCAACGCGAAGCCGATCATCTTGTACAAGAGCCGCGCGCCGACGTTGGCGTCCCACTCGTCTTTTCCGTCCGGGCTCGGCGCGACTTCGTTGAGGTCGAGGCCGACGATGGTCTTCTTCGCGGCGTGCACCGCGCGCAGCAGCGCGACGGCTTCGTGGAAGCGCAGCCCGCCGGGCACGGGAGTACCGGTACTCGGACAGAGCGCCGGCTCGAGCCCGTCGATGTCGAAGGAGAGGAACACCTTCTGCGGCAGCGTCTCGGCGATCTCGCGGCAAAGCCTCGCCCAGGACTCGCCGCCGTCGAGGCGCGCCTTCAGCTCGGCGTCGAAGAAGGTGCGCACGCGCTCAGGATTCGCTCGAATATATTCGTACTCTTGCTCGCCGAAGTCGCGGATGCCGACCTGCACGAGCTTGCCGACGTCGGGGATGTGCTCGCAGACGTTGTGCATGATCGACGCGTGCGACCACACGAAGCCTTCGTAGGCCATGCGCAGATCGGCGTGGGCGTCCAAGTGCAGCACGCCGATCCCTCCGTGCGCTTCGGCCACCGCTTTGATCGCCCCGAACGGCGACGCGTGATCGCCGCCGACGACGCCGACGAGCTTCTTCAGCCCGAGCAGGCGCTTCGTCTGCGCGTAGACGTAATCGTTGACCAGCTCCGAATAGCGGTTGGTCTCGATCGCCGCCATCGCGAGATCCGGCCGCTCGTCTTGCAAGCCGCCGGCCTCGATCACGCGCTCGGCGTGCACCCGCGCGATCTTGTTCCACTCGGCGACCTTGGCGTCCTCGGGCAGCATGAAGATGCCGGCTTCGTAGGGCTTGCCGGTGTCGAGGTCGAAGAGGTCGACTTGCTTGCTCGCCTTCAGGATCGCCTTTGGGCCTTTGGCGGTGCCGGGCCGGTACGACGTCGTCGCGTCGAAGGGCACCGGAATGAGGACGACCTGGCTGTCTTTCTCGGTGTTCGGCAGACCGTAGATGCCGCTGTCTTCAGAGGCCGCGGCGTTCGGATCGAAGGCGCTCATGCGACGGACGTTCTATCGCGCACGGACCTAGTCGACAAGCGGCGGCGGTTCTGGTTATGCGCGCTGGCGATGTCGCGCATGGCGTCGATGCTCTTCGTCTCGCTCACGTTGGCCGCTGCTGCCGCGAACGGGGCTGCGCCTGCGTTGGAGGCCGGCCACATCGACGTCGAAGGCGGCGTCAACCAAGACCTCTACGACCTCGAGCACCCGGGGTATCGCTGCGATCAAAAGACGCCGCTCTTCTTCACCGTGCAAGGACCCGCGCTCGTTTACGTCGAGATCTGGAGCGACGCCGGCATGCGCGGAAAGAAGCCCGCGTTCTACCTGTGGAAGAACCACACGCTGATGGATCTCTCGCAGTGGGAGCCCTTCGACGTACAAAAAGGCAAGGCGCCAAAGAGCGGCGCCCACATCCCCTTCGCAATGGATGTTGCCGCGGGGCCGCAACGCTATACTTTGAAGTGTCCGAAGGGCCCGTTGTTCTTGGTGAAGCTGTGGAGCGTCGAAAAGGTGCCGAAGCGCACTCCGTACGCGCTCGATGGTTCGAGGTGATGCGATGCGCTTGAAGATCATTTGTGTCGACGACGATGTGGCGCTCCTGCAGATGCTGCGAACTTCGCTCGGCGCCGTGCTGAACGCCGACGTGACGCCGATCGCCGGCGCCAAAGAAGCCCTCGCCGCGATGTCCGCCGAGCAGCCGCCGAATATCCTCATCGTCGACTACATGATGCCCTCGGTCGACGGCCTCACCTTCCTCGGCACCGTCACGGCGCTGCCGGGCTGGGACAAGACCTGCTTCATCATGCTCTCGGCCGTCGGCAGCAACATCAAGGCGGCGGCGCTCAAGCAGAAGGTCTACGCGATGCTCGACAAGCCGATGAAGCCGATGCTGCTCGCGCAGTCGGTGTCGGCGATCTATCAGAGGTTCTGCGCTGGCGAGCCGTCGCCGCTGCAGGAGGCGATCGACGCGCAGCAGAAGGCGGCGGCAGACGCGGCGGCGGCGCGGCGGAAGCAGCGCTAAGTGCACGACGTTCCCTCGCCGGGCGTGCTGCGCAGTCGTTCTTACAGTTCTACAGCGGCTTCCTCATCCACGCCCACGTCTGCGACTTCTTGCCGTCCTTGTCCTCGATCTTCGCGTTGAGCCGCCCCTGCTCGTCGAGCCAGTAGCGAATGCGCTGCGGGAAGTCGTGCTTCAGGTTCTCGAACACCGCCTCTTTGGCGCCGCTCTTGACCAGCGCGAACTCCGTCGGGTTGCGGCCGCTCGGTGACGCGACGAGCGTGACGCCCATCTTCCTGTTCTCGATGCGCATGTATTCGAATGAAGCGCTTTCGAAGGTGCTCGGGTGTCGTTCGACGGTGCGTGACAGGCCGAGCATCAAGTTGCCGCGCTCCGGCAGCCACAGCTCTTCTGAGGTCTTTGCTCCTTGCTGCGCTTCCCAGCGGCCGACCATGAATGCGAGCGATTCCATCTGCGAGATCTCCAGCGATGCGAAGAGGGCGAGCGCGATCATTGCGTGGTGGCACTAGGCCCGTTGTGGCAGCCTTTCAAGAGAGGAGGCTACGCATGAACGCCAGACACGTGCATCGCATCGCCACCGAAATCCGCCGCACGATCAACGGAAACTTGGACGGTGCGCTCGACAGCGGCCAAGCGCGCGAGATCATGGCTCAGGCGCTCGAGCGGCACGTCCCGATCGGCGACATCTTGGAGGCGTTTCACCGCGCCGCCGGCGACAAGATCGACGGCGAGCCGGTGACGAGGCTGATCGACGAGGCGCTGAACAGGAAGCCCGGCCGTCGCGACAACTGATGGGGGGACCGACGGTGAAGCCGCAGCCCCTGGACCCGCTCAGGGTGCGCGTTTCTCCTCTTCTTTTTGCAGATCGGCGTGGACGCGCTCGGCGTTCTTCATCACGTACTCTTTGGCGGTCTTCGTCAGCTCTTTCATCTTGTCGATCGAGCTGCTGAAGGCGGCGAGGTCGAGCTTCGCCAGCGCGTACATCGCGCCCGTGCTCTTGTCCTTCCAGCGATCGACGATCTGCACGCCGGACAGGGTCTGGGCGCAGAAGGTCGAGATCACCAAGCTCACGTTCTGTTCTTCGCTCACTTTGTCGCCGTCGGAGACGGACGCCATGTAGTCCTTCATCATGCTCGCCGAGTAGGTCTCGAAGATCTTCGTGATTTCGGCGCGAGCGCGGTTGTCGGCGGTGGTCTGTAAGAGCGCCACATTCTTGATGTTCGACGCCACGCCGACGCCGTAGAAGGTGGCGGCGCCGCCGGTGCCGAAGGCGCCGCTGCCTTTGGTCACCCACTCCGGGGCTTCGAACTCCGGCGCGGGCGGGGCCGCTTTCTCCGCGGGTTTTGCGCAGGCGGCGGCGAGCAGCAAACAGGCAACGTACGCTTTCATACGAAGGCTCCGATCGGTGCGCTCGCCACGTCGGCGACTGTTTCGGCGAACGCCGAGGCGGCGGCCTGCACCGCATCGAGTGTACCCGTCACGTAGGCGCCGCCAAAGTTCGTCTCGGTCGGCGGCCCGAAGGTCTTCAAGAGATCCACGTCTGCCGCTTTCAGGGCCGCGTCGATGCCGAGCATCGCCTCCAACGGCGGCGCGATGAAGTAGCCGAGCGGCTGCCCGGGCGCGATGCCGGCCTGCGCGCCGAGGTACTCGCCGACGCTCGCGATGACCGTCGGAAAGACGTTCACCCCGCTCGTGCCGACCGCGTAGAACGCGAAGAGCTCGTCGAGGGCGATGCGCGCCGCCTTGACCCCTTGGGCGACGACGTCCGGATCCTGCGCGGCGAGGACGCCCAAGATCTCGCCGGACAGCGGTCCTGAGGCGTGCGCCGATCCGGCGTAGAACGACTTCGCGTAGATGACGCTGACCTCGGCCATCTTCGTCGCGTGATCGAGCGCGGCATAGAGCGAGTCGTCTTGATCGCAGGTGAGCAGCGCCAACGACTGCCGCGCGAGCCCGGCCGGGAGCCCGAGCGATCGGCACAGGCGCGCGTCGGCGTGCGGCAACATGCGGCAGGCGAGGAGCTTCGCCGGGATCTTCGTGAGGATCATTGTCTGCCGAACCCGAAGCCGATCGCCACGCCGCCGCCGCCGCGTTCGAACGCGCGCTTGACGATCTCGATGGTGAGGAGCGCCGCTTCTTCTGGGCGAATGCCGATCGGCCGCACGTTCGAGATGCAGTTCTTCTCGGCGTTGTCCTGATCGAGCTTCGGATTGACGGCGATGTAGAAGGACAACGAGTCGCCGGTGCCGAGCCCGGGCCGCTCGCCGACGAGGATGACGGTGGCGCGCGCTTTCGCCAGCACACCGATCTCGTCTTGCACGCCGATGCGCGCGAACTTGCAGTAGAGCGTGGGGCCGCTCTTGTAGCCGCCACGCTGCAACGCGGCCAACAGCGCTTGGGCGGCCGGCACGCCGTTCTTCAGGATCGCCGCGGGCGAGAGGCCGTCGCCGACGATCACTTGCACGTCGGGCGCGCTGTCTTTCACCGGCGCCAACGCCGCGAGCGACTTCTCGTCGAGGCGGCGGCCGTGGTTCGGGTGCAAGAGGTACTCGTGGCGATCTTGGCACTTCGACTTCAGCGGCAGCCAGCCCTGCGCTTGCACGAACGCTTCCGGCACCTCCGAGTGCACGGCGTCCTTGGCGTCGGCGTGGCCCTCGCGAATCTGCAGCGCGAGATCGGTCTTCATACGGAGGCCGCTGCGGCCGACCGCGATCCGTGACGACGTCAGCGCGACGATCTTCGCGAGCATCGCGTCGTCGATCGGTGAATCCACTGAATGTATTGCACGGGGCGGCGGCGCGCACCGCAGGCGTCCGCTCGCGGCGAGGCCACGCGTGACCTCGGCAGAGGCGGCGGCGACGGTCGGCACGATCTGCGGCTTGGTCATCTCCACTTCGCGCACCACCTCGCGCACGATGCGTTGGATCAGATCTTCGGACAGCGCCGGTTTCACGGGTGGGCATCTCCGAACACGACGCGGCGCACGTCCGGCCGTTGCAGGAACACGCTCGGATCGCCGGCGCGCGAAGTCATGCGGCCGTCTCGCCAGAGGCCCACGCGCTCCATCCACGCTTCGAACTCGGGCGCCGGCTTCAAGCCGTAGATCGCGCGCAGGGACGCGTTGTTGTGAAACGAGGTCGTCTCGTAGTTGAGCATCACGTCGTCGCCGACCGGGATGCCCATCAAGTACGTCACGCCGGCCGACGCGAGCAGCATCTCCAAGTTCTCTTGATCGTTCTGATCGCACTCGGCGTGGTTCGTGTAGCAGGCGTCGCAGCCCATCGAGATGCCGCTGAGCTTGCCCATGAAGTGATCTTCGAGGCCGGCGCGCGTGATCTCTTTGCCGTCGTACAAATACTCGGGGCCGATGAAGCCGACGACGGAGTTGACCAAGAACGGCGCGTAGCGGCGGGCGAGGCCGTAGGCGCGGGCTTCCATCGTCACTTGATCGGTGCCCCAGTGCGCGTTCGACGAGAGCGCCGTGCCTTGGCCGGTCTCGAAGTACATGACGTTCGGGCCCTTGGCGGTGCCGAGCTCTTTGGTCATCGCATACGCTTCGTCGAGCAGCTTCACCGAGATGCCGAAGTTCTTGTTCGCGCCTTCGCTGCCGGCGATCGATTGAAAGCAGAGATCGAGCGGCGCGCCGCGCTTCATCGCTTCCATTTGCACGGTGACGTGCGAGAGCACGCAGTTCTGCGTTGGCACCGAGAGCTTCGTCATCAGCGCTTTCACCCGCGTCAGGATCTCGCAAGTCGACTCCACCGTCTCGGTCGACGGGTTCACGCCGATGACCGCGTCGCCGTTTCCGTACGACAGACCTTCGAGCACGACGGCGAGGATGCCTTCCACCGAATCGCGCGGGTGGTTAGGCTGCAAGCGCGACGCGATGTGCCCCGGCAGGCCGAGCGTGTTGTTGCAGCGCACGACGACCGTCATCTTCTTGCCGGCCATCACGAGGTCCATGTTCGACATCAGCTTCGCGACGGCGGCGATCATCTCGGGCGTGAGGCCGGGCGAGACGGCGCGGATCATGTCCCCCGTCGTGCGATCGTCGAGCAGCCACTCGCGAAACTCTCCGACCGTCTTGCCTTTGACCGGCCGGCGCGCGTCGTGATCGCAGGAGTCCTGAAACAGCCGCGTGAGCTCGTCTTTTTCGTACGGCACGCTCGGGTGCTCGAAGAGCACGTCGAGCGAGAGCTCGCTGAGCACGCGCTTGGCGGCCACGCGCTCCCGCGCCGACTCCGCCGACACGCCCGCTTGCTCGTCGCCCGAGCGCTTGTCGTTCGCTTTGTTCATGACGTCCTTCACGCTCTGGAACGTGAAAGTCTCGCCGAACACGCATGCGCCGAGGGCCGTCATTTCGGCCGCGCGGTTACTACAGCTCGAAGGTGTAGGCGAGGGCGCCCGAGAGCAGATGGCCGGTGAAGAGCACGTTGTCGGCGTAGTAGGTCGTGACCGCGTAGCTCAGCGTCACGCCGAGCGCGCCGGCGTTTCCCAACGCGCGAAAGTAGCTCAAGGTGCCGAGGCCGCCAAAGCTCCAGGTGCCGTCGGCGGTGCGCGCCACGTCGCCGGCGATGTCGATGCGGGTGAAGCGCAGGCTAGGCCCGAGCTGCGCGCGGATCAGGTTCTTGCCGAGCTCGTAGTTGATCGACAAGACCGGCGAGACCGCGATGAGATACCCCGACGAGGCGGCGACCGCCGGCAACCACGCCTTGCTGACGCCGAGGACGAGGCCGAAGCCGAAGGTGCGCTCGAGGAAGGGCGCGCGATAGCCGAGATCGAGCGTGCCGCCGAGCGTCGCGGCGAGCGGCCCGCCGATCGCGCCGCCGCCGTGGAGCGCGGCGCCGAGAGTGAACCCTCGCTTCGAGGCGCCTTTGGTCTCGCTCCTCGCCGTGGCCGTGGCCGTCGCCGAGGCCGTGGCCGTGGCCGTGGCCGTGGCCGGTTTCTGCACCGCTGCAGGCGTCGCGACGTAGACCGCGCTCGGGCTGGTCGGCAGCGCGGCGATCGGCGTGGTTTCGGCCACGGCCACGGCCACGTTCACGGCCACGTTGGGTGAGTTGCGCTTCCGTTTCTTGGCGTCCGCTGCGCTCGACCACAGGCTCGACAGGCTTACGATCGCCAATGCGATGAGCACCTTCGCCATAGCGCCACCTCGAAGCGGAGTATCCGCGCCGGGGGAAAAAGCCGCCTCACCCCCGATGGTGAATCAGGTGTCGCACCGTTCTGGCGGCGCGCGTCATTCGCCGTCATACTCTCGAACGTGACCGGGGCCGTGCGCGCGACGGGGGTGTTCCTTTTTCTGGCGGCGTTTTCGCCGGGCTGCCTGTTCATTGCCGCCGTCATCCCGGCCGCGGAAGAGCCGGTGAGCTGCGACCCGAGCGACCCCGCTTGCACGATCGAAGGCGTGACGGGCGAGACCGGCGTCACCGGCCCAACGAACATGGTCGTGCCAGCCGGCGCCATCGGCGACCCGTGTGCGAACGACGGTGCTTGTACGAGCCTATTTTGCGACGGAACGATGCGCTGCGCCGCGGCGCCCACGGACACCTGCCCGGCGGCGCCGCGCGATCCGTTGGCGCCGGTGCTCTTCTTCACCGATCTCGTGAGCGGCCCGAACAGCGGCGGCGAAGACAACCTCGGCGTCTTCATCACGATCTACGGCGAGCGCTTCGGCGCGACGGCCGGCACCGTCCTCATCAACGGCGCGCCCGTCGCCAAGATCAAAGAGTGGACGCCGGACTCTGGGGCGGCGCGTGGGATCGATCGCATCGTCGTGCAACCAGGGTCGAGCGTGACGAGCGGAAACCTCGTCGTCATCGTCGCGGGCCGCGTCTCGAACCCGCTGCCGTTCACCGTGCGCAGCGGTCGCATCTTCCTGCTCGATCCAGCGAGCACCGCGGCGACCGCGACCGGCAGCTTCAGCGAGCCGTTCAAGACCCTGTCGGCCGCGAAAAGCGTGCTCGCTGCCGGTGACACCGTCTACATCAAGGACGGCGTCTTCGACACGCGCGATCCCGACTCGATCGGCGTCGGCCGCAACACCTATCTCTACCTCAGCCGCTCGAACTATCCGGCGACCACGCCGCAGACCCCGGTGGCGATCGTCGGCTATCCGGGACACCGGCCAACCTTCGGGCCGCCGACGTTTCCCCCGGCGCTCGCCGATTGCATGGGCGGCACGACCGCCGTGTCGATCGAGCCGGACAACAGCCAGTACGTGCAGCACTTGGTGTTCGCGCACCTCAACCTGAAGAACAGCTCGCTGCTCCTCGCGGCCACTGGCAACGGTCTGCGCTTCGTCGATCTCGTCTTCGACACCGAGTGCGCGCACTTTCACTTCGGCGACCCGCAGGCGAACACCGGATGGTTGCTCGGAAGCAACTTCCACGGCACTGGTCCGGTGACCTCGATGATCACGCTCGAATCCTACGGGACGAGCACGATCCGCGACATCGAGCTCGGATGGAACGAAAACGACGACACCGCCGACTGCTTCTGGCTCTTCGGCGCAAACCAGCAGGGCTCGTCGACGATTCAGAACATCACGATCCACGATAACCTGGTGCGCAAAGGCTTTCGCTTGGCGTCGTTCCAGAACAACGTCCAGAACATCGCCTTCTACAACAACGTGGCGCTCGACACCGGGCCGTGGCTCCCCGACGATTTCACCGGCACGGCCACCCTTACCCACAACTCCTTCTTCGGTGTCGAACGGTTGTTTTCGTTCGTCGGCGTGAAGGCGGCGATGACGCACGTCGTGAGCAACAACATCTTCGCCCTGACGAACGGCGCCGTCGTGTCGGCCGACAACAACGTCTTTAGCGGCGCGTCGAACCTGTGGCGGAACCAAGCCATCCCGCCCTTCGACGCCACCGGGTTCTCCGATGCGCCGGGCTTCGTCGACGCGACGATCGGCGATCTGCGCCTGCAGCCGGCGTCTCCCGCGCGCGCGCGGGGCGCTCAGACGACGCGCTGCGCGACCTTCGACGGTGTGCGCCGGCCGACATCGAGCGCGCCCGACGTCGGCGCTTACTGAGAGCCTACGGCTTCGCCAGCGCGCGCTCCGCCGCGCGGATCAACGGCTCGGCGCTGACCGGCGCGCCGGTCGCCGCCTGCATCCAGAGGTCCGGCGCGATGGAGCCGGTCTTCGCCACGCGCTCGAACTCCACGCCGAGCGCGGTCGCTTTGGCGAGGTGCGCTTCCAACTGCGCTTCGATCATGTGCCCGATCGGGTAGTCGATGACATATAAAGGATACGCGATCATGTGCGAGTAGATGCCGAGCAGGGTCGTCGCGCCTTTTCCGCCGAGCACCGGCGCGTAATAGCGATCCCAAATCTCCTTGCTGATCTTCACCGTCGCGTCGCGCAGCTCCGGCGCCGTCGCTTTCGGGTGATCGTACATCCAGTGCCACACCGCGACGTCGACGAGGCCCACCCCGGCGATCTCCCACGCGGCCCAAAAATCGTTCAACGCTTTCGCACCGTCGTCTTTTGGCGCTTTGACGCTGAGCAGATCGAGATCGCGGCTCTGGAACACGAACGCGAGCGCTTCGGTGAAGGCGCTGTTCGGTACGCCGGCGAGCAGCGTGTGATCGATGTCGTAGAGCGAGACGACCTGCTCCACGTTGTGGCCGAGCTCGTGCACGGCGATGTTGTAGCCCTTGTAGTTCATGCCGTCCTTCTCGACGCGCGTGCGCAGGTGCGGAAAGTCGCCGCGGCGGGCGGCGGGCATTGCGTGGCCGGCGCCGCGCGAGGGATCGACGACGATGCGATCGGCGATCCACTGTGCGCGCACCTTGCCGAAGCCGAGCGCCTCCAAGATGCGCGGGATGTCGCGCTTGAACGCATCGGCGCTCGGGTAGCGCTGCTTCGTCTTCTTATCGAGCTCGGCTTCGTCGATGGCGGCGCGCGCTTTGAAGCCGTCGTACCAGAGGTCGAAGGGCTCGAGCTTGCGGCCGAGGCGTTTTTCGATCTCCGCAGCGATCTTCGGCACAATCGGCGCCGCCAGCACCGCTTCGAGCAACGCTTTGACGCGTGCTTCCGGCAGCTCGCGGCCGAGCTCGAAGCTCCTTTGGATCGCCGACGGGGTCTGCGGCGAGTAGGGATCGATCTCTTTGGCCGCGCGCATGACGTTGAGCAGGTGCGCGTAGCGCGTCGCCGGCTCGGGCTCGGCGCTGAGCTTCACCGCCTTCGGATCCTTCGGCGCGTTGTCGTCGAGCACCTTGCTCTCGCTGACCGCGTTCTTCCACGGATCCCAATCGGCGCGCGGGTTGTCGATGACCGCGAGCGGGATCGTTTGCGTCACGATGCGCTCCATCACCTTGGCGATCGCGCGCTGCTTCTTCAGCCCGTTCTCTTTGTCGGCGTAGGCGCTCTTCAATTCGTCGCGCAGGTTCCAGTGCGAGATGAGCTTCTTGTTCTTCGGAAAGAGGCGCGCGCCGTCTTCGCCGAGCACGTGGTGCATCCAGATGTTGTATTCGTCGATGTAGAGGCTGGCTTTCGCGCCGGCGTCGGCGTTTCGCTGCAGGATCTCGGCGGGGACGCGGCGCGCGAAGCGGTTCGCCAAGCGCGTCTCGGCCCACTGGCGGCGGCTATAGCGCTCCGCGTTCTGTAGGCGCTCGGCGAGCGTGGTCAGCGGGAAGTTCAGCAGCACGACGAAGGCGATCTTCGTCTGAAAGAGATCGTCGGTCAGATGGCTCGACGGGTCGAACGCGGAGAACAAAGGATCGACCGGCAAGAGCGGGCCGATGTCGAGCTCGGTCGCACGGCGCAGCTCGCGGCCGATCTCGAGCAAGTGGCCGTCGGTCTGCTCGAGGATCTGCTCGAAGCGCTCGAAGGTGGCGTCGAGCTGCTTCGGGTCCGCGATGAAGTGCTCTTTGGCGAACGCCGCCAGATCGCCGTCGTCCTTTCGCCACAGCGCCGCGAGCTGATCGACGCCCTTCGTGATGCGCGCTTCGTGGGCGGCGCCGTGCTTCGCGACGAGGTCCTTCTTGAGCGCGGCGGTGTTCATCGGTGCGGCGAGATGTAGAGCGAGAAGCAGCGACGTGTACATGGGGCCGTGGACCTAGCAACAAGGTCGCGAAAAAGCAGCACCATGAGCGCTCGCGCACGAGCTGAAAGACGTGGCCGACGAGTCGCACAAGGTGTAGAGCGCCGCGCATGCACATCGTCGTCATGGGCGCGGGCGCGGTCGGCGCCACCTATGCACACTTTCTGAAGCGCGCCGGGGCGAAGATCACCTTCCTCGTGCGCGACAAGTACGCGGCCGAGGTGAAGGCCGGGCTTCGGATGTATCGCGGCAACAAGAGCGTGCTCTTGCAGCCGGACGCCGTCATCACCCGCGCGAGCGAGATCAAAGACGCGGATCAGCTTTGGCTCGCGATCCCGACGACCGGCATCGACGACGCGGGGCTGCGAGAGATCGCGGCGGCGAGCGGTCGTGCGCTCGTCATCGATCTGATGCCCGACGCCGATCGCCGCGCGCGGAAGATCATCGGCGAAGCACGCGTCGTCGAAGGGGGCATCCCGTTCATCGCCTACCAAACGCCGATCGCCGGCACGACAGAGGAAGGCCGCGCACCGGGCATCGCGTATTGGATCCCCCCGGGCGCGCCGACGCCGCTCGCCGGGTCGCGTGCAGCAGAGGCCGCGGCGCTGCTGAAGAAAGGCGGCATGTCCGCGAAGGTCGTCGCGGACGTGGGCGAAGGGCGCGCGTTCGGCGGCGCCGTGCTCATGTGCATCATCTGGCACATTGAAGCAGCGAATTGGAGCTTGACCCGTGCGCGTAGAAACTTTGACGGCGCCGCGGCCGAGGCTCTCGCGATCGTGAAGAAGGACACCGGCCGCGCGCCGCCGGCGATGTTGAAGCTCGTGCAGCATCCGTTCGTGGCGCGCATGGGCCTCTTCGTCGCGCCGCCGTTCATGCCGCTGCCGCTCGAGCCGTACATCCGTTATCACTTCACGAAGGTTGGCGCGCAGAGCCACCAGGGCCTCGCGCACCTCATCGCTCGGGCCGACGCGCTCGGTGTCGACGCGCCGTGCTTGAAGCGCTTGGCGAAGCAGCTCCTCGGCTGATCTCGGGCAAGCCGCCGCAAGAGCTCATCGCGTTCTTGGCGCAGGTTCCCTAAGGCACGAACGCCGTCAGCGTCTGGGCTGCGACCGCGGTGTTCACGTCCCACGCGCAGCTCACCTTGACGCCGATCGGCGAGATCGATCGGATGACGAAGCGATAGTCGCCGGGCGCCGGCTCGGTGATCGCCAGGACCGCCGGCTCGGGCAGATCCACGCAGCGCGCGCGCACGTTGTCGAGCAGCACCAAGCGTCCGGCGGTGTCCGAGATCATCGTGAAGCGCACGGAGAAGAACGAGCCGGCCTTGCCGAGCCCGGTGTAGCGGTGCTGCGAGAGCCAAGCAAAGAGCACGCCGTCAGCGGTGCCGAAGCGCGGCGCCGAGAGATCGAAGTCTTCGGCGAGCAGAAACGCGCCGCCGTCGATCGCCGTCTCCACCGTGAGGTGCTCGCCGCCGTCGGCGGTGGACTCGCCGAAGTCGTAGTCGAGCTCGACGACGTCGCACGCCTCCGTGTCGAAGGTGTCGGTCAGCGTGACGGTGGTGCCGCTCGCGGTGAGGGCGCCCGTCGTCAACGTGGCCACGCCGGTGACGCTCGTCCATGGCTGAGGCGACGCGCTCGTGCGTGCGACCGGGAAGGCGTCGTCGAGCAGCGACACGCCGGAATAATCCGCCGCGAGCCCGGTGATCTTGATATTGTCGACGATGACGACCTCGCCGTCGCCGTCGCTGCGCAGCTCGAGGCGAAAGCGCGCGTAGGTCTCGACGATGGAAACGCTGCGGCAGGTCGTGCGCTTCAACACGCGAACGCCGTCGTTCTCCAAGGTCCCGAAGTCGAGATCGAAGAACTGCGCCGGGGTCGACTTCGTGGGCGGCGTCTCGTAGCCGACGGACCAGGTGACGCGCTCGCCGCTGCCGGCGTTGCTCACCGCCACGTCGAAGTCGAGGCACACCTTCACGAGGCCGACGATCGGCACGACGATGTCGCCTTGCCAAACGCGCGCCGCCGCCGCGTTCGCTTCGAAGCGCAGCGCGGGGTTGTCGCCGCCGAGCGCGACGAAGTCTTGTGCGCCGCCCGTCGTTCCCGTGATCCCGGTCCAGCCGCTCGCGCCGAAGAGGCCGGTCGTGCCGGTGACGCCGGCGGAGAAGCGCTCGGAGAACAGGACGAGCGGCAGCGGCTCCGCCTTGCAGGTGAGGCGCGGTGCTTCACCGGCGAACGAAAGACCGGGCGCGGCGGCGCGGTTGAGCGCGATCGCGCAGTCGAGATCGGCCCCGAACGGCTGCGACGTTTCGCAGGTGACGCTCATCGCGTCCGGCGCGGGGCCGCAGCCGTCGTTCGTCGGATACGCGCCAGGGTTGCAGGTGTGTCCAGCCGTGATCGCCGTGCACGTGGCTTCATTGTGCGTGCCGACGGTGCAGTTGCCGGCGCTGCAGCTCTCGCTCGTGCACGCCGCGCCGTCCGAGCACGCCGTGCCGTCGGGCGCTTCCACGCTGTCGCACGCGTCCTTCGCCTCGTTGCAAAAACCGATGATGCAAATCGCCGAGAGCGCCGAGCAGTCCTTCGGCGTGCCGCCGCACGAGCCGCTCTTGCAGGCGTCGTTCAGGCTGCAGAACTGGCCGTCGTTGCACGGCGTGCCGTCCGCGATCTCGGCGCCGACGCACGCGCCTTCCTTGCACGTGAAGACTTGGCACGGCGTATTCAGCGGCGTGCACAGCGTGTCGTCTTTGCAGCTCATGCCGCCGGATCCCAAGCCGGGGACGGTGTTCGGATCGGCGCAGACGTTCTCGAAGCGGCGGCACACGAGGCCGGCGGGGCACTCGCTGTCGGCGCGGCACACTTGCGGGCGGGTCGACGGGCAAGCCGCGAGCAAGGGCGTCACGATGAAGCACAGCGCGAGGTGGCAGCGCATCTGAAGCTTCATCTCGCCGCTTTGCCGCCCGTGATCAACAGCTCACGCGAGCCCCGGATACGGTCCGGCCGTCGTCGCCGGCTTCGTCGAGATGCCGTAGCTCGTGATCGGCACGTCGAAGGCGTTGGCGATGTTCACGAGCAGCGCGTTGTGCGGCGTGTACTTCGGGTTGCTGCAGAACGCGTCGCCCGGGCAGTCGTAGACGGTGCGCACGTGGCGGCCCATGGGGATCTTGCCGTTGCAGCCGCCGAGCATCAGCATCGGGATGTCGTGCGTCGTGTGGCCCGCCGGATCGCCGATGTCGCTGGCGACGAACATCAAGGTGTGATCGAAGACGTCGAGATCGTGGAGCCGCGTCGCGAGCTTGGCGATCTTGCCGTAGTGGTAGCGGTTGGCGTTCGCGAGGCGGCGCTGCGCTTCGTCGATCTGCTGCGGCGTCGCGTCGTCAGGGCCCCAGCAGCTGTGGGCGGCGTCGTCATGTACGTTCGACGGCACGCCCGGCGAGACGTTGGTCAGCGGCCTTCCGGCGTCGCCCAAGTAGAGCGTGGAGAAGCGGGTGAGGTCGCACGCGAGCGCTTGCGCCAAGAGCTCGATGTGCGCGTCCATGATGAAGTCGTTGTAGTCCCACGTGGCGTAGTTGCCGCCGTCGTAGTTCGGGTAGCCGGCGGGCAGCACGGGCTTCGCCGGCTTCTGGCACATCTGCGAGAGCGGCGACCCGGCGAGGCGCTTCTCGAGCTCGCGCACGGCGGTCAGGTGCTGATCGAGCTTCTGCTTCTCCGCCGCGGCCAAGCGCGTGTCGAGCGATTGCAGCCGGCCCTTCAAGTAGTCGAGCACGCTTTGGCCGCGGCGGCGCTTCTTCTCGTACTCGGCGAGCGCCACAGGATCGGTGCCGACGATGAGATCGGCGTAGAGCGTGTTGAAGGTGCTCACTGGGTTCACCATCTTCGGCACGATGCTGCCGCCCGGGCCGAAGGTGAGCTGCCAGCCGGGATCGCCGTCGTAGTCGCAGCCGACCTGCACCTGGCGAAAGCGCGTGTCGGCGCCGAGGTTCTTCTCGTAGGCGAGGAAGTAGTCGATCGACGGATTCGTCGCGGCACCATGATTGGCTCCAGCCGTGAGGATCGTCGACGCAGCGCCGTGCGCCGACGTGCCGGACTCTTTGGCCGCGACGAGCGAGAAGCCTTCGAGCACGAGCAGCTTGTCCTTGAATGAGCGGCCGTAGGTCGCCGGATCGTCGAAGGGCTTCAGGATCGCGCCGTCGTAGCCGATGTCGAAGCTGCTCGAGATCGCCCCGGGCGCCGCGCCGTTCTTCGGGCTCCAGTAGTTCTTCGCCTTGCCGTGCGGATGATAGACGCCGATGAAGCGCAGCGGCTGCGTGGCGGCTTGCACCGCGGAGGCTTCGAGCAACTTGAAGAAGGGCAGCGTCACGGCGGTGGCGCCGACGGCTTTCAGAAACGATCGGCGTGAAGCGAGGACGTTCATCACATCTCCTCCGCGCGGCGCACGAAGAACGCGTCTGACGCGGCCCAGCGCAGGATGAGGTCGGTGAGGCTCGCGTCGGCGGCGGCGTCGAAGCCTTGGAGGAAGAAGGTCTCGGTGCCCGGGAGCGACTGCGCCGAGTAGAAGCGGTGCATGTTCTTCGCGAAGCACGCGCGGACCGCGGCGCTCGCCGCCAGCGTCTTCGCGAGCTCGGCGGCGTCTGCGAAGGGCGCGTCGGCGTCGCCGGTGCCGACGAGCGTGCCGCTCGAGTCGATCGGCTTGCCTTTCTCGCTCGTCCGATAGCGGCCCTTGCCGTCGAAGGCCTCGAAGGCGAAGCCGAGCGGATCGATCAAGCTGTGGCAGCCCGCGCACGTGGCGTTCGTCGAGTGCGCAGCGAAGCGCTCACGCGTCGTCTGGTTCGCTTGCGGTTGCGGGACTTGCACTTGGCCTTGGAGCGCGGGCGGTACGCTCAGCTCTTGGCACAGGAAGCGCTTCCTGATCACGACGCCGCGCTTGACCGGCGCGCTGTCGTCGCCGTGCGCGAACGCCGCGAGGAAGCTCGCTTGGGTCAGCAGGCCGACGCGCGGCGCGGTGCCGGTCGTCAGCAACGCCGAGAGCGACGCGCCGTTTTGCTCCACTGCGGCGTCGATGAAGGCGTTCGTCTCGGCGAGCATCGCGTCCGTCACGTTCTCGGTCGCGCGATCGGTCGTCAGCCACTCGGCGAGCATCTTGCGCATCTGCGCGCGCCCAGGCGCCGTCGCGAGCAGGCGCCGCGCTTCGGTCTTGCGCTCTTCGGCGCTGAGCAAGCCGCCGGCGTCGGCGCGCGCCATCAAAGCGGCGTCGGGCGGGGCGCCGGTCAGCGAATAGGCGAGCACGCTCGCGGCCTCGTAGGCGTCGAGCGTCGTGTCGGCTCCGCCGGCGCCGAGCTCGGTGACGTACACGAGCTCCGGGCTCTGCAAGATCGCGCGGGCGACCAGCGCGATGCCGTCCGCGTGCGTGCCGCCGTCGATGCCGACCGCGTACACTTGCGCGAGCTGAGCGGCGTGGTCGTCTGCCACCGGCCGGCGAAACGCGCGCTTGCCGAAGCTCGCGATGAAGTCGCCGGCGCACGCAGCCTCAGCGCGGCCGGTGGGGCAGGGTGCGAGCGCTTGTTTCAGCTGGCCTGCGATCATCGTCGCGAGCACGATCGCAGCGTCGTCGAGCGTCTTCGCGAACAGCTCTTCGACGCGTTGATCCGCGTTCTGGGTGTAGCCGGCTTGGCGCGTGTCGATCGGAAGCTTCGCGGCGAACGACGGCGCGCCAGGGACGAGCGCAGCGTAGGTGGCGTCGAGCTCGGCGGTCGTCAGCCGGCGCAGGCGCGGCGCGATCGGGATCGGCGGCGCGGGCGGAGCGAGCGCCGGCGGCGTGCCCGGCGGCGCCGCGGTCGCGATCGTCTCCTGGGCGGCGGCGATCGCTTCGGGTGCGATCGTCTGCGTGCACAGCGCCGCGTTCATGATCGCCGCTTGCCACTTCGCGTAGAGCGCGCCGCCGGCCGCGAGCGGGGTGCCGCCACCGTGGCTCGTGACGCCGCTCGGCTTGGCGAGGAGCAGCGGCGTGTCCTTCACTGATTCACGCGAGAGCAACGCGACGGTGGCCAGGTTGTGCTCCGTCGCTTGCGGCGTGCCGTTCGTGTCGACGACGAAGCGCGTGCGCTGCGCGAGGCCGTCTTGCGCATGACAGGTCGCGCAACTGGCGAGCAGGATCTTCGGCTCGATCTCTTCGGCGAAGAACGCGCTCGCCTTGTCGCACGCCACGCTGCGGCTCTGGGTCTTGCCGAGCACGCAGGCGGAGGTCGCGAGGAGCACGAAGGCGGTGAGCGCGCGAGAGAGGTGCATCGCTTGGCAGTGTGCAACGAGTGCATGGCGGCCGCCTCACCGGCCGGGGGGAATTAGCGTCTCTCCGGCGAACGCAAGGCCGCGACGACGCTCGGGAAAGTGGCGCCCGGCACGCGCCCCATGCAAAGTACTTTGATGCTCGGCCTCCTTCTGCCGCTGTGCGCCATCGGCGCCGGCGCGCCCGATGCTTCGCCCGTCGCGCTGATCGTCGACGCGGCCGAAGACGTAGCGCTCGCCAGCGAGCCGCGCGCGTTCGTCGAGCGCTTGAAGGTGCTGCGCCTCCAGCCCGGCGCGCTCGAGCAGGAGAAGAAGGCGCTCGAGCTCGCCCGCAAGGAGATGAAGCGCGCCTCCGATGCGGCGTTGGCGCTCGAGTCGAGGAGCGCGATCGCGCACTACGAAGCAGCGCTCGAGCAGTACGCGCGCGCAATGCCGGTGCTCGCCGATCTCGACGAGGTGGCGCGTTGCCTCTTCGATCTCGGCGCGGCGCAGATGGACACCAAGGCCGGCGACAAAGCGGCCGACGCTTTTCGCCGCGCGCTCGTCTTGAACCCGAGCCTGCGCGCCGACAAAGTGCGCCACAATCCGGATGTCGTTCGCACCTTCGAGCGCGTGCGCGCGGCCAGCGAGCGCAGCAAGCGCGGATCGCTCACCGTCAGCGGCGAGCCGAAGGGCGCCGACGTCTACCTCGATGGCAAGCGCGTGGCAGCGTTGCCCGCGAGCGTCTCCAGCCTCTACGCCGGCGAGCACTGGCTGAGCGTGCGCGCCGCCGGTCGCACGCCCTTCTCGGCGCGCTTCACCATCGAAGAGCGCAAGGTGGCGAAGCTCGAGGTGTTCCTCGTGGAAGAAGCGGCGCGATCGCGCACCGACACCGTCGCGGCCATCCTCGCGGGCGACCGGACCATCGGCGCCGCCGACAAGGCCGAGCTCGATCGCTTCTGCGGCGAGCAAAGAGCCGGCGCTGCCGCGTTCATGCAAGTGCGCAGCGGCAACGTGCTCGCGCGGGTCTATGATTGCGAGATGAATCGGATCTCGGAGCGCGGCAAGCTGATGAACGTCGCCGACGCGGTCGCCTTCATCGAGAGCGCGCTGAAGAACGAGCCGGCGCCGGTGGCGACGATCGACGTGCCGCTCGTGGCGCCGACGCCTGCCTTGGCGACGGCGAAGACCGGCAAGCCCGCAGCCACGCGAGAGATCCGCGTGCATCCGGCGGTCGCGCTGCTCCCGCTCGGCATCGGCCAGTTCGTCGAAGAGCGGCCGGTGGCAGGCGCGCTGCTGCTGGTCTCGCAGTTGCTCTTGCTCGCGACGAACCTGAGCGCCTACTTCGTCGCGCAGCGCTTCGCCGTCGGCAACGGCACCTACCGGCAGCCCCAGACCGTCGAAGCGTTGAAGTGGGTGACGAATGTGTCGTTCGGCCTGGTCATCGCCGACGTGCTCGCCGGCGCCATTGACGGCATCGTCTATCGCCATCGGGTGGTGCCGGTGGGAACGCCATGAGTGAAGAGCTGAAGGCGCGCCTGCACGACGCGCTCTCCGAAGTGATGGTGATCAAGGAGCTCGAGCCGGCGCTCGCGATCTTGAGCGAGGCGACCGGCTCTTCGCGCGCCGGCTTCTATCGCTTTCCGCGCTACAGCGTCGGTGCGCTCGGCGAGGCGATGATTGCAGCCGCCGGTGACGAGATCGCCGGCGTGTGGCGCGACGAGCTCGTGCCGCTCGTGCCGAAGGTGATCACGCTCGACACTGCGCCGAAGGAGCTCCTCGCGCTGGCCGCCAAAGAGCTGCTCGTCGTCGCCTTCGAGCCGGCGCCGTTCGGCGAGCGCGGCGCGGTTGGCATGGCCTTCGCGCGCGAGAAGAAGCGCTACGGCAAAGACGAGACGGCGATCCTCACCGCGTGCCAGCAAGAGCTCGTGTCGGCGCACAAGCGGATTCGCCGCTTCGAGTCGGTGACCGGGCAGTACGCCGGCCTCGCGACCTTGATCGAAAAACGCCTCGGCGCGTGCGCGGCGCTGGCGACGGCGAAGGGCGAGGTCGTGTGGATGTCGCAAAACGCGCGCGCGTTGCTCGGCGACGAAGGGCGCGAGCGGCTCGAGGAGCGGCTCGCTGGCGCGTTGAAGGAAGCGGCCAAAGACGCGGGCAGCAAGGGCGCGCGCGAGTTCACGCTGATGCCGGACGGAAAGAGCCGCGTCTTCGGCGCCATGTCGTTCGTGCGCGAGAGCCCGGAGACGAGCGTGCACTACATCGCCGTCGAGCTCTTCGGCTCCGACGTCGAGTCGCACAAGGACGAGGCGAAGCTCACGCGCACCGAGCGCGAAGTGTACGTGCTCTTGAAGCAAGGCAAGTCGAACGACGAGATCGCCAAGGCGCGCTTCGTCAGCGTCGAGACCGTGCGCTCGCACGTCAAAAGCGTGTTCGCGAAGCTCGGCGTGTCGTCGCGTGTCGAGCTGCTCACGAAGAAGCCGAGCGAGTGATGCAGCTCGCCTTCGGCAAGTACGATCTGCATGCGCGGATCGCCCGCGGCGGCACGGCCGAAGTCTTCCTCGCCGATCAGAACGGCCCGGACGGGTTCAGCAAGCCGGTGGCGCTGAAGGTGCTCCTGCCCGAGTTCGGCCACGACGCGGAGTTCGTCGACATGCTGATCGACGAGGCGCGGCTCGCCGTGCGCCTCTCGCATCCGAGCATCGTGCAGATCTTGGAGCTCGGGAAGACCGACGGGCGCTACTTCATCGCCATGGAGTACGTGCGCGGGAGCAACCTCGCGGTCTTGCGGCGCGCGCTCGCCGCCGAGGAGACGAAGATGCCCGCGCGCGCGACCGTGGCGATCCTCTCGACAGTGCTGGAGGCGTTGCACGCGGCGCACGAGCAGCAGGACAAGGACGGTAAGCCGCTCAACATCGTGCACCGCGACGTGCGCCCGCACAACATCTTGATCTCGGATCACGGGATCGTGAAGGTGGCTGACTTCGGCATCGCCAAGGCGGCGATCAACCACGCGCGCACGCGCACGGGCGTGATCAAGGGCTGCTTCGCGTACTTGTCGCCGGAGCAAGCGCGTGCGCGGCCGGTCGATCGCCGCTCGGACGTGTTTTCGGCCGGGCTCGTGCTCTACGAGCTGCTCAGTGGCGCGCGCGCGTACGAGTGCGACGACGAGCTAGAGATGTTGGGGCGGGCGCAGCACGCGGAGCTCACGCCGCTCGGCGTCGCGTGCCCTGAAGTGCCGGCGCGCCTGCGCGAGGTCGTCGATCGCGCCCTCGCGCCGGAGCCGGACGCGCGTTTTCAGTCTTGCGCGGCGATGGGCGACGCGCTCGCGCAGGCGGCGAAGAAGGCCGGGATGACGCCGTTTACGCCCGCGCAGCTCGCGGCTTTCGTCGCGCCCTTCCTCGCCGGTGTGAAGCTCGAGCCGGTCGAGCGGTCGTTGTTCGGTGAGGAGCTCCTCGCCGAGGCCGGGGGCGGCGTGGCGACCCGCGTCGTCGGCACGCCGAAGCCCGCGGTGCCGTTGCTGGTGACGACGCCAGCAGGAACGTCGCTGGGAACGCAGGCGTCGATGGCTTGGATCGCCGGCGCGCTGGCGGTCGTCGCCGTCCTCGCTTTCGCGCTGTGGCCGCGGCCGAATGAGCCCGTGCCTGAGCCTGAGCCGGCGAGCCAAGCGGCAACGGCGGCGCCGATCGATCCGCCTCCGCCTGCGAAGGCGGCGCACGGCTACCTGACGATCAACTCGCGGCCATGGTCGACGGTGTTCGTCGACGGCGCGCTCGTCAGCAAGACGACCCCGGTCCGGCGCCTCGAGCTGTCGATCGGTAAGCACCGCGTCGTGCTTCAACGCGGCGACGGGGCCAAGGCCGAGCTCGACGTCGAGATCACGCCGGGCGCGACCGTGACAAAGCTGTACGATTGGGACGCGCGGTAGGAGCTATCAGCTGAATGCGCCAAACAACCCTGACCGCCAAGACCCTGGCCGAAAGCCTTGGCCGCGCTCGCGAGCGTGAGCTTGTCCCTAACCTTGGCCCTAACCCTCGCTTCGCCCCGCGCGTTCGAGGCCACGGCCAGGGCTAGGCTCACGCTCGCGAGCGCGGCCAAGGCTTCGGTCCAAGTTCAGGGTCAGGGTCTTGGGGTCAGGGACTTGCGGTCAGGAATCGGCTGCCCCTGATCATGAAGCCCGGCGTGTGACCACGCGAGGCGTACACGAACCGCGAGACCACCGCGCCCGCGTCGTGGAGCCCCGTATCCGCGAGCTTCGCCCGGCCCGCACAGCGCTGCTGCATGTCCGTCCGAGCGCGGGCCCACGATCGTCTAGGGAACAGTGCACCGCGGGCGAATGCGGCTATGCTCCCGGCACAAAGGAGCGGAGCATGAAGATCGCGATCCTCGGGACGGGCGTCGTCGGACACACGGTCGGCAGCAAGCTCGCGCAGCTCGGGCACGAGGTGCGGATGGGGTCGCGCAGCTCGAAGAACGAGAAGGCGCTGAAGTTCGTCAAGGACAACGAGAAGCACCGCGCGAGCGCCGGCACCTTCGAGGACGCGGCGCAGTTCTGTGAGCTCGCGTTCAACTGCACCAAGGGCAGCTCGAGCCTCGCGGCGATGCGTTTGTGCGGCGAGGAGCCGTTGCAGGGCAAGATCCTGATCGACCTCGCGAACCCGCTCGACGAGAAGGGGAACATCTTCACCCCGCGTGACGACTCGCTTGGCGAGCAGATCCAGCGCGAGCTGCCGAGCACGAAGGTGGTGAAGACGCTGAACACCGTGAACTGCAGCGTGATGATCGACGCGGCGAAGGTGCCGGGCGATCACGATCTCTTCATCTGCGGCAACGAGCAGGCGGCCAAAGACAAGGTGAGCGGCTGGCTGCGCGAGTGGTTCGGGTGGAAGAGCCTCATCGACCTCGGCGACATCACCGGCGCCCGCGCGAGCGAATCTTATCTGGCGCTGTGGATACGCTTGTGGAATGTCACGAAGAGTCCGAATTTCAACGTCAAGATCGTTCGTGGATCATAAGGAGGGGCACATGGGATTTCTCGACAAGATCAAGGGTATCTTTGCAGGTCCGGCGGTGAAGGGCTTCGTCTCTAAGCTCGTCACGCTGTGTGAGGACGAGGTCGTCAAGCGCGCCACCGAGCGCATCAAGACCGACGCCGAAGACGAAGCCAAGGAGCAGCTCGCGGACATCGCGGCCGAGGTGGCCAAAGAAAAGGTGCGCGAGATCCCGGATCCCACCGGCGTCAGCCACGCGCTCGGCGACAAGATCTGCGAAGAGGCCTCGCCGGCGATCGTCGACAAGGTTTGGGATCGCGTAAAGGACAAGATCGTGAAGAAGAAAGAGGGCGGGGCGGCCGCCGCGGCGCCGAAGCAAGACACGCCTCCCACAGCAGGCGCCAACCCGTACGGCAAGTGATCGCCACCCTCGTCAGCCTCGCGCTCTACGCTCAGGCCCCGTCTTCAGGAGGGGCGCTCTTCGACGCCGACAAGACGTTCACCGTCATCGCCGGCGTGCTCGAGTGGAAAGACCCGACGCTCGCGAAGTTCTCGAAGGTGCATCGCAAGGACGAAGAGCTCGACGGCGTGCTCGGCAAGCGCGGCGTCGCGAGCTCACGACGCACCTTGCTCTTGGACGCCGCCGCCACGACCGCCGCCATTCGCGCGGCGCTGGAAAAAGCGATCGCGGCGGCGGGGCCGGGCGCGACGCTGGTCTTCTACTACGCGGGCCACGGCATCCAGCGCGCCGGCGGCAACATCATCTTCGCAAGCTACGACGTCAGCGCCGGCGAGGCGGAGAAGACCGGGCTCGTCTTGAAGGAGCTCGTGCCGCTTTTCGTCGACGGTGCGAAGAAGCGCTTCAAAGGCAAGCGCGTCATTCTCTTTGCCGACTGCTGCTACTCCGGCGGCCTCGGCGCGGTGGCGAAGAGCCTGAACGCCGCCGGCATCGACGCGGTGGCGCTGACGTCGGCGGATGATTCGAACACCTCCACCGGCAATTGGACCTTCAGCCAAACGTTGATCGACGCGCTGAACGGTCGCTCGATTTGTGATCGCAACGACGACGGCAAGATCACGCTGCAAGAGCTCGCGAGCGAAGTGAAAGACGCGATGAAGAACCGCGAGCAGCAGCGTTTTGGCTACACCATCGGCGGCGTCAGCGAAGGCGCGATCGTCGCCGACGCCGTGAAGGAGACGCTGCCGTATCCGGCGGGATCAGGTGAGTACGCGCGGCGCAACTGGGTCCAGGCGCCGCACGCTGGCAAAGGGGGACGCAACGCGGTCGCGCGCATCTTGGCCACGAAGCAAAGCGGCGACGACGTCTTCGTCTCGTTCTACGACTACAGCGACGAGAGCAAAGACTGGGTGCCGAAGGCGCGCGCGAACCCGGTGAAGCTCGAGACCTACGGCATCGGCACGCGCCTCGACGTCACGTGGAACGGCGTCGTCTACGAGGCTGAGGTCGTCAAGGTCGAGGACGACTTTCACTATGTGACCTACCCCGGCTGGGGCCACGAGTGGGACGAGTGGGTCGGCGGCGCGCGCATCGTCGGCGTGCGTGGGAAAGACGCGAAGCCGCGCGGCAAGCCCGTGAAGGTCGAGTGGGGCGGGACGTGGTGGGACGCCGTGTTGAAGAACGAGCAAGGCGGCAAGTACTGCGTGCATTACGTCGGGTACGACGATTCTTGGGATGAATGCGTGGTGGCGAGTCGCCTGCGTCAGTAGTCGTCGCCGATCCCCGTCGCCGATCCCCGTGGACGGCGTCGTGGTCCGTGGCACGTGGGCGTATCACGTGGCAGGTCGCGGTGGTGGTGGCGGCGGATCACGGCTTCGCCTTCCACCCGAACCTCGTCAGATCGATCAACCCCTCTCGCCCAAAGCGCACGCCCTCCCGCGTCAGCAACTTCCGCTGCAACCCTGGCGTTTCTTTCTCCGTCGAGATCCCGCCCTGCGCATTCACCACGCGATGCCACGGAATGCTCCCGACCTTCGCCGCGCGGATCGCCCAGCCGATCCCGACGGGTGTCAACCTCCGATCGATCATCCGCGAGAGCTGCCCGTAGGTCGCCACCTTCCCCTTCGGGATCTGCTTGACCAACGCCCAAACTCGCTCGAAGGGTTTCACCGCGCGATGTTCTCCTCGCTCTCCGCCGTCGCAGATCCCTCGGTCGACTACAACCCGGCCGTGCGCGCGTACGCCGACGCCGTCGCGCGCGTGGCCGCTGTTGCCGCGCCCGTGCGCCTTACGATCGCGCCGCGCGTCGCTGCCGCGTTCGCGAGCGTCGTCTGTCTGCCCGGCGATCTCGCGCACGTGCACGGCGTCGTCTGGTTGCGGATCGCGCGGCAAGTGCGCCGGCCGTTCAACTGGCCGCTCATCGGGTTCGCACTCGCCCTCGGCGTCTGCGCGCGGCCCTTTCACGCGTTGCGCTTCTGTCTCGCGAAGATCGGCGCCGCGCTGACCTTCGAGCGCCGCGCCGATCGCTCGCGGTGGCGCCGGATCGATCCACAAGCGTGGCCGTCGCTCGGCGCGCCGCCGGCCGGCGCGCTCGTGATCGTGCCGGGCTACGCGACCCCTTCGTTCGCAGGCCCCCTGACCCCGCGCGCGGAGCAGCGCCTGCGCGCCGCCGCCGCCGACTTCTTCGCCGGTCGTGCGTCAGCGATCTTGGTCACCGGCGGCAACGTACATCCGACGGGGACGCCGTTCAACGAGGCGTTCGAGATGCGGCGCTTTCTCGTCGACCAGCTCTCGGTGCCCGCTGAGCGAGTGATCGTGGAGCCGCTCGCGCGCCACACGACGACGAACTTGCGCAACGCCGGCCGCCTCATGCGCCGCCACGGCATCCTCCGCGCGATCGTGGTCTCCGACGCGGCGCCGTTCGGGCAAACGGTGGTGTTTCAAGCGCCGTTTTGTCCTGGCTTCGGCGTGCTCGGCCGCGCGTGGAACAAGCACGGCATCGCGCTCGGCCGCTTGCACCGCATCGACGACGCGCGGACCGCGTACGTGCCGAGCGACGACGTGTGGCTCACGCGCGAGGGCGACGAAGAACCGTAGAGCTTCGTGCGCATCGTGTTGAAGACGACGCGCGGAGCGTCAGTCGTTCGTTTGCAGGTCGAAGCGATCGCCCATGTTCGGATCGTTGTCGCCGTTCTGATCGGTCCACTCGACCACGTAGTACGTGCTGTTGTGCACCGCGCGCATCGGGATGACGCGGTTCTCGAGGTACCACGCGGCAGCATACGTGCCTGGGGCGTCGAGGCCGTAGAACACGAGCGCCACGGCCTTCGTCGTCGGCTCTTTCAGTATCTCGATGATGAAGAAGTCGTGGCCGGCGTTGAGCGTCGACGGATCGATGAGCAGCACGTCGGTGCCGCTCGGCCGCCGGCGGATCGCGATCGTCGCGCCGTCGCTGGCGACGGTGTCGTAGATCTTCGAGAGGCCCGGCGACTCGACGAAGTAGCGCGTGCCGGCGTTGAAGAAGGTGCCGCCGCTGAAGACGAGCAGCGTGCCCGGCGCCGCGAGCGGGCGGCCGGTCGTTTGATCGAGGACGGCGGCGCTCGTTTGCGCGACGCTCGTCACCGCAATCGTTCGGCCGCAGCGTGCCGCGAGCGCAGCGCCAGCGGCGTCGGAGTTCACATCGTCGTTGCCGTCGCCGTCTTTGACGAGCGTGACTTTCGAGAGCTCGCACAGCTGACCGACCGTCGTCGTCACGCACGCGGCGCTGCCGCAGAACTGCGTCGCCGAGCACGTCACGTTGCACGCGTGGCAGGCGTCGTCTTTGGAGCCGTCTTGGCACTTGCTGCCGCAGCACACGCGATCGCCGCCGCAGCTCGCGCTCGACGCACACGGCGCTTCGCAAGTGCCGGCGTTACATACCTTGCCGAGCGAGCACTCGTTGTCGCTCGTACACTGCGCGCAGTCGTGGCTCGCGCTGCAGCTGTTGCTCGCGCAGGCGCCGTTGTTCTTGCAGCCGCGCGTGCAGGTGTTCGAGGCGCCGTCGCAGTACGCGCTCGCGCTGCAGTTGTCGGTCGGCCCTGCGACGCACGCGACGCAGCGGTTCATCGAGCAGCGCGGCGTCGCGCCGGAGCACTGCGTGTCGGTCGCACATTGGGCGCAGGTCGTGGGCGTGGCACAGATTCCGCTCGGGCAGCTCGTCGCTTTGCAGCTGCCGACGCAGGTGCCATTCTCGCAGGTGTAGCCCGTGCCGCACGCGGGCGTGCAGGTGACGGGGTCGGGCTTGTTGCAGTCATCGCAGCCGCCTTCGAAGCCGAAGCTCGCGAAGGTCGCCGCGGCGAGAAGAGTGAGGCGCAGCGCGGTCGCAGGCTTTAGAGAATTTGTAGGCATTGCGCCACTATTCTCGGGGGTCTAGCTCGAATGTTGCGCTCTTTGGCACACTTGACGGCGTACTGAACATGTGTTCATTCTGGCCAGATGTCCGCTACGCAAATGCACCTCGGGCTCGGCGCTGCGGCGGTCGCGGCGGATCCCGCGTTGCGGCCCTTTCATCCGTGCGTGCAGGCGTGGTTCGCCGAAACGCTCGGTGAGCCGACCGAGCCGCAGCGCCAGGCGTGGCCTCTCATCGCCGCTGGCTCGGATGTGCTGATCGCGGCGCCTACCGGGTCGGGCAAGACGCTGTCGGCGTTTCTGTCGAGCGTGGACAGGCTGTTCTGCCTGGCGGCGGACCAGAAGCTCGAGAGCAAGACGTACATATTATATGTCTCGCCGCTGAAGGCCCTCGGCAACGACGTGCAGAAGAACCTTCTGGCGCCGCTGCAGGCGATCATGGCGCGGGCGAAGGCGGCGGGCCTCGCGCCGCAGGACATCCGCGTCGACGTGCGCAGCGGCGACACGAGCGCGGCGGATCGGGCGCGCATGGTGAAGACGCCGCCGCACATTCTGATCACCACGCCCGAGTCTTTGTATCTGTGCCTGACGGCGGAGAAGGCGCGCGAGCGGCTGCGGCAAGTCGAGACGGTGATCGTCGACGAGATCCACGCGCTGATTCGCGACAAGCGCGGCTCGCACTTTGCGCTGTCGCTCGAGCGGCTGAAGGCGTTGGTCGGACAGCCCGTCCAGCTCGTCGGTTTGTCGGCGACGACGAAGCCGGTCGAGCGCGTGGCGGCGTTCTTGGCGGCGGTGCCGGAAGCCGAGGCGCGGGCGCGCGTCAAGTGCATCGAGGTCGGGCACATTCGGCCATGGGATCTCGCGATCGAGACGCCGGACAGCGAGCTGAGCGCGGTGGCGACGCACGAGATGTGGGGACAGATCTACGAGCGGCTGCTCGCGCTGACGGCGACGCATCGGACCATTCTCGTCTTCACGAATACGCGGAAGCTCGCCGAGCGCGTGGCGCACGATCTCGGTGAGCGCATGGGCAAGGACTTGGTCGCCGCGCACCACGGCAGCATGGCGCGCGAGCTGCGCTTGTCGGCGGAGGAGCGGCTGAAGTCCGGCGCCCTGCGGGTCATGGTGGCGACGGCGTCGCTCGAGCTCGGCATCGACGTGGGATCGATCGATCTCGTGGTGCAGCTCGGCTCGCCGCGCGCGATCGCGGTGATGTTGCAGCGGGTGGGACGCGCGGGCCATCACAAGGCGGCGATCTCGAAGGGCATCCTCTTTGCGATGACGCGCGATGAGCTCGTCGAGTGCGCGGCGCTACTTTGGGCCATTCGCCAGCGGCAGCTCGATCAACCGATCGTGCCGGTGGCGCCGCTCGACGTGTTGGCGCAGCAGCTCGTGGCGATGGTGGCGGCCGAGGAGTGGCGCGAGGATCGGCTCTTCGAGACCGTGCGGCGCGCGTGGCCGTATCGGGATCTGTCGCGAGCGGCGTTCGAGCAAGTCGTGCAGATGCTCGCCGAAGGGGTGGCGACGAGCCGCGGGCGTGCGCGGGCGCTCTTGCATCGCGATCGCGTGGGCGGAATGCTGCGGCCGCGCAAGGGCGCGCGGTTGACGGCGTTGCAGAACGCGGGCGCGATCCCGGACACCTTTGATTATCCGGTGATCAACGAGATCGACGGCAAGACCGTCGGCTCGGTGAACGAAGACTGGGCGATCGAGAGCGCGGCCGGCGACGTGTTCGTGCTCGGCTCGACGTCGTGGCGGATCACGCGCGTCATGGCCGGCACCGTGCGGGTTGTCGATGCGGAAGGCCAAGCACCGAGCATTCCGTTTTGGCTTGGCGAAGCGCCGGCGCGCACAGCGGAGCTCAGCGAGCACGTCGGGCGCCTGCGCGAGGCGGTCGTCGCCGGCGGTGAAGCGTTCTTGATCGACGACGTGGGCCTGCGGGCGACCGACGCCACGGTGCTGAGCGCGTACCTGCGCGTGAGCGCCAAGGTGCTCTCGGTGATCCCGTCGCAGACGCGCGTCGTCGCCGAGCGCTTCTTCGACGAAGGCGGCGGCATGCAGCTCATCATCCACGCGCCCTTCGGCGGCCGCATCAACCGCGCGTGGGGCATGGCGTTACGGAAGCGCTTCTGCCGCAACTTCGACTTCGAGCTGCAGGCGGCGGCCGGAGACGACGGGATCTTGCTGTCGTTGAGCGAGCAGCACTCGTTTCCGTTGATCGAGATCTTCGACTTTCTGTCGCCAGGCAACGTCGAAGAAGTGCTGAAGCAGGCGATCTTGCAGGCGCCCTTGTTCGGCACGCGCTTTCGCTGGAACGCGACGCGGGCGTTGATGCTCGATCGGATGAGGAACGGCGAGCGCGTGCCGCCGCAGATCCAGCGCATGCGCTCGGACGATCTCTTGGCGTCGGTGTTTCCGGCGCAGGTGGGCTGCCAGGACAACCACGGCGGCGGCGACATCGAGCCGCCGGATCATCCGCTGGTGAACGAGACGATGGACAACTGCCTGCGCGAGGCGCTCGACGTCGATGGGCTGCGCGCGGTCCTCTTGGCGCTGCGCGAAGGGCGGATCGAGCGCTTCGCGGTGGATCTGCCGGAGCCGTCGCCGCTCGCGCATCAGCACTTGAACTCGGCGCCGTACACGTTCTTGGACGACGCGCCGTTGGAGGAGCGGCGCGCGCGGGCGGTCAGCGTGCGGCGATCGTTGTCGCCGGAGGACGCGGTCGCGTTCGGCGCGCTCGACGAGCTGGCGATTCGGCAGGTGATCGCCGACGCGGCGCCGCTGATGCGCGATCCGGACGAGGCGCACGACGCGCTCCTGTCGCACGGGCTCATGCGCGAAGAGACGATCGATCCGTTGCTGCTCGAGCCGCTGTTCATGGCGCGGCGCGCGGCGGTGTTCTCGGTGGGGGAGGCGCGCTTCTTGGTGGCGGCGGAGCGCTTGCCGATCGCGCAAGCGTTGTTTCCCGCGGCGGTCTTGTCGCCGGCGTTGGCTTTGCTTCCGGGCGATCAGCCGATGGAGCGCGAGGCGGCGGTCTTGGCGGTCGTGCGCGGGCGGCTCGAAGTGTGCGGACCGACGACGGCAGCGGATCTCGGGCGCTATCTCGGGTTGGCGGAGAGCGAAGTGCTCTCGGCGTTGCTCGCCGTCGAGGCGCAGGGTCAGGTGCTGCGCGGCACGTTTTGGCCGGGCGGGGGCGGGGGCGGGGGCGGGGGCGGGGGCTGGGACCCGTCCAGATCCGATCGCGCCGATCGTGGCTCCATCCTCACAGGGTCCCTGTCCCCGCCATCGTCCCCTGAGCACAAGGAGTTCTGCGATCGTCGCTTGCTCCAGCGCATCCATCGGCTGACGGTCGGCCGGCTGCGCAAGGAGATCGAGCCGCTGTCGTCGGGCGAGCTGATGCGCTTCTTGTTCCGCTGGCATCACGTCGTGCCGGACGCGTTGTCGCCGCGCGGGCGGGCGGGGCTGCTCGAAGCCGTGGCGAAGCTCGAAGGCTACGAAGCGCCGGGCTCGCAGTGGGAGCACGCGCTGTTTCGCAAGCGGGTGCAGGGCTACGACGAGGAGCTCTTGGATCTCGCGGGATTTTCCGGCGAAGTGGCGTGGGGCCGCTTGAGCCGGCGAGTGGCGCCGAAGCCTTCGGTGCCGCGGCGCGGTGCGGTCGTCGTGCCGCTCGTGGCGGAGGAGATCGAAGCGGCGCCGTCGCGGGCGGTGATGAGCCGCAACGCGTCGCTCTCGTTCGTGCGGCGGAGCGAGCTCGACTGGATGATCGATCTGGCGCGGCCGGCGGCGGGTGGCTCGGACACGCAGCTCGCGTTGGACCTAGACGCGAGCGAGCCGGCGCGGGCGGTGGCCGACGTGCTCGCTCGCCGGGGCGCGTCGTTCTTCCTCGAGATCGTGCAGGTGAGCGGGCTGCTGCCGGCTGTCGTCGAGGATGCGCTGTCGGAGCTCTTGGCGCGCGGAGCCGTCAGCGCCGACGCCGTCGACAACTTGCGCGTCTTGCAATCGCCGAAGCGGCGCAAGCGGCAGAAGCAGCTGCAGCGCGGCGGGCCCGGCCGGTGGTGGCTCTTGCGTCCGTCGGCGCGGCGGCCGCGCGAGGAGCTGCTCACGCACGTGGCGGCGTTGTTGCTGCGGCGCTACGGCATCGTCTGGCGCGATCTCGTCGCGCGCGAGCCCTTGGCGCCGGCGTGGCGTGAGCTCGCGTTCGTGTATCGGCGGATGGAGGCGCGCGGAGAGATCCGCGGCGGGCGCTTCATCGGCGGCGTTGTCGGCGAGCAGTTCGCGCTGCCCGAGGCGGTCGACAAGGCGCGGGCGGTGCGGCGTGAGCGGGCGGCGGCGGGCGAGCACGAGCGCGTCGAGCTCGCGGCGGTGGATCCTTTGAACCTCACCGGCGTGCTGCCCGGCAGCGTGCGCGTGCCGGCGATCGTCGGCAAGTCGATCGTCTACGTGGACGGCGTGCCGGAGCAGGCGATCGAGGCAGCGGTCGAAGACGAGTCCGAGGCCGGCGCGATGGCGTAGTTCAGCGGGCGTCTGCGGCTGCACGATCATTGCACCGTGGCCCGCGGAGCATTTGCACAGGGGTCTCGCACAGTCGCGGCATGCACAAACCGCGTCGTCGCGCATCTTGGGGCCCATTTCGTGACTGGGGATCGATCTTCACCGCGCAGTACAATGTCTTCCTCGCCATCGTGGCGCTGCTCTCGGCGGCGCCGTTTCTGTCGCGGCTGCGCGAGACGCTGCCTTGGCTCGTCTTGTCCGCGCTTCTAGCGACGGTCGTCATCGCCTACCGCCGGCGCTCGGAGGCGCGCGTGGTCGTGGCGCTGGTGGCGACCTTCGTCGTCGCGCTCGGCTCGGCGACGATGGCCGAGATGGAGCACGACGGGCGGCGCGCGCGGGTGTTCGGCGCCGAGGCGGCGCGCATCGAGCCCGTGAGTCGGCACTTGCTCGTCGGCTACCGTCGGAAGGAAGACATCGAGGCACTGCTCGAGCGCTTCGACTTTGCCGGCGTGTTCGTCACGGCGCGCAACGCGGCGGGAAAGTCGCGCGAGGAGCTCGCGGCCGAGATCGCGGCGCTGCAGGCGATCCAAGCGCGCCACGGCCGGGCGCCGCTCATGATCGCGACGGATCAGGAGGGCGGCAACGTGGCGCGCTTGTCGGGGCCGTTGCCGTGGCGGGCATCGCTCGCAGCGTTTGGTGACGACGACGTGGCGGTGGCGGTGGAGCGGGCGCGCGGGCTCGGCGAGGAGACAGCGGCCGACTTGCGCTCGGTTGGCGTCAACGTCAACTTCGCGCCGGTCGTCGATCTGCGCCTCGCCGACGCCGGGCTGACCGATCGCAACAGCCGCATCTCGGAGCGCGCCATCGCGGCCGATCCGGAGAAGGTGGCGCGCGTCGCCAAGGCCTACGCGCAGGCGATGACGGAGGCGGGCGTGATGCCGGTGGCGAAGCACTTTCCCGGGCTCGGCCGCTTGCACGCCGACACCCACGTGAGCGACGCGATCTTGGACGCGCGCTTGGCGACGCTGGTGCGGACGGATTGGCTGCCGTTTCGCGAGCTCGCGCAGGCCCACGCGAGCGCGGTCATGGTTGGCCACGCGATCGTGCCGAGCGTCGACTCCGCTGGGCCGGCGAGCACCTCGGCCGCGGTCGTCACCAGTGTCCTGCGGACGGCGCTCGGCCACGACGGCCTCGTGTTCTCCGACGATCTCTGCATGGCGCCGACCTACCGCCGCGGCGTCGCCAGGAGCGCGCGCGCCGCCCTCGCCGCCGGCGTCGACGTGCTCCTCGTGACCTACGATCTCGACGTCGTCTACGAGATCCTCGCCGCCCTCGCCGGCGAAGCGGCCCCCGCCGCCTCGGACCGCCGCCTCGATCACGCCCGCCGTCACCTCGCGCCGCCTTCCGCCGCCACCGTCGCCCGGCGGTGACCCTCCGAAATCCTCCCCGGTCCCTTTTCGTCGCGAAACGCTCCCCGGTCCCTATTCGCCCGAAAACGTCCCCGGTCCCTTTTCGCTGCGCGACGTGCTAGTCCCGCGCCGTGGTCACGCTCGTTCTCGCCTTGTTCCTTACCGCGCCGGCGGTGGAGCTGCGGCCGATCGCCGTCACGGTCGACGATCTGCCGCTGACCGGACCGGCGGCGCGCTACAGCGCCGACGAACGCCGGGCCCTTCACGACGCGATGCTGGCGGCGCTGAAGAAGCACAATATTCGCGCGGTCGGCCTGGTCACCTGGCGCTCGCTCGAGGCCGCCGACCAAGCGCTGCTCGTGCGGTGGCAGAAAGACGGCCACGAGCTCGGCAACCACTCGGCATCGCACTTCGACTTCAATCGCACCGACGGCGAGGTCTTCTTTCGCGACGTCGACAAGGCGAAGGCGGCCATCGAAGCGCTCGGCAGCCCGGTGCGCTTCTTTCGTTTCCCGTACCTGCGCGAGGGCGACACGAAGCAAAAGCTCGACGCTGGCCGCGCCTATCTCGCGCGCACGCAGCAGAAGAACCTACCTGTCACGATCGACAACCAAGATTGGTCGTTCGAGGATCGCGTCTTCGCCGCGCGCACCGAGATCGACAAGCGCGTGGTGAGCGAGGACTACCAGGCGGCGATGCGCCTCGCCGTCAAGACGCACGAGCGGCGCGGCGATCGCTTGCTCGGTCGCACGAGCCCGCAGATCCTCCTGCTGCACGCCGGCGCGGCGGGAGCGGGTGAGTGGGATCGCCTGTTCACCTGGCTCGCTTCCGAGGGTCACCGCTTCGCGTCGATCGACGAGGTGCTCGCCGATCCGGTCTTCTCGCTGCCGCACGACTTCATCGGCACGAACGGCCCCGGCCTCTTCGATCGGCTGATCGACGCGCGCGATCGCGAGCTCGCGGCGACCGCCGTCACCAAGCTGCTCAACGATCAGGCCGCCGCGTGGAACAAGGGCGACGTCGATCGCTTCTGCTCCGTCTACGCCGACGACGCCGTCTTCGTCAGCCCGAGCGGGCTCACGCGCGGTCGCGACGCCGTCGTCGCGCGCTACAAGAAGCGCTATCCGACCAAGGATGCGATGGGCACGCTCGCCCTCAAGGTGATCGACGTGCGCTTCGGCAAGGGCATCGAGTACACGCCGCTCGGCGATGCCGTGCCGAGCCGCGTGCACGCGGTGACCGCGGCGGCGGAGTGGACGCTGTCGTATCCGGACAAAGCGCAAGCGAAGGGCATGACCTTGCTCGTGCTCGTGCCACGCGGCGATTCGTTTGCGATCGTGCAAGACGCGTCGATGTGAATGACTTTGAGGCCGTGCTCTTGCTCCGGCTCGCGGCGGGTGAGCATGGACGAAGGGTACCAGAGCCGCGAAGGAAAAAGGTCCCAGGGACCTATTTTTTGTCCAATTATTGGACACCGCCGGCGCAGACGTTAATGGCCACTGGCAGATGCTCACGCTCATGGTCATCATCGGCAGCACGCGGCCTGGACGCGTTGGCCTGCCGGTTGGGAATTGGTTCGTCGAGCGCGCGAAGAAGCACGCGATGTTCGACGTCGTGCTCGCCGACCTGAAGACGCTCGATCTGCCGCTGCTCGACGAGCCGAAGCACCCGCGCCTCGGCCAGTACGAGCACGCCCACACGAAGGCTTGGAGCGCGCAGGTGAAGGCCGCCGACGCCTTCGTCATCGTCACGCCGGAGTACAACTTCGGTTCGCCGCCGGCGCTCGTGAACGCGCTCGACTATTTGTACAACGAGTGGTGCTACAAGCCGGCCGCGTTCGTCAGCTATGGCGGCGCGTCGGGCGGCATGCGCGGCGTGCAGATGACGAAGCAGATCATGACGACGCTGAAGATGGCGCCGATCTATGAAGCCGTGAACATCCCCTTCGTTCAAAAGCTGCTCACCCCGGACGGCATCACCTTTCAGACGAACGAGAGCTACGACAACGCGGCGAAGCTGCTGCTCGACGAGCTCCACCGCTGGGCCGTCGCGCTCAAGACGATGCGCTAAGGGACCGGGGAGCGACTGAGCGAAAAGGGACCGGGGAGGAATTCGCCGAAAAGGGACCGGGGAGGAATCAGCGAAAAGGGACCGGGGAGGAATTCACCGGGGAGGAATTCAGCCCCGGGGAGGAATTCAGCCGCCGGCCGCCGCCTTCCGCCGCGCGAGCCGCTGCTCCCGCCGCACGTGCGCGTTCGCTTTCAGACGCTCGTCATCCTGCGTCGCCACCGCGAGCGCAGGCACGGCGGTCGGCTTTCCGCCCGCGTCGATCGCGACGAAGGTCAAGTACGCTTCGACGCATGGCCACACCGTGTGCGTCAGCGGGTTCTCGCCGCGCACGACGACGCGCACCTCGAAGCTCGAGCGAAACACCGCCGTCACGCGCGCTTCGAGCTGCACCACTTCGCCGACCTTGATCGGCCGCTCGAAGCTCAGGTCGTCGAGACCGGCGGTGACGCACACGAGGCCGGCGTGGCGCTGCGCGCAGATGGCGGCGCAGATGTCCATCCACGCGAGGATCTGGCCGCCGAACGCGTTGCCGAGCGCGTTCGCGTGCGTCGGCAGCAGGATCTCGGTCATCGTCGTGCGCGAAGCGTCGGAGGGCAGGGGCGTCGTCATCTCGTGCGATCCTTTCAGTATCCGAAGACGGCCACGAATTCGCCGCGCTTCAAGCGTTCGTCCTCGCGGCGCTGCATCTCGGCGGCCCACTTTTGCCCTTGTTCGAACTCGGCGTCGAGCGCGCGGCCGACCTTGTCCCAGCGCGAGTTGCCGACGTCCGAGATCTGCTGGATCGCGATCTCGCCCATCAGCGCCGCCTTCGGGTGCCCGAGCTTCTCGGCCCGCCGAAACGCTGCGATCGACAGGTGCCGGTCGCCCTTGTAGCCGAGCGCGAGGCCGAGCGAGATCCAAACATGCGGGCTCTGGTCCGCGCTGCCGAAGCGGATGAGGCCGGCCAGCGCGACGAAGACGTCGTCCTTCAAGCCGGCGACCGTGAAGTGTGTTTCTCCGTTCTTCGCCCGCCCTTGATCCGCGAAGACGAGCGCCATGTGATTGTCGAACGCGAGCCCCAGCAGGTCGCGCTTCCTCACGAGCTCCGGAGTCGCGGCCAGAGCCTGCAGGTACGCGATCGCCTTCAGCTGATAGCCCTCCCGGCCGAAGTGCGCCTTCGGGTTGACCTCGATCGACTTTTGCAAGAGCGCCGTCGCCTCCTCGTAGCGGCCTTGATCGGCGTAGAACGTGCCCAGGTTCGACAGCGTGGTGTAGCCGTCGCCGAAGCGCTCGCGTTTCTTCGCGACCACCGTGATCGCTTCCTCGCTGCGGCCGAGCTTGTGCAGCGCGACGGCGAGATCGTCGTAGAGCGCCTCCTTGCCGGCGTCCTCGTCGATCAGCTTCTGCGTGTACGCGACCTTCTGCGCGTAGAAGAACGGCGAGTGTTTTTCGATCTTTCCGGTGACGATCGCGGCGACGTCTTTTTGGCGCAGCGCCTCTTCCTTGAAGGTCTCGGCGTCCCAGAGACAGCCGACGAAGAGTAGGGCGAGCATCATGAACGCACCCTATGCTAGAAGGGCCACCGTGAAAAAGCCGCCAAAGAAGAAGGCACCCAAGAAGAAGCCCGCCAAGCTCCCCGCGCTCGAGCAGCAGAAGCTCGCCCTCGCCGCGTCGCCCAAAGCCCAGGCACTGCTGAAGAAGGTCCGCGCGATCTGCCGCGATTTTCCCGAGGTCGCCGAGGTCGAAGCCTGGGGCCATCCGACCTTTCGCGCCGGCGGACCGAAGGGAAAGATCTTCGCGACCTTCGGTGGAGACGAGACCGGCTCGTCGATGAGCGTGAAGACGACGCTCGACTTTCAGCAAGTGCTCGTCCACGCCGACCCGCGCTTCACCATCGCCCACTACGTCGGTAAGCACGGCTGGGTGACGTTCTCGTTCACCGGCACCATCGACTGGAAGCAGCTCGCATCGCTCGTGCGCGCCAGCTACAAAGCGATCGCGCCGAAGAAGCTCGCCGACGCCGTCTGAGCGCGTTAGACTTCGAGGGTGGAGAAAGACACGGCCGTCGTGCTCGTCACGGACGATGACCCTGACGTTTTGCGTTTGTCGGCGACGAACCTGCGCGCCGCCGGCTTCACCGTCGTCGAGGCGCGCTCGGGCAAAGAAGCGCTGCAAGCGTTCGCCGACAAGCCTCCGGACGCCGTCTTGCTCGACGTGATGATGCCGCACATGAACGGCTTTCAGACCTACGAAGCGATGCGCAAGCTGCCGGGCGGCGACACCGTACCGGTCGCGTTCTTCACCGCGCACGGCGACAATTACGACACCGCGCTGCAGCTCGCCGCCAACGACTTCATGCAGAAGCCCGTGCTCCGCGAGCGCTTGATCGAACGCGTGCACGCGCTGGTGAAAGCGAAGCGCTTCGCCGATGTCTTGCGCTCCGGTGACGAGAGCGGCCTCGAGAAGCGCTTGGCGACGATGAAGCAGCTCAGAGAGACGATGGCTGAGCCGATCCGCGCGATCGCGCAAGCGGCGAAGGCGACGCTCGGCACGCCGGACCTCGGCTCCGACGCGATCGAGCACCTGCAAAAGATCGAGCGCCACGCCGCCGACCTCGAGCGCATCGTCAAGGTGCTCGAGCAGCGCATCGCCCGCGGCTAGCAATCAGCTGTCAGTTGTCAGTTGTCAGCTCTCAGTTTAGAGCAGGGCCCCGTGCGTCGTGCGTTCATCTTATCGATCTGGCTCGTTGGCTGCGGCCCGGTGACGCCGCCGCCGCCGCCGAACCCGACGGTCGTCGCCCTGAAGCTGCGCCCGCCGACGCCGGTCCTCGCCGTCGGCCGCCGCATTCAGATCGTCGCCGAAGCCAACGCAGAGAACGGGCAGTCCTTCGACCAAAACGAGCTCGTCGCGTGGAGCGTTTCGGATGCGACGAAAGCGAGCATCAACGAGCTCGGGCAAGTGAAGGGCCTCGCCGCCGGCCGCATCGACGTGAAGGCGGTTCACCCCCATGGTCCCGAGGCCAGCGTCGCCGTCGACATCATCGCCTCGGACGTCGATCGCGTCGTGGTCGCGCCGGCGTCCTTGCGCTTTCAGATAGGCAACGCGCAGCCGCTCAGCGCGACGGCGAAGCTCGCATCGGGCGTCGACGAAGACGTGAGCTCGCGCGCGGCGTGGGCCTCGAACAACGTCGGTGTCGCGAAGGTGAGCATGGCGGGCCTCGTCACGTGCTTCTCGGTCGGGCAAGTGACGATCGGCGCGACTTTTCTCGGCGTCCGTGGCGTCGCCAGCGTGGTGTGCGAATGAAGCGGATGCTGCTCGTGATGCTCGTCGCGTGCGGTCCGAAGACGCCGGCCGACGTGAAGCTCAATAAGCCGTCCGCCGGCTTCCAGCTGCAAGTCGGCCCCTTCGACGTCCCGGCCGGCAGCGAGCTGCAAGACTGCTACTACTTCCGCGTGAAGGAAGACGCCTGGGTGCACTCGTTCCAGATCGCGCAGAACCCGGGCACGCACCACATGAACATGTTCCGCGTCGCTTCGAGCGCCTCCGGCGGTGGCGCGTCGCCCTTCGACGACGGCCAGGTGCAGCGCGGGTGCTGGGACGGCCTGCCGTTTCAAGACTGGGGCCTCATCGTCAACGCGCAGCTCACCGACGGCCAGGAGCAGACCGAGAACGGCGCCTTCGTGTGGACGTTGCCGGACGGCGTCGCCACGCACTTGGAAGCCGGCGAGCTCATCATGGTGCAGACGCACTACGTGAACGCGACGACGCAGAAGACGAACCTCGGGCGCGGCAAGGTCGTCATCAACTTCCACACGATTCCGCAAAGCGCCGTGCAGGCCGAGCTCGGCACGATGTTCGCGAACAACCGGAACATCTTCCTGCGCGCCGGCGAGAAGAGCGCGTTCAGCTCGTTCTGCACCGTGCCGCAGCAAGTGACGATCGCGGCGGTGAGCGGCCACTTTCACAGCCGCGGCAAGCGCTTTACGGTCTCGCTCGCGAACGCCGCGGGTGATGTGACCGATCCTGTCTACGACAACCGCGACTGGCACGAGCCGCTCTTCGAGACCTTCGGCGGCAACGGGCCCACGCTCGAGCCCGGCGGCGGCTTGAACTACGCGTGCGAGTTCGACAACCCCTTCGACTTCGACATCGTGTTCGGCCCGCACGTCGAGTTCGAAGAGCACTGCAACCTCTTCGCCTACTACTATCCGCGCCTCACCGAGCTCGGGTCGCTCTACTGCTTCTGATGCCGCGGGGGCTCTGCGTGCTGATCGCTCTCTACGCCTGCGGACCTCGGCCGAAGCCGCAGCCGAACCTGCCGATCTACAAGCCGAGCTATCGCTGCACGGCGACGCCGGCGTATGCGCAGGGCTGCGCCGCGGCGGTCGCCGGGCCGAACGTCGCGCTCGGCGTGCTCGAAGGCACGACCTTCACACCGCTCGACGAGAGCGCCACGAACACGCTGCCGCTGCACCCGGGCCCGCAAGGCGGCTATCACGCGTACCTCGATGTGCGCACCGACAACGTCTGCGCGAGCTGGGTGATGACGACGGTGCGTTTGCGCGAGCCCGGCGCTGCGTCGGTGTTGCGGCTTCAGCAGTACGAGATGGGCCTCCTCGATCGCACGGGCGGCGGGCAGCAAACGGGCCAGCTCGTGTTCTTCGTTTGTCCGTCGCAGATCAGTGGCACCGCGCTCGACGGCGCCGCGCTCGAGCTCGAAGCGGCCGTCGTCGACTGCACCGGCGCGAGCGAGCCGCTGTGGACGAAGACGTTCACCGTCGTGCCGACGTGCCCCGCGGGCGACACCGCTTGCACCGACGACGGCCGCGCCGGGTGTGCAGCGCCATGACCCGGCTCGCGCTCATGTTCTTCGCGCTGGCGAGCTGCGGCCCGCCGCCGAAGCAGCCGAAGCTCAGCGTCATCCAGCGCGAGGTGTTCTCCACGTCCTGCGCGTTCTCGTCGTGCCATGGCAGCGCGTACTCCGAGGCGCGCCTCGATCTGCGCACCGGCAAGTCGTACGCGGGGATGGTCGGCAAGCCCTCCGAGCACGAGCCCACGCGCGTGCTCGTCGTGCCGGGCGATCCCGACGCGAGCTATTTGATCGACAAGCTCTTCGGCACGCCGGTAGAGTCGGCGAAGAAGCACGAAGGCCACTCGGACGTGATGCCGCCGCCGGAATATGGGACCTTGAGCGACGAGTGGAAGGCGATCATCCGCGCGTGGATCGCGCGTGGCGCACCGAACGATTGACGGAGGCAACGATGAGGATCTTCGCGTTTGTGATTCTTCTGGCCGTGCCGCGCGTGGCCGACGCTTGCGGCGGCTTCTTCTGCTCGCAGACCCAGTCGGTGAACCAAGCGGCCGAGCGCATCATCTTCGCCAAGAACGCCGACGGCTCGGTCACGAGCGTCGTGCAGATCTTGTATCAAGGCCCGGCCGAGAAGTTCTCTTGGGTGCTGCCGGTGCCAAGCGTGCCAACGGTCGCCGTGTCGTCGAACAGCGCGTTCACGCGGCTGCAGTTTGCGACGAACCCGTCCTATCGCCTGACCACGCGCATCGAGGGCAACTGCGCCACGAGCAATCGCCGCGCGCAGGTGAGCCTGGCCGGCAACGCGTCGGAAGACTCTGCCGGCGGCAGCGCGAATCCGTCGGCGCCGGTCGATGTCGTCGCGCAGGGCAGCGTCGGCCCCTACGACTACGAAGTCATCCGCGTGAACGTCGCGCACGCAGACAAGGCGCAGGTTGCGGTCGAGTGGCTGACCCAGAACGGCTACGACGTCACCGCCGTCGGCCCGGCGTTGATCCGTCCCTACCTCGAGCAGGGCGATCTGCTGATCGCGTTTCGGCTGACCAAGACCTCGGACGCCGGTGACATTCGGCCGGTGGCGCTCACCTTCCAAGACGATCGCCCGATGATCCCGATCAAGCTGACGGCCGTCGCTGCGCAGGACAACATGGGCGTGCTCGTCTGGGTGCTCGGGCAAAAGCGCTCGGTGCCGATCAACTACCGGCACCTCGTGCTGAACGACGCAGCGATCAATTGGCTCACTGGCGCGTCGAACTACGCCGCCGTCGTCGATCTCGCCGCCGACGAAGCCGGCGGCCAAGGCTTCGTCACCGAGTACGCGCAGTCGGCGGAGACGCTGAAGAACATCGTCGTGCGCGACAACGAGCGCACGCAGTGGCTCACGGTCGAGGCCCAGGATTGGACCGGAAAGACGGCGCAGCTGGCCAAGGCGCTCTTGCAGTTCTCGAGCTGGGACGGCGTCGAGGAGACGCTCGACGACTTCATGAACGCGCCGCAGAACATGACGCTCACGCAGTGGATCAACTGCGGCGGCTGCGGCGTCGCCGGCAGCGTGAAGCTCGAAGACGGGCCGGCGCTGCTCGCGGCGTTTCGCACGAACGTGGTGAAGCCGATGCTCGACACGCAAGCGGTCGTCGACTCACTGCCTTACGTCACGCGTCTCTACTCCACGCTCTCGGCGCCGGAGATGACCGTCGATCCCGAGTTCGACTACAACCCCGATCTTCCCACGCTCTCGAACGTCCACACCGCCGAGCGCGTGATCGAGTGCAACCCCGTGGTCACGAATGCGACCGCGCCGTGGCGCGTGATCTTGAGCGACGGATCGATCGTGCGCGGCTCTGGCACGACGTGGCCGCTCACCGCCGGCAACGACACGACGGCGACGCTCGAGATCGTGCAGATGGCGACGAGCGGCTTCGGCGAGGTCGTCAAGGACAACCGGCGGCCGATCGCCGACGCGGTGGCGGCGTCGAATCGCAAGAACGCGGGCTGCGCGTGCGGCGCGAGCGACGGTGGGCTATCGGCGATGGTGCTCAGCACGCTGGTGCTGATGCTGCGCCGGCGGCGACGGGCGCGCTGAGATGGATCTCGAGCTCCACGGCAAGTTGGCGATCGTGACCGGCGCGAGCCGCGGCATCGGCCGCGCGATCGCCGGCGCGTTGGCGAACGAAGGCTGTCGCGTCGTCCTCTGCGCTCGGGGCAAGGAGACGCTGGCGAAGGCGGCCGCCGAGATCGGCCCGCAGGCGATCGCCGTCGAAGCGGACGTGACCCAAGCTGCGGGCGTCGACGCGTTGATCGAAGCAGCCCGCGCTGCCGGCGGCGCGGACATCTTGGTGAACAACGTGGGCGGCTCCGGCGCGCGCCACTTCTCTGAAGTCGACGACGCCGACTTCGCGGCCGCGCTCGATCGCAACTTGTGGCCGGCGTTTCGCTGCTCGCGCGCGGTGCTGCCGCAGCTCCGTGCGAAGGGCGGCGGCGTCATCGTCAACGTCACGTCGATCTGGGGCAAAGAGGCCGGCGGCGCGCCGAGCTACAACGTCGCGAAGGCGGCGGAGATCAGCCTCACGAAAGCGATGGCGCGCGATCTCGCCAAGGACAACGTGCGCGTGTGCAGCGTGGCGCCTGGATCGATCCTGTTTCCGGGCGGCGGCTGGGAGCGGCGCCAACAAGCGGATCCGAAGGGCATCGCCGACTTCTTGAAGCACGAGTTTCCCTTTGGCCGCTTCGGCAAGCCCGAAGAGGTCGCGAACGTGGTCGCGTTCCTCGCTTCGCCGAAGGCGTCGTGGGTGTCGGGATCGTGCGTGGTCGTCGACGGCGCGCAGGGACGATCGTTCTGAGGTCGGGGTTACTCCACCCGCAGCGTGTCCGCGAACGAAGCCGCCGTCGCCGCGCGATACCCGACGATCGCCCCGATCGAGGCCGCGAGCGCCACGCAGCCGCCGGCGACCAACGCGGCGTCCCGCAGCGGGAACACGTAGTCGACGATCCAGCCGGTGTTCGCCGCGCCGAACACGCGCACGAACACGTAGCCCATTGGCCAACCCACGATCGCGCCAAAGAGCGCCGCGGCGATTGCGAGGTACGCGGCCTCGGAGGCCGTCCACCGTGCGATCTGCGCGCGATCGCCCCCGATGACGCGCAGGACGGCGATGTCGCGCACGCGATCGGCGACTGCCGTCACCATCGCCGACGCGACGCCGAGCGCAGCGATGATCAACGCGAGCAAGTCGATCGCGTGAAAGACGCCGAGAAAGTCGCCGAGCGCCTTCTTGATCTCGGCGCGCAGCTCCGCCGCGGAGACGACGAACAAGGGAACGTTTCGGCCGAGCAGGCCGCGGATGCGGTCCGCCACTGCTGCGCGATCGCTGCCGGGCTTCACCTCGATCGCGATCGTGTCGACGAGCGAGTCGCCCCAGAGCTCTCTTAGCCAGCGGCGATCCATCATGCCGATGCCGCTGTCGGAGGTGTAGTCGACCGCGATGGCGTAGACCCGTAGCTCGCGTGCGCCGGACGTGGTGTGCACCCGCACGCGATCGCCGACACTGAGGTGTAGGCGGCTCGCGGCGTTCTCGGAGAGGACGAGCAGCGGCGCGGCGTGCATGGCGGCGCCGTCGATGGGCTTCGGGCCGCCGCGCACCAAGGACGGGTCGCTGCGCCGATAGTAGTCCTCGGCGTCCATGCCGAGGATCGGCAGGCGCGCGTCGTCGAGATCGATCGCGAGCGTGCGTGACGCCGTCACCAAGCGGACGCCGTCGAGCTCCGCGAGCGCGGTCATCGTTTCGAGAGTGAAGGGCACGTTGCGCTCGTCGTTCACCGGCGAGCCGGCGGTGACGTAGAGATCCGAGGGCAGCGCCTGCTCAACCCAGCGCATCATCGAGCGCTCGAGCGAGACGGCCCAGGCGCCGATGCACATGCTCGCCGAGACGCCGATCATCAGCGCGGCGGCGGTGGTGGCGCTGCGCGTGGGATCACGGCGGGCATAGTCGACCGCGAGGCGCCCTGGGAGGCCGAGCACGCGCTCGAAGACCCGGGCGCCGACGCCGCCGATCGCGGCGAGGAAGGTGGGCATCAAGAGGACGCCCGCCGCGATGAACGCGAAGACGCCGATCCCGGCGGCGTCGGAGGTGCCGACGAGCGAGAGCGCGATGCCCAGGGCGCCGGCTCCCACCCCGAACGCGGCGGTCACGCGCTGGCGCACGCGCGGCGGCTCGGCGGGCAGGCGGCGCAGCGCTTCCACTGGATCCAAGCGAACGACGCGGCGGGCGGCGAGCCATGACGCGAGCAAGCTGACGAGCACGCCGAGCGCGATGCCGGCGAACGCGAGCGCGGCGTCGACGACCGGAGGCGGCGGCGCGACCGGCGCGTAGAAGCGACTGAGGCTCGGGGCGGTCTGCGCCAGCGTGGCCTCTGCGAGCGAGCGTCCGAGCCACACGCCGAGCACGCCGCCGGCCGCAGCGAGCAGCAAGGTCTCGAAGACGATCGCGGCGATCAGCATCGCGTTCGAAGCGCCGAGGGCGCGCAGCGTGCCGAGCTCACGCTTGCGCCGGGCGACGGCGATGCTGACCGCCGAGAAGATGAGCAGCATCCCGACGACGAGCGCGATGATGCCGGCGAGGCCGAGCCCTTGCCGCATCGGCGCGGCCATCGAGGCCAAGTTCTTCGTGCGGTCCTTCGGCTTGCCGATCGACGCCGTGCCGGCGAGCAGCGGCGTGATCTCGGCGGTCGCCTGCGCTTCGGTGGCGCCGGGCTTCAGCGCGACGAGCACGCGATCGGCTTTGCCGATCCGGCCGAAGGCGATCTCGGCGGCGTCGCTCAGCATCACCGCGAGGTCGCCGCCGAAGATCGCCGCGATGCCCTCGTCGGCGAGGATCCCGCGCACGTGGAAGTCCTTGGCGCCGGCCGGGGTCATCAGCGCGAGCTTGCCGCCGGCGCCGACGCCGGAGCGCGCGGCGAGCGAGCGGGTGATGAGCAGCGCGTAGGGATCGTTTGCGAACGCCAACGGGTCGTCGAGCACATCGTCGCCGGCGTCGATCTTCATCGGCATGAAGTGGCGATCGCCGAAGAAGTCGAGGCCGAGGACGAGCATCGTGCGCGGCGGCGCGACGGTCGTCGTGACGATTTCGAGCATCGCCGCGGCGTGCGCCACGGAAGGCGCCTTCGCGATCTCCTCGACGAGCCCGGTGTCGACGCCGGCGCCCGCGCTGTCGACGACGAGGTCCGCCTTGCCCGAGACGTCACGCGCGAGCGCCAGGAACGCGCTGAGGATCGACCGGCTCGCGGCCGTGTTGCCCACGTAGCTCGCGACGCCGAGCGCCACAGACACGACGAGGAGCGCCGAGCGCAGCGGCGACGCAACGACGTGACGCAAAGAGAGGAGACGGAAGAGGGCGATCAGAGGCTTTCGGCGATAGCGACGTCTTGGCTCAGACGCAACGGGCGACCTTCGGCCGCGCGCGCGAAGCCGCGGACTTGCTCGGCGGCGGTCCACGATCGAAAGCGCTGGAGGCCGTGCGTCGCGAGCAAGGCGGCGAGGGCCGGCGGCGAGAAGTGCAGGCGTGGGATCTCTTTGAGCGTCTGCACGAGGCGCACGAACAACCCGCCGCGGCTCGCGTACATCTCGCTGCGAATGAACGAGAGCGCGAGGCGGCGGCGTGGCGCGACTTCGGCGATGGCGGCGAGCAACGCGTTCAAGCGCGCGAGCGGCAAGTAGTGGATGAGGCCTTCGCAGACGAAGAGCGTCTTTTGATCCCTGCGTAGGCCGGCGCGGCGCAGCTCGGCGGAGAGTGAGTCGACGTTCAAGTCGAGCGGGACGCGAAGCACGTCGCGCCAGTCCCTGGCACCGTTCGCCAGCTGCTCCCACTTCGCGCCCATCGTCGCCGGCAGGTCGACCTCGAACCAGCGCACGCGCGGAAACGCCGCGCCGATCCGCGACGCGCGCATGTCGTAGCCGGCGCCGATGATCACGACTTGCTCGTAGCCCGCCGCGAGCGCGTCGATGACCAGGGCGTCTATGCTCGCATGGCGGACGCAGTGCGCCGTCCACAGCTCGTCGATCGCGCGGCCGAGCGCCGGCAGCAAGAAGCGGCCGTAGCGCACGAGGGCGACCTTGCCGTCGCGCTCGGCGAAGCGGCGGGCGTAGGGATCGCGCAGGATCGCGTCCGGCCGCTCGGTCTCGGCGGCGCGAAAGAGGGCGTTCACCGCCGCGATGAGCGAGCGCGGCGCCTTCCTCTCGGGGAGGGCGATCGCTTCGGCGCGGGCGAGGGCGTCGGCCATACCACCAATATCGGCAGGACGGCCCTCCACGGCGCGCCGATAACGCGGTGTTCCCAGGGCTTTTGGAGGCGCTGCGTGCGCGACAAGATCACGGTCTCGAAGAAGCGGTGGGCGTTTGGCCTCTCGGTGCTGACGGCGTGGGGCGCGGCGTGCATCGCCATGGCCCAGTTTGGCGGCACGCTCGGCGCTATCGTCGGCGGCGCCTTGTTCACGGTGCCCCTCTGCTCGCTCGGCGAGTGGCTGGTCCACGGCGTGCTCTACCACTCGTCGCTGCCGGGCCTCGAGTTCATCCAGAAGATCCACCACGCCGGGCACCACTTCGCGCTCTTTCCGCCGAAGCACTACGTACAGACGAGCGGCTTTCCCTTCATGCGCTTTCGCAAGCCCTACGTGCCGTTCACGATGTCCGACAACGCGCTCGACAACTTGCTGACCATGGGCAGCCAAGTGGGCCTGCACTTCGTCGTCGGCATCCCGCTCATCGTCACGCCGGCGTGGCTGCTCACCGAGAACGTGGTCTTCGCAGCGAGCACCTTGGCGACGCTCGCGTTGATCTCGTGGCTGCTCGCCTACGTCCATGGCGCGATCCACACGCCGGGCGATCGGCTGATCGAACGGATGGGCTGGTTTCAGTGGCTCGATCGCCACCACTACATCCACCACGTGGATCTCTCGGCGAACATCAACTTCATGCTCCCGCTCTGCGACGTGCTGCTCGGCACGAACAAGCTCGCGTTGACGCCGGAAGAAGCCGCGCGCGTGCCGAGCTTCGAGCAAGCGAAGCCGATGGCGAAAGACATCCCCGCCGGCAAAGACATTGCGCCGCAGGCGACGCCCGCTATTGTTCGCTGAGTGACCCTGGCCGTCTTTGGCGTCTCCGTTGGCCTCTCGCTGCTCGCGCTCCTCGCCGGCGCGGCGTACTGGCTCGCGCACCCGAAGAAGAGCGACTCGGCCGGCGACTTGCTCCTGCATCCGCTCGCCGAGGGTGTCTACATCTATCGCGGCTTCTTCTCGAACTCGGCGGTCTTCGTGCTCGACACCGCCGTCGTGGTCATCGACACCCAAGTGGCGCCGCGGGCAGCGAAGCGCCTTCGCCGCGAGATCGAGAAGCTGACGCCGAAGCCGATCGCGTACGTGATCAACACGCACTACCACGGCGATCACAGCGGCGGGAACGCGGCGTTCCCCGAGGCGACGATCATCGCCACCGCCGACACCGCGCGCTACGTGCAGGAGCGCGACAGCGAGCGCGTCGAGTACGCGAACACCTTCGGCCTCGACTTCGTCGAGGTGCATCCGACGGTGCCGCCGGCGCGGACCTTCAACGGCGACCTCGAGCTTCAGATCGGTGACGACAAGATCGTGCTGATGCAGCGCGGGCGCGTCGAGACGCCGGACGCATGCGTCGTTTGGTGGCCGCGGATGCAGGCGCTCGCGTGCGGCGACGGCGTGGCGACGCGCGACTATCCTTATCTCGGCGTGCCCTTCCTCGACGAAGGCCTGCGCGACGATGGATCGTGGATCGGCTACTTGGAGGCGGTCAAAGCGCTCGCGCCGGAGGTGCTCGTGCCAGGCCACGGTCCGGCGCTCGTCGGCAAGGAGACGATCGCGCGGCGCCTCGACTTGCTCGTGCGGTTGATGCGCGACTTGCTCGCGAACGTGAAGGCGGAGCTCGCGAAGCAGCGGCCGCTCCAAGAGATCGTCGAGATCGTCGATCGCCGGCTCGCGCGATACCGGCGGCGGAGCGACCTGCGCGAGCAAACGGTGTCGCAGCGCTTCGCGATCTATCGGTGCATCAATAACCTGTTGCCCGATCGCAACGGCCGCGGTTGGTGGCACGACTTTCGGCCGTCGGTCGTGCAGCGGGCGCCGGTCGAAGCGGCGCGGCTCGAGCTGGCGCGGACCGGGGACGTTCACGCGCGCATCGACGAGCTCATCCGCAAGAGGCGCGGGCCGCTCGCGCACGCCGTGCTCGATCTGCACTTGGCGGCGCATCCCGACGACGCCGCGGCGTGGGGCAGGCTCGCCGACCTCTGCTTCGTCGCGGCGAGCACCGTCATGCCGAAGGTCGACGCCACCGAGTACATCGTGCTGGCGACGCAGGCGGCAAAAAAGGCGCTCGCGATCGATCCGAACAACGCGCTCGGCCTCTTGAACCACGGCGCCGCGGCGGTGTTCGGCGGTGTCGTCTTGGCGCAGCCGATGGACCAGGCGATCGCGACTCTGGAGCGCGCGTTGGCGGCCGGGCTCCCGTCGTTTGCCCACAGGGCCCGCGCGCGCTTCCTCGTCGGCCGTGCGCATCAGGCCGAAGAGCGCGACGTCGCCGCCGACGAGTGGTACCGCGCGATGCTGCCGCCGGGGACGCGGCTGCTCTTTCCGCTCGTGCGCGATCGTATCCGGATGCTCTTGTGATCGCGCGGCTCTCGGGCACGCCGATCATCGGGCACTTGCGCGAGTTTCGCCGCGATCGGATCGCGTTGCTCGAGCGCCTGGCGAAGGAGTGCGGCGAAGCCGGCGTGCTCGACTTCGGCGGCCGCCGCGTGCTCGTCACGGCGTCGCCGGCGCACGCGCGGATCATCTTGCAGGAGCGCGCCGAGCTCTTCGAGAAAGGCCCGGTCGTCCGCCGCTTCGCCCGCCCGCTGCTCGGCGACGGTCTCGTCAGCGTCGAGAACGCCGCGCACAAGCGCCGCCGCCGGCTCGTCGCGCCGGCGTTCGCGCACCGGCGGATCATGGATCACACGCACGCGTTCGTCGCCGAGACGGAGCGCATGATCGGACGGCTCGAGGACGGCGCCGTCATCGATCTACGCGAAGAGATGCTGCGGCTCTCGCTCGCCGTGGTCGGGCGCACGCTCTTTCACCAGGACCTGATCGGCGACAGCAAGGCGCTCGGCGACGCGATGCAGGCTGTGATGCGGCACGTGAGCGATCGCATCGCGCGCCCGTTGATGTTGCCGCGCTTCGTGCCGACGCCGAGCGACCGCCGCCTCGCGCGCGCGATCGCCTATCTCGACGCGACGATCGCCAAGATGATCGACGAACGGCGGGCGAGCGGCGATGTGGGCGATTTGCTCTCGAACCTCGTCTACGCCAAGGACGACGAGGGCGAGCCGTCGCTCGATGACCGCGAGATCCGCGACGAGACGATGACCTTGTTCGCCGCCGGGCACGAGACGGTGGCGAACGCGCTCGCGTGGACGCTGGCGCTGCTCGTCGCGCATCCGGAGGAGCTCGCGATCGCTGCGACGTCGATCGCGCATGCCCGCCAAGCGATCGAGGAAGCGATGCGCCTCTATCCGCCCGTGCATGGCCTCGGCCGTGAGGCGAAGGCGCGCGTCGAGCTCGGCGATCACGTGCTCGACAAGGGCGCGATCGTCCTCGTCAGCACCTACTTGATGCACCGGCGCTCGGATCTCTTCCCCGACGCGCTCGCGTTTCGGCCGGCGCGTTTTTCTCCCGAAGCGCGCGCCGCGTTGCCGCCGTCGGCGTACTTGCCCTTCGGCGCCGGCCCGCGCGCGTGCATCGGCGCCGGCTTTGCGCTCTTGCAGATGCCGCTCGTGTTGACGACGCTGCTCGAACGCGTTTCGCTCGAGCCTGTGCGGTCGCCGCCGTTCGTGCCGAGGCCGGAGATGCTCGTGACGCTGCGCCCAGAGGAGCCCGTCCTCGTGCGGGTGCGCCGCCGCGGCGCAAGGACGGTCGAATGATCCTCGCGCGGTCTCTGCCCGGTCTTTTCCCTCGCGCCCCTCCGTGTTAGCCGGGCGCACTCTATCCCCGGAGCCTCAATGCGCTTGCTCTTTGTTGCCCTCCTGATTTGCACCTCTGCGGCGTTCGCCGAGGAACCTTCGTCCCAACCCGCGTCTCAGCCCGCCTCGCCGCCGGCCGAACCGAGCGCGCCACCAAAAGCGATCGAGCCGGCGCCGTTGCCGCACGAGGATCGCATGTTCAACCCGGTGATCGGCGTCGACGAAGAAGGCCCGCTCCCGTACGAGGGCGCCAAAGAGACGAGCTTCCGCCTCTTCGTTCACGGCTACATCCGCGCGCGCGCCAGCGCCGCCGAGACCGACGCCGCGGCGCCCTTCGTCGGCACGAACAACGGCTTCAACCTGGCCCACGCCCGCTTGGAGCTCACCGCTGGCTACGGCAACAAGCTGTGGCTGCGCTTCTCGCTCGACGGCGCCTTCGATCGCGGCAACGGCTTCACCGGCGCGGTCGCGCAGACCGGCGCCGGCAACGTGGTGGCGGCGTTTCGCGACGCGTACATCGCGTATCAACCGTTTCAGCCGCTCCGCTTCACCATCGGCCAGTTCCGCGCGCCCTTCGACGAAGAGGCGCTGACCAGCACGGCGAAGCTGCTCTTCGTCTCGCGTGCGCTGCCGTCGCAAGGCGTGCGGGCGACCGAGGGCTTCTTCGTCCCGGGCCTGTCGCCGGATCGCGAGCTCGGCCTGCGCATCTCGGGCGAAGAGCTGCACCTCTCCGAGCGCGTGTACGTCAGCTACTTCGCGGCGATCACCAACGGCAACGGCCCGAACGTGAACGCCAACGACAATAACCACATCTCGATCTGGGGCCGGCTCGAGCTGCAGGTGCCCTTCGTGCGCTTCGCCGCCGCCGGCATGTTCAACCCGATCACCTACGGCACCTATCCGAACCTCTTCGACGAGCAGAAGTGGGGCGTCACCGGCGACGTGCGCTTCGAGTGGAACGGCTTGGAGTTCCTCGGCCAGTTCATGTTCGTGCAGACGAAGTACACCTCGACCGGCGCCCCCACCGTCAACGCGATGGGCGCGCACGGCCAGGTCGGCTACAAGCTCTTCTTCGGCTTGCAGCCCGCGTATCGCATCGCCTGGCTCGAGCCGAACGATCGCATCTCGGGCGATCAGCTGCTCTATCACACCTTCGGCCTAAACTATGAGCTGCCGTGGGTGCCGATCAAAGTGTTCGTGAACTACTCGCTGACCGGCGAGCAGAGCGCGCGCTCGATCAAGAACAACTTGTTCGAGTGCTTGGTTCAGGCGGTGTTCTAGTGCTTCCCCGTCGTGGCCGTGAACGTGGCCGTGGCCGTGGCCGACAGAGTCTCGTCCTTCTCTGCCTTCTCGGCGGCTGCGTCTCGACGCCCGTCCGCTCGTCGGCCTTCCGCATCGAGCGTCAAGAAGATCTCATCGGCGGCACCTCCGCGCTCGGCCAAGTCGGCGACTTCATGCTGCGCAACGGCCGCGTGCGCGTGATCATCCAGGACAAAGGCTTCTCGCGCGGCTTCGGCGTCTACGGCGGCGGCATCATCGACGCGGACCTTCGCCGTGGCGCCGACGTGGGCAACGCCAAGGGCGGCGTCGGCAACGATCGCTTCGCCGAGATGTTCCCGGTGTTCTTCCTGCAAGCCGTCAACGCCAACCGCGTCGAGGTCGCGAGCGACGGCAGCGACGGCAAGCCGGCGCGCATCGTCGTCCGCGGAGGCGGCGGCTCGTTCTTGTCGAACGTCGATCTCATCAACACCGCGGCGCTCGGCAACAACGAGCTCGCGTACCAAGTGGAGTACAGCCTCGGGCCGGACGATCGCTTCGTGAAGATGACGTCGACCTTGCGCAATATCTCGGGCGCCGTGCGGCCGCTGCGCACCTCGTTCGGCGGCATCAACATCTCGGTGCCCTTCGGCATGGTCGCGCTCTTCGGCTCGTCGAACAAAGTGTTCGTGCCGGGCAACGCCGGCTTCGATCTCCGCTTCGTGCTCCCGGAGACGGTGAAGGCGAACCCAGTCACCTTGCCGGCGCTCCCAGGCCTCGTCACCGACTTCATCGCGACGAAGGGCGAGGGCGTCTCGTACGGCGTCTTCGCGGAGCCGGCTGGCGAGAACAACTTCGCGTACAGAAACCGCGACGTGTACGGGCCCGAGACCAACGAGGCCTCGCTCGAGATCCCGTTCTTCTTCTCGTCGTTCATCGGCTACTACTACGGCGTCGGCCCGGATTTTCTGCAGCAGAACGAGTCATTCTCGTTCACGCAGTACTTCGCGATCGGCAAGGGCGACGTCGCCGACATTCGCGACATCTACCATCAAGTGCGCGGCATCGAGACCGGCAAGTTCAGCGGCCGCATTCGCAACGCGCAGACGCTGCGCGGCGTGGCGAACGTCTCGGTCATCGTTTACGACAGCGCCGGCCGGCCGTTCAATCAGCACACGACCGACGAGAACGGCGACTTCAAGGGCACGTTGCCGCCGGGCGATTACAGCTACCAGGTCGTGAGCGACCGGATGCCGATGCTGCCGCCCGAGCCGTTCTCGATCGAAGCGGGGAAGACCACCGCGATCGAGCCGAAGGTGATCCCTGGCGCGATCTTGAACGTGCAGATCCGCGACGAGAAGGGCCGGCGCGTTCCGGCGAAGGTCATCGTCGTCGGCACGCACGACTACGCCGGCGGCGAGGCGGTGGATCCGCGAACGTTCTTGTTCAACTTGTCGCGCGGCGAGCGCCGGCGCCCGGTCGATCAGATCCCGGATCTCGAAGACGAGCCGGAGACGCGGCGCTTCGTCGAGGCGCAGTTTTGGACCCACAACGGCAGCATCGGCGAAGAGGTGCGGCCGGGCGATTACACGATCTTCGTTTCGCGTGGCATGGAGTACGAGCTCGTCACCGAAGACGTGACGCTCGAGGTCGGCAAGGTGACGACGGTCGACGTCGTGTTGCGCAAGAGCGTGCGCACCGACGGCTACGTCAGCGGTGACATGCACCTGCACTCGATGAACTCGATCGACAGCGGTGAATCCCTGCGTTCGCGCGTCACGTCAGTGGCGGCCGAGGGCCTCGACTTCGCCGTCGCCACCGATCACAACTACATCACGGACTACGCGCCCTACGTCACGGACCTCGAGCTCGAGCAGTGGCTGGTGCCGGTCGTCGGCCTCGAGATGACCACGCTCGAGCTCGGTCACTTCAACGGCTATCCGCTGAAGCTCGATCTCGCGAGCGGCAACCGCGGCTCGTTCGCTTGGTTCAACCGGAAGGCGCAAGACATCTTCGACGATCTGCGCTCGCTCGGAAAATACGGGCCCGCCGACACCATCGTGCAAGTGAACCACCCGCGCGACAACTTGCTCGGCTACTTCACGCAGCTGCGCGTCGACGCCGACACCATGGACCGGCCGAAGCCGCAGCCCGGCAGCACGTTTTCGTCGCAGATCGACGCCGTGCGCTTCGAGAACTTGTCGCTCGACTTCGACAACTTGGAGATCTTGAACGGCAAGCGCTGGGAGCTCCTGCGCACCGTGCGCATCCCCGACGTGTTGCCGCCGCCGCCGTACGCGATCGCGGATCCGCAGCCCGGCGCGATCTTGCGCTACGGCAGCGGCGAGATCGCGTACCCCGGCGCCGTCGACGATTGGTTCAAGCTCTTGAATCGCGGCCTTCGCTTCACCGGCATCGGCGACTCGGACAGCCACGGCAGCACCTACGAAGAGCCGGGCTGGCCGCGCTCGTTCGTCTACGTGGGCAAAGACGATCCCTTCGAGGTGCGCGATCTCGAGATCGTGCGGGGCTTCAAGTCGCACAACGTGACGGTGTCGCAGGGGCCCTTCGTCGAGCTCTTCGTCAACGGCGAGCCGATGGGAAGTCAGGTCGCGGGCGGCGGCGCGCCGAGGGCGATCGACGTGCGCGTGCGTGTGCAGAAGCCGAGCTGGATCAAGATCGAGTATCTGTCGATCTACATCAACGGTGAGCCGGTGCGGCGCCACGCTCTGAACGACGTCGACGATGACACCATCGAGGATTCGTTCATCGTCGATCGCGACGCGTACGTCGTGGCCGAAGTGACGGGGCAGCAGACCTCGCTCTTTCCGATCGTCACCGGTTGGGAAGAGCCGCCGCTCACCTTGCAAGACGCGGTGTCCGGCATCGCCGGTCCGTTGGGCATCACCTTCGACACGCTCGGCAACTTGCAGCCGGTGATGCCGCGTCCGGTTTATCCCTACGCGATCACGAACCCGGTGTGGGTCGACGTGGACGGCGACGGCGCGTGGGCAGCGCCCGGCAATCCCATTCCGGTGGCCCGCGGCGCTGCGCGCGATGAGCCGCCGCCGCCACCAGCGCCGCTCCCGGCACCGGACGACGTGCGTGCCTTGTTCAAGCTCTTCGGCGGGCATCATTAGTCGTCGCCTCGGCTGGCTGCTCTCGATCGTTCTGGTCGGCGTCGACGCAGAGGCGCATACTTTCGCGATGGAGCGATCGATCGTCCTGCAAGCGGACGCGTCCGGCGGCGCCGCGTTGTTCGTGGCGCTGAAGATGCCGCGGATCGCGCGCGCCGGATTGCTGCGGCGCTCGTGGGATCGCGACGGTGATCAGAGCGTGTCGGCGACGGAGGCTTCGCTTGGCGCGCGCGAGCTCGCTGCCACGATGATGGATGACGTCGTCATCGAAGCCGATCGGCAAGCGGCGCGCTGCGTGACCACCGTACGGTCGCGCGACGCCGACGGCGCCTTGGACGATCGGTCCTTCGAGATCGCAGTGCTCGTCGAGTGCGAGCCGGGGCGAGAGTGGCTCGTCTACGCCGGCGCGCGCCTGGCGACGACGTTCTCCGTGCGGGCGGACCATGCGTGCGTCGCGGCGACCGAGGTGGTGCAATGGCTGGCGTGTCCATGAGCGGCGCGCTCGCAGAGCTCCGGGCGCGCGAGGAGCGGGCCATCGCCGGCCTCGCGCAGGGTGCGTCCGGACTGCGCCTCGCGCTCGAGCTCTCGGCGGCGATGGATGCGTTCTTGGTGGCCAGCGAAGTGGTGGCGCGGCGCGCGGTGTTCGGCGAAGGCGCGGCGCCCTTTGCGACGGCGTTGGTCGCGGTCGGCGGCTTGTCGCGGCGGGAGCGCAGCCCGAAGAGCGACGTCGACTTCTTGCTCTTGCACGCGGCAGAGGGCGGCGCGAACGAGGCGCTGCTCGGGCGCTACTCGGACGCGTTCCTCTATCCGTTGTGGGACGCGAAGCTCGACCTCGGGCACGGCGTCCGCACGGTGGACGAGACGCTCGCGTTGTTCGAACGCGACGAAGCGGCGCTCACCTCGCACTTGGACGCGCGCTTGCTTGCGGGCGACGAGGCGTTGTTTCGCACGCTCGAGAAGGGCTCGAAGAAAGCGTTCGCCAAGCGCGGCGGCGCCTACGTCACGCGCTTGCTCGAGCCGATCAGGGAGCGCGGCCGCGCCGAGAGCCTGGTGTTCGTGCTCGAGCCGCACCTGAAGACGGGGCCGGGCGGCCTGCGCGACATCCATCAGATCCAGTGGGTGTCGGGCTTTCGCTTCGGCAGGAGCGATCTGCAAGGGCTCGTCGAGCTGCGCGTCTTGAGCGAGCGCGAACATCGCCAGCTCCTCGCCGCGCGATCGTTCTATCTGCGCACGCGCGCGTTCCTGCACATGGCGAGCGGGCGGCGGCAGGATCAGATCACCTTCGAGCTGCACCGAGAGCTCGCCGAGCGGGTCTATGCGCACGGCAGCCCTCGTGATGCGGTGGAGCAGCTGCTCGGCCGCCACTACAACCACGCGCAGCAAGTCATCGACATCAAGCACCGCGTCTTTACGCGCATCGACGAGGAATTGCGGCCGAAGCGCTCGTTCTTTCGGCCGAAGCAGTTGGAAGACGGCTTCATCCGCCACAACGGTCGCTTGAGCATCAGCGACCCGCGGCGCTTCTTCGATCACCCGCGCGACGTCCTGCGCATCTTCCATTCCGCCCTGTTACACGGCCTGTCGATCTCGGACTTCGCCTTGGACGCGCTGCTCCACTCGAGCGAGGTCATCGACGACGCGCTGCGCGCCGACCGCGAGTGTGCGGAGATCTTCTGGCGCATCGTCGAGCACAAAGACGGCGATCGCGCGTTGGTCGACATGTTCTACGCCGGCGTGCTCGGTCGCTACTTGCCCGAGTTCGGCCGCACGCGCGGCATGGTGCAAGCGGACTTCTACCATTCGCACACGGTCGACGTGCACTCGCTGCGCGTGATCGAATTGCTCTACGGCCTGCGCCGCGGGGACGGGCCGGAGCCGTTTGCGACCCTGACGCGCGGCGAGCCGCAGTTTCGCTCGCTGGTGATGGGCGCGTTGTTTCACGACGCCGGCAAGCGCAGCGGCCGCGATCACGCGATCTACGGGGCCGAGCTCGTGCAGGCGGTGATGCGGCGACTCGGCGCGACGGAAGAGGAGACGACGGACGCGGCGATCCTGGTGCGCGAGCACCTGACGATGCCGAAGCTCTCACAGCGCCGCGATCTGTCCGACGCGGCGATGATCGCCTCGTTCGCTCAGCTGGCGCAGGACGCCGGACGGCTCACGCGCCTCTACGTGTTGAGCTACATCGACACGCACGGCACCGGGCCCACGTTGTGGACACCGTGGAAGGCGGCGCTGCTCCACGAGCTCTACGAGAAGACCGGCGCCGTCTTGGCTTCGGGCGCTGCGCCGAGCGGCGAGGCGGCGGTGCCGGCGCGCATGGCCGAGATCTTCGCGCCGGCGGAGCTCGAACGGCTCATGCAGGCCAAGAGCGGCGATGGCGACGCGTTTTTCGGCGCGGCCGAGCACGGGCACTTGTCCTTATATATGGTGTCGCGCGACCGCCCGGGCCTCGTCGCGGTCGTCGCCGGTGTGTGCGCGGAGCACCGGATGTCGATCGCATCAGCCGACCTGTTCTCGTCGGACGACGGCTGGGCGCTCGATCGCTTTCGGCTCCGCGGCGAAGCGGCGCGCGCGGAGGCGTTCTTGGGTGCGCTCCGGCGGACGCTCGCCGATCGCGCGGGGCTTGCGGCGTACATGGCGCGGAGAGTGGACGACCGGCGGCCGCGGCGTTCGCCGGCGTTGATGCCGGAGGTGCGCGTGCAGCTCGGCGAAGCGAGCGCGGTCGGGCAAGTCGTCGACGTCTTCGCGCCGGATCGGGCGGGGTTGCTCTTCGACTTGTCGCGGGCGATCTTTGCGGCGGGCTATTCGATCGTCAGCGCGCGCGTGTCGACGGAAGGCAACCGGGCCGTCGATGCTTTCTACGTTCGGCCTGCGGGTGACGCTGCGGTCACGTTGACGGCGCTCAAAGACGCCCTCGCGGCCGCCGCCGGATAACGCTCACTTCGCGTACAAGCCGAGCCGAAATTGCCCGCGCCCGTCGTGCACCTTCGCCTGCACGTGATATGGCCCGTCCACCGCCGCGCAGTGGCCGAGCGCTGCCGACGATTCCTTCGCCTTGCGATCCGCCACGCGCTTCTTCTTCGGATCCCACAAGTACAGCGACAGCTCTTTGATCCCCGCGCTGCCGACGCCGACGAGCGTGTAGCACTTGCCGGCGTCGAGCTGGACTTCGAAGTCCATCATGTCGCCCGAGCTGCCGACGCCGTCTTGCGGATCGCCGACGAGCTTCATCCCGCGCGCGGCGGTCTTCGCTTTGCCGTCGAGCAGCTCCGCCAACGGATCGCGGCCGAGCGCTTCCTTCTTGTCCTGCTTCACCGCCTTCACCTTCGACACCGGCGCCTTGCCGCCGTCTTTGGCGAAGAGCGCCGCGCGGTACTCGCCGCTGCCGCCGTTGGTCTTCACGCGCAGCATGTGCGGGCCGCTCTCGGTGGCGCAGTAGGCGAGCTGCGCCTCCGGCTTTTTCTTCGACTTCGCGTTGGTGATGCCGCGGCGATTCGGGCCGTAGAGATAAAGGTTCACGCCCTTCACGGTGCCTTCGGCGGCGGCGGCGTAGAGGTAGCACTTGCCGGCCTCGAGCACGAAGTCGTTCCAGTCGGTCTCCTTGTCGACGGCCGAGTGCCAAGTGCTGACGCGCGCGGCGCCGCCTTCCCAGCTCTTCGCCGCGCTCTCGATCGCGCTGGCCAAGACGTCGTTGCCGAAGTCCGCGCGCGCGAACGCCTGCACGGCGATCTCGCCGTCGCCGCCGGCTTCGACTTCCAAGCGCACGCGGCCGCCCGCCGCCGCGCAGACGCGGAAGTTGATGTTCTCGCCGGAGGTGCTGTCGATCTTCTTGTTGCTCTGATCGAAGATCGCGACGGCGATGTCGGCGCCGCGGCCGGACGTTCCGAGCACGAGGATGCAGGTGCCGGCGTCGACCTCGAACGATTGCGCCGGCGCCTTTTGGCCTTTGGTGAACAGGCCGCCGACGACCTTCGTGACCGGTACGAGGCCGTCGGCGGCGCTCTCGGCCATGTCGTTCAACTGCGTGCGAACGACCGAGGCGGCGTGGGCGGACGAAGCGACAAAGACACTGAGCAAGACGAGCAAACGCATCATAGTGGGCTCCTCAAAAGAGCCGCCGGTCTAGCACTTGGGCGGCGCGGTAGAACACGACGGCTGTCGTGATTCACCCGGCATAAGTCCGAGACGCGAGTTCTCGTCGTTCAGCAAATGCAACTACTGCTTCGCGAAGGGCGTTCGCCGTGATAGAATGTTAGACCGTGTCGCGCGTCTTGCTGTGCCTCTCGCTGTGCTCCTTCTTCGCCGCTTGCCCACCGGGCGGCCCCGGTGTGCGCCGGCCGATCTCCTCGATCAACTGCGACGAGCTGCAGCCGGCGACGATCGAAGCGCCGCTCGTCGAGCACAGCGCGCGCGTCGCATTGAAGCAAGACGGCAGCATGCTCGTCGAAGTGGGCCTCGCCGCGAGCCGCAAGCTCGGCGGGCAGACCGAGCGCAAGTTTCAATCGTATCGCTTGGTGAGCTACGACGCCGCCGGCGCGCTCACGCAAGTGAAGCCGACGGCCACCGGCACCACGCCGTCGTTCGCGCCGTCGCCGGACTACGCGCCGGAAGCGTTCGTCGCCGGCGCGATGCACTGCGAAAAGGCGTACTACGGCTTCAAGTACGATGAGAAAGGCGCCGAGCGTTTGCGCTTCCTCATCGGCCCGTACAACGCGGTGAAGGACGTGACGCTGGCGCCGACGGGCCACCTCTACGTGCTCGCGCTCGCGCAGAGCGGCAGCAGCGGCGAGGTCACGCTCGATGAAGCGGGTCTGTCGATCGTGAAGAACTACTACGACGCCACCTTCCAAGACATCTTGTTGGCGTTCGATCCGCAGGGCAACCAGCTGTGGCGGCGCAACATCACCGAGCTCGACGGGCTCGGCGGCGGCTTCAGCTTGGTCAGCGCGCCGAACGAGAAGGCGCTCTTCCTCATCGCCGCGCGCGACGCGGCCCGCTCGCCGTCGCGCGTCTCGGACATCGTCGTCGCGCGGTACGAAGTGGGGAAGGGCATCGGCCAAGGCCAGACCGAGCTCGGCAACGACGTGAGCTGGAACGGCCTGCGCCTAGGCAAAGACGGCGCGCTGGTCGCGTTCGGCGACGTGCTCACGATGCCGCCGGCGCTCGAGAGCCGAGACATCGCGATCGCGCGCATCAACGCCGCGGATGGCTCGGTCACGCGCAGCCGCTTCGGCAGCGCCGAGGCCGACTTCGCCTTCGACGCCAGCGCCGACGCGAGCGGCGCGGTCTACGTGGTGGGATCGCGCGGCGGCAAGCTCACGGACTTCGGCGGCGACAACGACACCGCGATCGGTTTCGTCACGAAGTACGACGCCGGCGCCGTCGCATGGAGCCGCGCGTTCGTCGATCCGGCAGCGGGCATGACGCTCACGAGCGTCGATGTCGGTGCCGACGGCACGGTCGCGGCCGCGGGCATCGTCAACGGCAGCTTCTCAGGCGGCGAATTCGAGGGCGGACGTGACGCGGTGGTGTTCAAGCTCGACACGGCGGGCAACACGCTGGCGACCTCGTCGCACTGCGCCTGCGGCGACTAGCAAAGGCGACTCGGTCGCCCAGACGCTACATCAACAGATTACGGAAGGTCGTGAGGTCCTCGAGCACCTTGCCGGCACCGTTCACCACGGCGAGCAGCGGCTGATCGCTGACGACGACGGGAATCCCGAGCTCTTCGCGCAAGACCTCGTCGAGTCCCGCGAGCATCGCGCCGCCGCCGGCCAACACGAGGCCGCGCTCGGAGATGTCGCCGCTGAGCTCGGGCGGCGTTTTTTCGAGCGTCGCTTTCACGGCTTCGAGAATGCCGCGCACGACGTCGGCGAGTGAGTCGCGAATGTCTTGCGACGTAATCTGAATCGACTTCGGCACGCCGCTGATGAGGTCGCGGCCCTTGATCTCCATCGTGCGCTCTTCCGGCAACGGATAGGCGCTGCCGAGCTGCTGCTTGATCATCTCGGCCGTGCGCTCGCCGACCAGGATGTTGTGGCGCCGGCGCACGTACTGAATGATCGAGTCGTCCATCTTGTCGCCGGCGACCTTCAACGTGACGTAGTTGACGATGCCGCCGAGCGAGATCACCGCGACGTCGGTCGTGCCGCCGCCGATGTCGACGATCATGTTGCCTCGCGGCTCTTGCACCGGCAGGCCGGCGCCGATCGCCGCGGCCATCGGCTGCTCGATCAAGTACACCTCGCGCACGCCGGCGGCCTCGGCGGCTTCGCGCACGGCTTTGCGCTCGACGTCGGTGATGCCGGCCGGCACCGAGATGACGAGCCGCGCTTTGACGAAGTGCTGGCGGTTGTTCACCTTCTGAATGAAGTACTTCAGCATCGCTTCCGTCGCGGTGAAGTCGGCGATGACGCCGTCGCGCATCGGGCGGATCGCGGCGATGTTGCCCGGCGTTTTTCCGAGCATGTCTTTGGCTTCTTTGCCGACAGCGAGCACTTTCGGCGGCCCGCCGTTCGTGCGCGCGATGGCGACGACCGACGGTTCGTTCAAGACGATGCCCTTGCCGCGCACGTAGACGACGGTGTTGGCCGTACCGAGGTCGATCGCTAGATCGCTGGAGAAAACGCCTACGAGCCGGTCGAACATCGCCATCGTTGCATTGATGTAAGCGACGCGGGGCAAGCGATCAAGGAACGTTCTTGCTTGGACGGTCGGCGAGGTGGGTCAGTGTGCAGCACTGCAAGAAGTGGAATGTCGACCCGCGGCGCGGAGGCGCAGTGCGTCGGGCCGCCAAGAGCCTCCGTCTAGATGCCAACGGTTTCGTGCGGCAGCGCGCAAGCCTGTTATCATTACGTTTAATGCTAGCGTCGATGTTGGCCGCTCTGCTGATCGTGGCACCGTCTAAATCGGCACCGAGTCAGCAGCAGCAACAATATGACAAGGCGAAGGCCGCCTACGACGAAGTGCAGTACGGCGAAGCGATTGGCATCCTGGACGGCCTGCTCGCGCTCGCTGATCTCTCCGATCCTTTGCGCCGGCAAGCGACCTTGCTCATCGGCTTTTGCCAAGTCGGCCTCGGCAACGGCGAAGCGGCGGAGAAGCGCTTTCGCGAAGTCCTGGCGATCGAACTCGATCAGAAGCTGCCGGGCGGCACCAGCCCGAAGATCAAGGACGCGTTCGAGAAGGTGCGCGCGAAAGTCTTGCGCGAGAAGGTGGCCGAAGCGGAGAAGCAGAAGGAGCTCGACACGCAGAAGCCTACGACGATCGATCAGCCGCGCGTCGTCGAGAAAGCGAAGAGCGACGTGGCGCCGCCGCCGCAGACGACCGTCGCGGTGGAGCCGGCGACGCCGGTCTACAAGAAGTGGTGGTTCTGGACGATCATCGTCGGCGTGGCCGCCGCAGGCGCGGCCGCCGCCGTGACGGCCGTGGTGCTCACCGAGCGCGCGCAGCCGCGGCCGGGGCAAGTCGACGTGGAGATCGGTTTCGCGCGATGAAGGCGGTGGTCGTCACATGCGTGCTCTTGGCAGCGTGCGGCGCAGCGCCCAGCGTGGGCGTGAGCGTGGTCGCGCACGGGCTCACGGCGGCGGAGGTGGCGCTCGTCGACTTGTACTTGCTCGACGCGAGCGCGCCGACGCGGGCGAAGGACTGCGCAGCGCTCGGCACCGGGCTCATCGCCACGCGCGAAGACGTCGACGTGTTCTCGCGGCAGCAGCTCGGCGCCGGCGTGACGGCGTCGTTCAAAGGCATCGGTGATGGCAAGTGGCTGCTCGTCGGTGAAGCGTATGCGGACGCCACGGGGCTCGGCGCGCGCACCGGCTTTGGCTGCGTCGCGTTGCCGCCGATCTACCGTGACGAGACGACGAAGGTGACGCTGACCTTGGAGGCGCTGCCGTGAAGCGGGCGTTGTTGGCATTGGTTCTCTGTGCGTGCGCGCGCGTGCCGGGGACCACGACGCCGCGCGAGAGGCTGCCGGCGCCGGTGGTGACGCTGGTCAGCGTGTCGCCGGCGATCTCCACCGGCACCGATCTCGTGACCATCGTCTTCAAGACGACGCGCGCCGGGACGGCGTACCTCACGCTCGACGACGCCGCCGGTGCCCGCGTGCTCGCGCGCGAAGCGATCGAAGAGACCGGCTCCACCGACATCACCGTGAGCAGCACTTTCCCCGGCAGCGAGCTGCTCGCCGGTCCGAACAGCGTGCGGGTGGCGGTGATCGCCGCTGACGGCACGCGCGGCTTCGTGACGGCGCCGGTGACACGCGCCGGCGGCGATCCGCGCGCGGTAGGCGGCACGGTGAGCGGGCTCGAAGGCACGGGGATGACGCTGGCGCTTGACGCGCCGGGATCGGCGAACGATCAGACGGTGCCGATCCTGGCGAACGGCGCGTTCACGTTTCCGGCGACGGTGCCGGACGGAACGGTGGTCACAGCCGTCACCGTCGGCGCGGCTCCGACAGGGCCTTCACAGAACTGCACGGTGACGCTGGCAGGCGGCGGCGCGGCGAGCGGGTTTGCCGTTGGCGCTTCGGACTTCTCCGATCTGCGCGTCGCGTGCGTGACGCCTGCGGGTCCGGCGATGCGCAGCATCGGCGGCACGGTGAGCGGGCTCTACGGCACGGGGCTCACATTGTCGTTGACCTCGCCGGCGGGGAATCAGTCGAAGCCTTTGACGAGCGACGGCGTGTTCACCTTCGGTGCGACGATCCTCGAGGGATCGACGGTCGCGAGCATCACGATCAGCGCGCAGCCGACCTCGCCGACGCAGACGTGCACGGTGGATCTCGGCGCGGGCGTTCCGGCGACTGCGTTCACGATTCCCGCGGGCAGCGACTTCTCGGCGATCCGCGTGCTCTGCGGCGCGCGGCATCCGAACGAAGTGCCGGTGGTGTTCTTTACGGATATCACGAGCGGACCGAACAGCGGCGGCGTCGGCGGGAATGGCGCGTTCATCACGATCTACGGCGAGCGGTTTGGGACGACGCTCCCCAAGGTCACTATCGGCGGCGTTGAAGTCGCTGTGTACGGAACATACGGCAGCGCAGGATACGGGCAGAACTACGCTGGTGGCGCACGTGGGCTGGATCGGATGTACGTTCAACCGGGTGCCGCCGTGCCGTCGGGCGCGCAGCCGCTGATCGTGTGGCGCGACACCCGATCGCCGTCGAATGCGGTGACGTTTACGATTCGCTCAGGGACAATCACCGAGCTCACCACAGGATCGAATCTCGACACCACTTTCGCGGCAGCCGCAGCCGGTAGCATCTATTATCTGCATGGCGGCACCTACGACACGGCGTCCGCAAACTGCGACGCTTCTGCAGCCGACAAGGCAACGTTGTGCTTCAAAGGCTCGCCCGCTGGCGGTCCAGCAAATCCAGTCGCAGTGTTGGGATATCCGGGCGAGACCGCGACGATCGACGTTGCTGCTGCCGCTCAGCAGACCGTTACGATTCGCACAGGGAACGCGACGCCTGTGACGCTGGCCAACTTGACGTTCAACAACTCAGGCGGGTCGGCGCGGCTGATCACTGTCTTTGCGGAAACACCGGTGCGCCTGATCGGAAATTCGTTTGGCACGCAAGCGAGCTCGGCATCGGTAGACGCACCTCATGTGAGGCTCAGCAAGACACTTGGGCGAACAGCGATTCTCGGGAATACCTTCGCGCTCAATTCAGACACCGACAACATCCTATACTCGAACCCCAGTGCCACGAAGCCGCTCGTTGATGAGATCGATATTGGCTACAACGAGTTTGCCGGGGCGGCGCCGGACGGCGGTACGGCATACTCTTTCGGAGGCAACATCACGCTTCGCGTGGAGCAAGACGTGACTCTGATGACGGTGCACCACAATCGCTTCAAGGGAGGATACCGCGGAGTCTTCGTTCAGGACGGATACGATGGCGGTGCGACGCGAATTGTCAGCGGCGTCATCGGGGAGCTTCACGTCTTCAACAACGTGTTTCTCGACGGCTTGGGTGCGAGCGGGGCGGAGCAGATCTACTTGGAAGTTGCGCGAGGCGCGACGTACGTGACGCACAACTCCATGTACACGCCGGACGATATCATCTTGAAGGTGATCGACAACCCCGCGGACACAGCGCAGGTGTGGTTCAAGCGCAACCTCATTTCAGAAGGGTTCAGCTTTTCCGCGCCGCATTACATCGACGAGATCCTCGAAGACGGCTTGTTGGCGTTTCGGCCAGCGCCTGGCGGATTTACATTCAATTATAACCTTTGGGTGCCAAGTGTCGTTGGCGGGCCTGCCTCGGTTTCAGGGGCGAATGACGTCCTTGTCGGCACGACCGCCGGTGTGATGATGACGAATTTTGGTACGGGTGACTTGTCTCTACAAGCGGCGAGCCCGGCGATCGACAAGGGCACCACCGAAGCGACGGGATCGGTGTCGGTGACCAACGACTATCTCGGATTTCCTCGTGCCTGGGACGGCGATGGAAATGGTAGCTCCGTTCCGGACATCGGTGCGTTCGAATACGTCCCATAAACGTTGCCGCGACCGCGATCTCATGTCTAATCGTAGTTATGCGTAAACTCATATTGCCCCTCTTGTGGCTGGCAGCATGCGCTGAGGAGAAGCTCGCACCGCCACCACCGGCACCGACTCCGCCGCCGGCGACTGCTCCAGCCGCAGTAGCGCCGGCACCGACACCTGCGCCAGAGCCTGCGAAGATCGAAGCACCCGCACCCGCGGTGAAGCCGGCGCCTGCCGCCAAGCCCGCGCCCGAGAAGAAGGAAGCGCCGAAGCCCACCGCGGCCGCGCCTGCGCCGGCACCTGCGCCCGCTCCCGCGCCGACGCCGGCTGCGGCGCCCGCCGAGGCCCCGAAGGAAGATCCGAAGAAAGCCGACGGTCCGGTGAAGTTCCTCGACGACGAATCGAAGAAGAAGAGCGAGAGCAACCTCGACGACATGATGGGCGAGAAGAAGGCCGCGTCGAAGAAGAAGCTCAACAAGTGAACCAACCAACGGAGAAGCGATGACACGCACGCCAGTGACGAAGAGCGGAAAGACGATTGCGAAGACGATGGTCTTCGACGCCGACGCTTGGGTGAAGTTCGAAGAGCGCGCGAAGCAGTTCGGCATCTCGCCATCGAGCTTCTGCCGCAAGGTGGTCAACGACTACGTCGACAACCGCTACGTGCATCTCGACACGGTGAAGGGCGGGGTGCTCGAAGCGTTGCGCGCGCGGCAGGAAGAGTTGCACCTGACGACGCTGCAGCCGGTGATCGACATGATCCTGGCGGACTGGATGGAGCAGCGGAAGAAGAAGAAGTGAGCGCGTTCGGCCACGACCACCCCGCCACGGATACCTGCCACGAGCTACGCCCACCTGCCACCTGCCACCTGCCACTCGGGATCGTCCACGTCTCGACCACGACGGCTACCAGCGACGACGCCTTAGTCACCGCCTAAGCGCCGGGCGTCACGGCCTGCAGATCCTTCTTGCGTTCGTTATGCGTGTTATGTGATAAATACATATAACGCTCTTAACGACATCCGGAGGCGCTCATGGCATGGCAACTTCGCGTCGGACTCTCTCTGCTCGTCGTCCTCGCCGCGTGCGGCGCACCTGAAGAAGACATCATCCCGCAGATCGAGGAGAGCGACGAGCGCGAAGACTCGGCCACGGCCGGCGAGCGCGTGTCGATCTTCCGAGACAAGTTCGAGAATGGTTGGCAGGCGGTCGGCTGGGGGACGACGACCAGCGTGCAAGCGACGACGACGCAGACCGGCTCGGCGCTGAAGGTCACTTACAAGACGACGGCCGCTGGGTTCTCGGTCGACTACGATTGGAACAAGCCGGAGCTTCCGGCGAGCACCTACGCGTATTTGATCTTCTCGATCAGCCCGGGCTCGTCGGTGACGCAGGCGAAGCGCGAGCTGATGGTCGGGCTCGACGGCACCGATGACGACAAGTGGGTGCCGCTGGCGACGTACCTGCCGGCGGGTGGCCTCGTCGCGAACAAGTTCACGCAAGTGCGCATCCCGATCGCGGCGCTCAATACGACGCCGGCGCACGCGATCCGGCGCTTCGCGATCAAGAACAACGATCACCCGGCGGGGTTCTCGATCTACCTCGATAATATCCAAGTCGAGAAGCCGGTCGCGACGACCCCGACGCCGACGCCGACTCCGACGCCGACTCCGACCAACGCGAGCGCCGGTTGCGCCGCGGCCGTACCTGCGAAGTCCCCGAACGGCGTGCAGAAGACGATCCACGTCGGCATCCAAGATCGCGGCCACTTCCTCTTCGTCCCGAGCAACTACGATCACACCAAGATGAACACGATCGTCTTCGCCTTCCACGGCATCGGCTCGTCCGGCGCCGACACCGCGTCGTGGCTCGAAGTGCAGACGTACATGCCGAACGCGATCGTCGTCTGGCCGGACGCGCGTTCGTCGGGGGGCGACGCCGGCTCGCAGAACAACGCCTGGAGCTGGTCGACGACGAGCGACATCGCCTTCTTCGACGCCTTGAAGACGCAGCTCGACAACACGATCTGCATCGACAAGACGCGCCGCTTCGCGCTCGGCTTCAGCAACGGCGCCTACTTCTTGAACTACTTGGCCTCGCTGCGCCAATCCGAGCTGAAGGCGATCGCCGTCGGCGCCGGCGCGATGCCGGGCAACTACTCGACGCCGAACGACGTGCTCATCAACCACAGGACGCACGACCCGATCGTCACGATCTCGAGCGGCATCGCCGAGCGCGACAAGTGGCTGCAGATCAACGGCTGCACGACGGCGACGCAGCCGGCGGGCCTCACGCCGGACACGTTCTGTGTGAAGTACGCATCGTGCTCGTCAGGAAAGACCGTCACGTGGTGCCAAGACAACTACGACTACACGACGAACTTCCCGGGCCACAACGACTGGAACCACACGATCACCGAGAGCGGCCTGCAGACGATCTGGAACTTCTTCAACGCGCACTAGGGGCGTCCCTTTCTGAGAACGTAGCCACGGCCACGTTTCACGGCCAAACGAGTGGGACAGGGACCGGGCTACGCCTTCTTCAAGCGATCGACGTCGGCGAGATCCTGCGGGCGCCCCGTGGCGAGCTTGTTCTTGATGAACGCGTCGCGGCCGATGAACGGGATGCTTCTTCCGTCGAGCAACTCTTCACGCTTGTCGACGAGCGCTTCGTCGAAGCTGATTCCCGAGAGGCTCGTCAGCACATCGATACGGCGTGGCGGCAGGCCAATCTGGTAGACCATGCCGAGCTGCTCGAAGTCTTTCGCGCTGATGCCGGAGGCGGAGAGCGGCGCACCGAAAGCGTCGAGCGCAGCCACCACGCGAACGGCGTTCTCTCGTGAGGCGCGCACGAAAACGTCGATGTCTCCGGTCGTTCGCGGAACGCCGTGCATCGCCAGAGCGTAGGCGCCGACGATCACGAATTCGACGCCGCCATCGGCGAAGGCCAGAAGCAAGTCGCGAAAGTCCGGGTTGATCTCAGCCAGGCTCATTCGTCAGGCGCTCGCACTTCGCCTGGTCGATAGAGCCGCGTCGGCGTGTCTTTGCGGGAGTAGCCCGGGATCACCCGTCCCGCGAGCGCGAACGCCTCGACGGCCAAGGGCCACATCATCGCGATGCGCTCCGCGGCGGTCGTTGTCGCTTCGAGGTTCGCGGTCTCGGTGCCGAGCGAAACCTTTCGCACCGGCCAAGCTCGACGTGCAGCGCGCGGGTCGTTTCCCATGGTGTTAGGGTACCACGTCCTCAGTCATCACGCGTCGGCGTCTTGCGTCCGCGTGCGTGCCGCGACGCCTGCACGAGCAGCGACACGTCCGTCCGCACCGACCCTGCCTTCGCTCCCGGCACGGCTAGGTCGAGCGCCTCGATCACGGCCTTCGCCGTCCGAAAGCGCTGCTTCGGATCCTTCGCGAGCAAGCGCTCGACGATCGGCACGATCGCCTTCGCTTCCTTCGGCATCGCTGTCTTCGCTGGCACGAGCGTCCCGTTCGCGGCGAGCTCGATCATGTCGTAGGGATCCGCCGCCGAATACGCGCGCTTGCCGCTCAACATCTCGTAGAGCACCAAGCCCAAACAATAGAGATCGGTGCGGTGATCGACGCCAACGCCCAACGCCTGCTCCGGCGCCAAGTACTCGTACTTGCCCTTGATGATGCCGGTCTTCGTCCGCACTTCGGCCTGCTCCCACTTCGCCGTGCCGAAGTCCGCGAGCTTCACCTCGCCCTTCAGCGACAGGAGGATGTTCGTGGGCGTCACGTCGCGGTGAACAATGTGCAGCTCGGCGCCGCTTTCGTCCTTCAGCGCGTGCGCGGCCGCGAGCGCCGACGCGACTTCGCGCGTGATCATCGCGGCGTCGTTGATCGCCAAGATCGGATGCTGGCGGAGCAAGGTGTGCAGGTCCACGCCGTGCACGTACTCCATGGCAATGAACACCTTGCCGCGCTCGGTGCCGAAGTCGACGACGCGCACGACGTTCGGATGGCGCAGGCGCTTCAGGATCGTCGCTTCCTTCATGAAGTCGTCGTGATCCTCGGCGCTGCCCACCTTGATGACGAAGATTTCCTTCGGCTCGTCGGCGGGATCGTAGCCGAGGTAGACCTTCGCGACGCCGCCTTCGGCGAGGCGTTTTTCGAAGAGGAAGCGGCCGATCTGCTTCACGACGCTCTGTGTACCTGAGCTTTGACTGCGACGCTATCAGGACAAAAGACGTCAGTTCGGCACGCTGGTCGGCTGCGATCCTGGGTCCCAGTACGCGAGCTCCACGAGCTCGACGGCGCTCTCGAGAAAATGTCCGGAGAACGGGCCCGACTCGATCTTGCGCCCGCTCGGCGTGAACAAGGGATCGAGCCAGCGTTCGGTGTGCGACCACCTGCGCACGATGCCGTGGAGCACGTAGGCGCTCTTTCGCGGCACCGGCCCGAAGCCAGGCTGCGCGAGCGGGCGGCAGAAGAGCACGTGATGCGCGCTCTCCTTCATGCACCCGAGCGCCAGCTGCACGCTCTCCAACGCGTCGTGGTCGAAGAGGCTGATGCCGCTGCTCTTCTCGATCGTCCAGCGCGTGGGAATGCCGAGCGCGTCGTGGTCGATCGCGATGCGCGTGCTCAGCCGCGCGATCTCGTGCGTGCTCGCGCTGCAGGCGCCGAAGCAGAAGTTCACCGGCATCGAGTCGAGCACCGGTTGGTTCGTGCCTTCGCCGCGCCGCCGCTCGAGCGCGTTGTTGGCTTTGTCCGGCAACGGCGGCCCGAGGTTCGCCGGCATGTCGCGTTGCCACTGCTCGAAGGCGGTGACGAAGCCGTTTTGGATCGCGCCCTTCGGTGAGGTGTAATCGCGGATCGCTTTGACGTTGGCGGTGAAGGCGTTCTCGATGCCGCGCGCGATCTGCTGCGAGCGCGGGTCGACGCCTTTGCGTTTGGCGTTCGTCACGCGTGCATTCTCCTCGGCGAGGGCCGTGAGCCGTTCGCGCACGCGCGTCGCTTCGCCGATGTCGTCGTCGCCGCGCACGGTCGTCCGCTCGGGCAACGCCGGCGCGTCGGGCCGTTCGGGAATCAACAACGAGGGGAGGGCGATCGCTCTCGGCGCCTGCGATGGCGATGGCGATGGCGATGGCGATGGCGATGGCCGCACTTTGCGCACAACTATTATATGCGGCTCCGCCACGACTTCCGGCGGCGGGCTCCGCAGCGTCAGCGCCACCGGTTTCGGCTGCATCTTCGCCGGCGGCGAGGGCAGCCTCGCCACGAACGAGACCACCGCGACATGCAGCGTCGCCGAGATGCCAAGCGCTACCCGTCGCCTGTGCCGCACGCCGTGGGCAAACCGCGCCCGGCGCCGCCTCATTCCCTCAGCGGCTCTGGACGATCACGCTGAACCTCCCGCACGCACCGCAGAGCATCTCGTAGTTTGATGACGACGTCGCCCGAGCGCCCGCACGACCTTCCGGGGCCGGTCCACACGTCGTCGCTCCGCGGCATGGCGTATTTGCGTTCATCCGGCCGCGCCCGAAAACCCTCCGGCGCCAGCGTGGGTCTATCGGTGGTCCTCATCTTGACTTTGTAGCCGCTTCGCAGGCATTACCCGCTCGCAATCAGTTGCGGGGTGGAGCAGCCAGGTAGCTCGTCGGGCTCATAACCCGAAGGTCATCGGTTCAAATCCGGTCCCCGCTACCAACTTTTCTTCAGAGAACCCGCCTAGTTACGCGCGAAGCTAACTAGGCGGGTTTTCTCGTTCTAATCTCCCGTTGACGCCACGTTGCCATGAGGTTGTGAAACCTCGTGAACCGACGTGACGTGTGGCGGTGAAATCGGCGCGAGATTTTGCACGAGCCGCAGCTGCACCTTCGATCCAATCTTCGCGTACTTGTGCGTCGATTGTTCGGAAGCGTGGCCGAGCTGTGCTTGGATCGCCTTGATCGACTCGCCGGCCGTCACCGCTTGGCTCGCCACAGAGTGACGTCCGAGCTCGTGGTGACTGAGGCTGCGCAGGCTCTTCAACTCCTGCACCTCCTTCATTGGCCGCACGTGGCTATCGAGATTCATCGTGAAGTCGCCGGTCTTCGTGAACAGGAACTCTTTGCCCGAATAGCCCTGCTTGATGTGCCACTCGATCGCGTTGACCACGTCTTGCGGCAAATCTAGCGTGTACGCTTCATCGGTCTTGCGGCCGACGAGCATCGCCGGTCGCTTCTTGGTCCTGTTCCCGATTTGCACCGAACGATCGACGACCAATTGAGGCGGTGATTTTCGCAAACGTGATCTGCCGATCGCGTACACTTCGCCGCGTCGCAGCCCGAGCCGCATCGTCACGTAGAAGAACGTGTACCACTGCGGATGGAGCTGAAACATTCCGTCCAAGAAGGCGTCGCGTTCGGTCTCGTCGTACCACTCGACCTGCGGCTTCGTTGCCTCCTCCATCGGAACATACGGCACGAACTTGAGCTTGCCCCGTTTCCACATGAAGCGAAGGACGGCGCGGACGAGTTGCAAGCGCTTGTTGACCGTCACGCCCGCAAGGTGGCGCGGCAGTCCTTGCTTGAACTTGTCGATCACCGTCGTGTCGACTTCTTCGATGTAGAGGTGGCCCATCACGTTCTCGATCTCTTTGTCCCAATACGCCTCAAAGCAATCTCGAGAGCGGTCCTTCATCTTCGTCGCCGTCATGTACATCTCGTAGGCGTCGGCGAAGAGGATCAGCTTGGCGCCGCTCAACAACTTCTCGCGCTCGTTTCTTTCGGCCAGCGCAGCCTCGTTTTTCGTCTTGAACCCTCCTTGTCGTTGCCGGCCGAAGCCGGGCAGTGTGAAGTCGTAAGCCCAAGAATCGGGCAGTTTTCTAGTCGCCATGCGTGTTCCTTTCGAGTCGGAACTTGCGCATCGCAACATCCGGGTCGGACAAGAACGCGTCTAGCATGTCCGCCCGGAATCTTCGAACGCCCTTCTTACCGTAGACGGGGATTTGGCCGGCGCTGACCATGTTGCGGAGTCGGCCGACCGACCATCCGGTGTACGCGGAGGCTTGCTCGTAGTTGAGCCACTTCTGCTGCCTGCGCTCGGTGTGCGGCGGCGCGATCTCGGCCGTGGACCGCGCGCCGCGCTCTGCCTTGGTCGAGGTCGTCATGGTGCTTCGCGCTTGTGCCGATTCGATTGGCGACCCAGGTGGGCGATGCAACAGGAGGGCGGTCGCTCCGTCGGCGGTCGTGAACGGCGAGCTCAGCGTTGCGCTCTTCATCTTGCTGTCTGACGGACTCATGCTCGTGCTCCTCGATTCTATCGAAAATACCTTGTCATCATATATCATTACTAGTAATGATTTGTGAATTGGAAAGTGATGCGTGCGGCCCCGGGGCGCGGGAGCCTGCGGATGAGCGTTGTGCGAGCGTCTTCAGCGGGCGCGGGCGGTCTTGCCGCCCTCGCTCGCCTGTGGTTTGCAAGGTGCCCATGCTCGCGTTTGTCACGGTTGTCGCGGTGCTCGGGTTCGGCCCCCGCTACGATTTGTCGGATCCGAAGCCCGTGCGGGGGCTCCGCAAGGACGACGCCGGCAGGTGAAAGCACGCGAAAAAAAAGCTCTGAGATTCGCGTTCATGCTGAAGCTCTACGAGGCATCCGAGGGGGACTCGGATCTGGTTTTCGACCCAGACGAGATAGATCACATGCTCTCTGAGGCCGGCGTGCCTGAAGCAAAGCGTGATGGAGTGCTTCGCTTCCTCGACAATGAAGGGTTGATCGAACTGCGCGCGCTGGGAGGTGCGCTCTCGATATCGCATGATGGAGTCGTCGAGATGGAGGCTGCCTTGAACGAGCCCGCGCACGCGACCGCGCACTTTCCGCCCGCGAACACGATCATCATCGCCGGAAATGTCGTGAATTCGACCATCCAGCAGGGGCAGTCCAACGCCGCCATGGGGACGGCAACACCTCCGCGTCGTGCGGACTTGACGGCCGAGGAAAAGGCTCTTGGAGATACTCGCAAGGTGGCGCTCTTGGCGCAGATCGACCAACTCCAACAGAAGGAGGCGTGGATCTTGTTCCAGTTTGTCCCCGATAACTCTCTTGATCTGCTCACGCGCTTCTATAGTGGCGCGGCGTCGCTCGAGCGTCAGATTCGGGATTGGCAGGGTATTCGTCAGAGTGGATTCGATCTCCAAAGCAGCAATGTCCAGCCGCGCGGACAGACGATTGTTTTTGGTGGTGGGCGCTGGGCAGCCGCGTTGCACGCAGATGGTTGGTTCGAGTTCGCCGCGCCTTTCCGGAACGACTACCTCGGATGGTTCATGCGGTCTGACGACTCCGCAGCAGCGCCGCGCATCAATGGCGCGGCGTTCGTAGAAGCGACGCACGATGTCTTTCGGTTCTTCTTTGCTGTCGTGGCAGCAGCGGCCGGTGGGACCAGTTGGCGTTACCGCCTTCAGGTGGAGAACCTAGGCACAGCGAGGGTCGAACTTCACCGAGGGCATCGTCGTCGCGGCGAATGGACTGATCCTCATCACGCTCTCACCGATCGATTCGAGCAGGTTCTGCCGATTGTCTCAGCGACGTCTGAACGCGCCGCGGTTGAGTGTCTTGAAAGGCTCTATGCCTTGTGGGGTTTGGGGAACGACGCCATCCCCTTCGTCGAGAATGGCGCCGTGATTCCCGAACAGATCCAAAAATTACCAATGTGAGCGTAGGTAAGATGGAGAATAGACTACGGACATGGCCGCCTACGAACTAACGGCAAAAGATGATGCTCTTTTCCGCAAGGAGCTGTTTCCTCGGCTCAAAGACTACCTCGCTCTATTGGACGACAGCGAGGGACTCACTTTTTTTGAGGCGTGTGAAGTCGAGCTACTAAACCTCGTCGCGGGGACAATTCAGGAGATCGCGGAACCGTACATTGTTTTCACGGCGCGCATCATCATTCCGTTCGAGCTGGCGAGGGACGAAGCGGAGCTGGCGGCGCGCGTGAAAAAACTCGAGGCCCAAGCGAACGTTGTCCTTCGTCCATCTTCCGAGGTCTCCTTCGACTGGGCCCTCGGAAAGCACAAAGCGAAGCGCACGCGTGCATCTGCGCTGCAACGAGCCGAGCCGACCAAGAGTTCAGGTTCGAATTCGATCGTTATCCACGGCAGCGTCACGGGGACGACAATTCAACAAGGCGTATCGAACGTGCATGCCCCGGTTGGAGCCACGCGGCCTCTTGGTGCACCTGCCCCAGCGATCGAGCAGATCGATGTTATTGACTGCGCGATCGTTACGGCGCTCGAGGAAGAACGAGACGCGGTCTTGAGCAAGCTCGCCGGGTACGTCAAACTCGACAAGCAAAGAGACGAAACGCTCAGCTACTATTCCGCCAGCGTCAGGACGAAGCGCGCTGATGCTGCGGTGTATCGCGTAGTGGCAATGTGCATGGCAGAGATGGGACCTACCGCCGCGGCGCTCAAGACCGCGGCCATGCTCCACCGTTGGCATCCTCGGTGCGTGCTGATGGTTGGCATCGCGTGCGGTGTCTCGGACGACGCGGCCTTGGGCGACGTGATTGTCGCGTCGCATATCGCGGACTACACACTCGGCAAGCAGCTCGCCTCCGGTGAACGCGAGATCAGATGGGTGATGTATCCGTGTGGCTCATCCCTCCTCGATAGCGCGTCCAATTTGGACGCTGCGCACTGGCGCGGACACATCGTCGCAGAGCGCCCACCTGGCGGGCTGTTGGCAGCCGAAAAAGTTCGTGGGGTAGTGGCGTCAGGCGGGGACGTCGTTGCCAACGACGACATCGTGCAGCGGTACCGTTCGGACTTTCCGAAAATGATCGGTATCGAGATGGAAGGTGGTGGTGCTGCCGCCGCGCTGCATCAGGCATCACATCGACCAGAGTTTCTGCTGATCAAGGGCGTATCGGACCACGGTCAAAACAAGCACGAGAAGAGCGTACACCTTTGGCGTGCATACGCTTGTGATTCAGCTGCTGCGTTCGCAATTGCACTCCTCGAAGATGGACCGTTGGCGCCCATTTCCGCATGACGGGCCCTCAATAGCTGCTTGGTGCTAGCGGAGAACAGGGACGAAGATGAGGCTCACTGCATATCTGATGCGCGAACACATCACCTCCGGATTGCAAGCGATGGATCCGGAGCATCAGATGATACGACTTGAAAAATCTGATGCCGCACCAGCGGAACTCGAGTCGGCGTACTACCGCAAGAGCGGTGCTGAGCCGCCGTTCAGGAAATTCATCGGAGATGCGCTGCTTCTCAATGGTGGGCCTTTAGGAAGCTTGAAGACGCGCTCTCATTCGTTGCTGCTTTTTGTGAAAACTAGCGGCCGCGTCGTCGCATTCTCCTTCGGCCACGCGCACACGGCATTGTCGGCGACATCCATTGAACCGAAATTCGGGATAAAGGTCACTCTGAACCGTGTTGACACAACCAGGCTGTCGACAATTGATGCGCGAAGTCTGGACCTGACGGGTCGCCTAATGCGCGTGCAGATTCCACAGGGTAATAGCTTCGGTCTTTTCGGAATTGCTGACGAACAGGATCGCGTAAGACTCGTCGCCGGGAAGGCCGAGGATCAAGATTTTGCCGGGTCATTGGCGGGCGCCGATGCGTTGCACATTACATCGAAGACCGACCTTGTGGGTCTCCCGGGACTAACGAGGGCACTTCTCAAGGCTTTTCGCGAAAAGAAGTACCGCGATCGGGGTTACGGTTTCATTGATCACGTGACCGATGTCTCGAAGAACCCATCTCTCGTGGCGACGCTGGACGCCGAACTCCTGAAGCGTTGTGCGTCGCGGGACGGCACCTCAGTGGCGTTCGCGTTTCCGGAAGTGTTGGATCCGGCTGAACTCGACGCGCTCGAATTGAGTCGCAGAAGAAAAAAGGCCACGTATGAGGAACTGGATATCGACGGGATTTTCGACTGGATCGAACAAGTGAACAACGACGATGTTCTCGCCACCAGTCACGTACGATTGAAAGTTGGCGGTGAATCGCGCCGGTCTTGGCCACTCAAAGATTTTCTCGCCGCTGCAATCGTGCTGGGCGGCGGCGATAGGAGCTTTGTGTTGTCCGAGGGATCCTGGTTCCAGGTGCAACCTGACTACGAGAAGAAACTCAGGAAATTTGCGCGCGGTCTTGAGTCGGCACCCACGTTGAAATTGCCAGAGTGGAAGAAGACTTGGACAGAACCGAAGTTCAACCGCGAGGTAAGCAAGAAGCGAAAGGGCAAGTGGTTAACGTTCGACCAGAGCAAGAAATGGAACTTCGGCAAACATCACGAAGCGGTTGAACCTTGCGACTTCCTTACCCCCGAAAATGAATTTCTCGTCGTAAAGGATCTGACCAAATCGAGTACTCTTAGTCACGCGTTTAGCCAGGGGTCGGTGCCGGCGATCTTGCTACGTGACTCCGAGCAAGCCGTGGACAAATTCAATGAGATTGTGCGCGCCGCGGGCTGGAAGCACTTTGATGCGAAAGCTCCGGGATTTCGTGCGACGTTCGTTTGGGTGATCGGGACGGACAGGCCTGGGAAGTTGTCAGACATCCTGTTCTTCCTGAGCTTGGTGAATCTGCAGACTCACGCTTCTCGAATAAAGCGCGCGGGTTTCACTCCGAGGCTTCACAAGGCCGCGCAATCTTAGCCGACACGCGGCGCGCCGGTCGAAGTCGGCTCATCGCGAGCGTCGAAGGGCGCTACCAACCCGCGAGCGAAAACCCGAGCCCGTCCGGCGGGCGCGTGTTCTCGGTGCGATAGTCCTGAAGGATCGCGAAGCCGGTGCGATCGGCGCGCGCCGGGATCGACGTCGTCGATGTCGCGAGCCGAATGCGCGGCATCCACGTCGCCGCCGTCTGGAAGCGCAGGTCACGCTCGATGACGGCGTAACTCACCGGGTAGACGGCGCCGTTGCTGACGAACGCGTCGAATCCGCAGAGGCCGCTGCTCGGGCACGAGTACCTCATGTTGCTGTCGCACGAGAGGTAGCCGTAGAACGAATACGTCCCGCCGGCCTGATAGTTCGTGATGAACAGGTGCTTCTTGTAGAAGCCGCCGACGTTCTGCGGCGCTGAGCGCACCGCGTGCGTGATCCACTCCGGATAGTAGACGGCCTCGCAGCGCGGCGACGTCGATCCCGCGGTGAAGAATGGATACCGCGTGCCGATCTGCACCCGGTACGACTGACCGGGCGCGAGCTCGACGTCGTTGTTGTCGTCCGGCACGAGCTTCGTCCCCGTCGCCGTGAACACTTGGCGCTGGATGTCGAAGTTGAAGCCCGGGATGTAGCCGGTTTGCATCGACTCGAGGCGGGTGAGCGACGCCGGCGTCACGCACTGATGATACGGCGTCGAGCCCCAGCGCAGGAACTTGAGTGCCTGGCCGTTGCTGCACACGCCGGCGCCGTCGGTCACTGTGAAGCCCGTGTAGAGCTGGAATGGCGACATCAGCGTTCGCCGAGTCCACCAAGCGCCGTCGTTCTCGAAACCCTCGACGAGCGAGAGCTTCACCGGTCGCGCCGACACGTTCGTCACCTGGTACGCGTTGAGCTGCACCAGGTAGTCGGGAAAGTTGGTGCCGACGAAGAGCTTGTCGATGTTGTCCGCGGCGAAGCTGTAGCTGACGAGCGCATACTGCGGCGTCAGCGGCAACGTCGTCACATGCAGCGGCGTCGCCAGCACGTGCAGCCGAAACGCGAACGTCCGCACCGTTGTGTTGCCCAGCGCGTCGATCGCCGTCACCTGGAGGGCGACTTGGTCCGCCGCGTTCAAGCCCAAGAGCGAGTCGCCGAACACCGCGGCGTTCACCGCCAAAGAGTGCGTGGCTGGCGCGTCTCCGGTGGGGCAGGGCAGAGAGGAACCCGAGGCAGCGCCGTTGATGAGCAACTGGCACGTGACCGACGCGAGCTCGGACGAATCCGTCACTGAGATGTTCACCGCCGGCGTGTCGGTGCCTTCGCTCGCGAGCAGATCGGCGAAGGTGTGGAACTGCTGGTCGCCGCTGTCGAGCGATGCTTCGACGCAGGCTTCGAGCTGCGTGATCGGATCGAACGTCGCCCCGCCGGCGCTCGTGGTCACGGTTCGCAAGAGATCGTTCGGCGCGTGACAGGCGAGGTACGCGACGGCGGGCGGGGAGTGATCGTACGTGAAATTCAGCGTCTTCGTCGACGTGTTCCCCTTTGCGTCCGTCGCGTTCACCTCGAGCACGTGCGCGCCGTCGTCGACGCTCATGGCGACGTCAGTACGCCAAGTGGTTGGGTTCGAGGAATCGAAGACGATGCCCGTCTGCATGCCGTCGATGAGAACGGATGCTTCGCTGATGCCGTCGACGTCGACGATCTCCGCCGTCAGCTTCGTCCCCTGGCCGATGATCTGCATCTCCGTCGGCGCGACGATGGTGATCGCGGGCGGCGAGCCGAGCTCCTCGGTAGGATCGCGGTCGATGTCCGGCTCGCCCGTCGGGTAGAGCTCGCTCTTGTCGGCGCGGATCGCGGCGAGCACTTTCGCGAGATCGCGAGCGCCGAAGCCGGACTTGTTGTTCTCGGACGCCAGGAAATCCTCGAGCGAACGCGCCAAGCTCGCGCGGGTGGTCTCGGCGTCGAGGCGGACATTGCCGGCCAACGCGGGAAGTGGCGATCCCTTCTCGGCGCCGTCGAACACGAGGTCGTCCAAGTCGCGCATCAAGAGGCGCAGGGTGGTGAACGAGTTGATCACCGAAACGTCGGTCACGCCGGCGCGTCGACCGAGCTCCAGCGCGTGCTGTGACAGCGCGAACACGGTGAAGGAGTAGATCGCGCTCGACGATAATCCCGCCGCGGGTTCACGCGCGAGGTCGACGGCGCTCGAGTCCCAAGGAGCGATCGAGCCGAAGTGCGCGGAGAACAGCTCGGTGTTGTGCTGCCATGCCGTCGCCAACTCGGTCCCTGCGCGCACAGCGGCAAGCGTTCGGACGCCGATCAACGTCGTCCACGGATTGACCGTGATGCCGCCGCGCTTCTCACCGAGGCCGACGTGTGCCGCGACGGTGAGCAGGCGATCGTCTTGGGAGAGCGCGATCGGAGTGACGCCAGTGACGGGCTCGATGCATCCGCCGCCGCGATCACCGAGCACCTCGATGAGCACGTCGCCATCGGCCGAAAACTCGATCGTCCACTCGCCGTCGCCGCCGGTCGTGGCCTCGCCGACTACTTCGGCTGCATTCGTCAGGCGCGTTGCTTTCACGTGCGCACCCTTCACCGGCGCGATCAGGAACGCAGTGCCGGACAGCACGGTCAGATTCGAGACGACTGCGGGCGCAGGAGTCGGCGCGTCCGGTTGTCCGGATACACCCTCGACGCCCACGATCGAGGCGCCGTTGACGGCCGGTTTGCAGGCGAGCAGCGAGAACAGGACGAGCGTAGAGAACTTCGTGGACATGGAGGCTCCTCTGTTGCGGAAGACGATTGGATGAAGTGCGCGGACCGGCGTGCTCACGGCGGCAGCCCCTTCGTGTAACGAATCACGTGATCTGGCGGTTGGTTCGGGTTGCGCGAGCGGTGATCGATGGCGAACGACTCACGCGGCAGATCGAAGGTCTGATCGTGGAGCGTCGGGTTCTTCGGAAGGCGGGCGCTCGTCGTGATCGCGAAGCTGCCGGTGACCGCCACGTCGCTCGTCGCGCGCATTCTCGACAGGCTGATGTTCGCCGCTCTCCGAATCGCGCGCCGATACCAGTAGCAGCCGCCGGCGCCGATGAAGGTGTCTTCGTAGAAGACCGTGCCCTGGGCGCGCAGCAGCACTTGATTGTCCGTGCTGCGACAGTCGCTGCCGACGCAGGTCATGCCGCTGCAGTCGATGTATGCTTGTCCGTCCCAGGCGAACGCGCCGTTGTACACGGTGCGGTGCGGAAGGACGCCAACGAGAGATGTGATCGGCGCGTGGGGCGGATTCTGCCCAGATGAATAGACCGGCGGGTTGCCCACGTACGCCGGCGTGCACACCGGAATGCTGCGCTGATCGAACGATGGCACATCGAAGCCGATGAAGACGTGCGCCTCTTTTCCGGCGCCGAGCGAGTACTCGCCGGCAGCGCTCCTCACGATGGGCACGCCGCTCGCCGCGTCCACGACGATCACCCGCCACGGCGTCTGGCGCTCCGGGAGCTGCTCGATCGGCTCGAACGTCGGATAGTCGTCCGCTCGGATGCAGGTCTCCTGGCCATTGCGTCGAACGAGGACGAGCGGGTTCGCCGGCAGGCTTCCTTGGGTGGGCACGGTGTCCGAGGCTTCGCTTCGGCAGTAGGTGAAGATCTCGTCGGGCGTCGGATTCGTCAGCTGCGCTTGGGTGTATGCGCACGTCGTGGCGGTCGAGTAGCCGAGGCCGTTCGGCATGCCCCAAGTGGTGTTTTCGCCGGCGACGAGCCCATGCCACTCGCGGATGCTCGCCTTCACTGTTGCTGGGGCGTACGCGATGCCAAGGAGCGTCGGCCGGTCGGCGACGTTTTTCACCGCGTACTTGGCCGTCGCATAGATGCCGAACCTGCGGTTGATCGACGCGTCGAAGAGCTGGTGCGCGTTGCTGTTCGCGTAAGAGAACGTGTCGACGCGTTGCGCGCCAGGAATCTCGGCGGTGCGCTCTTCGACCGCGATCGGGGTTGGGATGAGGTCGAGGCGGAACTTGTAGACGGCTTGCCCCTCGTTCCCTTGGCGATCGACGACGCGAGCGCGCAGCTCGAGGACATCCGAGACAGACACGTCGAGGAGCGCCGCACCGAAGAGCGCCGGCGAGATGGCAATGTCGCGGCCGCTGCTGCTGATGCTCTTCGACGGGATCTCCGCCTCCGTGCCGAGGAGCTTCCCGTTGCGGTAGATCCCGGCATGAACAGTGAGCTCGTGAGGCTTGGTCGCGACGACCCCGCGATCTTCCGGGACGAGCACGATCGCGGCGCTCGTCTCGGGCGCCTTCGTCAGCTCCGCGTACTGATGAAAAACGAGAGCGTCCTCGTCTCGTTTCGGCTGCAGGGAAGGGCCGATGCACGTGGCGTCGAACTGAACCGTTCCCCACGCGACCGCGCCGGTCGAAAAGTCCGACGTGGCGCCGCGCGTCCGATCATCCGGTAGCTTGCAGGAGGCGAAGAGGAGAGACGGCGCGGTCTTGTCGGAGCTGAAGGTCACCGTCAACGAGCTCGGCACGCCGCTCGCGTCCTTGGCGTCGACGCGTAGGGTGTGAAAGCCGTCCTCGATCGGAGTCTTGATCGTCCACACGATCTTCGTGGTGGCCGCGCGCTCGCCGCCGTTGCCGATCGGCACCCCATCGAGAGCGAGCTCGACACCGGCAACACCGATCGGGCTCTCCGCCTTGCCCACGATGACGACCTCGTCGCGGTACTCCGCGCTGGCGGTCGGGCTCGTGATGGTGATGACGGCGCCGGGACCCATGCTCGTGGCGACCGCGGCTGCGCTCCCGTAGAGGGCCGATGTGTCGGTGCTCATGGCGGTGATCATCGCCGTCAGATCGCCGAGGCCGACGCCGCTCTTGTTCTCGATGCTGGTGGCGAACGAGCCCATCGCCGCACCGAGCAGCGCGCGTGTCAGCTCGATGTCGACGTACTGGGCGTCGAGGATGTTGATCTGGCCCTTCGTGCCCGCGCCATTGAAGGCGCCGTCGGCGCGCAGATCGTCGGCGAGCCACTGCGTGAGCGAGATCGTATTGATGAGCCCCGACGGCGTGAGCTGCAGTCGCCGCGACAAGTCGACGCCCACGGCGGACAGCGAGGTCGTCGCGAAACCATGCAAGGCGCTAGTCGAGAGGCCGTTGGTCGGACCGGCGGTCGGCGACAACGGGAGAGAGTCGAGGAACGCGCGCTCGCCGAAGTGATGCGTGAAGAGCTGCGTTGTCTCCGTCAACGCGTCTTTGTAGGGCCGCGGATTCGTCGCGACGTCCCACTGCACACGCGCCGCGATCAGCGTCGACCAAGGAGAGACGACGATGCCCTCGCGAGACTCGCCGAGGATCAAGTCGGGCACGATGGTGGCAAACCTGTCGGTCAGCGACAGCGACAGTTGCTTGTCGGTCAGCGGATCCGCGGTCGATCCCTGGCCCGCGCCGAGCAGCTCCACGAGGACCGTGCCTTCGGTTTCACGCAGCTCGACGCTGAAGTTTCCTTCTTCATCGGTTGTCGTCGTCCCGACCACTTCGCCGGCGTTGACGTCGAGGCGGACGACACGAACCTGTGCTCCGACGATGGGCGCGACGAGCACGGCCGTGCCCGAGAGCTGCGGCGCGCTCTTCGTCGGCTTCACATCCGGTCGGCAAGCGGCAGTGAGGATGCAGATTGCGAGTGCGCGCGTGACCATGACGACTCCGGGTTCAGGGATAAAAGAAGAAGGTGAGGGCGAGGTGGATGCCGGCGCCGGGGACCGGGCGTTCGGCGAAGAACACGTAGAGCGCTGGGTGCGCGCTGAGCCGGATCTGATTGGTGATGCGTCCGCCGATCCCGATGTCGACGGTGAGCATGGGGAGCACGCGAAAGTCGGTCGCGAGGGCGAGCTTGTAGGAGAGCTGCTCCTTGTTTCGCAGATCGCGGTTCGTGTGAACCAGCAACGCTGCTCCGGCCTGGGCTGAGACGCTCAGGACGAGGGGCATCCAGCTCGGCAGCGTTTCGAGGCGCAGTCCGGCAGTCGCCAAGCCGGTCGACTGCGAAAAGTAATACAGCCCTGTGCGATTCGAGAACGTCGCTTCGCCGATGAGCGAGTCGGCGAGGCCGTGCATGTAGCCGACGTTGAACACGATCGAGAGCATGTTCAGCGGATAGAATTCGAGGCCGAGGACGCCACCGAGGCTCGGCGCCAGGGTAGTCTGCTGCGCTTGTGGTGCCACCGCTCCGAGCAGGCCGAAGCGCGGCTCTATATTGATGCCGAGCTCGTACTTGTGCGCGTCGGCGGAGGACGCATAGAGAACGACGACGAGTACGAGAACACGACGAATCATTGTATGAGTGATATATCATTACTAGTAATGATACACAATCGAAAAGTGTATTGTGGGTTATCGCCGCGGTTAGCGGGCGCGGAATTGGACGACGAGCTTCGTGCCCTGTTGCAAGGTCATTCGGTCGCGCTTGCGCGGGGGCTCGTCTTTGATGTGCCGGCTCTTCGTCGCCTCGTTGGAGAGCGCCTTCCGCGCGCTTCGGCTGAAAGTGTCGGTGCCCGGGATGGCGGCGGAGGCGAGATCGAGCGCTGCCGAGCCAACAACGTCGGCGACGACAGCACCTGCCGCTCCGGACGAAGCATCATCGCCATATTCGTATTGCCCGCCGAGGATTCCCTCGCGTCCGTCCGGCATGATCGCCACCGCGCGAATCGGTAGCTCTGATCCGTCTTCTCGCAGCGCGCGATCGAACGAGGCTTGGGCGCGCGTGTTCTTGAGCGCGGCGCGACCGAGGAGCACGGTGCCCACCGGAAGTATCACTTGGCTGCCGATTCTCAGACTCGAGCGCAGCTCGGCGCGCACCGGCTCGGCGCTCGACGTGTCCAGGACGTCGAGCAAGTACACCGTCGCCTTGGTTCCGTGTGGTATCGCCGGCGTCTCGGATTTCGCGTCCGGCTTGCCGGTCGGCTGCGGCGGTGACGAAGGGACGATTCCAAGCGAAACTGGCTCCGGAGCGGGCGGCGTCGTGGGCGCAGACGTTTCCTTCACGCTCTTGCGCAGTGTGCTCGCAACCGGTTGCGATGCAGGCGCCGGCAACGGAGCACCTGGCGCGCTCACCGGGTAGCGCGCCTTGATGTCTCGGTGAAAGTTGTCGAGGCGGCTATCGGTGATCGTCGGATCAGGTGCACGCGTGGCGATGATCTGGTCGATCGCGGGTTTGTCCGGGGAGCGAGAGTGCTCGAGCTCGGCCGCGGTGACGAGCGGCGGCAAAGTCGGCTTCTCTTTGTGTTGCGCTCGCTGTGCAGCGACGACGATCGCCGCGCCGCCGAGCACGACGAGGAGACCGACGACCGCGAAAACGGTCTGCCGATAGTTGCCGGTGCGCGGACGCTCACCAACGAACGAGAACGCGGCTGCGACAAACGACCTCGGCTTGCTCTCGACAGCCTTCGGGACCGGGACATGAACGACTTCGGCGGCCGAAAGGGCGAGCGAAACCCGATCTTCCGCTTTGCTCTCGCTGCCGACGGGCGCGATCGCGGCGCGCTCGTTCTTCGTGGCTTTCGACGGCGGCGCCTCGACGAGCTCCGCTTCGAGCAACGGAACATCGTCTTCGGGTGCATCACGCTCCTCGAGCTGTACGGGCGGGAAGATGGCTCGCAATGACCCGAGGGAGACTGGCGCGTCGACGAGGAGCGCGTCGATCACTGCGACGCATGCCGCACCCGATGGCGGCCGCTTCTCGGGTTCGGTCGCGAGCAGCGCCAGGAGAAAGTGCTCGAGATCTTCGGAGATCGTCGCATCGATCGCGCGAGGAGGCGTGACCGCATTCTGCAACGCGAGCTGAAAGCGGTCCATCGGCGAAGCGTCTTTGGGGAAGACGATCGGCGCGCGTCCGCAGACTGCGTGATAGAGCAGCGCCCCCGCACCGTAGAGGTCGCTCTGCGGCGTGAACGGTAGGCCGGGATTCGCGAGCTTTGCCGGATCGATGTTGCCGGTCGTGCCGAGGATCGCGTTTGCTTGGGTGAGCGTGCTGTTGTGCGAGTCGAAGGCGATCCCGAAGTCGATCAGGCACGCTTCGGCCGTGTCGGCGCCGCCGCGAACCAAAAAGTTTCCGCTCTTGATGTCGCGATGCAGAACCCCGCGAAGATGAGCATGGTGCAATGAATCGAAAAGCTGCCGGAACACCGCGAGCCACTGCTTCACGGACGGCTTCATGCTGTTGCCCCACGCGAGCGCGGGCCTGCCGTTTCTGAAGTACTCCATCACCAAGAACGGCGTGTCGTCCTGAATTCCGAAGTCATAGAACGTCACGACAGAAGGGTGCTTGAGCCGGAGGAGGGCGCGGGCTTCGCGCTCGAAGCGCTTTCGGTACTGCGGCAGCGAGGCTTCGGAGAAGTCGGCCTTGATGTTCAGCGTCTTGACGCACACCTGATGGCCGAGCGCCGCGTGATTCGCGAGATAGACCTGGCCCATACCGCCGGCATCGAGACCGCCGACGATGCGATAGGTCTCCTTGATCGATTCGCCCGGTTCGAATGCGCGCATGAGAAGCTCCGACGATTTAGAGACGAAAACCTTCGACGCGCGGATGGCGGCCGCCGTTGCTCTCGAAGGCCTGCAGCACGAACTTTGCGCTCTCCGGCAGATCGAACATGTCGAACGAGACCGCCGCCGAGACTTCTTCGTTCATGCCGACGATAGGCGCGCGGTACGCGGCGACCGATGCCAGCAAGCGAGGTTCCTTGCCGGGCACGTAGAAGAACACCTTCACGACGCCCGCCGGCCATTGCGTGCGCGAACGGTTCTCGATGGAGAAGCGAATGAGCCCTTGCGAGCCAATCTTCACGTGGTCGAGGACGGCCAAGACGACGTTGTCAGTGACGGCGCGCTCATGGATCCGCTTCGTGACGATCGCTTCGGCGGCTTGGCGGACGAGCGCTTCGCTGCCTTCCGCTTTGCACGCGTTGACGGCCTCGGTGACGCGTTCTGCGACGACCTCTTCGTCGAGCCGCTGCGCTTGCTTGGGCAACGAGCTCGGGCCTGGCGCGAGCTGGACGACGACGTCGATGAACGAGTCTGCTTGCTTGGTGACTGCGACCGACAGCGTCACGTTGAGCCCGTTCGTGAACGGGACGTTGCAGTTGGTGACGAAGTCCTTCGGGGTCTGCTGCAACGCCGTGAAGTTGAGCTGCGTATTCTCGCGTGTGGGTACGACGCGGACGACGGCCGTGTTGCCGCAGAGCACTTCGCCCACGACGACCTGGTGATTGAAGCGCAGACCCGTGATGAAGTTCTGCGCAATGTGCACCTCGATCGGACGAGTCTTGGTCGCCTCCGTCACCGTGTAATTGCGGACGGGATCACGCTCCTTGGCGGACGCGGCGAGCAAGAGGACGACCACCAATGCGTTCACTGGCCACCCCCCACGGGCATGTTCGATCCGAACGAACCCGAGACGTAGCGCACGAGGAGCCCGTTCGGCGTTTGGCGCGTGCGCATGGTGCGCGACAGTACGAGCTCGAGCTTGAAGGGCTCGGCAATCGCTTTGTGCTCGACGCCCATCGCCGTCAGCATGCGCTCTCCGGTGACCGTGATCTGAAAGCGATCGGCGGCGACGGCGGTGACCTTCGTGGTCTCGAAGCGGACCGACGAGTGCACGAAGGCGTTGCGGATCTTGTCGATGACGCCCGAGTCGATCAGCTGTGCCTTCAACTTGCTTTGGATCTCGCGGTCGGAGACGCTGAGCGCGCGGGCGAGATCCTCACGAGCGGTGATCGCGTCGAGCGACATGAAGTCGCGGACCCATTGCTTCGCGAACGCCTCTGCTTCGATCTCGCGTGGGTCGTCGTCGGCGCGAGCCACGAGCGGGAGAAACGTAGCGACGCCGAGCTTGTCGACGAAGATGACGTCGGCCGGCCGGAACGCGAGCGCGATGCACAAGCCAACGAGCACGACGTTGAGCGTGAGCGACGCGAACAGCGCGAAGCCGAGTCCGCGAGCGATCGCAAATGCGCGCGACCAGATCTCAGGCTGCTGACCGCCGACCGTCGCGATGAATGTCCTGCCGGCGCTGGTCGACCGCGGCAGCTTGTGGAGTCGAGAAAAGGCCTTGCTCGCCATGACGTGCTCCTATTCGCCCTTCACGGGATGTTTGAGCGCGGCGTTCTTCGCCATCTGGTCGTTGCCGATGTGGTTCTTGGGCGAGCGCCGCGCGACGGCAGCGTCGGCCACATGACCACCGCCCTTGCCGAAGGCTCTCCCGACCGCTGCGGCAGCTTTGCCGACGGTTCGGACTGAGCCGACGTTGGCGAGGACGCTGTTCGAGATGGACTGCCGAAGTCCTCCGACCATCGACACACCCTTCATGGCGATGACGCTCATGATCGGGCCGACCGCGCCGAAGCCTTGGCCAACGAGCCGCGACGCGATCGTCGGAACGACTGCGAGCGACGCGACGAGCAGGATGTTCGCCGCCAACATTTTGACCCAGTTGCCGGGGTCGACCGAGTACTGCGCGAGGCCGGCCTTCATGCACATCGCGAGCACGATCGAAGCCAGCACTGGCCACGCGGCGAGCTCGATGAGACCGGTGAGCCAACGCCCAATGAGCCCAGAGGTGCCGGGCAGGATCGCGCAGGCGATGACCAAGGGGCCGGTCGCGACCAAGATCGAAAATAGGATCGTCTGAAGCCCAAAGAAGAGCTGAAGGAAGATCATCACGGCGACGATGCTGAGCGCGGCTACGGCGGTGCTGATGATGCCGCTCGTGAACGACGTGATGAGCTCACCGGCCGACTTGCCGTCGGTCGAGAATTGCTCGGTGATCTTTTGGCCGAGGGTCCCGATGTAAGCGTCGAAGTCGGAGTTCTTGGTGATGTTCTTCGCCAACGATGCGCTCGTGCTCGAGACGAGGCCGATGATCTTGCCGTACAGCAAGAGAAGCATACACAGACCGAACGTGGCGACGACCACGCGGAGCGTATTGCGTTCGCCCTGGCGGCCCGGCAACGCGAGGCCGGCGTACTCGAAGGCGTAGGCGATCACCGCGCATGAGCCGAGTAGCCCGAACGCCAAGCCCAGCGAGCGCCTGGCCACCTCGAGACCGACTCCGGCGATCGGGGCGAGCTGAAAGTACGAGTAATAGCTCATGGGGTGTCCTCCGAGTGAAAGTCCTCTTCTTCGAAGACGAGCGGCGATTCCTGGCGCTTGAGGTCGTCGGCGGCCTTGACCACCGCCTTGATGTCGCGCTCGATCGCCGCGTCGCGTTCCTTGCGCTCGGCTGTCTCGGTCGCGGCGCGAAGCGCTTCCAGCCGCGCGCGCTCTGCCTCGATCGCCTTCAAGTCCTCGATCGACGCGGCGGCCTGTGCAGCCATCTTGCCTTGGGCGTTGCCGCAAGACTCGAGCCCTTGCTCGCAGGCTTCCCACGCCTTCTGAATCCGTTTTGCCGCTTGCTTGCGCTTCCACTCGTCCATCTGTTGCTCGGCGAGCGCGTTGAGCGTCATCGATTGGTAGTCGCTGACGGCATAACGGTCGGCGTTTGGGCCCTCGGGGTACGCGCCGAACGATTCGAAGACGAGCTGGTTGAAGCCGGCGCCGAGCAAGCGACGAAACTTGTGATTGCGACGCACGCGGTTGTTCATCACCGCCTCGGTGTTCGCGTAGATCTCGCGCAAGCTCGGATCGGACTGGATGACCTCGTGAAGAAACTCGCTCGAGAGCGAATCCCAATCGCCGTTGATGACGTCGTTTGCGGTGGCGTAGACGTCCTTCACGAAGGCGATGTTCTCGCCCATGTCCTTCGTGAACGACGCGACGTCTTTCAGGACCGCGACCTGCTCGATCGCTTGCGTGAGGATCGCGCCGAGCGTGATCGTGTCGTCGCCCATCGAGAAACCGAGGATGGATGCGCCGGCGTGCGCGCGGGCTGGCACGCACAAGACGATCAACACCGCGAGGCCTCGCTTCACCATGAGGCACCGCCCGGGAGCGGCGTTTCAGAGGTCGGCGTGAGCGCTTTCGGATCGATCAGCGGCGCCGTGCGGATGTCGGCCGTCGCGCAGAAATTGTACGGGTTCCGGAACATCTCCGGCTGCCAGTGCCGCTCGACGACGATGTCGCAGTACTTGTACGGCTCGATCTTCGCCTTGCTCACGGCCGTCACCGTGACCGGGTGGAGAAGGCGCTGATGCGTTGCACCGCCGCCTCGTGTCCATGGAAACGCGACGCGCGTGCGTTGCTCGAGCAGCGGGTTGATGAGCGGGCTGGCGTCGAAGTCGAGTGGTTGGCTCTGCGCGAGCCACACGACCATGCGGCTTTGCTGGTGCAGCAACGAGAGATACTGCGACACCCCGGCCGACAAGTACCCGGCCGTCTCGTCGAGGACGAGCACGATGCGTGACGAGATGTAGCTCGAGCGCACGAAGAGCTCCATCTGCCCGCGCAGCGCGTGATCAAGCCACTGCATCACCTTCGGCCCGGTGCGGCCGTCGACGTTCAGATGGACGATCGCTGGCGCGCACTGCCACTTCACCTCGTCGCCGTAGCGGTACTCGACGCCGTACTCATTGAGGGGTCCGACGCTGCTCGTGACGCTGACGACGGGTTGTCCGAGGCAATGCGCCCGCGAGGAGAGCTGCGCGAGAAAGCGCGAGCGCCCGCTGCCGCGCCCGCCCACGAGCAGCAGATCCTCGAACATGAGCGTGTCGAGCAGATCTCGCGTGATGTTCTGCGGCACTCGGTCCTTGGCGAATCTCTTGAACCACATCGTCAAACTCCGTTGGGAAAGCGCTCCGCGAGAGTGCGGAGGATGCGCAGGGGTGAGGCGCTCGGATTCTTCTCGCGAGTCGCGTGCTCGACTGATCGGTCTTTCGCGTTCGTGGTCGCCATCCAGTACGCGATGGGCGACGGCACCACTTGCAGCAGCTCGGCGTGCGGGCCGGATTGCAGGAAGATCTCGGCGTACTTGCCGCGCACGGATGTCAGCGAGCGAAACGCATCGAGCGACTGCTCGTTGAGCCCGAGCTGCTCCGCGACGTCTTCGTGACCGTGCGGATGGCGCAGCAGGATGCGACTGTAAGCGTTGGTGAGCAGCGCCGGCCCGATCGACGCTTGTGAAAAATCGGAGAGCGCTTGCGACAGGCACCAGAGCCCGGCGCCGTATTTTCGCGACGTGCGCGCGAGGTTCTCGATCAACCGCTGCGCCGGCGGGCTCGCGAGCAGCGCCCAGCACTCGTCGAAGACGACGAGAGTGTTGCGGCGCGACACCGAAGCCTCGGCGAGCTTCGACCAGACGACGAACCCGAGAACGTAGAGCGCGATCGCTTGCAGCTCGCGGTCGGCTTCGATGGCCTTGAGGTCGATCGAGATGATCGAGGTCTGAAGATCGAGATCGATGTGGCGTTGAAACAGGCGTGCGCGTGGGCCGCGAGTCCATAGATCGAGGCGGCGGACGAGCCGCTGGGCGCCGTCGCGCTCGAGCGCGCTGTCGTCCTTCAGGAAGGATTGGAGAGTATCGAGCGTCGGCGGCGTCGGATCGCTGCCTCGTTCAGGCGAATAGAAGGTGCTGAGCAATTTGGCGATGAGCGCGCGCTCCGCCGTTCCCATTGTGCCGTCTTCAGAGAGCAGGAGCTCGAGGAAGCCTGCGAGAAACTGCAGCTTCTGGTCACGTAAGTCCGGAGGCAGTGCGTTGAGAGCGTCGAGCGACGGCAACGGGTTGAGGCCGATCGAGTCGAGCTGACCGACGTCGAGGTACGTGCCGCCGAAGAGCTGCGTCAGCCGGCGATACGATCCGCCGATGTCGACGACGACGGCGCCGCCTCCAGCAGCGAGCGAGTTCGCCAGCAACAGGTTCGTGAAGAAGGACTTACCCGAGCCTGTCGCGCCGACGATGAGCCCGTTGTACGCCGGCAGCTCGTCGGCGAAGGGATCGAACGCGACGGCGTCTCCCGCGCGCGTGCGCAGCATCAGCGTTGCCGACGCGTGTCCACGCCAGCTCCCAAACGGAACGAGCATGTGGGCCGCATTGAGGTCAGTGACGGTTCGGCTGCGTCGAAAGCGATGCGACGCGCCGGGAAGCTGCGACATGTAGACGTCGAGGTGGTTGTAGTCTTCGATCAGCGTCCCGAGACCGCCAGCGCGAGAGAACGCCTGCGTGGCATTCTCGCTGCGCTCCCAAAGCTCCTCTTCGGTGCGTCCGAACACGGCGCACGTGACCTGGAGAGCGCAGAGCGAGATCGCCGATGCCGACAGCGACTCCATCAGCGCCTCGAGCTCGGCGTGCTGCACTTCGGCATCGATGTTGCGGCGCGCGGCGAGCGAAGCGACGCCTTGGGCCATGGAGCGGCGAACCTTCAGGCCCGCAAGCGTGCGCTCCGCGGGGAGCTTCTCGATCGCGGTGTTGAGGATGTACGGGGCCGGCAACGCGAAGAAGAGCTCCGCGAGCATGCCGGGGGTCGTTTGATCGGGGAGTGTCTTCAGCGACAGCGTGCGAATGCCGACGTCGCCAGCGACGAGTACCTGCGGCGTCGGTTGCTCGAAGTCGGTGGCGATGAGCTGTTCGCGCAGCGTGAGCCGCCAATCGAGCTCGCGCGTGCCAAGGAACAACGATGGATCGTGTCCGGCGCCGGAACACGGAGCGGGGACCGACCGCCCGGGATTCAGGAGGCGCGAAGTGAGACCGAGGATCGTTTCAGCGGCCGAGCGAGTCAGCTCTATCCCGAGCGCTCGCAGGTGATCGGCGCAGGCGGACGCCACTTGCTCGAGCTGCTTCGTCGCCCGTTCGAAGCGCGTGATCGCCATGCGAGGGAACGCCAAGGGCAATGCGCCGGAGCGAACGAGCGTATCGTTCTGAAACGGGTAGGGGTGACAGATGAACAAGTACTGTCGGACGGTGCGGAACGGCATCGACGCGACGAAGTCTGCCGCGTCCTCGGCCAGCAACGCGGCGGCACCTTGGGCACCGAGGGGCGGCCGGCGATCGGACGCAAACTCCGTGACCGTCGAGGGTGCAGCGTCGACGCACTCGACGACATGTTGCATGCAAAAGCCGTCCGGCAGGTTGCGAATGAGCTCGGAGATTCCGAGAGACAGCGTCGCCACCGCCGCGGTCGCGGTTGACGTGTGCGGAAGGGGCGTGAGCTCGAAGCCGATGGCGAGAGATCCATCGACGTTGAGCACGCGATCGGTGATCTGCGCGATCGGGACGCGAGGGGCGAGCGGCAGGGCTCTCGTCGGCATGTTTGTTCTCCCGTGCGCCGACGGTGCGGCGCGAATGGCCGGGGGCGGCGCCACCTCCCCCGGCCGCCTCGTTCACGATCGGACGCTCTTAGGCAGCCACGCACCGCGGTGCGGTTCGCGAGCGGCGGCCGAGAAGCGATTTCGGCAGAGCCAGCGAAACGCATGGAAACGCAGGAACGACAGCAAGAACCGCGGTGGCCGGCGATACCGAAGAGCAAACAGCGCCAGCCACACCGCGGCCGACACGCACAGCGCGAGCACGAGCGTCCACTTGAAGAGCACGAGGGTCGAACACCAAAGGACGGCGTCGAAGAGCTCGAGCCCGAAGAGTCGCGTTGGCCGCTCGATGGTGCGGTAGACAGGCGCGTTCATCGGTCACCGCGCCATGTCGGCAACCCAGTCACGGAGTTGCCCGAGGATGAACAAGCCCACGCCGCCGAACAGAGCGATCAGCAGTCGTCCGATGTACTGACCCCCGCCGAACATCAGCGAGATGATCGCGCCGGCGAGCGCGAGCGGGACGAGGACCATGGCGAAGGGGCCGCAGATGAAGTCGACGAACGACTCGAACGGCCGGAGAACAGAGCCGCCGCCGGCAGCGATCGCGAGGCGTGGGCCAAAGACGAGCGCGAGCACGACGACGGCGGAGCGGATAGTTTGTACGACAGCTTTCATGAACGGCTTCCTCGTGGGTTCAGGTGAGCGAGGTCAGGACTCGTTGCCGGCGTCGTCGTCGCGAAAGACGAGGAAGCGGGACGAGAACATGTCGAGGTCGAGGTAGAACGCGATCTTGCCGTCTTGGTTCGTCGCCTCGCGCATCCAGCCGATGGTGGCGAAGCGGCTCTTCTTCTCGCCGTCCTTCGTCTCGTATTCCTTGACGACTTTGATCGGCATCGAGCGGGTGTTCTTGGCGGGCTTGTCTGCGGTCTTCATAGTGAGTCTCCAGTGGTTAGGTTTGGTGCGATGACGAGTGAGCTGCGGCTCGCCGGGCCGTCGCGAATGCGCTTCGTCACGGGGCACCTCGGAACCAGTGCGTGACGGCGTCGAATACGCTCTCGAGCGGTGAGACCTGCGATCGTCCGCCGAAACGGGCGAACGCATCGACGACGCAGATGACGTATTGTTCGGTTTCGGGGATGCGAGGGACGCGGCGACCGCGCGCTCGTGCTCGTGCGACGGCACCGGGACCGGCGTTGTACGACGCAGCGACCGCGTAGATGTCGCCTTGCCAATAATTGACGAGCGCCGAGAGGTAGACACCGGCGCTCTCGACCGAATCGATGGGATCGAAGGGATTCGTCGCCTCGGCCGCGCTGGCGACGAGATCGAAAGTGCGCGGCATGAACTGCATCAGGCCACGCGCGCCGACGGGCGAGACCGCGCAGGGATCGAAGCGCGTCTCGCACCATGCGTGGGCTTTGAGCAGCGCAGGATCGAGACCACGCTTCTCGCCGACCGACACGAACAGTGGATCGAAAAGCGAGAAGTAGGTCTTCGCAGACCGAGGAGCGCGATCCGCGAACTGTTGCAGGCAGGCGTCGCGATCCGCCGCGAGCGCAGCGATGAGCAGCAACGCGATCATGCGACACCTCCGAGCTCGCCGCGGACGCGCTCGCGAAGGCGCATCGCCCGCGTCGAGGCTCTGCGCGCGGCGAGCGGCGCCTGCGGTCGCTTCGAGAAGAACGGCGGCGGGAGGCGACCGAGGTTCAGCGGAATGAACTCGCTGCCTTCGACGAGGTAGGCCTGACCACGGGCAGCGAGGCTCTTGATGCGGTTCGGATGCAGTCGAAACTCTTCGACCTCGCGGAGCGACTGCTCACCCATGTTGAGCCGAAGCGCGAGCTCGCCCACGCTGGCGCGCGACGTTGGCTTGACCGTTTGATACGTGCCGAGGCTCTTCGAGAGCTGCTCGCAAAGCTGCGGGTTGTTCTGGAACAGGATCAGCTTCGTGCGTGTGTTGTCCCAGATACCGGCGCAGAACTCCTTCGACACGGCGTCCAGATCGGCGAGCGTCTGGTGGGCGAGGAAGAACTGCAGGTTGGCGTCGCGCAGCTTGTTGAGCGCGCTGATCATGCCAGGGAAGGCGAAGTTCGAGAACTCGTCGATGAAGACGCCGAAGGGGCGCTGATTGAGGCGATCGCGGAAGACCTGTCGGCGGGAGCCTGCTTGTTGCAGGTCTTGGAGCACGATCTTGCCGATGTCGAGCGTGAGGTTGCCGTAGTAGTTCGCTGGCAGCTGAAAGTAGACGATGAGGTTTCGCTCGAGGACTTCCTCGAGGACGATGTCGGGCGCGGTGGCGTTGAGCAGCGGGAGATCGGCGTACTTCTGCACCATGTTCTGCAACCCCATGAGTGAGGGGCCGAAGCGCTCGCCGAGGTTCGTGAGCTGCGACTGAATGTTCAGAGCCGCTGGCCGATCGACCGTGCGCGTGAGGCACCACGTCAGCGCCTCGCGGTTCTGCAAGCACTCGAGGACGTCGACGAAGGTGAACGGTAGCGACTCGCCGGTTTCATCGACGATGCCGTGCAGCACGCAGATCAGGGAGCGAAACAGGCTCTCGCCGAGGTTCTTGTAGTACATCTCCTGCATCTCGGCCTTGAAGACGCTGAAGATGCGCTCGGCGACGGCGAGCGGATCGCCGCCTGCCGGTTTCGCGGGTGTTCGCGGCTCGATCCACATCGGATTGTACGTGTGCGAGAGGTCAGGGAAGGTCAGCGAGAAGATGCGAAGGTCCGCCGTTCGCCCGGTGACCTCACATAGGTTGCGGATGGCGTTGATGTGCTCGTTGCTGCCTTTGCCGTCAGCAATGAGCACGCCCTTCCCGGCGCGCATGTCTTGCAGGACGAACGGGAACAGGGCGCCCTGTGTTTTGCCGCACCCTGTTTGCCCGAGGCAGTGCAGGTGCATCGTGCGCTGCTCATCGGAGATGAAGCGCGGCGTTCCCTTGGTGAACCGCGCGAGGCCTCCGTGCTTTGGCTCGAGGCCGACGAAGTAGAGGCCCGCGTGCTTGCCCGCGCAGTCCATGGCGGCGAGCGCGTCGAGCAAGTCGACCGCGAGCGTCGCGAAAGCGTAGGCCGCCGTGCTTTCGTGGATCCCTGCGATGCGCGGGCGAACGCGATTGAACCAGAGGTCCATCAGCGAGCGCGTGAGGAGGACAATAAGGATGAAGAGTCCGATGAACATGGCGCCGTAAGCCGCGGGGTTCGTGAGGGCGACCCGGCCGAGGGCAATGAGTGACGGCGGCACTCGTGAGGTTCTCTGCGAGGCCAGCAAGGCCAATGGCGGTATCAGCGCGAACAGCGCCACGACGGCCAGCAAGCGCACTGCGATCGGAATCTTGGGTTTATCGGCGAGCGCCATCGTGAAACTGATGTAGCATTACAAATAATGATATGTAAACCAAAAAGTGATATCGGTGTAGATGTCTGCTAGTGAATGAGGTAGAGGCCTGAGAAAAGGAGAAGCAGGAATGCCAAGACCGAAGAGCGAGAATCCCCCACCGACCACCAAGAGCCGCTATGTCAGGCAGTTCTTGTTCGACGAAGAATCGTTCAAGCGCTTCGAGGGGTTGCTCGAGAGCCGGAGTCTCGCGGCGCATCTGTTATTCAAGAACGTGGTGAAGCAATACCTCGACGGGCTCTTCATCACGGTCGATACCTTGCAGCCGAACACGGTGAGCAAGCTGCGCGACTACGCGAAGCAGATGACCGGAAATACCGACATTCAAGTCGCCGTCACGGCCGTCCTCAATCAGTGGGCGCAGCAGTCCGAAGCGAAAGGCAAACGCTAGACGCGCGAGGTGATCTCGCGAGGAGGCAGCACATGCGAGGGAAGGGGATCACCTACAGCAAAGTGAACAAGGCGTGGGTTGGCCGCATCCGCCTCGACGGCAAGGCGGTCTACGTACAGCATCGCGTGCTCAGCGAGCTCGTCCGCGAGATGAACGAGCAGATGGCGTCGCTCGGGTTCTGTTCATGTCGCCGGATCACCCTTACCCCCGAGGAGGTCGTGCTGCTCCACGAGCGACATCGGTTACCCATCGACGTACCGTTCGCCTGAGGTTCCTCCGTGGCGATCACGTGCGCTGCCTTGCCGGCGGGGCTCGTATCCTTTCCGCACGTTGATCCGGCGTGATATTGCGCATGCGTGTTCGCGCTCTGCTGTACACGCAAGCTGCTCGACCGCATGAAGGTGCCGACAGTGCCGAAGCCGCCGTCCAGCACGCGCCTCGGCGACTGGTACTGCAACGAGGTCAGAGTCGCCCGAGAGCGCTACATCATCGGCGTCAGCGATCGGACTCTGTTACCTGTCGTCCTTCCAGGACGCGACGCGCGCCATCTGGGCAAGATGCTGCCGTGCTGGGTAGCGGAAGTGTTGAAGGCCCTCGGCGTCTCACGCGAGCTGGTGCAAGCGGAGCTGGACGAAATGCGTGAGTCGGTCATCAGCAAGACCGCGAATCGGCGGGTTGTCGGATCTCTGACTGACTTCGCCTCGATGCTTCCGTCGCACCTCGACGCGGGCGACGGCATTGTTCAGTGCGCTGTTCGTCTGGCCGAGGCGCCGTGCAGCCCGATCGGAGGGGATCGCCCGCGCGATCTGGCCATGGCATTGTTGTCGTCAGCTGCGTGAGGGCTGACTACTGAACGCCGTTCGCCTGCTCCTCTGCGGCAGCGGACGCTTCCCATGTCAGGCCGTTCTTCACGTCCTGCCAGCAGAAGCGCACGCCTTGGTTGTCGTTCGGATTGAGAGACAGGATGCGCTCGAAGACAACGCGAGCTTCCTCGGTGCGTCCCGCCCGCCACAAACATAAGCCGTAGCCGTGCAGGCAACGCAGGTACGGCCGATTGTAGATCAGGCCCCACGGCAAGACACCATCGAAGTCCGCCGGCAAAGACAACTCGCCGATCCGCATTCCGATTTCGTAGTGGACGATCGCGCGCTCGGGCGAGTGATCAAAGGCGAAGTTGCCGAGGTGGCCGTGCGCATCGAGGCAGCGCAAGTCGCGATGTACAGTGTCCATGAGCAACTCGTACGCGCCGGCGCGATCGCCCATCTCCATCAGTTCGGCTGCATCGCACGTCGGGTTGTCTTCGGGATCAGCATCGGGGAATGCGCCCCAGGCAATCCCGTCCATCTCGAACGCTGGTCGCGGCTTGGCCGTCAGCTTTCGCCAGAGTGGCGCGTAGGGATCGGGCCGCCGGTATGGTTCATACGCAGCCCGCATGTCCTCGAGCTCGCCGCCTTCGAGCGGCAGCGGGGTCAGGCCGAGCTTGGCGATGTCGACCTTCGCATCTTCGATCGTTCCACTCGCATAGTCGTCGCCTCGCCAGGTCCACGTCCGCTCGACGAGCAGTGTCGCGATCTGGCCGGGCGCGACCCGCCAGGTTCCCGTCGCGCGAAACGTCACCTCGCCGGGCTCGCCGAGCATTCGCACTCGCAGCGATTGACGGTTGAGCTTGAGAACGATCGCGTCTCGGCGCTCGGGCCTCGCGACTTCAGGCGCTTCCGCGGGCGGCCCGAGCATCTCTGCTTGAGCACGCAACACGTGCGCTCGTGCGGTCGTGTACGACTCGCCGGTTTTCGTTTGGCGTTCTCGGATGAGTCTCTTCAAATCACGATGGGCAGTCATCGACGTTCTCCTCAATGCGCGTCGCCTCAGCCCCCGCCCATGGCAACACGCACGAAGAAGATGTGCGATGGCCATCCGGAGGAGTCGACTCCCCTTTGCCCCGTCGAGGGTCCCTGCGGGGGAAGGACCATCGGGGTTCGGCGTCGGTGCCGCCGTGGAGCGTTTCCTGCCGCAACGATGGCGCACAGGTCAACAGGTTTTCGCGACGACATATGTGGTCGCGACCGATTCGCCCGTGTTTGAGCGGGCGCGCCGATCGTCGTATTCTTCTCCGATGGAGATCGATCGCGCGAAGCTTAGGGCGCAGGTCCGCAAGATGGGCGACGACTACGTCTACTACATGTTCGATCGAGCTATCGAGCTCTTGTCCTCCGCTCAGCTCGCGGAGATCGCCGGGCAGTACATGGACGTCAATATGATCTCTGCGTGCGGTCCGCCGACAGCGGATCTGCTGGCAATGACGACGGCCTTTCGCGACGCGAGTCTCAGGGGCGAGTTCTACGCGGCCTTCTTCGTTGATTCGAGCAATTTCATGACGGTCTCGACGGGAACGCGCGGATGGGTTGCCGAGTGTCACCGTCTCATTGACCGGTGCATCGCTGAGGTCGCCGACCCTGGCACAACCCGTCAGGCATTCGAGATGATTTTCGACCTGCTTCGGCGGATCGATGCCTGCGAGGAGATCATTTTCTTTGGCGATGAGCACGGCTCCTGGCAGGTGCAGATCAATTGGAGAAAGGTTTTTCCGGCGTGGTTCGCGTGCCTGGCCGCGACGACGACGCCGAATGAGTTCGCCAAGCTCGTTCTCGACGCGATCATCGAGCTCGACGGCGAATACGACTCGGAAGCGCACTTCGCGGCTGCGCTCACGATCGGGACCGAAGATCAGCGTACGGCGCTTGTTGTGGCGCGAGCTGCGCGGGAACGTCGTCGCCGCCTTCTGCCGGTTGAACGTAAGCCGCAACCCACTGAGTGACTGGGGGCTTGCCGCGCTTAGCAGGAGCGGTTTGCCTCAAGCGAATCCGCTGTTGGCCAGCATTTTGAGCACTTCGTCATGGTCGCGAGGGTTGCACAGCGCCCATCTCTGTTCGTCGGTGTCCATCTGCGAGAGGAACTGAAAGCGAGTGCGCACCCTCGCTTCCCATCCCGCGATGTCTGGCGCTTGCGTGAGCACACCTATCGATGCCGCCGGGAAATCTCGTACCTCCCGTTTGGTCAACACGTCGGCCGCGGTCAGAGGTTTTCCTCCGCGATCGTCTTCCACGACGTCGCAGTAGACTTTCAGTACCCACAAGCGGCGAAGCAGTCGTTCATTGATGGGTCGCGTAGCGAACCAAGCGAGATCGTAGAGGTCGCGAGCCAGCGGCGTTCTTCGGTAGCGCGCGAGCTTTTCGGCGCACGCTTCGACCTCGGCGATGACCGGAAGCGCAGCGAGCTCGACGCCGTATTGCGCGTGAATCGGCAGCGCGATTGGAACCAAGCGCTCCGGCGTGAGCGCTGGTTTGCGGCGCGCGAACTCGACGCGAGCGAGGCCCGTCACGTTGCCAAGCGAGTCATGTTGCACATCGAGTGACCAAATGCGCGCCGAGCCGGACGAGTCGGCGAGCGAGAATGAGAAACCCGCGATGCGGGCGCCGTCGATCGCAGCGCACACGTCGACGACGTCGGTGTCGTCCGGGGCCGCGAGATCGAGATCCGTCGAAAAGCGCCCGGCGCTTCCCAGACGACACTTGCGCAAGCTTGTACCGCCCTTGAAGACGAGTCCCGGACGATCGAAGAGTCCCGCCGCATGTATCAGGTGCAGAAGATAGTCTTGAGCGACATCGAGAAGAGCCGCCTCGTAGGCCGCTCTTCCAGCATGTCTTTGAACGAGGGCTCGTGTGAGTGCCATCGCTAGGCCTTCGCATTCGCGCTCATCAAGCGCGCGACAAGGTGATCGTTGACGCCGGTGATCGCGTCCCAACTCGTTGTGTCACCCGTTCCAAACTCGACGGGTTGGATCTTCGCCGGTAACAGCGTCGCCGCGTCATCTCTTTTCCCAAGGCGCAGCAGATACGCAGCGCGCTGTTGAGCAGACGCGCTCGAAGCCGACAGAAGGACACGCAGTCGCTCGATGTCCGCGTCACGCGCGAGGTCTCCGATCTTGTTCGCAAGATCGACCCAACTCTTGAAACTGGCCGGCCGTGACGCAATTTGAGCGATGAGTGCTTCCGGTCCGAAAGCAGGAAGCCCTGCAGACCACGTGAGGAGATCGAGGCGACGCTTTCGGAGCAGGTCAGCGGTCGGGCCAACGTGGCGAGCGTCGATCTTGTCGGTAGGAAAGCGCGTCTTGACGTTCGAGATCTTGCCGCGAAGCCCAGACGGCAACGTTGTGTTCGGCGGCAACCACACCGTGACCCCTTCGGGTTCACGATCGAGATAACCAAGATGCCAAGCAGCGTTGTCGCTCGCGAGGTAGAAGATCGCGCTCGGGTTCTTCGCGTGCCAGCCGCGCAAGTCGATGTACCGGTCGGCGATGTCGTCGACGCCAGGCGGCACGAAGGCGAAGGCGCCACGGACAGAGACGCCCCGTAACCAGCGGAGGCGGAGCAGTCGTTTGAGTGCGACGTCTACGGGGACGGAGCTCCCGCTGTCGACGAGCAGCTTCTCCAACCGTTCGCGAGTGACGATGGTGGGCGCCTCTTGGGCGAGCCGCGCGACCAGATCGGCGGCCCAACGGGGGACTATTCGGCCCGACCGATCGCGGTTATTTTCACTGTGAAATGGTGCTTCTTGTTCCATTTTTGTGACTCGTAGCAGATCCGTTTCACAGTATATCTAACCATCGACTTAGAAACAAGTCTGGATTATTACACGCGGTAAGAAGAACAAGATCTATTTCACAGTGGTGCCGACGGCTCAGTCCGGCCACTCGAAAGCGCCGATATCGGCTCCCGCGCCGCTTGGCCGCGCTCTCCCCAAGTAGTCGCTGCATCGCGTGGTCGCCGTTGCTCCGCCGATCCCGGGACTCGAAGCACTGCCGTAGTCGAAGCCGCCGCTCGCGGGCGCTGACAAGATGGGTTCACCGGTCACCGCGTTGGCGTCGGTTGGCGGTGGCGAGCTGCTTCCGTAGAACAGGTTGTGATCGAAGGAAACGCTCGTCATCGGCGTGCCGCCGACGAAGAACAGGTACGGCTCTCCGGCGCGAATCGTGAACAGGTTGTTGCGGAAAACAAACGTGTCGGCCGCCGTCTCCGTGCCATCGACGCCGAGGATCGCGGTGGCATTCGCGATCGGCGGGCGTTGCACGAGCGTGTTGTGCTCGATCGTGATGTGCTGGCCAACGCCGAGGTCGGCGCGCAGCGCGATCGGGTAGTAGCGGTTGTTCACGAGGAGATTGTTCCAGACGGCGGCATCGATCAGATTCTTCGCGAAGTGAGCGCCGTGCAGCGTCGCGTCGGCGATGTAATTGTCGTGAACCAATGCGCCGACGATGCTGTCCACACCCGACTGCACCTCGAGATTGATCCCGCCGAAAGCACGCGACGCACGGACTTCGTTCCATGCCACCTCGGAGCTCGTCGCCGTGTTCTTCACCCAGATCGCCCGCGGTGGGTTGTAGAAGTAGTTTCCGAGCGCAGCGGCGCCCGCGGTTCCTATGGTGGTTCGGCCGATGCGCACCATTTCCTCCGATGCCGGGCCGTTGATGAACGAACACCCGACGACACGCGTGCCGTTGTTCGTCGCGTCGAGTGAACCGACGTTGATGAACTGCATGTTCGCGATGACGTAGTTGGGCAGACTGCTGCCCGAGAGAAGAATCGTCTGCCGCGTGTCGTCCTGCACCGCGGCGCCGATCTTCGGGAGCATGTCGGGATGGCCGACGTATGCGATCGGGGTGCTCGCGGTGCCGGCCGCCGCGTTCGTGTTCGTGAGCAGGAGCGCGCTGTTGTGCATGGACACTTCGTTGGATGGATCGAGCTCGACGATGGTCTGACCGTCGAGCCGTCCCTTGACGTAGACGATGTCTCCGGCCGCCACGCTCGGCAGCTTCGCCTCATAGAGGTGTTGCCACGGTGACGCGACGCTGCCGTTGCCAGCGACGCCCGCGTTGACGTCGACGAACCAGAGGTTGCCGGCGCGCACCGCGAACGAAGCGGGGTTGCTCGGCTTGCCGTTGACGACGACGCGCACGTCTTGTGTGCCGGAGGGCACCGCTGCCCCTGGTTGCACGACGATCCGCTCGATCCCGCGAGCGAAGAAACGCGTGCTAGGCGTGGTGCCGGGATCGATCGGATTCCATTGGGTATAGTGAGCGACTTCTACACCGCCGAT
>JADLHZ010000021.1 GCA_020848545.1 Deltaproteobacteria bacterium | reverse complement strand
GCTCCGCCCACGTTTGCTCTGCCGATTCGTAGACGGCGCGCAGGGAACGGAACATCCCCGTGTAGTCGGCCCCGACGGCCGCAAAGCGACGATAGACCTCTTCGCCGATCTCCCGCCGTCCCGCCGTTGGGTGCCAACCGTCTGTCGACGCCGTGGCGACCATGCGGCCCGCGGTGCCTCTTGCGCAGAGCTGCCACGGATCGGCGTCACGGGAGCGAACGTGAACATCGAAATGTCCGTCGCCCTTGCGCAGAGATTGCTGGAGGTGATCGCCGCCCAGCAACACTGCGGCGCGCGTGATTTCGACGTCACGCAACGTCGCGCCGTCCATCGAGTAAAGGGTCGCCGCAGCACGGAGAGCACGCCAGAGATGCCCGGCGGCGGGCCAGACCGCGTGGGTGCCAACCCGATGCCCGTCCCACGCCCCGCGCTCGGCGAGGTCGAGGTCGTACACAATCTCGTCGGCGTGGCTCGCCGACTCCATGGCGTGCCCCATGAGCGAGCTCGAGACGCGACGCGCAAGCGGGCCGGCGTCGAGCCAATACCTCTTACGATCAAAGGCATAGGGCGGAACTTCGACTCGTTTACCGCGCCACGGTAGCGCGCGAAGGTCAGTCGCTCCGAGCACCCATTGCCTGCCCGAACCTGCCAGGTCCTCGTCATTCCGCTCGCCCTCGGACGACGCCTCGGATGCGGCCGTGGCCTTGGCCTCTCCGGTCCACAACCCCTGCGGGCGCTCCCCGTTCAAATATCGTTCGAGCTTCTCTTTCGCCTCGGCCTTGCTCGTCGCGACCAACGCCAGCCGCCAAGCAAACTGTTCGCGGTGCCGAAGCGCGGTGAAGGCGATATCGGACAGTGCGTCCCGCGTCGTCCCGAGAAACGCCGAGTATCGCCGTGCCAGCAGCGTGAGCGCCGCTTCGCTCTTCGCGCTGAGCACGAGCAACTGGGCGGCGGCCCCGCGAGGTGCGAGTGCGGCCGGAGCAGTCCTGCGCGGAGGTTCTTCGATAATCACGTGCGCATTGGTGCCGCCGATACCGAAGCTGCTGACGCCCGCGCGCCGGGGTCGCGCGCCCCTCACCCACGGCAGGCTCTTGTTGGCGAGGAGTAACCCGCTCCCGTCCCAGGCCACGTTCTTGGTCGGGCGCTCGGCATACAAGCTCGACGGAATGGACTCATGCGCGAGCGAGAGGATCACCTTGATGATGCCTGCGACACCCGCCGCCGCCTGGGTGTGACCAATGTTGGACTTGACCGACCCGAGCACGAGCGGTCGTCCGCTCTGGCGGCTGCCACCAAAGACCTCCGCGAGCGCCGCCACTTCAATCGGATCGCCCAGCGTCGTGCCCGTCCCGTGTCCCTCGATATAATCGATTTGCGAGGGGTCGAGGCGGCCGCGCGCCAACGCATCCTCTATCAAACGCACCTGCGACGGACCGTTCGGAGCGGTCAGGCCGTTCGAACGCCCGTCTTGGTTGACGGCGGTCGCCCGCACGACACCTAGCACCTCGTCGCCGGCCTTCAACGCCTCGCTCAGGCGTTTGAGGACGAGCACGCCGCAACCTTCGGCCCAGCTCACGCCGTCAGCGTCCTCGCTGAAGCTCTTGCTCCTTCCACCCCTGGCGAGCCCACCGAGGCGGCTGAACTCGATGAAGACGCTCGGCGTCGTCATGATCGTCACGCCCGCGACCAGCGCTTGCGTGCACTCACCGGCGCGCAGCGCTTGGGCCGCGAGGTGCAACGCCACCAAGGACGAGCTGCACGCAGTGTCGACCGTCATCGCCGGACCCTGCAGCCCGTAGAAGTACGACAATCGGCCGCTGGCCACGCTGCCGAGCGAGCCCGTCGTCACGTAACCAGTCAGCTGCTCCGGCGTCGCCGACACGGCCCCGTAGTCGCTATACATCAAACCGACATACACACCGGTGGCGCTCCCGCGCAGCGTTCGCGGCTCGATACCTGCGCGCTCGAACGCCTCCCAGCTCACCTCCAGCAACAGGCGCTGCTGGGGATCCATGGCGGCGGCTTCATTCTCGCCCACGCCGAAAAACTCAGCGTCGAATTGATCGACCGCGTGCAAGAAACCACCCTCGCGGCTGTAGGTCTTACCGGGTGCATCGGGGTTCGGATCGTAGATCGAGGCGACGTCCCAGCGCTCGGACGGAAAGGGCTCGATGCCGTCGCCGCCTTCTGCCAAGAGGCGCCAGAAGCTCTCGGGGCTATCCACCCGTCCCGGGTAACGACACGCCATGCCAACGATGGCCAACGGTTCCTCGTCGGGGGCGGTGACCGCAGGGAGCGCTTTTTTTCGATTGCCGCCGCCGAGTCGCTCGTAGAGGTGAGTCGCCATCTGCGTCACTGTCGGCTGATCGAACGCCACCGTCGGCGGGAGGGGAAGGCCGGTGCGTTTCGCCAAGCGATTTCTCAGCTCGACCGCCATCAGCGAATCGAATCCTAGATCCTTGAAAGCGGCGTTCGATGCGACCTCGGCGACGCCGAGCACGCGGGCCACTTCCGACGCCACGAGCCGATGGGCCTCAACCAGCGCCGCCTCCGCCGGGAGCGCCAAGAGCGTGCGCCCGAAGCGCTCGGCGCCGCGGTCGGCCTCCTCGATGGCTGGCGATATCCCGAGCGCCTCTCGCAGCTTCGCCGGAACAGCGCCTGGTGCGAAGTGCTCTGCAATCGCCCTCTTGCTCCCACTCAGAACGACGACCTGCGGGTGCTTCCCGCCCCAGCTCCGTTCGAGGATGCGAATCCCCTCGAGGGTGCTGACGGGCTGCAGGCCGAGGATGCCTTCTCGCCGGATCGCGGTTTGGGTTCTGGCGGCCATTCCGCTGTCCGCCCAGGGTCCCCAAGCGATGCTCACGTGCCGCTTGCCCGGCGGTACGTGCTGCTGTGCAAAGGCGTCGAGGAAGGCGTTGGCGGCGCCGTAGCTCAACTGCCCGCCGTTGCCCACCAGGCCGACGATTGACGAGAACGACACGAAAACGGTGTCGGGGGCCGCTTCTCGCAGCAGGTTCAATGCGCCGATCACCTTCGGCCACAGGACCTCCTCGAGATTCTCCCACGTCTGCTCGACGAGGGTCGCGTCGCGCAACACGCCTGCGGCATGGACGATGGCGGCGATGCGCCCCGTGCGCTCTCGCGCAGCTCGGCAAGTGCGCGTGACGGCCTGCGGATCGACGACCGACGCCTGCTCAACGAAGACCGTGGCACCCTGCTGGCGCATGCGCGCGATTCTCGCCTCGACGTCTGGCGGCGGCGCGTGTCGGCCAATCAGGACGATTTCCTCCGCTCCTTTGGCCGCCAGCCACTCGGCGACACTCAGGCCGAGCGAACCTAGCCCGCCGGTGACGATGTGCGACCCGCGCTCGATTTCGGCCTCAGCGACGGCCGGCGCTCGCATGGGCACGAGCCGCAGCACACGACGATCGTCGGGCCGGAGACAGACCTCCTCCTCGCGACCCACAGCCAGCTCCGTCACGAGAGCGGGCAGACAAGCGTCGAAGTCGGAGACGTCGATGAGCCGAGCATCGAGCTCCGGCATCTCCCTTCGGATCGACCGAATCGCGCCCCAGGCCGTCGCCTGCCACGGTCGGCGCAGCTCGTCCGCGTCTCGGCAGCGCTGGGCTCCTCGACTAACAACCGACAGACGGGCGGGCACGCCGCCGCCGGACATCGATTTCAGGAAGCGAAGCAATGGCCGTAGCGTCGCCGTGACCGCGCTTTTCATCGTCTCGGAATCCGAGATCTCAGCGGGGCTTTCTTGCAAGAGAAAGACGTAGCGCGTTGACGGGTCCACCGCGCCACCTGCGAGCAGCGCTTCCGCTGTAACGACGTCTGCTGCGCGCCCAGCCTTGCGCACCGCTCGTGCGATCGTGTTCGCAGCGTCGGCCTCGCCGTTGTGTATGATGACGCACGCCTCGTTGGGCTCGGCGCGCACGGACCCGGGCGGCAGCAACTCCTGCTGCCAAGAGGAATCGTACAACCAGGCGAGCTCCGGGTCGGGTCTGGCCGCTAGAAACGCGGGCGACGCCGGAAGCACGCTCGCACCCCGGAAAAACAGCGCGAAGGAGCCGTCATCATTGAGGATGACGGCATCGCTCAGCCCTTCGCCCCGGTGCTGAATGACACACCGAAGTGGACCCCCGGCCCACTCGCCCCGTTGCTCGACGTTCCCCACACCGAAGAACACCATGGCGGAACCGGAATCGCGCGACGCCAAGAAGCTCGCTGTTTGGAAAGGAACGTCGACGAGCGCCGCCGGCAACCGGCCGCCCTCCCCGTTCGCAGCCCCCGGCGGCTGCGCGAAAACCACGGCGTCGCCTCGTTCGTTGTGCGCGAGCGACGCAATCGCGCGAAACCGAGGACCGAAGCGGGTCGAAGCCTCGGCCAAATTCTCGTAGACTGTCTCGGCATCGAGCGATGGACCAAGCCCAACGGGCACGTCGAACGCCAGAGGCGGCGCGGACTCGACGCTGGGTCCAAACCGTCCCGAAGCAAGCACGAGAACCTCACCCGAGGGGTCTCGACGTGCAATTTCGAACTCGCCGCCGCGATCGTTTCCGGCCGCGACTGTGAGCGACAAGGAAACCTCATCCTCGCCAGCCAACACCAGCGGGCGCTGCACCGTGAAGCCCGATATCGCGGAGCCGAGGCCCGACTCCTCCCGAAGGAGCGCAAGCAGTGTCGCCAGGTAGAAAGCCCCCGGTACGACGACCCGATCGTAGACGACGTGGTCGAAGACCTCGGGGGCGGATTGGCCGCTCAGGTGCATCTCGAAGGAGAAGGCGCCGGTGCTCGCGGCGCCAGCCCTCACCCAGCGCGCTCGCTCTGACGCGCCCGCGGTCTTGCCCAACCAGACGGGCGTCCGAGCGAAAGGGTAGGGCGGGCCTGGGACAAAACCTCGGCTATATCCGGCATCGAACGGGCGAAAATTCGCGAGCGCGCCTCGCTCAGCGACGCGACACAAGCCCCGACACAGCGCGCCCCACTCGTCATCGCGCTCGAGCAAAGCTACACCTGTCGAGGACGGGCCCGCGACGAGCACATCATCGGTCAGCTCGAGTGGTGCACCTCGACGCTCTCCAGCGAGGGCCATTTCCACGAGCGCCCCGACCCCGGTTGGCGCACCATCCGGGCATCGCCACGGGATCTTCGCAGGCCGTAGCTCTCCCTTCGGCGCTCCCCGGTCTCGACCGATGATCGCCCAGACAGCGGCGCTTGCCTCCGGTAGGTCGACGGCGCCGGCGACCAAAGCCGCCACGATCGCACCGACACCCTCCCCTTGCAGCGCGTCGACTTCCACCCCCCAACTCTGCAAGCATCGATAGAGCGCGACGCCCGAGGCGAACGTCAGCAGCACCTGCTCGCGCGGCGTCCATGCGCCGCCGGCAGCCAAGAGGCCCTCGCGGAACGGCTCGCCGGACGCGGCCGCGAGCGCGTCGAGGCAAGTCTCGAAGGCATTGCGGTAGAACGGGTTACAGGAATGGATGTGCCCGCCGAGCCCCGGATAGGCGTGGGTGCTCGCGCCGAACCGCACCACCACCCCCGCCGGCGCCCAACGCACCGGCCGGCCCGCCCCGGCGGCGACTTCCCGCAACGAATCGATGGCTCCCTCGCGGGACGCCGCGACCACGCCGAGGCACCACGCCTGTCTCGCGCGGCCACAGTTGAGCGTGTGCGCGATCTCGGCCAGAGATTCGCCCGGATGCGCGGCGATGTACTCCGCCCACGCGGCCGCCACCCGCCGCACCGCCGGCTCATCGACGCCGCTCAACAGCAAGGGGTGGACCGGCCGCTGAAGAACCAGGGCGTCGGCGGTCGATGCCGAAGGACTTCCTTGGAGGATGACGTGGGCGTTGGTGCCGCTGAACCCGAACGAGCTCACCGCGGCAACACGACCTTCGGTCGCGGGCCAGGGCGTACGTTGTGTCACGACAACGACGTTCTCCTTCGGCCAATCGATCGCGGGGTTGAGCGTCTTGACGTGCAACGAGGGCGGAAGCTCCCCCGCGTCGAGCGCCAAGACGACCTTGATCAGCCCCGCCATTCCCGCCGCAGCCTCGAGGTGACCCAGGTTGCTCTTGGCCGAACCCACGAGCAGTGGGCGAGCCGCCGCTCCTCGGTCCGCGTAGACACGCCCCAAGGCGCGGAGCTCGACGGGGTCGCCCAGACGAGTACCGGTCCCGTGGGCCTCGACGTATGTGACGTCTTCGGGGCGACGAGAGGCTCGCACGAGAGCCGTGCGCAACAGCGCCTCCTGCGCCTCGCCGTTCGGGGCGGTCAAACCCGCGCTCCGGCCATCCTGATTGACGGCTGTGGCGTCGACCAGAGCCCAAATGCGGTCGCCATCACGCAATGCACGGCTCATGGTTTTCAAGACGACAAGCGCACAGCCCTCGGAGCGAACGTAGCCGTCGGCGCTCGCGTCGAAGGTCTTGCAACGTCCGTCCGCAGCCAACATTCCGGCGCCCAGAAACGTCTCGGAGACGTGGGGCGACAAGATGAGACTGACGCCGCCCGCGAGCGCCATCGTGCATTCTTGGTTCTTGAGGCTTTGCGCCGCGAGATGCAGGGCGACGAGCGAGCTGCTGCAGGCCGTGTCCACGGCCATCGCAGGCCCGAGCAAACCGAGCGTGTACGACAAGCGTCCGGCCAGGATACTGTTGGCATCGCCCACGCCATCGAACGCCGTCACCGCGTGCCCATCACGTCGCTCTTTGAGCCGAGCGTATTCGTTGTAATTCGAGACGCCGACGAACACCCCCGTCTGCGTGTCACGCAATGAAAGCGGGTCGATGGAGGCGTGCTCGAGAGCATGCCAGGCGATTTGCATAAGTAGCCGCTGTTGGGGATCCATGCGCGCCGCCTCGCCCGCACCGATCCCAAAAAAATCGAAGTCGAATTCGTCGACACCGTCGATGAATCCGCCCCACTCGGGCAACGCGGGCGATTCGCGGCGCGACCAACGCGCGGCCGGAACCCTCGTGATCGCGTCCGCGCCCCGGATGAGCAAACGCCAATAGTCTTCGGGGCTGCGCACACCACCTGGAAAGCGCAGCGCCATGCCGACAATCGCGATCGGCTCCTGCATCTGGGAGGCCAGGGCTCGTTGCAGCTGCTCCGGCGTGACGAACCCGAGGTTCATCAACACTTCGCCGAGCCTTCGCCCGGGCTGTTTTTCCTGTTGCCGTAGAGCCTCGGCGAGCTGCGACCGGTTGACGAACCCGCATTCGACGAGGATGTTGCCGAGCAGCGATTGAGCCGGCGCATCGCCCTTGGCCAGGTCGGCAGCGACCTTTGCGATCGTGGGACGTTCGAAGAAATAGGTGGCCGGCAGACTCGCTCCCACCTCCCGCCCCAAGCGGCTGCGGACGTCCACCATCATCACCGAGGTCAGACCGAGCTCGCGAAACCCGCGGTCTTCCGGAACTGCTCGCGACGGCGGCCAACGCAACGCGCTTCGAACGAGGTCAGCGCAGCGCTCAGCGATCATGCGTCGGCGATCGGCCAATGGCGCCGATGCCAATCGATCTCGCAAGGTCTGCTCGACCCCCGGGCGTGCGTCCGCCTGCGGCGAAACCCGTCCGCCGTCACGGGGGCCCTCCATGACAGCTGGTTGGCGCAAGGGGTATTCGACGGACAGCCAGGGCCGGTGGGGAAGCGCCTCACGACCGGCGCCTGCGGGACCGGCTGGCTCGGGTATTGGCAGAGCGGCGGCCGCAACCAAGCGCAGTCGAGCGCGGCCAATCGTTCTTGTGGCGGATTCGTCTCGCTCCATGGAGCCCAAGACGAGCGCATCGCTGTCGCGCTCTTCGACACAGTCCGAAATTGCCGCCGTCAGCACATCATGCGGCCCAAGCTCGACGAAGGTATTGAAACCTTCGTCGAGCAGAAGGGAGACGGCGCCCGCCAGGCGAACCGGCTGGCGGAGGTTGTGGCGCCAATACCTTGCGCCCAAGCTGACTCCACGCCGACAGGCAACCGTCGAAACGAAAGACTGCGTCGCCACGGGCTCGCCGAGCGAGCCAAGCCCGTCCTCGAGCTCGTCGAGGATCGGGTCGACCTCGGAACAGTGCGAGGCGGCATCGACCCGAACCATTCGGCATTGCAGTCCCCGCCGCTCGGCCTCGAGTCTGAATTCGGCGATGGCTTCGCGTCCGCCGGCTACGACGGTGGAGGCGGGACCGTTATACGCGGCCACGGATAGACTAGGCCGTACCGCAAGCAACTCCTCGACGGTGGCTGGGGACCCGAGCACCGAGAGCATGGCGCCTCTGCCCCCCAAGCGGCTCATCAGCAGGCTGCGATAGCCGATGACCCGTACGCCCGCGGCAAGCGGCAACGACCCGGAAATGACGGCGGCTGCGACCTCGCCCATGCTCGTGCCCACGACCGCATCGAAGGTCAGCCCCTGCTGCTGCCACTGCGCAGCCAAGCCAATCGACATCGCGAACAGCATCGGCTGAACGCGTTCGATTCGCCCGAGGTCAGCGTCGTTGTTCCAACCATCGCTCGCCCGCCAGCCAAATTGACGCTGGAGCTCGTCGTCGACACGCCCCACGTGCGTGCGAAACGCCGCCGAGTTCTCCCAGAGCTCGCGCCCCATCCCGAGCCACTGCCCCCCCTGACCTGGGCAGACGAAGACCACGCGCGCGGGGTCTTTCAGGGTGCGGCGCGCCTGCATCGTCCAGGAGTTCTCACCCGCGGCGAACTTGCCCCACTCGAGCTGTGCATCTTGCGTGCTCGTCGCCAAACCCACGAGTCGCCAGGCAAGTAGCTCGCGCTCTGCGTTCAGGCGCCGAGACAGCTCGTCGATGCCCGGCAGCGTCTTGGCCTTTGCGTACGCAGCAGCGAGCGCGCGAAGGCCCACCTCGTGCGGCGCCGACAGCACCACGACTTGCGGCCCCGCCTCTGGGCTCGGCGAACGCACGGGCATCGGCGCGGCCGCTTCCAAAACACAATTCGCGTTGGTGCCAGTCAACCCGAAGGCGCTGACGGCAGCGCGGCGTGGCAATTCGTTTGGCCAATCGAGGCGTTCGCGGGCGAGGGTCAGGGAACTCTGCCCCCAATCCACCGCGGGGTTGGGCTGTCGAACGTGCAGGGTCTGAGGAAGAACGCCGTGCCACAAAGCCAGCGCCGTCTTGATGACGCCAAATAGCCCGGCGGCTCCCTCGGTGTGCCCGATGTTACTCTTGACGGAACCGACGAAGACGGGGTGCGGCACCCCACGAAACACCGCGTCCAGGCCGCCGAGCTCGATCGTATCACCCGTCGGCGTGCCGGTGCCGTGCGCCTCCACGTAGCCGATGTCGCTCGGCGTCAAGCTCGCGTCATCGAGCGCTGCCCGGACGAGCTCGGTCTGCGCTTCGACACTCGGGTTCAGGTAGTCCTGGCCACGTCCCGCGTCATGGTTCACGGCGACACCGCCGACGAGCGCGTAGGTGCGAAGCCCAAGCGCGACGGCTTGCGCTTGCGGCATCAAGACGACGCAGGCAAGCCCTTCACTGCGCACGAACCCGTTGGCGCCGGCGTCTCCAAACCGACATTGTCCGTCCGGGGACAGGAGCCCCGCCTCGCCAAACGCTCGGCTGATCGACGGATTGAGCAGTGTATTCACGCCGCAGACGAGCGCCATCTCGATGTGGCCAGCGCGAAGATCGCGGACGGCCTGGGCAAGCGCGACGAGGGCGGAGCTGCGATCGGTGTCGATCGTAAGACTCGGCCCGCGCAGCCCGTAGGTGAAGGAAATCCGCGTCGCTAGACCCGCGTGTGCGTGCCCCAAGATGGTCGCAAACGCGCCTTCCGGCGGAGGCTCGGCATGAGCAGCGATCGAACCGACATACGTACCGACACGCACTTTCTTGAGCGCGCTCGGTTTGATGGCGGCGTCCTCACACGCATCCCACACGACCTCCAGCAACTTGCGCGCACCGGGGTCAAGCGCTTCCGCGCTCGCGGCCGACATGGCAAAGAACTCGTGGTCAAAACGCGACAGCCCATCGACGATCCCACCTCGGGGCGGCGTCCCTGGCACGGCCCGCGACGGGGGCAATTCAGCTACCGTCTCCTTGGCACTCGCTAGAATATGCCAAAATTCGTCCGCATTTTCGGCGCCGGGTGCTCGGAGCCCGACCCCAACAATCGCCACGGGTGTCGACATCTTTGGGTCATGTTGCCACAATGGTCGGCTGATTCAATTTACTCGGCCGTTCATACTTTTGACAGCTGTCGCGCCGCGGGCAACACTCATGCCGATGTACGCAGAACGCGGCCAGCAATCGACTCGCCAGCAAAGGAACCCGCTGTTCAAACTGCGCGCGCCCGGGTTCGCCAGGAGCGCACGCCGAAACGCACTCGCGCCAGATCGGCAGCCGAGGAACGATGGCCGGTGAACCAAGGCTCGGCGTCGCTGTCATCGGCCTGAGCGTCAGGGTTGCCGGCGCCGATGACGAACGGCAGTTCTGGCAGAATCTACACGCGGGCGTCGACTCGGTCTTTCCGCTGAGCGACGATGAGCTGCGCGCAGCCGGGCTGACGGAGGATCTCATCAGGCACCCGGATCTGGTCAAATGCGCCAGCTACATCAACGGCCTCGATCTCTTCGACGCGGATTTTTTCAAGGTCTCGGCCAGGGACGCGGAGCTCATGGATCCGCAACAACGGTTGCTCCTCGAGATGGCATGGACTGCCCTTGAGGATGCCGGCTACGTCAGCGAGCGAGAAGCCGGTAAGACGGCGGTCTTCGCTGGACTCTCCGAATGCAACTATCCGCCACCTTCCCGCAGTGATGCGCTACAAGCCCAATTCCTGCGCTATTCAGGCTACGGTGCCGCGAGAATCGCTTACAAGCTCGGGTTGACCGGCCCCGCGCTCACGCTCTTCACCGCGTGCTCGACTGGTTTGGTCGTCGCACACGCTGCTTGCGAGGCGCTGTTGACGAACCAATGCGACCTGGCTCTCGCGTGCGCGGCCGGCTTGGATAGCGCAGCGCAGGTGGGCTGGATTGCGGTCGACGACGCACTGTCAAAGGACGGGCTGTGTCGGTCTTTCGACGCCGATGCCAGCGGGACCCGCAGAGGAGACGGCGTTGCGGTCGTGGTCCTCAAGCGCCTCGAAGACGCCGTTGCAGACCGCGATCCGATCCGAGCTGTGATTCGCGCCACCGCGACGAACAACGACGGCCAGCGAAAAATCGGCTTCCACGCGCCGAGCATCTTGGGCCAAGCCGAGGTCATCGAGAGCGCGCTCGATCTCGCCGAGGTGACCGCGGACGAAGTTGACTACGTCGAAGCCCACGGAACCGCGACGGCGCTCGGCGATCCGATCGAGATCGCGGCGCTCACGCGTGCGTTTAGCCGATCCAGCGAGCGCCGACAGTACTGCGCCGTCGGCTCGGTGAAATCGAACGTCGGCCACACCGACACCGCCGCCGGCTTGGTCGGTTTGATCAAGCTGATCTTGGCGCTGGAAAACGAAGCCCTCCCCCCGAGCCTTCACTATCGCCGACCGAACCCCAACATCGACTTCGCGAACAGTCCGTTCTTCGTCAACGACAAGCTCCGGCCATGGCCGAGAGGACAGCGGCCGCGGATCGCCGGCGTGAGCTCGTTCGGCATCGGCGGGACGAACGCCCACGCGATTGTCCAAGAAGCACCCGTGGCTCCGCCCGCCCCGATCGTGAAGGGCCTGCAGCTCTTGGTCTTCTCGGCGCTGAACCGGGAGTCCCTTGCCGCCTCCACAGCGACGTTCGCTGAGCATTTCGACGCGCAGCCAACCTGCGACTTGGCGGACGTGGCTTATACGCTCCAGGTCGGGCGACGAGCATTTCCGTGGCGCCAAGCACTCATGGCTGACGACGCGAAGGACGCTGCCAGCAAGCTGCGTGCACCTGGCGCTGCGCCGGTGCTCGCCAGCCATCGACCGCCGGAAGTCGTGTTCATGTTCCCCGGCTTTGTCCCACTGAGCGAGGGCTGGGGCAAAGCGCTTTACGAGGGCGAGAAAGTTTTTCGCGACGTGGTCGATCGCGCGAGCGATTTTCTGCGCCCGATCTTGGATTTTGAGCTCCGCCAAGTCTTCTGTGTCGAAGCGAAGGACGGCGCGCCGCCACTCACCGCGAATAAACCTCGTTCCTTTGCAGCGCTGATGACCGCTGAGTACGCGCTTGCCCGCACGTGGCTCGCATGGGGAATCAAACCGAGCGCGGTGTTCGGCCACAGCATGGGTGAGTACACGGCAGCCTGCGTCGCGGGGGTCCTTAGCTTCGAGGACATGCTCACCTTGTCGACGGCACGCGGCAAACTAGCCGACCAAGTACCGCCGGGCCGCATGCTCGCCGTCTTCGCATCGTCCGAAAATGTCGAAGGGCTGCTGCCGTCCGGCGCCTCGATCGCCGCGATCAACGCCCGCGACCGCTGCACCGTGGCCGGTGGCGCGCCCGCGGTCGAAGCGGCGAAAAATGCGCTGGAAGGCCGCGGGATCGAATGCCGCCTGCTCGACATCCCAGCGGCGAGTCATTGCGCATTGGTCGATGGCATCCTTCCCGCTTACGGCCGAACCCTTGCCGGTGTCACCCTCGACCGCCCGAAGATGCGGCTCTTGTCATGTGTCACCGGCAGCGATGCGGCGGACTTTCACTTGCCTGAATATTGGCTGCAGCACTTTCGCCAACCGGTCCGGTTTTCATCGGCGGTAGACGCGCTCGAGGGGCCCGAATCTCTCGTCGTGATGGAGGTGGGACCCGGCCATAGCCTGAGCCGGATCATCACGCGGCATTGGCCTCAGGACTCGCGGCGTCGGGTGGCGTTGCCGATCGAGGAAGCGTCTCCCGCAGGCATGCGCAAGGTCCTCGGCGATGCCTGGCTCCTGGGCGTCGAGCCCGATTGGCCGGCGGTTCATGATGACCAGCGAAAGCGCGTGCATCTGCCAACCTACCAATTCCAGCGCCAGCGCTATTGGACGAAGGCAACCCCCGCACAAACGACGGACCGCAACACGCCACCATCGCCACCATCGCCACCCTCACCTTCCCCCACTACGCCACCGCCAAGCGCGAGCACCGACGCGGCCAAAGAGCTTGGGCCGACCGAACAGTATCTCGGGTCCCTGTGGAGAGAGTTGCTCGGCGGCAAAGCCGTTGCCCTCGAGTCGGATTTTTTCGCGCTTGGCGGAGACTCGATGGTCGCACTGCGCATGGCGAAAATGGTACGGGACCACTTTGGCGTGAACATTTCGCTGCGCTCTCTTCTGGGCGCGCCGACTCTGGCGGCGATGGCGGCATTGATCGATTCGCATCGCCAGAAGGGCTAGAGCTTGATGGTTGCGATCGTCAGCGCGGCGTTCGTTCTGTTGGTTTCGTGCGCGTGGCACCTCGCCGTCCGCTTGCAGCGCTCTGGGCCTTGGCTGAAGCGGCGTGGAACGATCAGTTTGCCGCTCCGCCGTCCCGTGACGTGGGCGGAGGAGTTGCGTGTTCCGTCCGTGCCGACCAGCGCAGGCCTATTTGCAACGGGAACGCTCGTTCCACTGATCGTCGATTGGTCACTCGGCGCGCACGCGCAAGACACTTGGCCAAGCTGGCAAGCGCCGACCCTCGCGCTTCTTGCTCCGTTGACAATCCTCGCGTTCGCCGCCGCTTTTGCGCGAATCGCGATGCCGGCGCTGTTGGTTTCCAACGCGCAGGTGGTGATGCAGAACGCTTGGGTCTCATCTTGCTCCGCGATTCTTCTCGGCTTGGCTGTCGCGGAGAGCTTTTCGTTGAGTCCCGTCGCACGCGCGACTGGCGTTGGAGTTGGTGCGATCATCGTCGCGGGCTCCCTTCTCAGGATGAGCCGACTATCTGCATCGGAGCAGGCATACCTTCAAGCACAGCAGCGTACGATCAAGACCTGGCTTGGCGATCGCGAATGGCTTTCGACCCGTATCCTCGGCGGACGGAACACCATGCGTGAGCGACATCTCACGTGCATCAGCTTCGCCCGCTTGCACGCGCCCACGCCGACCACGCTCGAGGTACGTATTCGTGCGTTCGGCGTGGTCAAAGCATTTCAGGTCCGTCGCTTCGAGAGCGCAAGCGCGGCGTTGGACCGCGCGCTGCCAAGCAACCCTGTGTCTTGGAGTTTCGGTCCCTCCCCCCCACTCGATCCACGGCGACATCGGTTGAAGACAGAGCTCATGACGCTCGGTGAGTCCTTGACGCTTCACCGCGGTATCGTCGCGTCGGTCGATCTGATGGGCATGATCAGTGCGGACCATCCAGCGGTGCTCGAATTCGCGGCTGCGCTTCGGCGCTGCTTCGTCGTTTCGCCGGAGCAGATGACCGACACCACGCTGATCAAGACGATCTCATCGCTGGAAGAGCTCGCGACGTCGGCGATACGGACCGCCGACTTTGGACAGCTGAGAGCCCTCTCTTGGGTGTGCACGACGATAACGGAAGAGGCCGATGATCTCGCAAAAGCGCACGAGGCGCCCTACGACATTCAGAGGTCCAGGTTCGATCTGCCAATTTTTGCGTGGGGCGTGGGATGGCCGCGCGCGTCCCTGTTGAGGCCACTCATCCACGCGGCGCTGGAGCTCACGCGGTACGACAGCGTCCCTCCCGCGTTTCGCGTGGCAGTCATCGGACTGCCGTTCGACATGATGAGCTTGGCGATTAGGAAGCAATTCTTGCTCGGTGTTCACTACCTATTCGGGGGAGTCATGCTGCTGTTCGGCGCCTTTCCAGCGCCGACCGATCGCCAGTTCCTACTGGACCGGATTGGCGTTGCCTTCGACGAAATCCTCGCGACGGCCGATCAGCGCACGGATGAGACCGACTTTCACTTCATCAGGGAAGCCGTGCGCTTGGTGTTTTCAGCGTTGCAGCTCGTGTGCAAAGCGGCGATCGAAATGGGGGACGAGCCATTCGCGTCCAGCGTCATCGCAAGCATTCGGATGACGGAAAACGAGAGGGTGCGGATCGCTTCGGTGCGGCGTCGTGCGTCGCTCGTCGGCGAGAGCTACGCGAAGCTCCTCGACGATGTCGCCGACATGCGGGAGACCGTGAGCGCCGGGCTGTTCGCCTACAGCCTGACCCAAACCCTACCTTCCCAACCGGACAGGGAAAGCGTCTCCGACCAGCTCGCCAAGCTCCTCCCCAAGAACTTTCACGACCTGCTCGTCCTTTATTCTCGCGTGTCGCGAAGAGACGTCATCGATCGATGGGAATGGACGATGTGGTCCGCGCGCGTCGATGAGAGCCTGAGGCGCGCGTTCGTGAACCTGCTGATTCGCGAATTCCCCGGCGACCAGACGGAAGCGCCGATCAACTTGGACGAGTCTGTGATCATCGCCGAGCTGAGCGACGCACCGGCATCATTGCGCGATGCACTAAGAAGCCACATCGAGCAGACGACACATCAATCCGCAAGCGATCCGAAAGCGCCCGAGCGCGCGAGGCATCTGCTCGCGTTCTTCGACCGGATCTTCCGCGACAGAATCGAGCGGGCACGTTCGCTCATGACGCGCGCATCGTCCCTAGAATCAGGCAAGCAGGCCTTTGCACGCGCTTTCGTCGCGGGGTTTGCATCGCACGCACGCTTTCGGCGCCTCTTCGCGTACAAGCATCTCGAGCACGCCAAAGCGCCAGCGCCAAGCACGTTGTGGGGCATCGATCAATTCCTCACGCGCGCCATTCTCTCCGATACCTCTCGCGCAGCGACGTTGGGAGCAACCCTCGGACGTGAGCTCGCGCGTGCAGAGGAAGGCGCGATCCTCCAGCGTATTCTCAAGCAAGTCGACTGCGAGCAGAGTATCTCACGCGCTGCACAGCTCCTCTCCGAGCCGCACCCCGCGCAGGTCATTCTGAGCAACGCGTTCACGTGGCCTTCGGAGCTCTCCGTGCGACGGCGATCTGCGCTCGCAAGAGAGCGTGCTCCGCTCGGCCCCGACGCCTACTGTCAGGCTCACAACAGAGTGATTCCGGTGTTCACCGCGAGCGTTGGCCCACCGGATGTGGGGCAGTGGATGCTCATCTGCGATCGCGACGCGCTGGACATCTCGATCGTAACACCGCATCGCGGCGAGGCGCTCGCGGACAGCGGCTTTGGCTTCTTCGTCGAAGAGCCGCTCTTGCAGGACGACGCGACGAAGACAGCGCTCGCCGTCTCCATCGAAAGCGCGCTCCTCGGCCATTCGCTAGTGCCGCTCGCCGACCAAGTCCGACTCGTCATCGCTCAGGCGCTCGAAGTTGCAGTGAGACCAACGGGCGTCACCAGCTTCCCCCTTCGGCGCTAAGCGCTTCGCTTGGCGATCCCGATGAGCGCCTGCAGGTGCGCCGGCGAGGGTCTGCGCAGGTGATCGTGCCCGCCGGAGAAGTGCTCGACGGTCACACCTGTTCCGTACTCCCTCCATGCGGCCAGTTGCTGATCGCTGATGCTATCTTGATCGCCTGTCCAAGCGGTGATCGGTAACGCAAGGTTCGGCCGCGCCTCACAGCGATAAGTCTCCGCGATCTTGAGATCACAACGGGCCGTGGCGAGGACGAGCTCTCGAAACTCGGGATCCGAGAAGCTGGGATCGGAAACGCCCCACGAGGCGATGGTGGCGGCGAGGCGCTCGTCGTCCAGCTCGGAAAGAAGCCTCGAGCCTCGCACAGCGGCGCTCGGCGCCGAGGCGCTGCTCACGATGAGTTGCCGCGGGAGAATGCCGGTCTCTTGACGAAGCCAGTGGCACAACTCGAACGCGACGTATGCGCCAAGACTGTGACCCAGGAAGATCGTCGGAACGCGCATGGGCGGCAAGCCAGCTCCAATGCTCGCAACGACATCGGCCATGTGGGTTTGCGCCGGCTCGTTGAGTCTGCGCCCACGCCCCGGAAGCTGAAATGCTACCAGCTCGAGCTCAGGTGGAAGCTGGACCGCCAGGCTCGCGAAGAAGCCCGCCGAACCGCTCGCCGGGTGGAAGGCGAGGATTTGGCAAACCGGTGGACTACCGTCGCGAAAGCGAAGCCACTCGCTCTGGTTACTCGCCATTCGCTTATGCTAACATGCACGCGAAGCGACGCGAACACAGACCCAGCGAAGGAGCCTCGGTGGACAAGACGCAAGCCGAGACCGTGCGCGGCGGCAGAACAACGAACCCTTGGTTCCCTCACCTCCCACGACAGCGCGGCCGCACCATGCTCTTCTGTTTGCCTCCTGCGGGCGGAGGAGCGTCGCTCTTCCGCAACTGGGGGAAGCGTCTGGGACCGGATATCGAGGTGTGGCCGGCGCACCTGCCGGGCCGAGAGACCCGCATCAACGATCCCTTCATCACGGACATGGCAGTGATGTCGCGTGAGCTCGCCGCCGCGATGCGACAATGCACCGAAAAACCTTATGCAATCTTCGGTCACAGCATGGGGGCCATCGTCGGTTTTGCCGCCATGGCGCACTTGCCGACGCCGCCTGTGCGCTTCTTCCCGTCCGGCATGTGGCCGCCGGATCGCCCTAGCCCAGATCCGTGGGGGCACCTCAACGACGCGGAGCTGACCGAGCGGCTGCGCAAGCTAGACGGTTTTCCCAAGGTCGTTCTCGATACGCCCGAGATGCGCGAGATGCTTTTGCCCGTCGTGCGGGCAGACGCGCTGCTGGCAGACGAGTGGGTCACTCCGGCCATCAAGGTGAATTGCCCGATTACCGCCTTCGGCGGCCAGCGCGATACGCTCGCTCCGGCCGCCGATGTGCACCGCTGGGCGGAGTGGACCGTCATGGACATGGAGCCTGTCGACGTGGACGGCGGACACGACTTCATCGCCACGCACGAAGAGCAGATTTGCGCGACGATCCGACGCCATCTCGGCTGAGAGCCGTCCCCAAACTCCTTCGTCGCTACTGGCGAATCGCTTCCGACGGCGACACTCGCGCGGCGTTGATCGCTGGGAAAATGCCGGCCATCAAGCCCATCGTGATCGACGCAGCGAGCACCAACGGAATATCGATTGGCCGCAGATCGAAGCGCAGCACACGCGTGAGCCCGATGGCGTCTGGAATGTCGAAAGTCACGAACGGCAGAATGAACATGAACCCGAGGCCAATGATCCCTCCGGTCAGGGACAACATCAAAGATTCGAGCAAGAACGAGAAAAGGATCGCCCGCCTATCGAAACCGAGCGCGCGAAACACCCCTATCTCGCGCCGACGCGCTGCAATCAGCCCGTACATCGTGGTCGTCGTCGCGCTGATCGCCCCGACCGCTAGGACAAACGCGACGACGGCGCCGATGCCGCCGAAGAGCGAAGCGAAACCCCGTGACAATTGAGAAAAGTAATCGCTCTCGCGCTTCGCTTCGAGATCGACGTCGTGAATACGCGCGAGTTGTTCGTTGAGCTGCGCGAGTTGTTCCGGCTCCGTCAACCGAAGCGTGACGGACGACACGCGGTCAATCTTGAAAATGTCGCGAAGGAAGTCGACGTCGAGCCAAATCTCCGACTCGTGGCTCGATCCACCACTCGAGAAAGTGCCGACGATGTCGATGTTGTGGCCTGGGTGAAACTCCAAAGCGCTTTGACTCTTCAGCAGCGGCGAGAGAGCCGAACCCACCATCGCCTCATTGGTGCCAGGACGAGGCTCCCGCCCATTGATGACGGTCACGTATGGACGAAGTGCGCGCGAAGTGGCGGTCGTGCCGCGCAGCGCGAGGAGCATCCAATTGCCTCTCACCATAAACGCGCGTGGCTGAACCAGCTCGCCGGTCGCGAGCGTGGAGACACCGAGACTGCTCTCGATCTGTGCCAGTAGGTTTCGCGGAATGAAACTTCTGTCCTCGGCAGAAACCCCGCGGGAGAGAACGATGGCGTTGTCGGTTCGAGCCACACCTCGAAGGACCCCTTGCACACCGCGCTGCAACGTGACGATCGACCCTAAGACGAACACGGTGAGAGAGGCAGCGATCATGGCGGCGGCGGTCGCGCGGCTGCGCTGCCGCAAGCTACCCCAATGATAGCGAAGAGGTAGCATGGGCTAGCCTATCCCGCGCAACGCATCCACCAGGTTCACGGAGGCGGCGCGATGCGCCGAAGCGACAGCGAGGGCCATGATGAGCAACAGCATGCAGCCGGCGTTGAAGATCAGCGGTTCCGCCCTCACCCAGACGGACGGAAACAACCACGCAGCGTTCTTCCTCGCAAACGCACCGAAAAGTCGAGTGAGCAACACTCCGAAGCCGGCGCCGCCAACGACCGCAGCGCCGTAAACAAGGCTCGTCTCGACGAGCACCATGCGCAAGATCGTGCTCGGCACGAAACCGATCGAGCGAAACACCGCGAACTCTCTGGTTCGTTCGCCGATGTTCAACGAGAGCGCGTTGCCAAGGAGTGTGACCCCGATGACTGCGAGCACGAGCGACATGATGTTGATGCCCGTAAACAACGAGTGATAGGTTCGCAGGATCGCTTGCCGCAATCCGCGATCGGGGAAGGTTCGGGTCGCGGCCTCAGAAGACTCGGTGAAAGCGTCGATGCGTCGCGACACGTCCGTCGGGTTCTGTCCACTCTTCACGAGCCCCCATAACGTCGCGCATCGCTCGTCTGTTGCGCCCCCAGTCGCGAACTTCCAGTGGATTCGCGGCGCTTGCGTCTGGCCGGGTGGTGTCTTGACGATGCCGCTGACGTTGAGCCGAAATTCCCTCGCGCGACCGCTCGCGAAGAGGTTGACGCTATCGCCCACGCGCACGCCCCATCGCTCGGCCGTGTCAGCGGTCATTAAGATTCCCTGCGGGTCGTTCCGCCACGCTTCGAGCTGCGCCGGGGGAGCATCGAAATAGGGAGGCACGGTGCTCCCATCGTCCGAGGTCGTCATCAGCTCAACGAAGCGATCGTTCTTGTCGAGCAGCCCAACCGGGATATAGCACGAGACGGCGCTGAGCTCCGGAAACTCGCGCGTGAGGCGACCGGTGAACCTCTGCGGAATCGGACCGAGCAACCCGTAAACGGTCAGCCGATTGTTTCCTCCAGTGGACATCATCCCAGCTTGCAACCCGTCGCTCAGAGCCTGCAGAAAGCAGAACCCGGCGACTGAGCTGGCGACTCCAATGACGGTCAGCAGTGTCCTTACCGGCGTGCGCACGATGTTGCGTAGCGCCAATTTCCAAATGCTCACCCGCAGCCCTCCGACCGCGCATACTAACCGAGCCCCTGTGGTGCAGCAACACTCGCACTTCTCGCACGCCGGGTGCGGTTCGAACCCGGACTCGAGCGCCGGTGCCAAGGACCACTTCAGTCGGACGCTCTAAATATTCTGCGGCACGCGCTTCCGTGGCATAGTCGCGCAATCGATCCGGTGGAGAAACGAATGATTGGCTTCGAGTTGTCCGACGAACAAGAGGAGTTACAGCGAAGCGCGCGCCAATTCGCCGAGAACGAGATCAGCCCTGTGGCCGCCGAGCTCGACCAGCAGCAGGCCTTTCCCCACGTCGTGATGAAAAAAGCCCACTCGGCCGGCTGGCTCAACCTCGCCATTCCCGTCTCGCTCGGCGGCAAGGGCCGGCCAATGCTCGATCAGGTGATCATCGCTGAAGAGCTCGCTCGGGGCTGCACCGGGATCGCCTCGGCGATGTTGATGAACGAGCTTGGGCTAGGTCCGATCATTTCGCACGGTACCGATGAGCAGAGGCAGCGTTTCGTCAAACCATTCGTCGGGCAGCTGCGATTCGCCGCCCTCGCTTACGCGGAATTCGAGCACTGCGGCCCTCTGCCGCAGACGAGAATAGAAAAAAAGGCCGACCACTATCTCTTGAACGGACAGAAATATTGGGTCTCTAACGGTGGCGTCGCCTCGCAGTTGATCGTGGTCGCCCACCTGGAGGGAAGCGACCCCGGGCCGCCAAATTGCGCGCTGATTGTCGACAAAGACTTCCCTGGCATTTCGATCGAAAGCAGCCACGACAAGATGGGTTGCCGTGCGTGCGAGATAGTCGTCGTCAACTTCGAAAACGTGAAGGTTCCCTTCGATCGTCTCCTCGGCGGAGAAGGTCGGGCGCAGATGTGCATTAGCCAAACACAGCTGCGATTTCGTCTTCTGGTTGCAGCCATGTCTCTTGGGCTCGCTCGGTCGGCGCTCGAGCTCGCCGTGGATTGGGCGAAACGGCGCAAGGTGAATGGCCAAGAAGTTGCGTCTTTCCAAACCACCCAGCTCAGAGTTGCAGAAATGGTGATTGGGCTCGAAGCGGGACGACTTCTCACCTATCAAGCCGCCTGGCAGTTCGACGAAAAGAAGGCAAGGATAAAGGACCTGGTTGCCAAGTGCTTCGCGGGGGATGCGGCGATGAAAGCAGCACTCGATGCAGTTCAAATCTTCGGCTCACACGGCTACGTAAAGACGCAGCGCATCGAGAAGCTCATGCGCGACGCGAAGATGTTTCAGCTGGCGGCTGGTTCTTCAGACCTCGTGCGGCTCTTTATTGCTGGCGAAGTTTTTCACTCGGGGGCCGTATGAATTCTCCCGCAAGTGAACGCGAATTCTCGACGTTGCCGTCACGCTCCGTCGGCACCAGGTCGAGAGTGAGTAATGTGGTGGTGCGGCTCTGTCTTTGGGGCATACTCGGCGAGTGGCGTTAGACAACCTCGCACGGCTGAGAATCGACGACGAGCGTCCAATTCAACGAATGCCGCCGGGCAAGCGCAGCCCGTGGGGTCGTATCATCCTGTTCATTTGTGGGGCGGCCGCGATCCTCGCCGCGGTTTATCTAGGCGTCACCCAAATCAATGCGACGTTAGCGACGCCGCAGGTCCGCACGACCTCGGTGAGGCGCGTCGGAACGGAGGGCGAGAGCATCAAGCTCGTCGCGTCCGGGTTCGCAGTACCACGCACCCACGCCGTCGTCGCAGCGAAGTATCAAAACCGTGTGGCAAACGTGCTCGTCCGCGAGGGCCAAGCGGTCAAAGCCGGCGAAACTGTGGCTTTGCTCGACGCCAGCGACGCGAAGGCCGCCGCAAGCGAAGCGAGTGCAGCCGTGAGCACAGCCAAAGCACGGCTCAATGGCGCGATCGCTTCGCTCCAGGACGCGCGGGTCCGATTGCGTCGCGAGCAGGACCTTTCGCGCACCGGTTCCACGACGCAGGCGGCCCTCGAAGACGCGCGATCGCGCTATCAAACGGCGGCGGCCGCCCACGGCGCGGCAGCGGCGGAGGTCGCCTCCGCGCGAGCCCGAGCCGAGCGTATGCGGCTTCAGGTCGACGATATGAAAGTCACGGCGCCCATCTCCGGAACCGTCACCCGCGTGTTCGCACGGCCCGGAGAGATGACCAATACCGATGGGCTCGTGGAGATCATCGACTTGTCGTCGCTTCTCGTGGAGACCGATGTCGCGGAAAACAAGATCGACATGGTCGAGATCGGCGGCCCCGTGGAGCTCACTTTCGATGCGCTCACGACACGCCGGTATCGCGGACAAGTGGCCGACGTTCGCCGGACCGTTGATCGACACAAAGCGACCGTCCTCGTTCGCATCGCCTTCGTCGACAGTCCCGAGAAGGTGCTGCCGCAAATGGCGGCGAAGGCGGCCTTCTTGTCCAAACCCATCGATCCGGCGCAGCTGAACCAGATGCCGCGATCCGCCATTCCCGCCAGCGCCGTGATTCAACACGCCGGTGCGCCAGCGGTTTTCACGCTCGATGACGGCAAGGTGCGCCTCGTGCCCGTGAGCGTCGGCGAACCCAACAACGACGGCTCCGTGACGCTGAAGACCGGCCCGAGCGTTGGCACCACCGTGATTGTCGACCCGCCGCCAACGCTCAAAGATGGCGACGCCGTCGTCACCGACTGACTGGCTGAGCGACGGCCTCCGACGCATATGACGGGGCGATCTCGTCGGCGTGTGGCGCGCGCGGAAAGAAGTTTCGCGCGAGAAAACGTGCAATCGCTCCGTCGCGGGATAAGAGTGAGGCACTCACAAGGAGATACTGAATGAAGGCCGCCGTCGCCGTCCTCGTTGTTTTGAGCGCAACCACCTCTTTCGCTGCGAAAGCCGAGAAGTCTGACAAGTCCGATGATGAGAAGACCGTGGCGCACGCGACGCTCGACAAGCTCGTCGCTGCTCTGAACGCGGGTGACGCCAACGCATTCATGAGCGGATTTATCGAAGAAGGAGTGGTGGGCGATCCTTTTGGCCGCACCGGCAAGGGCAAGGCGGACGCTACAAAGATCATCGTGGAAAACGTCAACACCTTGCTCCAGGGCACGAAGTCGAAGGCGACCCTCGAAGGCGCGCGCAAGCTCGGCCACGATGCGATCCTGATCGACGCGAGCGTCGAACACGAGAACGCGCTCATGCTCAACGGATCTCGCGGCACGGGCGGGACGCGTTGGACCTTGGCGCTGGTCAAGAAGGGCAAGACCTGGATGGTGACGGACCTGCGATTGTACATGTTCTGGCCGCCGCCGCCGCCGGCGCCGGCGAAGTAACGGCGGGCCGACTCGCACAGGGGTTTTTTTGCGGCGGCGCGGCTTCCGGCTACGATCGTGGCCGAGGTGGCTGTGGAACTGCTCTTGCTCTGCCTGGCGATCGACGCATCCTCACTCAAAGAGTTCATGGATGCGGCCGAAATCAACAACATCGATCGACAAATTTCGCGCGGACAGACCGTGGTCGCCGAGCGCAACCTGCAACAAAGTTGGACCGGGTTGCTGCCCGTCGCCACGGCCACCGGGGGTTACACTTACAACCAGGCGGAGGCGGTCGTCGCAGTTGCCGATCCGCTGCAAGGCATTTCGATCGTCAACAATCCTGACGGAACACAAACGGGGCTCTTCAACGCCATCTATCAGATCCCGATTCAGCTGCATCACCAACTCAGTGCGACCGTCAGCGCCAGCTTGCCCCTCATCGACTGGGGGCGATGGATGAAGATCTCGCAGGCGAAGGCGGCGCTCGCCGCCACCGAAGCACGCGACACCGCGAACCGCGATCTCATGCGCAAGGCGATCGTGACCGCCTACTATTCCTATGTCGCTGCCTGCGCCGTCGTTCAATCCGCAGAGCGATCTCACGGCGTGGCGAAATCCCAGCTGGCCCTGCAATCAGCACGCGCGGCCGCGGGCTCCGTGACCCAACTCGACCGGTTGCGTTCCGAAGCAGAGATGGAATCACGCGCGCAAGTGCTTGCGGGCAATCTCTCGCTGGCGGCGCAGGCGAAGCGCACCTTGCGCACGCTCACGGGCCTCGAGCCGGACGATTTCATCTCCATGCCACCGGAAAACCAAGCGGTCGAGCCGCACTACAAACAACTCGAAGAGCGTGCGCAGAACGTTCCAGCCCTGAAAGCGACACAACAAGAAGCGGTCGCCGCGGAGCGCATCGCCGCACAAATCGCTTACAGCCAATTGCCGACGGTGAATGCCCAATTCACCGAGCAGATTTCGAATGCCACGAGCTTCACGGGCGTTGCGACGCAGTTCACGACAGGGGTCACGCTGAACTGGCGTTTCGACGTGCAAAGCTGGATGGGGTTGCCGGCGCAGAAGGCGCAAGCACAGGTCGCGCGAATGATCGCGGAGAAGACGCGCTTGGCCGCCGTCGACGCCATCCACAACGATTGGCAACGTTTCAACGCCGCGTTGACCAATGTGAAAGCGGCGCGCACCCAAGTGGCCGCGGCGCGCAGTGCGTCCGAGGTGGCACATAACCGGTACGTCGCCGGCGTCATGAGTCAGATCGAGGTAATCAGCGCGGAGCGCGACCTTTTTGCTGCGGAGGTGGCGCAGATTCAAGCGGGCGCCGAGCTCGCAACGGCACGGCTGCTATTGCACATCAGCGCAACGCTCCCGCTCGGCTTGTAGTGACCGGCCCTTAGAGCAACCTGCCCTTCTTGAGGCGGCGCTGGACCGTCGCCCGATCCGCGGCGTCTGGATCGTGCGTGACCATGAAGATGCTCTTGCCGAACTCTTTGTTGAGGGTGCCGAGGAGATCGAGGATCGCATTGGCGCTTTCGCCGTCGAGATCGCCGGTGGGCTCGTCGCAGATGATGATCTTCGGATCTCCGACGATGGCTCTGGCGATCGCCACACGTTGTTCTTGCCCGCCTGACAGCTCGCGCGGGTAGTGATGGTCGCGCCCTTTGAGCCCTGCCGCCTCGAGCGCAATCGCGACTCGCTCAGCGCGCTGCGCCTTGGTCAATTTCTTGCGCAGCAGGAGTGGCAACTCGACGTTTTCGGCCGCCGTGAGAACCGGCACCAGGTTGTACTGCTGAAAAACGAATCCCATGTTGAGGGCGCGCCACTCCGATAACTGCGCGTCGCTGAGGCTGCCCAAATCGGCGCCGATCACGCGAATCGAGCCGGCAGTTGGGCGATCGAGTCCGGCCATCAGATACAAGAGCGTCGATTTGCCCGAGCCGGAAGGCCCCATCAGCGCCTCGAAGCTCCCCGGCTGGATTTCCAAATCGATGCCATCGAGCACGGGGATCTCGAGCGAGCCCTTATAGTAAGATTTGGCGACATCTACGAGCGTGACAATGGGCTCCGGCATCGGCGCGGCAGTCTACAAGCTCGCGGGATCATTTCAAGCTACGAGCTCCGATTCGGCTCCTTGAAGAGCCGTTTCTCCATGAATTTGGATTGTGGCGATCCTTCGGTACAATGGAGGGATGGTGGACACCTACAAGGGGAACAACAGACGATGAATCCAACCTCCCAGAAGCTCATTCGCGGCGTTTGCATCTACGACATCGTTTCGACGATTGGGATGGCGGTGCCCGGCGTGTCGGTGCTCACGATCGGCCTTTACGCGTCGCTGCACCAGAGCCTCGGCCTCGGCGGCCAGTTCCCCGACTTCACGCCGATGCATCACATGTTCGTCAACTGTACCGGCGTGCTCGCATTCGTATGGTCGATCGCGCGCATGCGTTCGCTCGATGTATTCATGGTGAAATGCGACATCGGCGCGCGCTTCTTCCTGTCTGCCGTGATCCTCTATTCCACCTTTGCCGCAGGCACCTCGCAGATCTTCCTCGCTTTCGTCGCGACCGAGACCATTGGCGCCGTTCTGGAAATCGTCGCGCTCAAGAAAGCGGCCGCGTAAGCACTCCTCGCGAGAGCCGAACATCGCAGTAGAAAAGCAGCGGCCTTAGAGCTACACGGCTCGCCATGCTCGATACCCGCTCTCCCATGCTCTCCCCCACCGAAATCGGCGGCGTTCGGCCGCAGGATCTCGCAGCGCTTCCGCCCGTCAAGACGACGCCCGTCGCCGATCTCCCGAGCATCGTCGCCGCCGCCCGCGCCGCGCAGCCCGCGTGGGAAGCGCTCGGCTTCGAAGCGCGCGCGAAGATCTTGAAGAAGGCGTGTCACGCGGCGCTCGCGCGGGCCGAAGAATCGGCGAAGCTCATCGAGGACGAGGCCGGAAAGCTGCGGCCGTTCGCGCTGCTGACGGAAGCGATTGGCCCAGTCGACTACTTGAAGAGCTGGATCAGCGTGGCGCGGCCGTACCTGAAGTCGCGCAAGCTGCCGATCAACCCGATAGCGATGCCGGGAAAGAAAGGCCGCGTCGACATCATCGCGCGCGGCGTCGTCGGCATCATCGCGCCGTGGAACTATCCTTTGGCGGCGTACTTCAAGCCGATGATGCCGGCGCTGCTCTCCGGGAACGCCGTGATCATGAAGCCGAGCGAATACGCGCCGCGCACCGGTGCGTGGTTCGCTGCGGTGCTCTCCGAGCACTTGCCGAAGGGCATCGTGCAGTGCGTGCAGGGCGCGGCAGACGTCGGCAGCGCGCTCATCGACTCCGGCATCGACTCGCTCGTCTTCACCGGCTCGGTGAAGAGCGGCAAAGCCGTCGTCAAGCACGCGGCGGAGCGGATGATCCCGTGCAGCATCGAGCTCGGCGGCAAAGACGCGGCGCTCGTGCTCGAAGACTGCGACTTCGATCGCACCGTCGCCGGCGTGCTCGGCGTCGGCTTCCTCACCTGCGGCCAAGACTGCGGCGCCATCGAGCGCGTGTACGTGCCGAACGCAATCGCCGACCGCTTCGTCGACGCCCTCGGCAAAGCCGCGGCCGCGATCCGCGTGCCGATGCCGGGCGATGATTTGAGCGTCGCCGAGCTCTCACCGTTGAGCACGCCGGCGCAGCTGCAGCTCGTCGAGACGCATGTCGGTGAGGCGGTGGCGAAGGGCGCGAAGCTCGTCTGCGGCGGCAAGAGGACAGGCGTCGGTCTTTGGTATCAGCCGACGGTGCTCGATCGCTGCGACCACACGATGGCCGTCGTCAACGACGAGACCTTCGGCCCGGTGATCGCGATCGTCCGCGTCAAAGACGTGGACGAAGCGGTGAAGCTCGCGAACGACTCGCGCTACGGCTTGAACGCGTCGATTTGGACGAAGGACGTGGCCAAAGCGAAGGCGCTCGCGCCGCGCTTCGAGGCCGGCACCATCTTCATCAACAACCACGGCTTCACCGGCGCCATCCCGTCGGCGCCGTGGACCGGCGTCAAAGACACGGGCTACGGCGTGGCCAACAGCGAGTTCTCGCTGCACTCGTTCACGCGCCCGCGCACCGTCGTCATCGACTCGAACAAAGGGCCGGACTTTTGGTGGGCGCCGGCGGACAAGGTGCTGACGGACATCGGCGAACGCTTGCTCGCGGCGCAGCTCGGCAAGGTCCTCGGCGCCTTGAAGATCCCGGGCCTGATGAAGAAGCGACAGAAGCGCATCCTCGACGGGGCGCGCGGAGCCGGCAAGTGATCGCGATCCGTTACAAAGATTGGCAGCAGGATCCGGACGGCTGGGCGAAGGCGCTCGGCATCTCGCGCGAAGCGATCGACGTCTATCGGAGCGCCGAAGTCATCGATCTGCACATCGACACGTTCATCTGGCACCGCGTGTTCGGCTACGACTTGAGGAAGCGCCATGGCAGCGGCCTGCTCGGCGGGCGCTTCTACTCACAGGCGGACCTCCCACGCTTGCGCGAGGCCAGGATTGCCGGCGGCCTGTGGTCGATCACCACGAACCCGCTGCGCTCGAGCAAAAGCCGTGCGCGAACCTTCAAGCGGAACCTCGACGAGATCCAAGCGATCTTCGCCACGGTGCCCGAGCACGTCGCGATCGCGCGCAATCGTACGCAATACGACGCCGCGCGCGCGCAGGGAAAGCACGTCGCGATGTTGAGCATCCAAGGCGGCAACGCGCTCGATCGCGACGAGGACGTGCTCGACCTCATCACCGACGACCTCATTGTGCGCATCACGCTCGTGCACTTGTCGACCTCGACGCTCGGCGTGACCAGCGCGCCGAACGTGAAGAAGTCGCTCGGGCGGCCGGAGGACGGGCTCACGACCTTCGGCAAGGACTACGTGAAGCGCCTGAACGCGCGAAAGATCCTGGTCGACCTCGCGCACATCAATCGCAAGGGCTTCTTCGACGCGGTGTCCGTGCACGACAAGTCGCAGCCGCTCATCGTCACGCACACCGGCGTCAACGCGGTGACCGAGCACTGGCGCAACCTCGACGACGAGCAGCTCCGCACGATCGCGAGCTCCGGCGGCACGATGGGCGTCATGTACCAATCGCCCTTCCTCGGCGGGCCGTTCTGGGGCTGCAAATCGGTGCGCGTGGTCGATCACCTGGAGCACATCGTGAACGTGGTGGGCGAAGACTACGCCTCGCTCGGCAGCGATTGGGACGGCATGATCATCCCGCCGATCGACATGCCGACCTGCCTCGAGCTGCCGCGCCTCGTGCAGCACATGCTCGATCGCAAGTGGACGCCCGAGCGCATCCACAAGATCCTGGGCGCGAACTTCTTGCGCGTGTTGAAGGCGATCCGGCCCTAACGCTGCTAGCCTTGCCGCATGAGCCAAGAGCGCCAGCTGCAACTCGCCCTGGCGGCGCTCCTCCTCGGTGGTCTCCTCCTTTATTATATAGCGACGGCGCCCGAAGAAGCGCCTCCGCCGGTCGCGACCGCAGCGAGTGAGCCGACCGAGCCGGCGCCGCAGAGCACCCAGCAAGATCCCGGGCCTCACAAAGTCCAGTACGCCGTCTACACGAACAAACCCGGCGGCGCGGCGAAGGCGACGGCCTTGCTCACGAAGATGTATGCCGGCCAGGCGGACGTGCACGAGCGCACGCTCGAAGACTACGCGCTGCCAAAGGACGAGCACTTCGCCGCGATGGCCAAAGGCGTGGACGACGCACAAAAGAAGAAGGTCTATGCATGCGATCGCGCCGTCGTCGTCGACTTCTCGATGACGAACCCGCGCAGTGAGAAGGAGCATGTCGCGGCGGCCAAAGCGATCGAAGCGCTCGCCACCGCGCTCGACGGCTTTCCATGGGACGAGAGCACGCGCCAGATCATGAGCATCGCCGCCTGGCATGAGCGGCGCGTCGCCGGCTGGAGCGACGGGGCGCCGAACGCGATCTTGCAAGTGAACTGGCACTTCTACGAGACGGACAACGGCTACCGCTTCGTCAGCTTGGGCATGAACAAGCTCGGCGGCTTCGAGCTCACTTACTTGGCCGCCGGCGGCCGCCACGCGAACCAGCTGACGAGCGTCCTCAACCTGACGGCGCAGCTCATGCTCGAAGGCGAGCCGATCGATGAGCCCGGCGAGTACGAGATCGCGATCGCCAAGGTGAAGCACAAGGACGTGCGCGAAAGCCTCGAGGCACTCGTCGTCGACGGCGCGCATGGCACCGTCACGCTGCACCTGAAGGAAGTCGAGCCCGAGGACGGAGACAACCAGGCCGATCAGCTCGCGATCGCGTTTCCCGGCGACAACTGCGCCGGCACGACGGTCTGCGACGCCGCGGCGATTTCCGCCTTGTTCGGGGCCGCCGCCGAGCAAGTGAGCGCCACCGCCCCCGACGACGAAGAGCTGCTCGCCGCCCGTGATCGCGCGCGGAAGAAGATCAGCGGCGAGATCAAGCGCTGGTTCGAGAAGGGCAGAAAGGCCGGCGACTCTCTCTCGGTGAAGGCGCCGTTCAAGACCTACGACGGCAACACCGAGTGGATGTGGCTCGAAGTGACGAAGTGGAAGGGCAAGCGCCTCGACGGCATCTTGCAGAACGAGCCGGAGGACGTCAGCACGCTGGCGCTCGGCGACAAGGTGAGCGCCAAGGAAGACGAGCTCTACGATTACTTACGAGAGCGCGCCAACGGAACGTCGGATGGGAATGAGACGGGCGCGATCTTGCGGCGCCGCGCGGGAGTCACGGAAGAATAGCGCTACGCCGCCTGCTGCTGCGCCGGCGCTTGGCTCATCGACTCCTGCGCCGCCTTCATCATCTGCTTCTGCGTGAGGTTCGCCTTACGCGTCGCGATCGCCCACACGTGGCCAAAGGGATCGACGAGCTGGCCGTAGCGATCGCCCCAGAACATGTCCGTCACCGGCATCGAAACCTTGCCACCAGCGCCGACGGCCTTCGTGAACCAGGCGTCGACGTCCTTCACGTAGAGCATGAGGCCGCCGGTGTTTCCGCCGAGGTTCGTCGGCGCCTTGCGCACGCCGACGACGGCGCTCAGGGGCGGCTGCTCGTCGCTGAGCATCACGATCGAATCGCCGATGCGGATCTCCGAGTGCATGACCTTGCCGTCCGGCCCGGCCATCCGCGAGAGCTCTTTGGCGCCGAACGCCTTGCCATACCACGCGAGCGCTTCAGCACAGTTGCCGACGATGAGGTGCGGCGTCACCGTGTGGTAGCCGTTCGGCACCGGCAGCACGCGCTTCGGCGCCGCCTTCTTCTTCGCCACGACCCGCTTCGCCTTCTTCGCTTTTGTCTTCTTTGCCATGTTGGTTGGTCCCCTTGTGGCCGCGAACAAACGCCGAGGCCCGCCCGCTGTCAACGGCCGGCGCCGTTCGATCCGTCGTTTTCTCGCGTCCCGCAACGGCTTCCCGCGTTCGACGATAACGCTGCCGATGATCGCGGTCGCCGCATTGCGCCAACTGTCGACGGTGACCCCCGGCCGGGCCCAGCTCCGCGCCGCGCTCGAAGTCGCGGTGATCATCGCGCTCGTGACGGTGCAGGAGCGCTGGCTCGCGTGGCCCACCGCGCCCTTCGTCGCGCTGCTCATCGCCTCCCGCCAACACGCGCTCCTCGTTCTCATGCACGACGCGGCGCATTATCGGGCGGCGCGCACGCGTTGGGTGAACGAGCTCTTCGGCGAGGCCCTGGGTTTTTCGCTCTTCGTCTCGATGCGCGGCTATCGGCGCCACCATCACAAGCACCACGTCGCCGAGGCGCTGAACACGACGGCCGATCCCGACTTCGAGCGCAAGCTGCGGCGGGCGCCGGCCGATTGGTCGTTCCCGATGCCGCGCCGCCACCTCGTGCGCTTGCTCGTGCGCGACGTGCTGCTCCTGAACACGAAGGAGTACGTCTACGAGGCCGAGGACGCGAAGAACCTGGAGGCCGGCGACCGCGCGTATCATGCGATCCGGCTCTTGCTCGCGCTCGCGACCTTCGCGGTCATCACGCTCGCCTCCGGCTGGCGCGTGTACTTGCTCTATTGGATCCTGCCGGCCTTCACCTGGTTGAAGGCGATCCTGCGCCTGCGCTCGGTGAGCGATCACTTCGGGCTGAAGGATGGCGAAGGCGCCGTCGGCCGCACGCGCACGATCTTGGCGCCGTGGTGGGAGCGGCTGCTCATCGCGCCGATGAACATCGGCGTGCATGGGCCGCACCACGCGTTCACGGCAGTCCCCTACTATCGGCTGCGCGCGCTGCACGAGAAGCTCATGCAGGACGAGCGCTATCGGCAAACGTGCACCGTCAGTCCTTCGTACTTCGCGACGGTGACGCGGGAGCTCAGCCGATGATGCGCTTGCGCCGCGTCACCGATCGCGCGGGTCTTGCCGCCTACGCACGCCTGACCGAGGCGCGCCTCGGCGTGCGCTACACCGACGAGTACCTGTCACGCTCGCGGGTCTACGCCTTGTTCGACGAAGGCGGCACGATGCGCGGCGGCACGCTCTACTGCATGCGCCCGCCTTTTCGTGCGATCGAGGGCATCCCCGAGCCTCACCGCGCCAAGGCCTCCGCATCGCTCCCGCGCGGCACCTTCGAGGCAACGGGACTCTGGCTCGATCGTTCCGTGCGCGCGCCGATGGTGTGCGCCTACTTTTGGCTTGGCATCTGGCTCGTCACCTTCCTCGCCGGCCGTCACGGCGTCTTCACCTACTCGGCGCGGGTGCGCGTGCTGCGCGAGATCTACCGCTTCGCGTTGCAGCGCACGCTCTACGAAGGCGAAGTGTTCTGCGCCGGCATGAGCGCGCCCGATCATGAGGTCGTCGGCCTGGCGACGGTGTGGACGGCGTCCTTACGCGTGCTGATCGTGCCGTGGTGGTTCGTCGGCCGCGTGCTCCGGCGCAGTAAGTCCGGCGTCGCCGTGCGCCACGAAGCCTGAGCCGTGGATCGCGATCCGCGCACGCGCTCGGACTTCATGGCGGCGTTCGAGCGCTGCACGATCGCGACGCCGGCCGACAACGACGAGCTCGTCGCGTTGAGCCGGCAGGTCGCGATGCGCGCGCGCGGCATGAGCATCGCCTACGAGCGCGGGCCTGATTACTTCGCCGCCTGTCGCGAGAGCGGCAAGGACGCCTTGATCGGGGTGTTCAAGAACAAGGACGGGCGGGTCAGCGGCACCGCGAGCCTGATTCTGCGCGACGCTGTGTGCGCGGGCGAGCGCATCCGCTACGGTTACTTCTGCGATCTGCGCACGGCGAAGCTCGATCGCAAGACGTGGCTCGAGTGGCTGCGCTACTACGAGGACACCGTGCGCTTCGCATCGCAGGTGGACGGCGTGGGGCCGCTCGCGTTTCACCTCACCACCGTCATCGACTCGAACGAGCGCGCGCTGAAGCTCTTACGCGATCGTTTGCCGGGCATCGTCTATCAGCCGCTGGCGCCTTACGCCGTGGGCCAAATGTTCATGCGTCTCTTGCCGCGCTCTGCCCGCGTGGGCTTCGGCATCAGCGTGCGCCGGGCGACCCTCGCCGACGCGCCGGCGCTGCGGGCCTTTCTCGCCGCCGAGAACGCGCTCGCTGGGATCGGCGATGCGCCCGACGAGCTCGATCGCCAGCTCGCGGTGTGGCCTGCCTTCACTTGGGCCTCGTTCATCTTGGCGACGGACGCCGGCGGCGCGATCGTCGGCTGCGTGGCCCCGCGCTTGGGGACGAGCAAGAAGCCCGTCGTGCGCGATCTCTCCCTGGCGGCGCGGGCGTTCGCGCCGGTGACCGCGCTCTTTGGCGCCAAGCGCGTGCGCGACGGCATGCCGCTCGACGTCGCCTACGCGTGCCACTTTCACGCCCGCGGCGACCAGGCGCGCGCAGTGCGGCGGGCGCTCCTCGTCGAAGCGTTTCGCACGAGCGCACGCGGCGCCGCGCATTCGCTGTGCTGGCTCGAGTGGCCCGGCGATCCCGCGACCGTCGTCGATGTAAACGATTTTTTACATATGCGCACGCGCGGGACGCTGTATCAGGTGACGCTGCGCGGCGCCGACCCGATCTCGCTGAGCGCGGCGCCGGCGCTCGACGTCTCGACCTTGTAGACCGTCGCGCGGGCAACCGGCTCGGGCGGCAGCCACAAGCGGGCGTACGCCGAGAGATACGAGCCCTGCATGAGACCCACGCGGTGCAGGTGCACCCACGGCAGCTTCGGCCGCCGGTGGTGCGTCAGGTGATAGTTCGAGTTCAAGTAGAGCCAGCGCAGCGGCAAAGGCAGCCGCAGATTGTACGAGCCTTCGACGACGTGGCGCGGCGCTCGGCTGTGGTAAATCTGCTGCTGGCTCGCCCAGCTGAAGATGAAGGCGCCGTAGCAGGCGGCGATCGTGCGGAGGTCGAGGTCGAGCAGCACGATCGCGAGCGTCCACAGCGCGACGATGCCGAGCACCTCGACGCGAATCCTCGCGCGCGGCAGCCGCAAGAGGAACGAGAAGAAGCGGCGACCGTCTTTGTCGAGCGCGGCGTACGCCCGCTTCGTCGTCGCGCGGCTCGTGACGGACAGGCCGAACGAGAAGAACACCTGCCCCGCCCACAACAAGCCGATAATCAACGCGTAGTAGCCGGCGATCTTCTGCCACGGCTTCTCGTGCGCCTTGATGTAGTCGAAGAGCTCGGCGTCGCTGCGATTGACGCGATGATGCGAGAGGTGCGCCGCGGTGATGAAGGTGAAGCTCGTCGGGAAGATCGCCGCGAGCAAGAAGCCGACGCCGTCGTTGACGCGCCGGTTCGGGTGCAGCTTGCGATGCGAGGCTTCGTGCAAGAGCGCGTGCGCCGATTGCATGACGAACGCGAAGGCGATCGCCCAAGCAAAGAGCGCGAAGCCCGCGGCGTGCTTGGCGCCAGCGAGGATCAGCGCGAGCGCGGTGAGCTGCGCGCCGGCGATGACGAGGTTCAAGCGTGACGGAATGCCCTGGGTCACGGCCCGTTATCGGCGGCCGCCGACTGCGCGTTTTCTGCTTCGTCCTCGCTTCCGCCCATGTTAAGCCCGCCGCTCCCCGGAGGCCCACCATGGTGCGCATCGCGATTGCAGCCGCGTCTTGCCTCGCGTTCTTCGCCTGCATCGCGCCGAGCAGCGACCCCGCCGGGGAGGATCCCAAGCCCGGACCAACGAGCAACCCGCCGCACTCAGGACACGAGCATACGTCAGGAAAAGCCGACGATCTGCCGTGTGCGATCGACGCGCTGATGAAAGCGAAGTGCCAAGGCTGCCACGGCGATCCGTTGCTCTACGGGGCGCCGGTGCCGCTCTTCGACGTGGCGGACTTCGAGCACAAAGACGGCAAAGAGGCGCTCGCCGACGTGGCGCTCCGCTATCTGAAGGGCGAAGGAAGAGTGATGCCGCCAGCGCCGAATACACGCGCGACGGATGAAGAGATCGCGGCGTTCGAAGAGTGGGTCGCCCTAGGCTTGCCCGGGCGCGGCGACGCAACTTGCGGCGAGCACCCGCATCCACCGGACAAGATGGATCCGCCGGAGCCGCCGCCGCCCGGGACGTGCAGCGACAGCCCGAAGCTGGCGCCCGCGAGCAAGTACACGCTCGGCACCTCTGTGACCGACACCTACGTTTGCTACGGGGTCGATCTGCCGAAGTCGGCGAAGCGCCGGCAAGTCATCGCCATGACGCCGACGCTCGACAACACGCAGGTGCTGCACCACATGATCGTCTTCACAGCGTCGAAGTCACGCTCGGGGACGCCGTCGCCGTGCGCGCAGATGGAGAGCGATTGGAAGATGCTCTACGGTTGGGCGCCGGGCTCGACCGGGTCGCAGATGCCGAAAGAAGCCGGCTTTCCCATCGAGGCGAACGCCGTCACCCACCTCGTCGTGCAGCTCCACTACTCGAACCCGTCGCACGCGAGCGGCAAGCAAGACGGCTCCGGCGTCGAGCTCTGCCTCACCGAGACGCTGCGCGACGAAGACGCCGACTTCATGGTGTTCGGCGGCACGAGCTTCACGCTGCAGCCGGGCAAGAAGCTGCGCATGGTGTGCGACGTCAAGGCGCCCCAGCAGCTCGCGCCGTACTTGCCGGTCAACGTCTTCGCGACCTTCCCGCACATGCACAAGCTCGGCACGCGCTCGAAGCTCGAGCTCATCCCGAAGAGCGGCGCGCCGACGACGCTGGTCGACGTGAATCCGTGGGACTTCAACCACCAGATCTCGTACCCGACCGACGTGCAGATGAAAGCCGGAGACACCGTGCGCATCACTTGCGAGTGGCACAACACCACGCCGGATCCCGTCTACTACGGCGAAGAGACCGCCGAAGAGATGTGCTTCAACTTCATCACTTACTATCCGAAGATAACGGTGGCGCAGTGGAGCTACTTGGCGCCGCTGCAGCTCTCGACCTGCACGAACACGGACTTGCCGTAGGCACCGTTCACTTCAGCTCGTCGAGGGTCGCGCGCGCGATCTCCCAGTGCTCGACGTGCATCGTCGTCGCTTGCGGCGCCAGCAGCTCGAGCGGCCCGAGCGTCTCGAGCTCGATGAAGTCGCCGGCCACGAAGACCTCGGTGTTGCTGCCGCAGTCTGGATACGTCGCCGCCGGCTGATCCTCGAAGCGCTTGATGAACATCTCGCCGCCGAGCTGATACGCCGCGAAGCCGCGCCGGTTGCCGAAGCCGAGCTTGTTCGGCGCGGCGATCTGCGGATCGGGCGTGATCGAGACGAAGCGCCGGCTGATCGACAGCCGCGTGTCCGTGAGATCGCTGTAGCGCCAGAGCACGAGCGGCCGCGCGGGACGAAAGTCGTCGGCGTGTGCGGCGTACGGCTCCTGCGGCACGTGCACGGTGCCGCCGGGCGCGAGGATCGTGAGGGCCCACGCCGCGATCGGGCGCGGCGCCGGACCGCGGTTCGTGATGCGGTGCTCGACGCGCAGGCCGTGCTCGTCGAGCGACACGGTGATCGCTTTGTCGACGAGCAAATCGCGATCGACGCGCACGAGCGTCACGTAGCGATCGCCGCCGGGCTCCAAGATCACCGGCTCGTTGTCCGGCGAGTACGTGAGCGGCATCTGCTCCGGCGCGATCCACAGGCGATGTCCGCCGTGCGCGCGCCAGCGGCCAAGCGCCGTGTGCAGGTCACGCTCGCTGCGTTCGGCGAGCACGTTCGCGCCGCCCTTCTTCTTGAAGCTCAAGATGCGCGGCCCGACCGAAACGCTGACGATCGCTTCGTAGGCGTCGTCTTCGAGGATGAGGCAGTCGTGGCCGGCAAAGACAGCAGGGCGCATCGTGTGCGAAACCGTAGCCGGAGCGAGCGGCCGTCGCCACTTTGCCCGCTTTATTAGTCGACGAAGTCGCCGTCGCGGCGGCCCATCGGGATGCCGGTCGCTGCGCGCGGACCGTCGGCCGGGTTGAGCTCGCGCAAGGTCAGCTCGAGGAAGAGCTCGCGTAAGGTTTTGCCGCGCAGCGCGGCGTGCGCCTTCAAACGGCGGAAGACTTCGTCCGGGAGATCGAGCGTCGTTCGCATGCGCCGCACTTTCGCGCGCGCCGTCCAGCGTGGCAAAATTTCGGCGCGCAGAGGCATCTTCGCGGCGTTTTCACCACGCGCGGACGCATCGAGCGCGGAAAGCCTGCGGATCGCAGAGACGCATCAACGCATCAGTGCATCAGTGCATCAGTGCATCAAACGCATCAACGCATGTCTTCCACACATCCGGCGTTGAGCTCAGCCTCCGATCGGTGCTCCGTCCCAGTCGCCGTGAAAGGCGATGGGCAGCAGCGGCATCGCAATCGCCGCGATGGGCCCCGCGTCGAGCGCGAGCGCGTCGAAGATCGCCAGCGTCGTGCGATTCGCGATTCCGTCCGAGAGGATGGCCAGGATGTGTCCGGCGTTGGGGCGCTCGGCGTCAGGCACGAAGACTGGCTCGCCGACGAAGACATCGGCTGGCGCCGTCCACAGCATCGACGGTCGTTCTCGATCGAGCAGGTCGACGCGAATGAGGGAGTCGAAAGGATCAGAGTACTGCGTGTTGCGCCGCGTGGCGCCGAAGAGCGCGGGTGTCTCGTGGCCTTCGTGGTCGGGGTGAAATCGCGGAAAATCCACGCCGTGCGCGCTCAACGGCGTCCACGTTGCCGTGTCGCTGCCAGCCGGAATTCTGATCCGCATCAGCCGTTGCGGACCACGCGCGTCGGGAAGGCTCGGATCGAACGGAGTGCTCGGGCCCGTGTAGCAAAACTCCTCACCGAATGAGAAGCGCGAGAAGACGGCTGCGTCCACGACGAGCGCTCCGCCGTGCTCGAACGCGTTTGCGAAATGCACGACGAAGGCCGTCCCGGGGAGCTTCACCGTGCGAACCGGACCTGTCTCGCCGCGCGGGACGAGGTGCAGCACCCCGGGACGCGAGAGATCCGGCTCGACGGAGCGCAAGAGCGTGGACGTACCGAGGAGCATCTTCACGATCTCGGCCGGCTTGATGCGCAAGGGGTTTCCGCCGATGACGTACGAGGACGGCGTGATCGCGAAGTCGTGCGTGAAGAGCATCCCGTCAATAGAAACTGCGCGCACCACCTCTACGCTCCCGGCTGCGTTGACCTCTCGGAAGGTGAACCTCGTCTGGCGACCGTTGCGGATGCTGCAGCACACCAAGCGTCGCTGAAGCGCATCGCGCTTGAAATGTGCCAGCGTGGCCTGCCCGGCAATCGCTCCGCCGAAGTGCTCTTCGCCGAGCGTCTCGAGGCTCGCTGCGTCGAGCGCATAGGGTGCGCCAGCCTCCCATCCGGCGAGCAGGCGGCCCTGCCATCGCTGGATCGTGGTGTTCGCGACATTGCGAGGGGGGCCGAAGCCGATGTTGCGCCAGAACGGCTGGCCCAGGTTCGTCGCGAATCCGCGATGCATGAGGCGACCGGCCTCGGCCTCCGCACGGTAGGACGGAGTGTTCACGAAACGCGCGCGCAGATGGCAGCCGCCATCATCGTCGAAGGCGAAGGCGCGAACGTAGCCATGGCCGTCGAAGGGGTGAGCAGTACGATCACCGATGCGCGTCCATCCAGGCCCGTTCGAGAGCAGGCGACCGCCGCGCAAGGCCTGCGGTACGACGCCGCTCACCGCCGAAGCGGGCATGTGAAGATCGAGCGCCCCCGGGGACGCGGCCATCGCGGCGTTCCATGAACGCGCGCGAGCAGAGGTCAATTCGGCAGAAGACGGTGAGGTCATGTGGTGGTCGATCTCCAAGGGTGAGGCGCACGCGCGATGCTCAGTCAGGCGGCCGACTCACGGCCGAGGATGCGCGTTGGATGAGGCTCATGGCGGTACCCATCTCGACCAACTCGAGCACAGTGCCGTCAGGGTCTCGGAAGGAGATGAAGCGGGTCGTTCCGCCGAGGGGATCGGGGACGGCGCCGGGGCGCTCAGAGAGAAACGCGGCGCCGGCGGCTTTGAGCTTGGCAACGTCAGCATCGAGATCCGTGGTGGTGAACGCGAGCCGGGCGAGGCCTATGTGGTTGAGTCGCTCGTACGGCGGGGCCGGGTCGTGCGGCTCCTTCCACTCCAAGAGATCGATCACGAAACCGTTTGCATTGGCCATCAGGGCGCCTCTGACTTCGTACCTGGGCGAAAACCCGACCGCCGCCGCGACGTTCCCTTCGCCGTCAGGCGTCACCTCCATCAATACGACAAAACCCAGCCGCTCGTAGAAGAGACGGGAGCGTTCGAAGTCGCTGCAATTGATGTTGACGTGCAATACGCCGGTGGTCGCGAGCCCACCCGGAGATGGACGGGTAGAGCGCAGCGCCGCCATACTCCCAAGGAGCGCGGCGAGCAGCACAACTCCGCCGATGAGAAGTCGCCGTCGCATCAGTCATCGCTCCTTGCTGGGGGAAGGAGGGAGCTGCACGGGTCTCGGGCGAATGAGCGCGCGCTTGAACCACGCCGACCAGGCCTCGGGCCCAACCCAGAGTGCGTAGAAGAGCGTCTTTGCGAGCGCGCCGCTCAGATAGCGCAGGCGCGGCCGGACGGCGGTGATCGAGTGCTTAATGTCGCTGACCGCGTGACGGGGATCCTGGGCAATGCGCTCCAGGTTGGCCGTGTTGAGTCGCACGTAGGCATCGAGCCATTCACGGGGATATGCGCTCCTCCACTCGCCGTCTGGATCGAGTCGCTCCGACTCCTCCCATGCGCGGCGGTGGGCCTCGAAAAAGCCCATGGCCATCGGCGTCCGCATCGTGGCGGGGTTCACGACACTGACGTGAACGCCCCAGGGAAACTGCTCGGCCCGTAATGCGTCTGCATATGCCTCGATGGCGAATTTCGAGGCATCGTAAGGCGCGTTGCCCGGTAGACTCACAATCCCATCGACGCTGCTGACGAAGGTGATGCGGCCGCGGGCTTTACGGAGGCAAGGCAAGAGCTGCTTGGTCAGGAGGGCCGGTGCGAAGAAATTCACCTCCATCACGCGTCGGAGGAAGGACATTGGCTGGTAGTCGATGAAGCCGGGGAGCACGATGCCGGCGTTGTGCACCAAGGCCCACAACGCACCGCCGCACGCCACCTCGATCTCGCGTGCGGCGCGAACGATGGCGTCTTCGTCGCTCAGATCAAAGCAGGGAGCCAGCGCCACTCCGTGCGCGAGTGCTGCCTTTGCACCCGCTTCGGTGAAGCAGCAAGCGACCACCCGCGCACCGCGGGACGCGAGTTGCCCCGCGAGGTCTTGGCCTAGGCCGGAGTCGCAACCCGTGACGACGATCCACCTCCCGTCGATACCGAGAAGGCGGCGTCGGCGAAGTGAGGAAAGAAGCCAGGCGAGCGCGATCAACGCGAAGATGGTGAGGCTTGCACCTCCTGCGACGACGAAGACTCGCACGAGCACGGACACTTCAGGTGAAGCAAGCGTCGTCATCGATTCCCCATGTCTCGGTGCAGGCGCGCCGTCAGCCGCGCGAGGTGGGCGGCTATTCCAGCGCGCTCCGCGGCGCTCACGCCGTCGAGGAGAGAGCGGTCGATGCGATCAAGCACATTGAGGCCCTCTGCAAGCGACGCCTGCGCAGCGAGGCGCACTCGGGAGGCGCGCGCATCGTCAGGGTCCCCTATCCGCTCGACCAGCCCCAGCGCTTCGAAGCGGTCCACCATTCCAGAGACGGTGGGCGCCTTCACTCGCAGACGCTCAGCCAGGGTGCCGACGCGCAGGCCATCGGGCGCGCCGAGCAGCTCACCCACGAGGCGAAAGCCCGCGACCGTCAACCCCATGGGTGCGAGCTCCATGCTGAGGCGCCGCTCGAAGGCGTCGCTCAAGGCCCAAAGTTGAAGCGCGAAGCTCCGTTCGAGCCCCCGGGCGAGAGCTCGGCTGGCTCTGGTCACCGGTCGACGTGGCGGGGTGGATGGCATATTTGATAGTTAGCCTAACAAAGTAATTGCCTCCAGGCCAGGAGTTCTTCGTGATTTCGTCTGAGGCGATCCGACAGCACGAACGCCGAGATTGACAGACGCGCAGAAGGAAGAGCTGGCCAGGATTATCGAAGCGGGGCCGCAGTCGGCCGGTCTAGCGGGCGTTCCTTGGCTCACTCGTGGCCGTGGCCGAGGATCTATCCGCACCGTTTGGTGAGCATCTGGACGATGCGAACAGGAAGACCGCGCGCCCCTGTGGCTTTCGTTTCGTCGACGGCGTTGAGCGCTCGTGCCGCATCGAGGATGCGGCGCCCACTCCATCGCCGGCGCTGCAACTGGTCGGTGATCGTCGCTGCCACGGCGAGAAACTCGATCCGGCGCAGGAGCGCTTTCGGCCAGACGCTCCGCCTCACCGGGCTTGGACGATCTTCGCCGCGCCCGTGATCATCGACGTTTGGAGAGCGGCGCAGGCTTCGAGGTCTCGTTGGTGAGCGGTCGCTCCACAACTGAGACGTCAGAACGTGCCGCCGAGACCGAGCGTCGGCGCCGTCCCGCCGTTGCCCGTGCGCGCGACGGCGACGATCGGCAACACGCGCACGCCGTCCGACTTTGCCAACTGCATCACCCGCTTCGCTTGCGCACGCGAGACGAACGCGTCCACGGCGAACGCGCTGTATGTCACCGTGGTCAGCGCTGCCGTCGAGGCGATGACGCCCTCCGGCGGCGTGATCCCGATGGCGCCGACGACAACGAGCGCCGAGCATTGAGCGATGGTCAGGCCGTAGAAGATCCAGCCGATCACCTGCAACGCGACGACGCCGCGGACCTGCGCGCTCTGCCGAACGCTGCGGGCGCCTGCGGCGACGATGGGCGCTGTGCTGATGAAGGCGATCGTGGCCGCGGCGCCGAGCGGCAGCGACGGGATCGCGCTGCTCTTCGTCAACTCGGACGCGACGAGCAATCCGACCAACGTCGGGACCATGATCGTGCCGAAGATGCCGGCGCCGAGCGACCAGCCGGGGAGCCCACGATAGCCGGCGGACATCGACGGCGGTGGCGGGGGAGGCGGCTGCGCGTACTCAGGAGGCGCTGGCTGTGGATCCGACGGCAGGGGGCTCACGGCGGGCGCCTGACACTCGCCATGAACACAGATGCGATCGCCCTTGCACTCGACGTCCGCTCTGCACTGCGCCAAGGCCCGATCGGCCAAGAGAGCGAGGACAACCCAGGCGATCCAGGTTTTCATGTCTGCGCCTCATGGCATGAGACTCGCCGGGTCCGCAACCACGACGCCGCCGATCACAGCCGCAGCAGCTTCCCGCTCCAGGCGCGCTTCTCTCGCACCACCACTCGATTTTTTTCGCCACCGCCGAAACGGGTGCTTTTGTGAGTGCAGTGTCCGTGCATGGCCGAGCAGTACGCGACAGCCGTCAACCGTGCGCGCATCGAAAACGCGTTAAAGAAAGCGGATGTCTGATGGGCTTCGTTCACGAGCATCCCGATTATCCGAAATGGCTCAGGACGATCGCCGAGGAAAAGGAGCTCGCGCCGGGTCTCGTCGAAAAGGACTATTGGGTGACGCACACCCTGTGGTCGCCGAAGCAGAGTCGTTGCGAGCTGTGGTTCAAGGGCGGCACGTCGTTGTCGAAGGCGTTCGGCCTGGTCACGCGATTTTCCGAAGACATCGACGTGCGACTGGAACATCCGTCGCTGCCGGCTGTGTCGTCGTGGACCAGCGATCGCGCTGGCGCTGTCCTGGCCGGCGCCGGTATTTCGAGGGCCTAACAGCGTTGATCGCGGTGTCCTGCGCGAAGGTGAAGCTCGGCGCTAAACAGGATCCGCTTTGGCGCAGCGCGGACATCCACGTCGAGTACCCGTCGTTGTTCGAGGTGCAAGCGCCCATCTCGTTGCCTTGCTCGAACGCGGCGAGCCGATGACGCTCGCAGAGATCGCGGAGCGCTTCGAACGAGCCGACATCGCGCCCGCAGAGCACGCGCTCGCATCTTTGAAGCGGTGCCGACCGGCGCGCCCGCCCGTCTACCGAACGGGCGATCTCTATTCGCTCGACCCACACGATGACGACCTCGATCTGTGGGTGTTTCGGCTTGGACTCCGGCCGCCACGCGTTCGCGCGAAGCCCACGCTGAAGATCGCGCCGCATCTCAGGCACGTCCGCTGCGTCGTTGAGACGCAGGAAGGCGCGCCCGGCGTTCGTCGTGAGCCGTGTTTGGATTCGGTTCAGGATCGGCAGCCATTGGCCGTGCTTCACTTGCAGCCGTCGCTCGACCAGCCTTTGACGCCGGCTTCTGCAAAGCGCTTATCATTGCCGTACGAAGCGATGTCGTGGATTGAGAAACCGAGCACCGACCACTTCTCCGCGTCCGTGGTCACATCTACACGCGCTTGACCCACAGCTCGAGGTAATCGGACCAGCTCGGCTCGCGCGCCATGCGTTCATACGACCGCGGCATCTCGCCACCGAAGCCGTGATAGGTGACGACACGAAAGCCCGGGCGTGCGCGCGCGAGCTTCTCTTGCGCGACCGCGATGAGATCGCGATAGCGCCGATGTGACGGCCGGTGAAAACCGTCGATCTGCGGTCGCCCGTCGAGCACATGCTCGCCGAAGGGATTGAACATGTAGGCCGCCTCGAAGTCATCGAGGTTCACGGACGCGATGTCGGTGTGGAGGTAGCGAGTGTTGTCGACGCCAAGACGGCGCCCGAGCTTCTCCGCCACGTGAATGAGCCGCAGGCGTTGCTCGACGCCGTAAAAGATCGCCGAGTGATGGAGCATGCCGGCGATGGTGCAAAACTTCCCGGTCCCGGAGCCGATGTCTATCACGTGCTCGCCGGCGCCTGGCAGCAGCAGTTGCGCGGCGCGGACCGCGACGCTCACCGGTGTCCAGTGCGTGTCAGACAGCATGCGCACCCAATAGGGGTAGAGCGAGTCGAAGACCTGATCGTCCATCGCGAAGCGCGCGCGCATCGACGCGAAGATGGGAACGCGAAACGCCCCGGGCGCCATGAGCTGTGACGGAACGTCGTGGTGCTTCAGCTCGTCGTCGATGCGATGGACGAGCTCCACAGCACCTTCGGGATCGACGCGATCTGGTCGTGCCCTGGCCTCTTCCACTGCGATCGCTTGTTCGTCGTCATCGTCATCGGCTCTTTTTGCCAAACCCTCGCTCCTCTATGTCTCTTCGGATCCCTGCTTGTGCGGATGATTCCTGCGCCGGTGGAGCATCGACTCGAGGCGCGAGCGCAGCCGTGCGCGCAACACTCCCTCACGAAAATCGACGCGACACGCGCACTCGCCGCCGACCGGCTTGCGACCTTCGACATCGACCCCATCAATCAGCACCGACGGCGATCCGTAGCCCTTCGCGTAGAAGGGAACGTCGTTTGCTTCGAGATCGACTTCGGACCATGCCACGCCCAAGCAGCCGGCCGTCTCGGCGAGAGCGGCGCGCGCTTTTCTGAGGTTCGGGCAGCCCTGAATGAAGAGAAGCTCAACTTGCACTCGGGGCATTCGGCAAGTCCTGCGCCAGCGTGAGGTAACTCCGGGCGCGCATTTACGGCGCGAATCCCGGCCGCCCAATTGCCATCGTGCAGTTTCTGCGCTATCGCCGACCATGATTTCGAGTTGGGCAAGGGGGAAAGACTGCCTCGTCGTCAAGGCGATCGAGGGCGCCTTGGTCGAGAACGTCGTCCGATCGCTCGGCGCGGCGGCATTCTCTGTCGAAGCTCAGGGCTCAGCCGCGGCCGCCGCGCGGATCGGTCACAAACACTATTCGCTGGTCGTCATCGCGATCGATAGCGCCTTCAACGAGCACGAGCTCGTTCGCCTCTGTCGCGCCCAAAGCCCGGAGATGCCGGTGCTCGTGCTCGGCAAGACGGTCGATACCGTCGCAGCGGTGGAGGCGCTTCGCGCGGGCGCAGCCGACTATGGCGCGCTCGGTGAAGAGTCTCGCACCGTTCTCGGTCGCGTGAGAAAGATCATCCTCGGTGACGACCGACCTCGCGCGGATGCCGCGAACGAACGAACGGCGCCCGATTTTCTTGGGCTCATCGGAACCTCGCCACCCATTCGCCGCGTGTTCAACACGATCGAGAAGATCTCGCGCTACAAGACGACCGTGCTTCTGCTCGGTGAGAGCGGCACCGGCAAGGAGCTGATCGCGCGGGCCTTGCATGCTCGCGGGCCTCGGCGCGACCACCTGTTCGTGCCGATCAACTGCGCGACGCTCGGCAAGGATCTGCTCGAAAACGAGCTTTTTGGTCACGAGCGAGGCGCCTACACCGGCGCCGACGATCGCAAGAAGGGGCTCTTCGAGCTCGCCGACGGCGGCACGCTGTTCCTCGACGAGATCGCGGAGATGGACACCTCGACGCAAGCGAAGCTGCTGCGGGTGCTCGAACGCAACGAGTTTCGCCGGGTCGGCGGCACGAGCAAGATTCGCGTCGATCTCTCGGTGATCGCGGCAACGAATCGCAATTTGCATGAAGCGGTCGAAGCGGGGCGATTTCGCGAGGACTTGTACTACCGGCTGAAGGTCGTGACGGTCTCGGTTCCGCCGCTGCGCGAGCGCAAAGAGGATCTCCCGGCGCTGGTTCAGTTCTTCATCAGCGATTTCAATCGTCGCAACGGCGGCAAGATTCGTAGCGTTGCGCCGGACATTCTCACGGCGCTCATGCGCTACGACTGGCCGGGCAACGTGCGCGAGCTGAAGCATACGATCGAGAGCGCGGCGGTGCTCGCTGCCGGAGAGACGATCACCGGCGACGTCTTCGACGAGGTGATCACGCTCGTGCGCAAGAACGACCAGGTGCGCGAGCGGGTATCCGCCAGCGCCGGCCCTAGGGTCGACCGCACCATCGATCGCACCGTACCCGATGCAGACGACGTGTATCTCCCGGTTGGCACGTCTTTGGTCGAGGCGGAGCGGCTGTTGATCGAAGCCACGTTACGCAAGCATCCCGTGAAAGCTCGTGCCGCGAAGGTGCTCGGCATTGGGCTGCGAACTCTCTTCGTCAAGCTACGCGAGTACGAGCAAGCATCGGCACAGAAGTCGCCGGAGGCCGCTGAAGACAGCGTCCATTAGACCTGCGCGGCGACCGCCTGGCGAGCGAGCAAGCTCTTCTGCACCTTCCCCATCGCGTTTCGTGGCAGCGCGGTCAGCATCAGCACTCCGCGCGGCTTCTTGGAATCGTAGAGCCGGACGTGGGCCTGCAATGCGCGCAAGAGCTCGTCCCGCGGCCGTGCTCGCAAGGCGAGGTCACCGACGATGCATGCCACCACGCGCTGCCCCCACTCGCGGTCCGGCACGCCCACGACGGCGACCTCGAGGAGACCGGGGAAGTCAGCCAGCGCCTCTTCGATCTCGCGGGTCGAGATCTTGTAGCCGCCTACTTTGAGGATGTCGGTCGAGAGTCGGCCGACGATGGTGACGTAGCCATCGTCATCGACGCGCACGAGGTCACCGGTCTTCATCCAGCCGTGCTCGAAGGTCTTCGCGGTTGCGTCGGCGTTCTTCCAGTAGCCCTGCATGACCCCAGGGCCTTGCACCAATAGCTCATCGCTGTCCTCGGCCGAGCCGACACATATTCTGACGCCGGGGATCGGCTGGCCAACGCTGCCCGGTTTGCGCGTGCCCGTGAGCGGGTTCGAGAGCGTGATCAGCGTCTCGCTCATGCCGTAGCGCTCGATGATGCGATGCCCAGTGCGCGCCGAAAATTCTTCGAGATCGGCCGCGGGCAACGGCGCCGAGCCACAGCAAAACAAACGAGCACCCGCCAGCACCGCGCCGTCGCCAGGCCTTGCCGCCAAGTGATCAAGCAGTCGCCGGTACATCGTCGGCACGCCCATGAAGACGGTGCCGCCCGCGCGGATTGCGTCGACGACGTGCTCGGGTGAGAAGCGCGGCAGCAATCGCGTGCGCGCGCCGGTGAGCAGCGCGCCGTGCAATGCAACGCACAAGCCGTGGACGTGAAAGAGCGGAAGCGCGTGCACGATCTCGTCGGCGGGAGAGATCTCCCAAAGACCCATGAGCGCGGTCACGGCGGCCTGAACGTTGGCGAAGCTGAGCATGCAGCCTTTGCTCTTGCCGGTGGTTCCCGACGTGTAGATGAGCAGCGCCGTTTGCGCCGCGTCGACGGGCCCCTCGTTCGCGACAGCAGCGCTCGAACGAGACACGGTCAGATCGGCAGCACGCAACAACAATCGTGGCGTGCTGTCGCTGACGATGTGCGCGAGCTCCTGATCCTGGTAGCCCGGGTTCACCGGGACGTAGATCGCCCCAAGCCTGTGGCACGCGAGCAAGGCGACGACGACTTCGACAGAATTTGGCGCTTGCACAGCGACCCGGTCCGCGGACCGAACGCCGCGCGCCCGCAGATGGGCGGCGAACGCCCGCGAGCGATCGTCGAGGTCGGCCCAGCTCAGCGTCACGCCGCCGTCGGCGAGGAGTGCTGTCACGGCGGAGCGCGCGCGGACGCGACGCAAGAGACTCATTCGGCGCGCCCTACGCTGGTATTGCGCACGGGACGTGGCCGCGCTTCTTTCACCCATAGGCGCAGATAGCAATCGTTGATCTTCTGCCACTGCTTGACGTGAAAGTTCTTCGGCATGTCGCCGCCATAGCCATTGTAGCAAACGACCCGCGTTCCAATCGGCAGGGCGGCGAGGCGCGACTCGACGATTTGAATCGCGCGGTCGAAACGCCACGGCTGCTCCGAGGTGTTGTCATCGATGATGGTGGGGTGGCTCGCGCCATAAAGGTATTCGGCGAACGGGTTGAAGAAGTAGAATGCGTCGAAATCACTCCACGATACCAAAGGGAAATCCGAGTGGATGAACTCTGCGCGACTGATCGCGAAAGCGCGCGCCACGGCCTCCGCCGCACGAACGAGCGCGACTCGCCGCTCGACGCCGACGAACGTGGCTGGAGAGCTCAGAGCGCCAACGAGACAGAGCTTGCCGCAACCGGAGCCGACGTCGAGCACCCGCGTGTCGGGCGACGGCTCGAGCCATTCGACCGCCCGCAATGCCGCCGCAACCGGCGTCCAATGCGCGTCGGAGCACTCCCGAACCCAGGGATCGAAGAGGCGATCGAATTCGGCGTCCGTGACCACTCTTCCGCGGCGGAGATTCTCGATGACGACATGGCTGCTTAGGATCGGCGCGGTGCTCATGCGCGTTTGATCCACAGCTCGAGAAAATCCGTGCCGGCTGCCTCACGAGCGAGACGCTCGTAGGATGTCGGCATGTCACCGCCAAAGCCATGGTAGGTGACGACGCGAAACCGAGGGCGAGCGGTCTCGAGCTGCTTCTCCGTAGTCGCGACGAGCTCGTTGAAGCGGCGACGACACGGCGGCCGCTTGAAGCCGTCGATCTGAGGCTCGCGATCGAGCAGGTGCTCGCCGAACGGATTGAACATGTACGCGCCGTCGAAGGCCTCGAGCGCGACCGAGGCGATCGCGCCGTGAAAGTAGCCGACGTTATCGAGGCGCAGCCGCTGCGCGATCCCTTGCGCAACTCGAATCAGCGGCAACCGTTGCTCGACGCCGAAGAAGCGTGTCGAAGGATGGATCATCGCCCCAACGGTGCAGAACTTCCCGATGCCGGAGCCGAGGTCCAAGATCCGAGTGCTGAGCTGTAGCAACTGCGCCGCGCGAATCGCCAAGCTGACGGGCGTCCAGTGCACCTCCGACAGTGGCTTCACCCAAGGCGGATACAAGCAATCAAAGAGTCGGTCGGCGGTGCCGAAGCTCGGGCGCGGCGATGCCTCTGACCCTAGCCGCGAGATCAGCTCACTGATGCGATCGTTCGTTGACGGCTGCGACATCAAGTCCCGGTACCTGTTCGCGGAGATGGCGGTCGCACCAACCGCTCGATCGTCGACAGCATGAAGGAGAGCAAGAACGGTTTTGCGAGATAGTCGGTCGCACGCGAGATCATCAGCACGGGCGTCGAGAGCCCGCGCGCACGCCACGATCTGAGGAGCGACAGGCCGTCGACGTCAGGAAGATTCCAATCGAGGATGATCAATCGGTAGCGTGAAGCGAACGCGAGTGACGTCGCCTCTGTCGCGCGACCTACGGCATCGGTCGTGTAGCCCTCTTCGAGCAGCAGCCGGCCGATGAGCGCGGCCACGCGGTCGTCGTCCTCGACAATGAGCACCGCCATGACGCTACTCCTTTCCCCACGCTTCGAGCTCTGCGCGGACGCGAGCCAGGCTCGATGCGCCGACCGAAAAGCTGCGAAATCCGATCGCCGCAAGCGTGGCGAAGAGACCGGCGGCCATCGCGGGCTCGCCACAGATCGTCACCGGCACCTTGTTCGCATGCGCGACCGCGAAGACGTGCCGCAGGCTGCGCTCGATCGCCGGGTGCGCCGGCTCGAAGTCCTTTTCCAGGGGATCGTCGCGATCGACCGCGAGCGTGTACTGCGTCAGATCGTTGAGGCCGACGTTGAAGAAGTCCGCCTCCTTCGCGAGGTCTTCGGCGATCCAAACGGCGGCCGGCGTCTCAATCATCGCGCCGACCCGCAAGTGTTGCTCGCGATCGCCGTAGCTCTTCGCTGCCGAGCGCCAGATCGCGTCGGCGAGGCCACGGACGATGCGAAACTCGCCTATGGAGGTGATCATCGGCACGAGCAGCCGCACCTCGGTGCCTTTCAGCCCGGCGAGCAACCCGCGGAGCTGTGCTTCGAGCAGCTCGCGATGCTCGAGGAGCAAGCGTAGCCCGCGAGCGTTACCGGTGCCGATCGTCGCCGAGAGGTACACGGGCGTCTTCTCGCCGCCGATGTCGAGCAACCGGAACACGACGGGCTTCGGTGCGCAGCGCTCTTCGACAAAGCGGGCGATCTCCGCAATCTCGTCCTCGCGCGGAAGGCTCGGCCGCACCATGTACGCAAACTCCGTACGGAAGAGACCGATGCCATCGGCTCCGAGCGCCATCGCACCTGCGGCGTCGGCGGACTTGCCGATGCTCGCGAGAATCTCGAAGGCAGAGCCATCTTTGGCGCGCACTTGTGCCGGTGTTTTCACGGGCGTGCTCGTCAGGTTGGCGAGCGTCTGCATGTACTCGCGCCGCGTCGCATCGTTTGGATTGGCGATGACAAGCCCGCTCATCCCGTCGATGATGACGTCGTCGCCATTGCGGAGCAGCGTGAGCGCATTCGCGATGCCGGTAGCAGCGGGGATACCGCCGGCTCTCGCGAGGATGAATGCGTGCGACGTGCGCCCGCCCTGCTCGGTGATGATCCCCTTGATTCGTTCGAATGGTAGGCGCGCGCAGGTTGCCGCACCCAGAAGTCGCGCGACGACCACGGCTCCCGAAGGGATCTCGCCTGGCTCGGCAGTCGGGTCAGGGCTCAGCGCCGCCACGACCAGCGCGCCGACCTCGCGGACCTCGGCCCACCGCTCGCTCAGGTGGGGTGCTTGCAGGTCGCGAAACGTCTTCTCCCAGCGCCCGATGACGTGTCTCACCGCGGCGGCCGCGTCGATGCGCCGATCGAAGAGGACGAAGCGAAGCTCGGTGACGAAGGTCTCGTCTTCGAGGATCATCGACTGGGCGTGAAAGACGTCCGAGACGCGATGACCAATGCGAGCCGCAACGAGACCTTCGAGATGGCGAAGCTCGGCCGAGGCGCGTTGCAAGGCCGCCGAGAGCTTGCTCCATTCGGCAACGAGCAAGTCAGGTGCGATCGTGCGCTCGATGGAGCCCGACTGGTCGCCGTCGGCCAGGACGACAATCGTTCCAAGGCCGATGCCCTCGGAGACAGGCACACCTTTGAGCACTGTGACTCGTTCGTTCATCCCGCTCTCTCAATCGAGCGCTGCGACCGGCGGCTCGTCGTCGAGCGTCGCGCCGCAGTCGGCGAGATAGGACATGCGTTCGCTGTCGAGCCCGCGGGCGCCGCGCACGGTCGAGCGCGTGAAGCTATTGCCATCGAGCCTGGCGCCGGAAAAATCTGCCTGACGAAGATCGCACCAGTGAAAAGCGGCGCCGGTGAGATTCGCATCGGTGAAGTCGGCGCCGCGCAGCGAAACGTTTTCGAAGCGTGCGTCGCTGAGGTTGGCGCCGCGTAAGTCGAGGCCATCCAAGTTTCGACGTCGAAACACCTCACCCGCGAGGCGCTGTTTTTCTTTGATCGTCAAAGCGCCGGTGAGCGACGGCTTCTTGGTTCCTTTTACCTTGCGAGTCATGGCGGCAGGCGTCAGCACAATCCATGCCACCAACGAACGGCCGATCTGAGCGTTGCCGACCGCAAGGGTGGGGCCGCAGACAAGAGCGGCAGGCAACCGATCCGACATCGCGCAGTTTCTGCACGATCGACTTCGATGAGTGCGCTTTCGGCGCGAAACCGCGAGCGTTGCCGTGGCCCGAATGTTGCTCAGCCGCGCAGCACGATGGCAAATCAAGCGCTCAAGCAATGGGTGGACTCGATCGCGAAGCTCGCAACGCCGGATCGCATCGTCTGGTGCAACGGCAGCGCCGAAGAAGATCTCGCGCTGAAGAAGGAGTTGGTGAGTGCGGGAACGCTCATCGCCCTCAACGAGAAGAAGTGGCCGAATAGCTTCCTCTATCGCTCGCATCCGAACGACGTCGCCCGAACCGAGGCACAGACCTTCATCTGCTCGCGCGACAAGGCCGACGCCGGGCCTACGAACAACTGGATGAGCCCGGCAGACGCCGAGACGCGCGTCTACGCGATCCTCCGTCAAGCGATGCGCGGCCGCACGATGTACGTCGTGCCGTACTTGATGGGCCCGGTGGGATCTCCGTGCTCGCGCGTCGGCGTCGAAATCACCGACAGTCCCTACGTCGTCATCAGCATGCGCGTCATGACTCGGATGGGCCAGATCGCGCTCGACCACCTGGGCGACGGTACGGACTTCGTTCGCGGCGTGCATTGTACGGCGGACCTCCATCCGGAGCGTCGGTACATTTGTCACTTTCCCGAGACGAGCACGATTCTCAGCGTGGGGTCGGGCTACGGCGGCAACGCGCTGCTCAGCAAGAAGTGTCATTCGCTCCGGCTCGCGAGCGTGCAGGGTCGCCGGGAAAACTGGCTCGCAGAGCACATGCTGATTCTCGGAGTGACGACTCCCGCCGGGCACAAGCATTACGTCGCGGCTGCGTTTCCGAGCGCTTGCGGCAAGACGAACCTCGCGCTCCTCGTCTCCGCCCTGCCCGGCTACAAGGTCGAGACCGTTGGCGATGACATCTGCTGGCTGCACCCCGGTAATGACGGGCGGCTCTGGGCGGTAAATCCGGAAGCCGGGATGTTCGGCGTCGCGCCTGGCACCAACACCCGCAGCAATCCGAACGCGATGACATCGGTGCGGCAGAACGCGATCTTCACCAACGTAGCGCTCACGGCTGACGGGTCACCTTGGTGGGAAGGGCTCGATGACGAGGTGCCGGGAAGGCTGACGGATTGGCGCGGACTTGGCTGGACCCTGGAGAAGGGCGAGCCCGCCGCGCACCCGAACGCTCGTTTCACGGTCTCCTTGCGCGAATGCCCGAGCATGAGCCGCGAGATGGACAGCACCCGCGGCGTGCCGATCTCGGCGATCTTGTTCGGCGGCCGGCGCGCGCGTCTGGCCCCGCTCGTCTACGAAGCCTTCAACTGGGATCACGGTGTCTACGTTGGCGCGACGATGGTCTCGGAGACGACCGCCGCGGCCAACGGGGATGTCGGCGTGCCGCGCAACGACCCGATGGCGATGCTGCCGTTCTGTGGCTACAACATGGGCGACTATTTTGCTCATTGGCTGACGTTCGCCGGGCCCAAGCGGCCGAAAATCTTTCACGTCAACTGGTTCAGAAAAGACAACGACGGAAAGTTCCTCTGGCCAGGTTACGGCGAGAACATCCGCGTCCTGAAGTGGATCCTCGATCGCGTCGAAGATCGGGTCTCCGCGATCGACTCGCCGATCGGCCGGCTGCCGCGCTCAACCGACATCGACACGTCGAACATGCTGATGCCGGCAAACCGCCTGCGCGCGCTGCTCGACGTCGATCGGGGAACGTGGCTGCAGGAGGCCGAACGCAACGGCGCATTTCTCGAACGTTTTGGCGATCGCTTGCCGATGACGCTTCGCCGCGAGCACGGCGCGCTCATTCGTCGCTTGGAATTTCCGCCGGCCGCCTGATGATCGACTCGGTCGCCACTAGGCCAGCAGGCCTCTCCGGGGGGAAAATAGAATCGGCCACCCAGACGGCGTACTACGCCAGCAGGCGCGTCCAGGGGGACAATGTCGTTCTCCTCACGCCGGCGGGTGGCCGATGAGTCACACGAGCGCAGCGAGGACCGGGCATCTCGGCTCCGAGGAACGGGACGAAGCGTGGCTTGAGGAGACGCTCGACCACATCGCGCACCTCCTGCCGGACCAACGGCCGCTCGAAGTCTTTGTGCACCACAACACGCTGCACGGCTTCGAGGATCGGGACTTTCACCTGGCGTTGCGTGATGCCGCGCGTATCTACGGCGCGACCACCTATCAGTCAGAGCGCGAGTTTCACGCGGCGCTCACGAGTGGCAGGATCCGCCGCGGCGATCTCGAAGCAGCCGTCGACGCGTACTTGGAAGCGACCGGGCTCGGCGGCAAGCGCCGTATCGCCGAGCTCATCTCCTGGCGCGACCTCCTGCTCATCGAGCTCGACTTTCACGCCAAGAAGATCGCGGTCGCTTCCCTCCCCTGGGCGGTGAGCGAGGGCGTGCTGCCACGCCCTAGAACCGATCACATGCTCTGGGAAGCCTGCATCCAATTAGCGCGAGCCATTGAGGAGCCGCCGGGCGAACCGGCGCGCGACGAGCCGAACGATCATCCCTTGATGCAGTCGCTGCTCATTCGGCTGTGCGCAGCCTACCTCGATCGCGGCATGGCAGCGTGGCAGATGCCGAAGCGCGAGCTTGGCTTCTTCGGCGCCGCGACCGAGCTTCTCCGGCATCGATCGATCTTCGCCAGTGTCGCGTTGAAGAGAGCGGCCGAGCTCTTCGAGCGGGTGGCCGTCGAGCGCCGCTCGGCGAGCCAAACGGTGCTCTTTGCGCTCGACTCGCTCCGGGTCGCGCGGGCCGAGGCCTCGCACGTCCTCGAGCGCCAATGCCTGCAGCTCGCGGGATGGGCCGGCATGTTCAATCGCTTGGAGAAGAATCCGACCGAGCTGCCACCGGAGCTGCCATCGGCCCGGCTCGTCGACTACCTCGCCGTTCGTTTGCTGCTCGCGCTCGCCTATTCGGACGATGACATCGCCGCTGCAACGCTCGATGCCCCGCGCGGCGACGAAGTGCCGACCACGAGCGAAGGCATCATGCTCCAGCGCGCGCTGCGTTTGTTGTTCGTGCTCCAGCACGCCGGGGTTTCCTCCGGCGCCGCCGCGACGCTCAGTCGAGAACGTTGCTTCGAGCTGCTCGCAGCCGTCACCCGCATCGACGCCTTCGCGCGCGCTGAGATTTGGCAAGAAGCCTACGAGCGGCGCTATCGCGATACCATCGCCTCGGCGCTCGCGCAGCATCGGCCGCAGCCAGTCGTCGAAACTCCAGTCGTCCAGGTCATCACGTGCATCGACGATCGCGAAGAGTCGTTTCGCCGGCACCTCGAAGAGACGGACGCGCGCGTCGAGACCTTCGGCGCGGCCGGTTTCTTCGGCGTCGCGATGTCCTACCGCGGGCTCGACGACGGTGGCTTCGCGCCGCTCTGCCCGGTGGTTCTCGCGCCGGCGCACCGAGTCGAGGAACGACCGATCGAAGCACATGGCTTCGCGGCGATACGCGCGCGCTGGCGCCGGCGCTTCGCGCACCTCGAGAAGCACTCGAGCGCCAGCTCGCGCTCGCTGGTCCGCGGATCGTTCTTTACGTTCCTGCTCGGGATCGCCACCGCGTTTCCCTTGCTCGCGCGCATCTTGAGCCCGCGCTTGTCGCATCGCGTGTCGCTACAGCTGCGCCGACTCTTCTTTCAGCCGCCGCAGACGAAGCTGACCGTGGCGCGCGACGAGCATCCAGAGAGCGACCAAACCCTCGGCTTTTCCGTCGCCGAGATGACCGAGCGTGTCTACGTCGTGCTCGCCGGCGCGGGCTTGAAGGATCGCTTTGCGCCCCTCGTGATCTTGCTCGGCCACGGCTCGACCAGCGCGAACAATCCGCATCGCTCGGCTTACGAGTGCGGCGCTTGCGGCGGTCGGCGAGGCGGCCCGAACGCGCGCAGCTTCGCGGCGATGGCGAACGATCCAAAGGTGCGGCAAGAGCTCACGGGGCGCGGCGTGCGCATCCCCGATGCGACTTGGTTCATCGGCGGCGAGCATGACACCACGAACGAAGAGATCGAGCTCTTCGATCTCGAGCTCGTGCCGCCGTCGCATCGCGCCGCGCTCGCCGAGGCTGCGCGGCTCTTCGACGAAGCGCGGGCGAAGAACGCACACGAACGGATCCGGCGCTTCCCCTTTGGCTCGCGCCGCCGGACGCTGGCCCAAGCGCTTGCGCATGTCGAGGCGCGTTCGGTGAACCTCGCCGAGGCGCGACCGGAGTACAACCATGCGACGAACGCGTCCTGCATCATCGGCCGGCGTTCGCGTACGCGCGGGCTCTTCCTCGATCGGCGGAGCTTTCTGGTCTCCTACGACGCAACCATCGACCCGGACGCCGAGCACCTGACGCGGCAGCTCGGCGCCGTGTTGCCGGTCGTCGTCGGCATCAACCTCGAGTACTACTTCTCGACCGTCGACAACGAACGCTTCGGCTGCGGCACGAAGCTGCCACACAACCTCACAGGACTCTTCGCGGTGATGAACGGCCACGGCAGCGACTTGCGCACCGGGCTCTGGAGGCAAACCGTGGAGATCCACGAGCCGATGCGCCTGCTCGTCGTCGTCGAGGCGAGCGCGGCACAGCTCGAACGAGCATTTTCGCAGCTGCCGCTCGCCCGCGGTTGGCTCGAACGCGCTTGGTTCTTCCTCCTACGCCTCGATCCACAAGGCGGCCAAATCGATCGCTATGACGGCAAGACGCTGCGACCCTACGATGTGAGACGCGAGCCCCTCGCGGTGGTCGCGACATCGCTCGACGCCTGCTGTGGAGAGAGAGACTTCGTCACGCCCAAAGTGATTGAGGCGAAGCGATGAGCGCGTGCCTCGCCGTCCTCCTGCTCTCGCCGCTCTGCGCCATCGCGCTCGTCCTCGCGGCGCTGGTCGTGAACCGCCCGTTCGGCGAGGTGACGCTCCAGCGCATCACCGGCGCCGCGATGTCGCTGTGTGTGCTCGCGAGCGTCGGGCTGTTGGGGCTCAGCGTGGCAGCACGGGGTCACCCGATGAGCGCCGACTTCGGCGATCTCATCCGGGTCGGCGACTACGCATTCCGCCTGCTCTTCGTCGTCGACGCACTGGCGGTGGGTTGGATCTTTTTCAGCGCGCTGATCCTCGGCGTGGTGGCGCGCTTTTCCGCGACCTACATGTACCGCGAGAGCGGCGCTGCCCGCTTTTCGGTTTGCTTTCTGATCTTCGCCTTCGGCTCGTTCGTGCTCGAAACAAGCGGCAACATCGATCTGCTCTTTGTCGGCTGGGAGCTCGTCGGGTTGAGCTCGGTACTGCTCGTCGCCTTCTTCTGGCGGCGCCCCATGCCGGTGCGACGCGCGATGTACGTCTTCATCGTCTATCGCATTTGCGACATGGGCCTTCTCGCCGGCGTGGTCATGTTGCACCACTATGCCCACGCGAGCGACTGGCAACACGCGTTTGGCCCGGGTGAATGGCCACTGTGGACCGCGCACCTCGAGTCGTCGCAAGCGTCGCTGCTCGGCGGGCTCTTTCTCATCGCGGCGATCGGCAAGTCAGCGATGTTTCCGGTCACGATGTGGCTGCCGCGAGCCATGGAAGGACCGACGCCGTCGAGCGCGCTCTTCTATGGCGCCATCTCGGTGCATACGGGGGTGTTCCTGCTCCTCCGCATGGCGCCGTTGCTCGACGAGTCACTGCTCGTCCGCATGTGTGTGCTCGCGGTCGGCGCCATCACCGCGATCACTGCGAGCCTGACTGTGCGAACCCAAGCGGACGCGAAGAACGCGCTCGCCTTTGCGACCGTGGGACAGGTCGGCATCGTCTTCATCGAGATCGCGCTCCAGCTTTACGTCGTGGCGCTCGTCCACATGCTCGCCAACGTCACGCTGCGCACCTTTCAGTTTCTGCGCGCGGGCAGCGGGCTCACTGATCATCTCGCGCGCCGCGCGACGCTCGGCGAAGACGCCGGCCACGCCAGCGTGCCCCGCTCGAGCTATCTCTACATGCTCGCCTTTCACGGATTTTTCGTCGAAGCGTTGCTGCACCGCGTGTTCTTGCGCCCGGTCGCGCGGACTGCCCGGCTCTTGATCACGCTCGAAGACGAGCTCGAACGCATCTTGTTCGGCGAGCGAAGGCCCCAATGAGCGAGCTCGTTCGCCTGCGCCGTTGGTCGCTCGGCGTCCATGCCGTGCTCGCCTTCGCTGGGATCTACTTCGCCGCCGCGCCAAACGCCGCGGGTGTCGATCCGCTTCACGCCATGGTGACGGCCGTCGCTGCGGTCGCCTTTCTCGCGGTGGCGGCCTTTCGTGCGACGGCGTCGCTAAGCCACGGCGGCGCCGTTCGCTTGGTTCTCGTCGAGCTCTCGGTGCTTGCGTCGACCCTCTGGCCGTCAACGATGACAGGCATCGCCGGCGCCAACGTTTATTTCGCGTGGGGGATCGCCGAGCTCGATCCGCGGGCACCGAACGTGGCCCGGCTACGGCGGGCGTGGTTCTTCGGCATCGGCGCCCACACGCTCCTCATCACCGCCGCGGCGCTCGTTCCTTCGCCACATGACACCACTCTTCTGCTCGGCGCTGCACTCCTACGACTCGGCGTTCCCCCCTTTCACTCGTGGCTGTTCGTGCTCATCGACGAGGCGCCGCTAGAGCTGTCGGTCATCGTCGTCGCCACTCCGTTTTCCGCCCTCGCGTTGCTTTCACCGTCCGCACGGCTACACGATTCTCTGCTCTGGATTGGTCTCTTCGCTACGATGAGCGGTGCTCTCGCGACGCTCGTGCGCAGCAGCTCTAAGCGCGTGATCGCGGCGATCAGCGTTTCTTTGGCTGGCACGATGGTCGTGGCGCTGTCTCATCCCGCCTCATCAGTTCGCCTGGGCGGCGCGCTGCTCGGCGCCAGCGCCGCGCTCGCGCTCTCGGGCCTGCTCTTGATCCTGCACGGCATCGAGGCACGGCTCGGTCGACCGATGGATGCGAGCATGAGCGGCTTCGGTCACGACGGCGGCCAGTGGTTCGGCCGCTTCGCGCTCGTCTTTGCCATCGCGATCGTCGCGCTCCCGGGCGCGCCGGCTTTCATCGGCGAAGATCTGCTCGTCGACGGCTTGCTCTCGACGAACCCGATGATCGCCGTGCTGATGATGTTCGCCGCGGTGCTCGTCGCGATCGGCATTTTCCGCTTGGTGCTGCTCGGTTTCTTCGGTCCCAAGACCCACCTTCGTCTCCCGGCCGACGCGCTTCTCCGCGAACGCACCGCTTTGATCGCGCTCACCGTGACCCTCGGCCTGCTCACGGTCTGGCCAACTATGAGGAATTGACCATGAGCAAGCACAGCGTCGACTACGTTCTGCGCCTCAAGCTGCAACACCGCATCGGCCAGCTCGCACGCGTGGCTCAGTGTATCGCCGAGCAAGGCGCGCTCGTCGGCGAAATCGCGACCGTCGCCGACTCCGAAGAGCTCACCATCCGGGACTTCACCGTTGAGACGGAGAGCGACGTCATCTTCGATCGGCTCAAGAACGCGGTGGGCAAGCTCGATGGCGTCAAGCTGCTCGAAGTCATCGATCCCGTGGCCGACGCGCATGTGGGTGGCAAGATCCGTGTCGTCGCCGAGCGACCGGTCGATCAGGTGCGTGCGTTACGGCATGTCTACACGCCCGGCGTCGCGCGCATCGTTCGCCGGCTGCAGAAAACCCCGTCCGATGCTTGGTCGCTGACCGGCATCGGCCGAACGGTCGGCGTGTTCTCGAACGGCACGCGCGTGCTCGGCCTCGGCGATACCGGAACATTGGCGTCCTTGCCAGTCATGGAAGGCAAGGCGCTCCTCTATGCGCAGCTCGCCGGGCTCAACGCGTTTCCTCTCGTGCTCGATGCGAAGACGCCGGAGAAGTTCGTCGAAGTCGTGATGGCTGTAGCACCGTCGGTCGGCGGCATTCACCTCGAGGACATCAAGGCGCCCGACTGCTTCGCCATCGAAGACGAGCTGTCGCGCCGGCTAAAAAAGCCCGTGATGCACGACGATCAGCACGGCACCGCGACGGCGACGCTCGCGGCGGTGATCAACGCCTGCGATCGCGTCGGCAAGGACCCACGCGAGCTGCGCGTCGGTCAGATCGGCCTTGGTGCGGCAGGGAGCGCGATCGCTCTGCTGCTCCTGCATTTTCGCGTGCGCGACGTGCTCGTCCACGATCTATCACCGGCCGCCGTCGCCCGCGCCACGATGGCCGGAGCAGCGAGCGTGAACATCGAGCACATCATGCGCGAGTGCGACGTCGTCATCGCGGCGACCGGCAAAGAAGGGCTGATCCCGGCGCGCCTCGTTCGCAAAGGCCAAATCATCTTCGCGCTGTCGAACCCGAAGCCCGAGATCTCCCCCTGGGACGCGCTCGACGCCGGGGCCGCGATCGCGTCTGACGGTGCCAGCATCAACAACGCGTTGGCCTTTCCCGGGCTGTTCATGGGTGCCTTGCATGCGAGGGCGCGGAGCATCACGAAGGGTATGTTGGTCGCCGCGGCGGAACAGATCGCCTCGCATGCCGAGAAGGACGCGCTGCTGCCATCGGTGCTGAACAAGAAGATGCACGAAGCAGTGGCGAGCGACGTCCAGGCCGAAGCGCAAGCGAGCGGCCTCGCGGATACGGCGGAGCTGTCGTGAACGCGCCCATACGCCGCAAGCCTGCGCGACGCTCATGCCGTCGGCCATACTGCCGAGGATTCGCGAAACCGGGACGCGCGTCCCTTGGATCACGGGCTTTCCGTGCTGTACGCGAGGATCGATGACGATTCATAGACCCACACACTGTCTATCGTTGAAACGCTTGCGCTGCGCGGCGCTCACTGCTGCGAGAACGCGAGACCGTCATCGAAATCCCTGGACGTACATGACGGCGCGCTCGACATCGGTCCATCGGCCCTACGGCAACCTCGCGATGAGCGGGCCGATCTCCCCGCGGCTGACTGCGCGGATCCACTCGGGCTTGAGCGTGCACGCCGCTGGCATGCCGTCGGCTTCGCCGAGTAACACCTCGGATGCGAGGCCGCGGATCTGCGTCGAGCACGGGATCACCGGGATCTGGTCGAGGCCATCGATCAGTTCCTCGCGGCAAAGGATCAATACCGGGCGGCGCTTGTCTGGCTTCGAGAACTTGAACCAGCGGATCTCACCGCGGTGGATCATGGAAAGTCGCTCTCTGCTTCGTCTTCGATCGGGCCCTGCGGTCCGTGCGCGACCCACTCGGCCCAGAGTTCCTTCTGTTGCTCGGCGCTCAGCACGGCGTCCTCGCTCTCGTCGAGCGCTTCCAGCACGACGCGCACACGCTTGCCGTCGAGCTGATCGACCGATCGATCGAGCTTCACAGTGTTGCCGTGTACGAAACCCAGTACGCGCGAACTCATGTTCATGAACATACGCTCTTTTCCCCGTCATGACACCGGAAAGGTGCCGATCAACCGCTCGACCGCCGCGACCGGCACGCGGATCGCGCCCGACACGCGCACGTGCGAGAGCTTCCCCGCCGAGCACAGCTTGTACACCGTCGCCGTGCACACCTTGAGCACCGCTGCGTCCTCACGCACGGTCAGGAGGCCTGGTAGCAAATGGGTAGCAAAATCCTTCGAAAACGCTGCGAATGGCTGCGATCCCTGGAAATCGTCGATTCGCGATTCCTGAACATTTGCGACGCCGCTCAGGGCCACCTTCAACACCTTCCAACGGCGGCCGCAGCTGATCGAGAGCCACTTGGTGCGCTTCAGATGCCTACGTATTTATATGATTCTGTTTAGTGTGTTTGTGCTTGTAATTACTAGTAATGTAAGATACTCTATTTTGCATGTGGTTGCTGCGCGCGCTGACCACCGTCGTCTATTCGCCAACCGAAGCCGCCGACCGCCTGCGCGCGCTCGATTTCATGAAGCGGGCGTTCGGCTGAGCGAGCTGTTCGGTTAGCGCGACGAGTCGCGTCGTCCTCCTCTTAGGTCCGGATCGGTTTCATTCAATAAGGCGCTCAGCGCTGCGCCTTGTTCAACGTAGCTTTAACAAGGGTCAAGTCGGGTGCGAGACTCATCTTGCTCTCGCCGAAGCTCTCTTCTTCGATGCTCGGGCGCTGCTCTTGGCGGTGATGAATGCCTGCACCGCCAGACCGGACGAGCTCTCGCCGGTCTCTCTCTTCAACTGCTCGACCACGCGCGTCGGCAAGCGCACGCTCACGCGCTCGGTCGGCTCTGCTGCCGTGCGCCCGGCGCCTTCGCGCTTGCCGCCCCACGTCGGTATCTGGCCCCGCAGCACGTAGGTGTCGAGGTCCGCACCGTTGGGCCAGCAAACTGCGCCCGACACCGGATCGATCGCCACCTCCGCGAAGGCAGCGCCGCGCAACGGACCGAACAGCTCGCCGCCGCGGTCGATGAGGGGTCGAGCGTCGTACACAGTCGTGTGTCCATCCGAAAAGACGAGGCGAAGCTTGTAGTTCCTGAGCGGCTCGACCTGCGTCACCTTTAGTCGTCCCATCGTTTCCTCCTCCCGGGCTCAACCGGCCTGAATGCGCCGCCACTCGGCGACGAGCGTTGCTTGGTTCGTTCGCATCCATGCGAGGACGCGAGCGAGCTTGCGGGTCGGCAGGTCGCCAATGACGCGCAGGCTGCTGATTTCGATCAGCGCTTCGTGGTCACCCGAGATCGCGTGCACGTGCGGCGGGTTGTGGTCGTCGCCGTAGATGTAGATCGCGATGTCGTTCAGGGTGGCGATCCGGGGCACGGGAGAGAGTATGCAATCCGTTCTTGATTGTTGTCAACACAATCAAGATAACCGCGCAATTTCCAACTTGGTGAGTGGGGCTTCGCCCGCGCGCTATCGCTTGCCTTTCGGCTCTTGCTGCTGCGCCCACTGGTTGAGCACCGCCGTCACCGCCACCTGGATCTCGTCGTTGCCCGTCAGCGTCTTCGCATACTCCCTCAGCTTCGTGACCGTGTTCGGTTGGAGAGTGTCGACGGTGATGAACAGGCCGTCGAGGTAGTGCTTCACCACGTTCTTGAACAGCAGGTGAGCGGCGAGACTTCGGCTCTCGAGGCGCTGCTCGAAGCTCTTGAACAGAGTCTCGTCGAACAGAAACTGCCTCACGTAGCGGCTCTTCGTTGTCGGTGGGGGATTCTCGTTCTTCGGTCTGGCCATATGGCCGACTTCTGCCATAGATCGTCTTCACTTTTCAAATCATTATTAGTAATGATACATACAATATCGGAGGGTTTGTGATGGGATCTGACGATGAGACGAAGGACGAGCCGACGGGACAGATTCTGGAGCCCTTGTGGGATGCGAACCAGGCGGCGAAGTTCATGGGAGTCAGCCGCTCGTGGATCCATCAACGCGTCGAAGCCGGCTTGCTGCCGCGCATCCGTGTCGGTGGGCTCGTGCGCTTCGAGCCTGAGGCGACCCGGAAGTTCTTGCGGCATGATCGCGTTGGCGCGTCGACGGCGCTGGCGCGGGTTCGATTCGGGAGGAGATGAGCGTGGCACCGATCTATGAAAAACGGCCCGGGCAATGGTTCGCGCACTTCAAGAACGAGCATGGCCGCTGGCGCGACCAACGGCTCGACGCTCGAACGAAGAACGAAGCGAAAGCCGCGCTGATCGATCTCGAGATCGGCATTGGCGAGAAGAAGAAGCGTCTGCCCGACGTAAAGGGGCAGGACCTTTGGACGGTGAACGTGCTGCTCGATTGGTGCGTCGAGACCTATTGGAAGGACACGCCGACGGAAGAAGACGTGCGGAGCTTTCAGAAGAAGCATTTGCGTGAGCATGAGCTCGGCTCGACGCTCATCTTCCAAGTCACGGCGGGTCAGGTTGAGCGGTTTCTTCAGAGCAAGGCGAAGAGCCTGTCTGCGCACAGCCTCAACAACTTCCGCGGCTACCTCCACGCCGCCTTCAACTACGCGCGCGGCGCCGATGTCTTCACCGCCGAGAACCCAGTCACGCGCGTGAAGAAGCGGAAGATCGCAAAACGCTTTCCCGACTACCTGCGCTTTCATGAAGTGTCGGCGGTGCTGACCGCGCTGCCGAAGCAATGGCGCGCCTTCTTCGCCTGCGCGCTGTGGACGGAGCTACGGAAGGGCGAGCTGGCCGCGTTGAGGAAGTCAGACGTCGACCTCGCCGTGCGCGAGCTCACGGTGAGACGGTCGTGGGATCGCGATCAAACGAAGGGCGGCCACCACGACATGCTGCCGATCGCGCCGCCGCTGCTTCCGATCCTCGAGGCCGCAATCAACGCCTCGCCCTCGGAGCTCGTGTTCCCGCGGCCGGACGGGACGATGCATCCAGAGGAGATCAAGCTCGCGGCGATCTTTCGCCGGGCACTGCGCCGCGCGGGCATGGACAAGATGACGGCGGCGATGCCCGAGGCGGCGCTGAAAACGCTCTCGAGTAAGCAGTGGTTTGCTGCCAATTTGCTGCCAAAGGGTCCCGACGACCCAAAAGACGGTGAGGGGGGCGGGGAAAACCCAAGCAATTCAAAGGCGAAAAACATCGGGGCAGCAGGATTCGAACCTGCGGCCTTCTGGTCCCAAACCGAGTGCAATGGCATCGGAGGGGAGTCCAGACCTTATCAAATCTTCGCAAGTCGGCGGAAAGATTCGGGATCGAAAAAACGGCCGATCACAACCGGTCACAGATTTTCCATCGGTTACCAAAGATTTTGGTCCCAAGTTTGGTCCCAACGCGGCCGATATGCCGCTTGAGGATCTGCTGACCGTGGCGCAGGTCGCGCGCAAGCTCGGTGTGTCGCGACCCGTTGTGTACGCGCTCTGCTTTTCCGGACGGCTTCCGCATGTGCGCGTGCTGAACAGCATTCGGGTCGAACCGGGGGCGCTGGTTTCTTTCGTCGAGGGGTCGAAGGCGCAACAACATTAGAAGCTCTCCCGCTGCGCTCGGAGCAACGCTACGGCCTGCAACAACCCGTTGCGCGCCAGTGAATCGAGCACGTCATCGACCGTCATCGGCGGGTCGCCAAGGGCGGCCGCTTGTTCGGTGATCAATTGGTACATGCGCGCAGGGGCGAGGTGGATCTGGTCGACGACGAACGAATCCGGATCGCGAGCTTCGATGCCGTACTTCGAGAGCTCCGCCGCCGGGAAGTCGTCGAGGTTCGACGTCACGATCAATTGTGCGTGGCACCGAATCGCGGCGGCGAGCACGTGCCGATCGTTTGGATCGGGGAGCGATAGCCCGGCGATCAGCTCCTCGTAGCCGGATACCAGCGCATCACGGACCGCTTGGCTCATCAACTCCATAGTCCGTTCGATGCGCCGTGGATCGAGGTCGGGTCGGTTCTTCAAGATGGCGCCGCGGACCTCATCGACGATGTGCTTCGACCAGCGGGCACGCGTGATCCCGTGCGCGTTTGCCGCCGAGCCGATGACGAAACGAAAGGAATGAGGTAGGGCCACCGCCAACAATCAAACGCGACCAAAAAGCGTCGATTCGCTCCGATCAAGATCGCCGATCGGAGTGATCAAGATGACCGAAATACGCAATCCCGCTCTGCGCGATTCGAATGAGCAGGTCGCGCAGCGGTGCCGGGTACAACACGCAGGCGTCATAGACGACGGTGAATGCCATCTCGTCAGTACTCGAAGCCCATCTTCCTTGCTTCCGCCGCTAGCTCGTCCGCGACCGCTTTACGTTTCGCGTCATCGTTGCGCTTGTACTTGAGCAGATCCTCGTAGCGAATGCGTCGGTGTGTCCCGACCATCCGAAAGGGGAGCTCGCCTTTCTCCAAAAGCTGGATAAGAAACGGCCGAGAGACATTGAGCATCTCGGCGGCTTGATTCGTCGTGAGCTCCGCCTGGTGAGGAACGATGGAAACCGGATTGCCGTTGGCGAGCTGTGCCAAGACACCCAAGAGCAAGTCATACGCTGCTCTCGGAATCGTCACTTGCGTCTTCGCTTCGTCGACAACCACGCGGATCGTCGGTGCGCGCTTCGTCTTCGGTCGCGGCTTGTACAGAGCCTTCAGCGCGACTCCAGCCTCTCTGGCGACCTCCGGCGTCGGAATGACCTCGCTTGCGAACATGAATCACCTCGCTCATCCTCAGCATAGCCAGCCCTGACTTCAAATGAAATAAATGAAACAAGTGAAATAACTGTTTGCCGCTTGGCGCCGAACGCTTGACGGTTTTCTCCATCCCGTGCTCGTGGGCGATGCATGCCTTCCCCGTCAGGCGGACTCGCGCAAGAAGTGAGCGCCGCTCGCACGCTTCGCCATCTTCGCGCCGTGCTCGCCGCGCGCGGACTCCAAGGCCTGCTCGACGCCCCCGTCAACTCCTTGCTCGAACATTCGAACGCCTGGTACGTTCGTCAGCTGGCGAGCTGGAACCGTGAGGTTCCGAATCTCGACGAGCAGACATTCGGCGACTTGCTCGGAGACACGAGCGACACGTTCCTGCTCAGGCTCTCGCCAACGCAACGAGCCCAGTTCGTTCACGCGATCAAGCAGTTGGCGTTGATGCTCAGCGAGCAAGCGCCGCGCAGAGTGCCCGTCCCAAAGCAGGACGTCGATCCGCCGCGCGAGCTTGCCGCGATCGAAAAGATGGCGGCAGAAGCGGGCATCTCCGAGTGTCTCGATAACCCGGCGCTCGCGATGGTGAACATCGCCCCGAGTCGCGAGCTGAGCGCGCTCGTCTCGGTGATGCCGGACACGACAGTGCGCGAGATTCTCTGTGAAGAGGATTGGTATCGAGGGCGACTATTCCAGATCATCGGTAGGCCAGGGGTTCTTGCTCTGCGATCGGCCGCCGAACGCTATCTTACCGCCGAACAGCAGGCATTGACGCGAGGCCTCGCTCTTGAGCGCGAGATCCTGAATGAGGGGAACGATCCGCAGGATGACGAATTTCGCCTTGAGCTCATCCGCAGGGTGAGAACGCTTCGGCTCCGCTTCCGCGTGCAGGCAACGCCACGGCCGGCGCCCGAGCATGCCGAGATCCGGCCGACGGACGAAGGCCTCGTCTACGTCTATCGATCGCGGCAGTACGAGCCGCGCCTGTTCGATCCCGTCTTGCTCGATTTCTCCGTCGATCCGCTCACGCCCCGCTTCGAAGGCGACGACCGCGAAGGCGATGAGGAGGCGCACGAGCTTCCGGCCGGGTTCGGCTTATGGCTGTGCGACGCGGCGATCGCTTGGTTGCGCAAGTTGCCGCCGCAATCAGCGTGGCTCAAGCGGATGGCGATGAGCCCGTGGGAACGCACCTTCCATGCGCTCGATCAGACCCTCGGGGCTCCGCGAGCGTCGGCCGACGAGACGCTCGGCTGGTGGCTCAAGAAAGTCGGCGGCACGCTTCATCTTCAGCCAATGACGCGAAAGCCCCTCAAGCGCGGCGGCTGGTCGAAGCCTCGCCCGATCACTGCTTCTCTTGCGGCGTCCATGTGCGGCGAATCGGCGGCTGAGCGGCGCGCGCTGGAGATCATCGCGCCGCATGCGTTCGAAGGAGGGAGTGGCAACTACTACACGCCGCCGATCCCGCAGACACAGGTCTTGCGCGCGGTCCTTGCGCTGAACGGTCGGGCGCCGATCTACGCCGATGAGCTGTGGGAACATCGCCTCGAGGTGAAAGTATTGCACCCATCGCTCACAGTCGTGGAGCAAGACGCACGCCTCGAGCTCGTGGCGCGTATCGGTGACGGCGACGTCGAAGTCGAGGCCGTCTTGGAGCAGATCGATCGCGCCGGCGAGCTCTCGGCCGAGCTCGATGCGAAGACCAACACGTTGACGATCTTTTCGATCACGAAGAAGCAGCGCGAGCTGTTGCAGATCTTGTGTGGCGGGCGGGCGACGTTTCCGAGCGCGGAGCTCGAGCGCCTCTTCGAGGTCTGCGATCGCATTGGTCAACACCTGGACGTGACGGTGCCCGAGACGCTGCGCGGAGAAGAAGTGCCCCCTGAGCGCCGGATCGTGGTGCGAATATCTCCAGAACCGGACGCGTTGCTGCTTCGCGTGCTCGCACGGCCTCTTGGGGATCTCGCGCTCATTCCCGGACACGGTGCGCTCGTGGTCGGCGCGAGGGAAGGCAGCATGCGCCGTTTTACCCGACGCGATCTTGCCGCCGAAGCGAGCGCCGCTATCGAGCTCTGCCAAACATGCGAGCTCGATGCCTCGAGCGAAGACGCTCCCTTCGTGCACCGTCTCTTCGATCGAGAACGTGCGCTCGCAATCGTCGAGCGGCTCCACGAGCGACCGAACGTCGTGCTGGAGTGGGACAAAGGCGCGTGGCGTGTACATCCGCTGAAGCCGAAGAATCTGTCGTTCAAGATCGGCAGACGGCGCGACTGGTTCGGCCTCGAAGGCTTGGCTGAAGTCGCCGAGAGCAAGGTCCAGCTGGCGGTCCTGCTCGACGTTGTGCGCAGCGGGCGAAAGTATGTCGAGCTCGCGCCCGGCGAGTTTGCGCGTATCTCCGATGAGTTACGTACCAAGCTGTTGCCCGTCGCGCTGCAAACGGCGGCGAAAGGCGACGCGCCCGTTGTCGGACCGGCGGCGATGCTGGCGATAGAAGATCTCGCTGCCGTCGCAGGTGCCTTCTCTGGGGACCGCAGTTTCTCCGAGCTGCGCGTGCGAATGGAACGGGCGCGCACGTTCGAGCCGGCCTGTCCCGCAGCGCTCGAAGATCTGCTCCGTCCCTATCAACGAGACGGCTTCTTCTGGCTGGCGCGTCTCGCCGAGTGGCAAGCCGGAGCATGCCTTGCTGATGACATGGGGCTCGGAAAGACGCTGCAGGCGCTCGCTTTGCTAGAGCACAGAAAGGATCTCGGCCCGGCCCTTGTCATCGCGCCGACCTCGGTCGCGGCAAACTGGTTGACCGAAGCACGTCGCTTCACACCCGATCTCGATGTCCTGCTCTACCGCGAAATGAAGGATCGTGATCGCGCCCTCGCTCTGCAGAAGCGCCAGGTCTTGGTCATCAGCTACGGCATGATGCTGCGCGACGTTGAACGGATCTCGCAAGCTCCCTTTGCGACGGCGGTCTTCGATGAGGCGCATGCGCTGAAGAACGCTGACAGCAAGCGCGCGAAAGCAGCCCGCGAGATGAATGCCGAGTTTCGCGTTGCCCTCACCGGAACGCCGGTAGAAAACAACCTGGGCGAGCTCTGGGCCCTCTTCGACCTCATCGTGCCCGGTTTGTTCCCGAGCCGCGAGGCGTTCGCCCAGAGATTCGTTCGGCCGATCGAGAAGCAGAAAGACCCTGACCGCATGTCCGCTCTCAAGGCCTTGGTGCAGCCGTTCCTCTTGCGGCGCAAGAAGGAGGCTGTCGCGCGCGAGCTGCCCCCGAAGATTGAGATCGTGCGCCGCGTTGAGCTCAGCGACGCCGAGAAATCGCTCTACGAGGGCGCCCGACTTGCCGCGATCGGCAGGCTCAACGGCGTGGACATGAATGAGGAGTCGAGCCGCTTCATCGTACTCTCGCAGCTGACCCGGTTGCGCCTCTGCGCCTGCCACCCGCGTCTGTACGACGAATCATCGCGGCTCGGATCGAGCAAGCTCGAGACACTGATCGAAACGGTGAAGGAGATCATCGTCGAAGGTCACCGCGCGTTGATCTTCAGCCAATTCGTCGGTCATCTCGAGCTCGTACGCGAGGCCATCGCCGAGGCGAAGATCGCGTATCAGTACCTCGATGGTTCGACGCCGGCGCAGGCGCGAGACGAGCGCGTCGCCGCGTTTCAGGCAGGCGCTGGCGACGTGTTCCTGATCTCGCTCAAGGCTGGTGGCGTCGGCCTCAACCTGACTGGCGCGGACTACGTGATTCACCTCGATCCATGGTGGAACCCGGCGGTCGAGGATCAAGCAACCGACCGCGCACACCGGATCGGCCAAGCCAGGTCCGTCACGGTGATCCGATTGGTGTCGGCGGGAACGATTGAAGAGGAGATCTTGGCGCTGCATGCCGGAAAGCGTGAGCTCGTCATGGGCCTGCTTGACGGGAGCGACGTCGCGGCCAAGTGGTCGACGGCGGCGCTCGCAGCGCTCATTACGAGGAGCGCGGACGACCGGACTGTCAGCGAACAACCGAGGGCAACGACGTCAGAGCGGGGACACGTTGCTCGCGGGTTACAAAAGTGAGCGCTGACGCCTTGTTTGCGCCCGGTTCACTCATTGCGATCCATTGGCACCGGCGAAACAAGATCCCGCGGAATGAAGTGACGCCACTGTCGCTGATAGTGGCAAAATGGCGATGTCCACTCGTTCGCCGCCACGTATGGGAAGCTCCGATCATCGAGATGGTCAGGCGGGCAAAGAGGCGTCCCAACACATTGTGCCCCTTCTGTCAGGCCAAGAAGGCCAACGTCACGAAGCATAACAACGCCGCGCAACGCTATCCGTGGGTTGCCCGCGAGTGGCACCCGCGAAACCCGCTTGGCCCAGAGCACTATCTTCCAAGCTCGACGACATATGTATTCTGGCGATGCGAGCGCGGGCATGAATGGCAAGATACGGTTCATCATCGCGTGATCATGGGGAGCGGTTGCCCGCGATGCGACCGAGGGTGACCCCTGTGCAACGGTCGACCGAAAAGCGTCGGCCACGGAGAAGATTTCATCGCGCGAAACGGTGAGCCGAACGTGTCGACGCCGAGCGATCCGAACCGGCGCGTCAAGATTGCACTGCGAGTCAGGCCCTGCCGCGCGAGCGCCGCGCATCCGGCAAGGCCGATCAGGCGGCGTTTCTACACCTGTCGCTCGCCAATGCCGGATGGTCCGGGCCCCGAACCGCCTCGTGCTCAATGCCTTCGGAGGCTATTCAAGACCCGCCGCGCGGAGCACGCGCTGGACGCTACGAAAGACGCCCTCGAACTCCGGCCGCGTCACCATCTGAGCGCTGAGGCGGGTGCTCCACAGTTTTTCCAGTCGCGCCTCCTTCTTCTTGAGCTCGGCGCCGATCTCCCCGAGCTTCTTGCCTCGGAACGCGAGCTTGCTGGCGATCGCGGGCACGAGCTCTTCGACCACGACGTGGCCATCGGCGAGATACCAGGCGTCGTACAGATCGCGCGGCTCGTTGCGCGCGCGATCGCCGAGCGCGACGATCTTTTCAGCCATGATCTCGTTCAGCGAATAGACCTGGACGACGGCGTTGTCCGGCAAATCTTCGTACTCCTCGTATCCCTTCACCACGACGCGTTGATCGAGCGGAAACACGAGCTGTTCGCGGATGGTGATGTCGACTTTCACTTCTCGTGGCGCTGCTCCGGGGAGCGGCCCCTCGAAGCCCAAGTAGAACGTGTGGCTGTTCTTGTGACTTTGGTCGTCCCTACGCATGAATCGAAAAACGATACCGGACGCGCGCTGCACCTCGGCGAAGACGGGCACGAGCTCGGCGAGGATCGCATCGAACGACGCATCCTCGAGAAGTGTGAAGTCGAGATCTTCGCTGAAGCGATAGTCGCCGAAGTAGCAGCGCTTGAGCGCCGTTCCGCCCTTGAACGTGACGCGCTTGCCGAGAGTGGAGCGGCCGAGCGCCGCGAGAAACCACGCCAGACAGTAGTCGCGTTCCAACACCGACTCCGGAATGCGCCGACCGCCGCCCTCGGCCAGGCGGTTGGACAAACGCGACAGGTTGCGTTGCGGGATCATGAGCCTCGAGCCGCCGCGATCTCGTCCTCATTGACGTTGATTCGCAAGCGCCAACGCGCGAGAAAATGCCCCTCGGCTGGCAGAGTGGGGTCGAGCAGTTGATACGTGGCGCTGAGGCTGTCGCAGAGGCGCTCCATTTCGCTTGGTGCATCGACCTTGCACGTCTCGAGCAAGAAGCCGAGCCGCCGAGTCACCGCCCCCACGTCGAGGCGCATCGCGTAGTCGACGAGTCGTTTTGCATCGATGTCGTTGCGTCGCATCCAGTACCCTTTGGCCACCTCGGAGAAGCCTCCGCTGTACTCGGGTTGTTTGAGCCCGTCGATGATCGTGCGCTCGAGGTCGCTGACTTTGACGGTGGTCGTCTTGTCCAACCAATGATCCATGACGCCAAAGAGATGCTCTGGTTTGCAGCGCACGAAGCGAAACTCCGTGCCTTGAATCGTTCTCGAGCGAAGGGGGTGGGTGCTGGTGGCGTAGACCACGAGCTGCGGCTGCGTAACCATACGATGCAGGTCCATCGCCGACGCGTGCGACATATAATAGTCGCGTCCCCGAAGCATCTCGCGTGCAAGAATGTATGGGTTTCCCGTGTAGTTTCGTTCGCGACCGAGCTCGAACGGAACGAGGATGAAGAGGCCCGGTTTGAGCCGGGTGGCGATGCCCTTCGCCACCAACTTCCCCGCGAGGTTCCGAGCGGACTTCTCGCTCAGGCCTGTGACAGCGCTGACGTCTTCCACCGAGAAGACGTTGCGCCGCGCCTCGTTCAGCTCGACGACGACACGTGCTGCTTGTGGTCCCAGCGTTTTCGCCGGGGCGTCGTGACTTTTCATTTGCAGAACACCCCTTTTATAGGGGTATATTGCTGTAGAATTGTAATTTCTACAAGTGTAAGTGATGTTTCATTCTTTATTCACCCCTCAGCAAGGGGTGAATCGACATCACTCTAACACCCCGTAATTTGTAAGTATTATTATTGACATGTAAATACAAATGATTAATTGGTGATGCCAGGAGGTTACCCTTGAACGACGCCACCACAATTTCGTCCCACAGTATTCACTCCATGCCTTTGATTCATCTCGAACCGGACCCCCAGAACGTCCGCGGAAAAATGAGCGGCATCGACGAGCTCGCCGACTCGATCCGCGCGCACGGTATCATCCAGCCGCTCGTCGTCGCGGCGATCGGCGCCGGGCGGTATCGCATCATCGCGGGGCACCGCCGATACGAGGCCGCCAAGCTCGCCGGGCTCGCGCAGGTGCCGACGATCGTCCGCGAGACGAGCGCCGAGGAAACACGCGAGGTGCAGCTCATCGAGAACGTGCAACGCGAAGATCTCCCGGCGATCGATGTCGCCGAGGCGCTCAAGACGATGCTCGCGCAGAACGATGGCGACACCGAGGCGCTGGCAAAGCGGATCGGCAAGTCGTCGAGCTGGGTGCGCCGGCATCTCAGCTTGCTCAAGCTCGATCAAAAAGTGCTCGTCGCGATCCGGCGCGAAGGACTTCGCTTCGAGCAGGCGGCGCGTGCGGCGCAGGTCTTCAAGAAGGACGGCCTGACCGCCGCGCTTGACGTCGTTCGCCAGCTCTCGTCCGGCGCGATGAGCGCGAAGCCCAAAGACGCAAAGCCGACGTCGGCATCGTTCGCGCACAAGCAGCGCTTCGCGTCGCCAAACGGCGCTTTCCGTGCGGAGATCATTGTCGAGACATCGGACGAGCTCGACGAGATCAAAGAAGGTCAGGTGCGCTCGATTCTGTCAGCGCTCGAGTGCGCATTTCGCTCATCGTGATCACTCCGTTCGGCCATCGTGATCGGAGCGCAGCGACGCTCTTTGGTCGCGTTGTATGTTGAACGCCTTCTACCTCATTCGCCTCGATACGTCATGCCTTGCCTCGTCCGTTCTCCGGGCGCCAGCGCGGGGCCTTCGAACCAGCCAGCGCGACTGGCGCCCCGCCGGCGCAGCCGGCCAAGGTTAACGACGCCGAAGGCGTCATCCTTGGTTCTCGGAGCGAAGCGACGCTTGCACCCTTCCTTTCCGATTTTTCCGAGGTCGGCCCGAAAAAAGCGCACGCATTTGACTTATAGGACGCGCGGGCGGCTCGACCCTTACCGCGCCATCCCCCAATTCGGCATCGCCGGCGCTCACTCCGCCAGCTCCTCCTTTCTCCGCGACGGACCCTTCAGCGTGATCTTGTGCGCGCGGTGCAACAGGCGCTCGCAGATCGCGTCGGCGGTCGTGGGATCGGCGAGGTAGTCGTGCCACTGCCGTGTCGGCACCTGGCTCGCGATGATCGTCGAACGCTCGCCGTAGCGATCGTCGAGCACCTCGTCGAGGTCCTTGCGCTGCTGCTCGGTGATCGTGCCCTTGGCGAAATCGTCGATGATGAGCACGTCGAGCTTTGAGTACTTCTGCAGGAGCCGCGGATAGCTGCCGTCGGCGTGCGCGGCGAGCAGTTCGGCAAAGAAGCGGTTGGCGCGGCGATAGAGGGCACGGAAGCCTTGGCGCATCGCCTGCTGCGCGAGCGCGCACGCGATGAAGGTCTTCCCGGTGCCAGTCGCGCCAGTTACGATCACCGTCTGGTGCTCGGTCACCCAGCGACACGTCGCGAGTTGCCGCATGACGGCCTTGTCGAGCTCGCGCTTGGCTGCATACTCGATGTCCTCGATGCACGCATGCGACTGCTTGAGCTTGGCCGCGCGCAGGCTGCGCTTGATGCGCTGATTGAGCCGGTAGATCTTCTCGGCCTCGGCGAGCATCGCGAAGCGTTCGTCGAAGGCCATGCTCGTGAACTCTGGGTTCTTCTGTTGCTCGCGCCAGGCGTTGGCCATGCCGATGAGCTTCATCTCGCACAGCGCTTGATAGGTCGGTTCGTTCAACACGATGGGATCTCCTCGTCGTCGTAGTACGCGGCGCCGCGCACGTTCTCGTGCACGAGCTGCTTGGTTGGTTGGGTGTCAAAGGTCTTCGGCAGCGGCATCTTGTCGAGCCCGCGCTTGAGCACGCTCTCGATCTGGCGGCGCGACCGCAGGCCGAGCGCGAGTGCGCGGGTACACGCCGCCTCGAGCCGTTCCTTCTCGTAGCCGCCTTTCTTTGCGAGCCGGAGGATGCCCATGCACGCACGGAAGCCCTGCTCGGGGTGCGGCCGCTCGGCGAGGATCTTCTCGAACAACTCGCCGGTCTTCGGCCCGATCGCCTTGCCCCACGCGATCACCCGCGACGGCGAGTAGTCGGCGTGCGCCTGGTGCGCCTTCGGCATGTGCTCCTTGATCGTCGTGAACTGGTACGGCTCGAAGCTGCGTTTGTGGGCGGCGACGCGCTCGCCGTGCAGGTACACCTCGACCGTGGCCGTGCCGATCCGCACATCGAGCTGGTGATGGCGCAGCGTGTACAAGACCGAGTAGAAGTGCTTCTCGACCTCGACGTGGTAGTCGATGTTCGGCTTGCAGACGCGCCACTCGCAGAGGTCGAAGCGCGTCGCTGGCAGCGGCTTCAAGTGCGGCTTGTCGAGCCGCAGGTAGCGCTCGCGACGGCTCTCGTTGCCGTAGTAGCGCATCGGCCGCTCGTTGAAGACCACGAGCAGCTCCCGGATGCGCGTGTTCAGCTCGGCGAGGCTGTAGAAGATCTCGTTTCGGATCACGGCGAGGATCCAGCGCTGCGCGAGCCGCACGGCCGTCTCGACCTTCGCCTTGTCTTTCGGTTTTCTCGGCCGGGCCGGCAACACGACCATGCCGTAGTGCTGCGAGAGCTCGAGGTAGCTTCGGTTGATCTCCGGCTCGTAGCGACACGGCACCGTCACGGCGCTCCGCAGCTGATCCGGCACCAGCGCCGTCGTCGCGCCCTCGAAGAACTCGAGCGCATGCACGTGCGCGCTGAGCCAATCCGTGAGCTTCTGCGATCGCGTCGCCTCGGCGTAGGTGTAGCTCGACGCGCCGAGCACGGCGACAAACAGCTCCACCGGGATCTTCTCGCCGGTGAGCCGGTCCGTGATCGACGGCCGCTTGCCCGAGAAGTCGACGAACGTCTTCTCGCCGCCCTTGTGGATCTGACGCATGCTGATGCGCTGTCCGTCGACCCAGTCGCGGTAGTGCTTGCAGAACTGCGTGTAGCGGTAGCCCTGCGGCTCCTTCGCCAAGTACTCCATGTGCAAGAGCTCGAGGGTCACGCCGTCTCTGTGCAGCTCGTCGTGCAACCATGCTGCGTCCGGCATCGGCCGGCTCTCTCCCGCCGCCGCCCTCGGACCGTAAAGCTTCGTCTCGAGTTCCAGATCGCCGAGCTTCTCGACGGCGGCCCAATCAAGCCCCGCCGCCTTGGCGCGGATCATGGTCTGGCCAACCATCCCCGGGCTTCGCCCAATGCTCGCCGCCACCTCCCGGTGGCTCCGTTCGAGCATCCACTTCTGCCGTAATATCTCCCTGATGTTCAGCATCGTCAGTCGCTCCGTTGCCATCGCGCCTCCTCGCGGTGAGGAGACGGATCGCGTTGTGCGACCATCCGAGCGTCTTGGGCTGCGGTCCTACCTCGGGCCGCTTTGCCGCCCTGCGTCGTTATCGGCGCGGCGGTGATCACGATGACCGAAACGGGTGATCACGATGCTCCGAAACACGTGATCACGACGCCCGATCCCGGTGATCACGACCACCGAAACGAGTGATCACGATGCTCCGAAACGGGTGATCACGAAGGAGCGAAACGCGCACTCGAGCATGTGCTCGTCGCGCAAGCCTAGCGGCAAGAAGCCAATGTTAGCCCGCTAACAATGCTCCAAGAGTGCTCCAAAAACTGCTCCACGACTGCTCCGGCCAATGGAGCAGCAAAACGGAGGCAAGCCCCCGCCACCACGGGATCTTTCGGATGCACTTTGGCCAAGACCCCTCACTCCCAACGACTGGATTGAGGGGTCTTGGCCAAAGTGCAGGAGGGTACAGGTGGTGGGGGTTGAAGAGTTGGGAGTGATGGCCGGAGCAGAGGTGGATGGAGAGAGAAAATGAGTGAAGAGACAGAGATAACTCAGTTGGAAATAGGAAAAGGAAAAGAAGGGGGAGGAAAAGAGAAGCAGAAGTGGCGCCGCAAAAAACCGGGCACGCGCGTGACCGAGCGGGAGGCGTTCCTGGTCACCGAGCTGTTGCGCGTGCGGCGCTTGACGGTGCGGCAGATTGCGCGCCTCGCGTTCGTGAACGACGAAGCGGGCCGCTGGATCGTTCGCCGGCTCGTGTGTCTCGGGCTCGTCGAGGAGCAGTTCGTCGATCGGCTCAGCAGCGACAAGGCCATCTTGCTGACCGACGAGGGTTATCGCTTCGCGTGCCGGCGCGCCGGGGTGGAGCCGAACGACGACTACTTTCGCGACCGCATCGGTTGGGAGCAACGCGTGCACGCGGTCGCGATCAGCGAGCTGTACGTCGATCTGGTCACGGCGGGTGTCGGATCATGGCTCGACGCGCGCGGGCGCGCCGACGCGTTCACCTGGCGGGTGTCGAACGCGGATACTGCGTTTCGCTGGATCGAGCCGCGCGACGTGAACAAGCGCGTTGGACGGCAGGTCATCCCCGACGTGACGCTCGAGACGGACGCGACGCGGTACCTCGTCGAGATCGAGCGGCCGACGAAGTCGCTCGGGCGCGTGCTGTCCGAGAAGATCGCACCGTACAATCATCTATTTTCGCTCGGCCGCGTTGTGGCCGAGCGATCCGCTTACGCGCAGAAATACCCTGACACGAAGGCGCCGGTCGTTTTGTTCGTTTGTCACTCGGCGGCTCGCGCGAAGAGCGTGCGGGAGTGTTTCGAGAAGGCGGCCGCTCGACAAGGATTCTACATTCCGGCGTGGCGGGTTGGCGCGTCGGCAGAAGTTGGCGGCGAGCTTGCCGCCGAGATCTTCGGCGCTCGGCCCGTGAAGCCGGCGTCACCCGATGAGCTTCGTGAGCGCTTGCGGCGGATGCTCGATGTAGCGATCGGCGCCGACCAGGCGATCTCCGAGGAACTTCTCTGGGTCGCACGCGTATGCGTCCCGGCGAAGGAGATGCCAGCGATCGAACAGGCAATCCGACATCGACAGAGCCGGGGAAACAGCCGCCGACCTCGACCGGCATCGGATCTCCCGTTACGGCGGCATTCCCGACCGTGACGGGCGGACGGTTCCGCACACGAGCTACGTGACGCCTTTCGTTGTCGCCGCCGCCGTCCTTCCGGCTCCGCCTCCTCGCGCCCGCCGCTTCCACCCCTTGCGCTCAGCGCGACGGGGCCGGGTTCAAACTTTCTGGTTCCTCGCGGGTGCTCGGTTCGTCGCAGGTGCGCTCCTCTCACAAAGTTTCTGACCCGTCGGCGGGAGCTCGTGTCCCGCGGCCGGTGGCGAACAACGAACGCCGCCACGCGGCACAGGAGCAGAGATGAACAGCAGTGAGCCCGAGTTTCGGATCTACGTCGCAGATTTGCACGAGTTCACCAACGGCCGATTGATCGGGAGATGGATCACCCCGAGCGACTATGCGAGTGGCGACGAGTTGCAGACCGCCATCACCGAATGCTTGACGCACCCCACGCACGAAGCCGCGATTCACGACTACGAGGGTGTCAAGGTCGGCGAGTACGAGAGCGCCGCAAATCTGATCCGCATTAGCGAAGCGGTCGATGAATACGGCGCTGAGAAGGTGAACAAGTATCTCGAGCTTGGACGCACGAGCGACCTCGCGAGCCTTCGCGATGACATCGTCGCCGTCGACCAGGGCGAATATGACAACGAAGAGTCTTGGGCTCAGGAGTACATTGAAGCGGCCTACGATCTCGAGAGGGTGTTGGGGAGCCTCGCCTACTACTTCGATCACACCGCGTTCGCCCGCGATGCCGAGCTCAACGGAGACGTGACCTTCATAGAGCTCGAGAACGGGCGTGTCTGGGTTCTCGGGCGCTGATAACGCGCAAGACTCACGAGACGCGGGTCAAGGTGCCCCGCGCCGAACTTGGAGCGGTTCCTGAGCATCCGCGCTGGCGACACGTTCGAGGCCGATTTGATCCGAAAGCGACTGCCCGGCGCAGACGACTATGTCGTAGCGGCATGATTTCCACTCTGCTGATTCTATCGACTTGCACAGTGTATTCGCGTATTGGCATCAACGTTCTTTGCGGGGATTTCAATGCGGGGCGTGATCGAGCTACTTGTGAGTCCCGCCCGTGGACTCACCGACGCGACGGATCGGCGCAAGGCGAGGTTTCTCGCCGGCACGCTCGCCGCGGTGTTGCCGATAGGCGCCGTCTCGACTGCGGTTCGTTTTGCGATCGATCCGGACTATGCGGAAGCTGGCCGGCTGGCTGCGCTCGGCATCGGTGCGCTTGCAATCACGTATGCGCTCGCGCGGACGCGCCACTATGTGCTCGCCGGCTGGCTAACGTCGTTCATGGCTGTCGCCGTAGCATCGATCGTC
>JADLHZ010000020.1 GCA_020848545.1 Deltaproteobacteria bacterium | reverse complement strand
TCGAGCCTGAGGCGCCCGCCCGTAGCGACGAGCGCGGAGGCGTGGCGCCAGCCACGTCGCACAAGCGAGGAGAGAGGACGGGTGGATCAGGCCGAAAGCGGCGTTTGCAGCCGAAAACGAGGTTGTGGGATGCGCTCCAGTGGCTACACTTCAGTCTGCATGCACGCAGACGAATTCCAAGAAGCGTTGCTCCGCGTCATGGAGCGCAAGCAACATTGGGCCTGGCCGGCGTTCACCAACGGACGCGTCGCGAAGGACCAGCTCCACATCCACTTGGAGCACGAGTACGCGGTCTACGTGCGCGACTTTCCGGTGATGGTCGGCCGAGCTTACGTGCAGTGTCCGATCCCTGAGGTGCGCCGCGAGCTCGCCGAGAACCTCTACGAAGAGGAGACCGGCGGCCTCGCCGCGGGCCGGCCGCATCCCGAGCTGTTCATGGAGTATCCAAGAGGGCTCGGCATGGATCTCGAGCGCTTCGAACGCGTGACGCTGCTGCCGCGCGCGAAGAAGTACCGCGACTTCTTGGACACCGCGACCGGCGAGAAGGGCTGGGACGTCGCCACCGCGGTCGTCACGCTCTTCATCGAAGGCACGGCGCACGAACGCGGCGAGCTCGATCCGAACGCGAAGAAGCGTCCGGAACCGCCGCTCGAAGAGCACCCGCTCGTCAAGCACTACGGCCTGCCGATCGAGAGCCTGAAGCTGACGAAGGCGCACAGGAAGGTGGAAGGCAACCACCGAGCAAGCGCGTGGAAGAGCGTGCTCGGCCACGTCAAAGAAGATCGCCGCAGCGCCGTGGTCAAAGCGATGGAGCAAGCGCTGATGCACTGGCTCGCCTACCGCGACGACGTCGCCGAAGCGTGCAGCCTGAAGCCCTGATCGCAAGCATCTAAACGCTTAATACTTTAAACAACTATCCACATTGTTCTTTGCCGTGTAGGTTTAGGGCCGCTAGATTTCCCACGGGAGGAGCAACGGATGCCCTCGGGCGTGAACAACATCGGGCCGGGTGCGCCGGCTGCTTCACCCCCTGCGGCTGGCCAAAAGCTGCCCGCGCCTCCGGTCGATGGCGCCGCTCCGATTCTGAACGACGTCAAAGGCACCGCGGCGAGCACCGTGCCGAACGCTCCAGGCGGAGCCCCGAAGGTCGACGCCAAGGGCGCCCCGATCCCGGGCAGCGCCACGCCGAAGGCCACCACCAAGCCTGGCACTGTCGAAGCCGGCCAGCGCATCACCGCCGCGCGCGAAGGCGACGGCTTCACGGTCGAGTCGGCCCCCGGTTGGCGACTCGCCATCAGCGCGAAGCTCGGCGCGCCCGAGCTGCCGGCCGACACCTCGGGGCTCAAGCCGAAAGAGATCAGCGAAGGCACGAAGACGGTGCTCAACGTGGTCGCCGAGTTCATCGATCGCTTGCGCGCGCCCGGCGCCGGCAAAGAGATCACCGATCGCGCCAAAGAGCTCATCGCCGATCCAGCGCAGTCGTTCTTGCTCCAAGAGGTCGGTCAAGACGCCGCCGCGCATTTGACGAAGCTCGTGGACGACTTCGTCGCCGACGCGCTGCCGCCACCCGAGAGCATGCGCATGGTCGAGAGCGCCGACAGCGCGCAGCAGACTCAGCAAATCTTCGACCTCGTCGCCACGACCATTCTCACACCGGGCGCCGCGTTCCTCGACTCGCTCGGGCCGAAGGGCGGGAGCGCACCAGGCCTCGGCGACAAGACGCCTTCGCTGAACACGCCCGAGCGCCGCGACGATCTCACGCACAAGGGCCTCTTGCTCATCGAGGCTGGCGTCGAGTTCGTGATCAACAAGTGCGCCGAGATCCTGCAAGGCGAAGGGCAAAAAGATCTCAGCCTGCTCGCGGACGAGCTCGCGTTTCTGAAAGACGAAAAGAAGAAGATCCAAGGCCGCATCGACGGCGAGCTGGCGAAGATCAGCGGCATCCAACAACGCACGGCGGCCAAGCTCCGCGATCTCGAGCGCGCCAAAGAGAAGGGACCCTTCGCGATCTTCGGCGACGTCATGACCAAGATCAAATCGGCGCTCTTCGCCACCGTGCTCATCCCGCTGATGACGACGATGTTCCAGCTGCTCTTGGTCACGAAGATCGCCGGGATGATCCCGGTCGTCGGCGACTGGATCAAAGACAAGCTCCAGTACGTCAACACCGCGCTCTACACGCTGTTCATGACCTGGGGCGGCGTGCTCGGTGTCGACGACGAGACGCTCAACTTCATCACCGAGACGCAGGACGACGTCGCCGGCGTCATCGGCAAAGACAATGATCGCCCGATGGCCGAGTCGAAGGAGTGGTTCGACGACAACCTCGGCAACAACGAGGTCTACAAGATCTCGGTGCTCGTCGCCTCGATCGCCGTCGCCATCGTCTTCGCGATCTTCACCGGTGACATTGGTGGCATCGCCGCCGGCATCACCGGCCTGGCGAAGCTCGCGTTGAAAGCGATCACCGTCGTCAACGCCTTGACCGCGCTCGCTCAGGGCATGGCCAAGGTCGAGCAATCAGGGCAGATGAAGGAGATGGCCGGCATCATGCGCACCGTCGATGCGTTGCGCCTCGAGATGAAGGAAGTCGAGACGAAGATCGCCGAGCTGATCGCGCGCATGGCGGTGAAGCGCAGCGACGAGCAGGACGTGAAGGAAGACACCGAGACCGTCAACGATCGCGGCACGCGGCAGATGGAGAGCGTGAACAAAGCGGCCGAGAGCTACGGCGCCTATCTGCGCGCGCAGACGGCGCTCTGCTGAGGGAGACGATGGACGCGCAAGCGAAGAACGCGCTCGATCAAGTGAAGCGGCTGATCTTCGGCGAAGACGCGGAGCTCTTGCGCGTGCACGACATGCTCGGCCTCACCGAGAAGGATCTCGAGGCAACATATGTCAGCGCGTGCCGCCAGCTCACCGCGAGCACCTTCATGCGCGCGGCAAAGACCTTCGCGATGCTGATCGTGCTCGATCACGACGACGGCCGCTACTGGCGTGGGCTCGCGGTCGCGATGCACAGGATGAAGGCGCTGCCCATCGCCGAGACCCTGTATACGATCACGCTCCGCATCGATCCGAGCGACCTCATCAGCCGCGTGTTTCGCGCCGAGGTGATGGCGCAGCAAGGCCGGCGCACGGCGGCATGGCTCGAGCTCGAAGCGACCCTCGAGCTGTTCAAGGCGCACCCGATGCCGGAGCACGCCGCGTACAAGCAACGCGCAGAGACCCTGGCCGCGTCGATCAAGAGCACAGACGCGAGCGCGGCGGAGGTGGAGAAATGACCCGCATCGGATCCCGTCCGCCCGGCCCGCCGATCGTAGAGCCGAAGATCACCGAGAAGCCTTCCGTCGAGGCGCCCAAGAAGACGACGCCATCGACCGCGCTTACGACGCCGGATCTACCGGCTGCGACCGATGCGCCGGCGACCGGGCAAGCGGCGCTGCTCGCGACGAAGCCTGGTGACAAAGCTGCCGCACCGACGATCGAAGCGCTGCAGGACACGAACACCGCCGAGGGCCGCTACGCCGCCATCATGCACATCAACCGCCACAGCGGCCTCACCCAGCGCGACCTGAAGACCGGCGACAACGACCGTTTGCGCGCCTCTTCGACGGCGTTGAAGCAGCTCTGCGAAGCGTATTTGCCTGCGCTCGATCAAGCGCTCGAAGATCCGAAGCTCGATCCACCGACGCGAGAAGCGCTCGTCGAGCTGCGCGCGCAGATCCGCGGCGTGCGCGCGGTCGCCGGCGACCTCGTGCAACAGGCGGACTTCACGCGGGCTTGCGAGAAGCACCTAGACTCCGAGTGAGTCGAGAGACCGGCGAAACGCCAGAGAAGAACGCCGGATCTTCCGGTCTGTTTTCATTCGTGCCAAGACCGGCCTCAAATGTCCGGACCGATGTACTTCGAGAGCGCCGTTGAGCAAGCCGAAGCCGTTCAAAAGCGGCAAGTGAGCCGCGTCGAGCTCGTGCGCGCGCACTTGGAGCGGATCGAGCGGCTGAACCCGCAGCTCAACGCCTTCACCGACCTTTGCCCACGCGACGCCCTGCGCCGCGCGGGCGCCGCCGACAAAGCGAAGGCGCCGCCGCGCTCCGCGCTCGACGGCGCCGTCATCGGCGTCAAAGATCTGAACATGGTGCGCGGCACCTTCACCCGCTTCGGCACGCCGTTCACGCGTTACTTCGTGGCGCCCATGGACGACGTCATCGTGGCGCGCTTGAAGGCAGCCGGCGCGGCGATCGTCGGCAAGCTGGCGACCAGCGAGCTCGGCACGATGCCGGTCACCGAGCCGCCGATTCATCCGCCCACGAGGAATCCCTTCGTGCCCGAGAGAAACGCCGGCGGATCGAGCGGCGGATCGGGCTCGGCCGTCGCCGCGGGTTTGCTCTCGCTCGCGCACGGATCCGACGGCGCCGGATCGATCCGCATCCCAGCGGCGTTCTGCGGCGTCTTCGGCTTCAAGCCCACGCACGCGCTCGTCCCGAACCCCGTCGAAACGCTCGATCGCGCAGACCTCACGGTGAACGGGCCGATCGCCTCGAACGTGCGCGACCTCGCCGCGATGGTCGACGTGCTCGCGGCGCTGCATCGCGAGCAGGCGCTGCTGCCGAAGCTCGACGCAGCGCCGAAGCGCCACTTGCGCGTCATGGTCTCGTACGACACGACGATCTCGCCGACCGAGCCCGCGATCAAAGACGGCGTGCGCCGGGTGGCCGAGTGGTTCCTTCGCGCGGGGCACCAAGTGGACGAGGCGCCGTGGTTCGCCGGCAAGGTCGAGGAGTTCGTGCCGATCTGGCAGCGCCTCGTCGCCGATCTGCCGATCCCGATCGATCGCGGCATGAGCCCGGTCGCTCGCTGGCTGCGATCGCACGGCCGCACGCTCGCACGACACGAGGTCGCCAACCACAAGCGCGGCATCGCCGAGCGCATCGATCGCTGGTTCGAGCCGGCCGACGTCTGGATCTCGCCGACCGTCGGCACCTTTGCGCCGCCGAACGGCTCGTTTCGACACATGGACGGCGCCAGCGCGTTCTTCGCTGCCGCGCCGATCGGCGCCTTCACCGCGGTGTTCAACCTGAGCGGCCAGCCCGCGGGCAGCGTGCCGATCGGCTTCGGCGCCGGCGGCCAGCCCTTCGGCGTGCAGATCGCGGCCAAGCGTCACGACGATCTGACGGTGTTGCGCCTCATGCGCGCGCTCGAGGCCGACTTCGCCAAAGAGCGCCGCGCACGCAAGCCGCAGATCAGCGCGCACGCGGCGTAGAATTGGCGATGCGCGCGATCATCCACGTCGATATGGATGCATTTTACGCGTCGGTCGAGCAGCGCGACGCTCCGGAGCTCGCCGGCAAGCCGGTGATCGTCGGCGGTCACCCGAAGCGCGGTGTGGTGCTCGCGGCGTCCTACGAGGTGAGGCCCTTCGGCGTGCGGAGCGCAATGCCGATGGCGCACGCCGTGCGCTTGGCGCCAAGAGCGATCGTCGTGCCTCCGCGCTTCTCCGCGTACCTCGAGGCGAGCGAGCGCGTCTTCGCGATCTTCGAACGCTACACGCCCGAGATCGAGCCGCTCTCCCTCGACGAGGCGTTTCTCGACGTGACCGGATCGTTGAAGCTCTTTGGGCCGGCGCAAGCGATCGCCGCGCGGATCCGGCGCGAGATCGCCGAAGAAGTCCAGCTGCCGGCGTCGGCTGGGATCGCCAGCGTGAAGTTCGTGGCGAAGATGGCGTCCGACATCGCCAAGCCGAACGGGCAACGCGAGGTGCGCGCCGAAGACACGATCGCGTTCCTCTCGCCGCTGCCAGTCTCACGGCTCTGGGGCGTCGGGCCGAAGACAGAGGAGCGCATGCGCACGCTCGGCTTGAAGACGATCGGCGACGTGGCGGCGCGCGGGGCGAAGTGGCTCGACGAATACCTGGGCAGCGGCGGCGTACACCTCTGGGAGCTGAGCCAGGGCATCGACGCGCGCGCGGTCGAGAGCGATCGGGCGGCCAAGAGCATCGGCGCCGAAGACACCTTCGAGCACGACATCGCGATCGGAGAAGCGCTGCACCCCTACATCCACCAACAGGCGCTGCGCGTCGGCGTCCGGCTGCGCAAGCACGGGTTGAAGACGCGGGTCGTGCAGCTGAAGCTCAAGCTCGCGGACTTTCAGCTGCTCACGCGGCGCAAGACGCTCGATGCACCGACCGACGACGGGCAAGCCCTCTACCAAGAAGCGTTGGCCCTGCTCGAACGCGCGCCGAGCGGCAAGCGTGTTCGGCTGACCGGCGTGTCGGCGCAAGACATCGGCGAAACCGGCGGGCAGGTCGAGCTCTTCGCCACCGCAAAGACCCTACAAAGCGAGCGACGCGGAAAGCTGAACAAAGCACTCGACAAGATCGCCGAGAAGTTCGGCAGCGACGCGATCGCGACTGCGGACTTACTCGGCGCGCGCGTCGAAGACAACGAAGACGACGAAGCGCGCCGCCAGGTGGGCGCGGCAAGGTTCGATCGGGCGAAAGAGTGAGGGCCGCCGCTCTTAGTGTCCGGCGAGCCGTTCACTCAGGGTCCATAGCTCTTCGGCGAGCGCGTCGTTCTTCGCCACGCGCCGCATCCGTGCACGCTTCTTGTCCATGAAGTACTCGCCGCTCGTCGTCGCGACCTCGGGCGACGTCGCCAGCCAGACGACCGTCTCGGCGCCCTTCTTCGCGCTGCGCAGGAAGGGCCGGCCGATCGCGACGAGGCGCGCGAACCAGTCGTTCGAGCCGCTCGCCCAGCGCGTCGAGACGGCGCCCGGGTGCATCGCGTTCGCGGTGTGCGGCGTGCCTTTCAAGCGAGCGGCGAGCGCCCGCGTGAACAGGAGGTTCATCAGCTTCGTGTTGCAGTACTGCTCGATCGCCTTGTAGCGGCGCCGCGCGAAGCTCGGATCGGAGAGATCGAGCTTCGCGCCTTTGTGGCCATGGCTCGACACGTTGATAATCCGGCCCGCTTTGGCCGCCTTCACCTTGTCGAGCAGCCGCACGGTGAACAAAAACGGGCCCAAGTGGTTCGTCGCGAAGGTGAGCTCGTGACCGTCGGCGGTGACTTCACGCGTGCCTTGGTAGATGCCGGCGTTGTTGATGAGCACGTCGATGTGCGTGAGCTTCGCGGCGATCGCGTCGGTCGCCTGGCGCACGGACGCGAGCGAGCCGAGATCGCACAGCACGAGCTCGGCGCTGCCGCCATGTTGTGCCGCTGCGCGCACGTCGCGCACCGCCGCGTCGCCGCGCTGCTGATCGCGACAAACGAGGACGACGCGGGCGCCCGCCGCGGCCAAGGCGATCGCCGCTTCTTTGCCGATGCCGGAGCTCGCGCCAGTGACGATGCAGATCTTGCCGTTCATTTGAGCACCACCTCGAGCTCGTTCGAGCGGATCACGCCGGTCCACAGCTTGTCGTGCTCGCGATCTTGCTCCGGCGTGCAGTCCTCGCACTTCTGTACGCGCGATCGCCAGACGAAGGACAGCTTGTAGCGGCCGGCGTCCAAGAGATCGACCATGAACGGCTTGCTGTCGAGGCGAAATTTCTCGAGCGCGCTCCCGCTGATCGTCGCTGACGCGATCGGCACCTGCTGCCCAGCGCCGAGCCAACGAAAGTTCTTTCGCCACGCACGCGCGTCTCTTGCGAGCGCCGGCGCGTCCATACGCAACGCCGTCATGATGCGGCCCTCAACGTCGACGAGCACCGGCTCGACGGGTTGCAGCACCGAGTCGAAGTAGAAGTAGTGCGGCTTCTTCGAGCGGTTCATCAGCGCGATCTCGTAGCCCGCCTCTGTCTTCGACACGCGCAGATAGAACGGCGATGCTGCCTGCAGCTCCGGCAGATCAGGCGAGGCGAGGACGAGCAGCGCGAGCAGGATCAAGCGATATTGGACGACGACGAGCCGTCGAAGCGCGGAAACGGCGGGATCGCGACGGGAGTCGTCGGGCTCGTGCTGGCGACAAACGCCGCGCGCGCCGTGCGGAGAGATTCATTCTGATGGCAGAGCTCGCGCGCGACCGCCGAGATGCGGCTCGGCGGCACACCATTGGCGCGCAAGACTCGCACGAGCAGCATGTCGAACATGTCGCCACGGCCAGGCGATCCCGGCCCCGCCTGCGGTCCCGGCGCAAAGTTGTAGACGCACATGCCGTTCGACAGACTCGCGTACTCAGCGCGCGCGTCGCCGAAAGGGCCGCTCACCGAGACCTCGCCGAGGATGGCGCCGTCTGGTCCCGCGAGCCTCGGATGGACATCGGACATCGAGGTGTCGCCGCCGAGTCCGCCGAGGCGCTCGGTTCGGCTCGTGCCCATGGTGGTACCGAAGATCATGCAGGAGATCTCATCACGTCATCGCCAATTGCGCCAGCGTTTTCACTGAGGTACAAGGCTCACGAAGTGCCAAGAAACGAGGGACGATGACCGACAGAGAGAAGCGAAAAGGCATCGGGGCCAAGGTGAAGCAGCGCGGCATGGAGATCGGCATGAAGCTCATGAACGATCCGAAGAACCAGCAGCGGCTGCTGAAGGCGATGGACGCGCTGCAAAAGGGCAAGTCGCAGCTCGAAGAGCTCGCCGAGCAGGTGCTGCACCTCTATGGTCTGCCGTCGCAGAAAGACATCAAGGCGCTGTCGAAGCGCATCGGCCAGCTGAAGAAGCAAGCCGCCGAGATCCGCCAGCGCCTCCAGGAAGATTAGAGCGCATCTCATAACCCCTTTTCGAAGCGAAAACGTCGATTTCGAGCCTGAGGCGCCCGCCCGTAGCGACGAGCGCGGAGGCGTGGCGCCAGCCACGTCGCACAAGCGAGGAGCGAGGACGGGTGGATCAGGCCGAAAGCGGCGTTTGCAGCCGAAAACGGGGTTGTGAGATGTGCTCTAGTCACGGCTTCTTCCCGACGACGCTCACTTCGCCACCCGACACGACGCTCACCTGCCCCGCCTCCGCACCGTGCGTGCGGCTCTGAATCATCGCGATCGCCTGCTCCGCTTCTTGCCGCAGCGCGCGTCCGGTGATGGCCGAGGCGTTCTCCGCCGTCCGTCGCAGGAGCGCCACACTCTTCACGGATCCAAAGCGGCCGAACACCTGACACGCGATGCGCTTGCCCTCATCGTCCAAGCGCTCGAAGAAGTCCGCGAGCGCACTTTCAATCGACGGATCGCCGAGCCGAACGAGCGCGTCGAGCAGCGCGCGCTGCCGCGGGCCCTTGGCCACGTCGAGCAGGCGCACGAAGCGCTTGGCCAAGTCCGGCGCGCGCAGGGCCTTCAGCTCCTTGATCGCGAGGAGGCTCAAGCGCTCTTCCCGATCCGTCACGAGCTCTTTGAGCAGCGCCACATGCGCGGGCGCCTTTGTCACCCGCCCGTGGGCGTCGACCGCGAGCGCCCGCAGCTCGGCGTCGACCGTGTCGTCGAGCGCGATGGTCCGCAACGTCTGCGCGTCCCTGCGTTGACGCGCCGCCTCGATGCGCACGGCGTGGTCGGTGTCCTCCGCGGCATCGGCGATCGCCGACTTGTGCACCGCGCTGCCGGGGAACGATGACTCCAAGAGCTGCAAGCTGCGCAAGCGGAGGCCTGGATCCATCGCCATGAGGTTGCGGCGCAGCATGACGTCGGCGCCGAGCTGGCCGTTGTCGATGGTATTGGCGAGCATGCGCAGGCGCGTGATCCAACCTTCGCTCGCCTTCGTCGCCTCCCGCCCTTTCGCGGTGAAGATGAACACGCCGTGATCGCACTCGAGCGACTCGGAGGGCCCGAGGTCGGCGAAGAAGCCGCAGATGAGATCGGAGAACGGCGCCAAGAACGCGGTGGCGGCCAGCGGATCTTGGATGTCGAAGCCTTGATCGAGCGCGGTTTCGCCCGTGACCAGCCGCTTCGAGCTGAACAGCGCGCGCTTGCGCAGGCAGAGCGCCGTGCCGACGATCTCTCGCAGATCGAGCGAGAGCACCACGTTTTCTGGGCCGGTCGACGCGAAGCGCAGCACCGCGCGGCCGAACGTCTGTTCGTACACGCCGCGATGGAGCGAGAATCCGAGGCGCGCCGCCCGCAACGGGATCTCTTTGAGATGCTGCACGCTCGCCCATGACGCGACGGCCCACACGAACCCGACGACGCCGAGGACCATGGCTCCGGTGAGGAAATCCGCGACGCTCACAGGACGCGGACGACCGGCTCGTCGTCGAGGAGGCGCTTGTTGCTCATGAGATCGTGCACGCGCACGCAGAGCCAGCGCTCGGCGTTGACGGTGAAGCCCACCTCGAGGCGCGGCTTGCGATCGTGCGGCTGGTGCGGCGGATCGATCGTGCCGAGCGTGGGGTTCTCTTCGTTCAGCGGCACGATCACCTTGTCGCCGCTCTGGCGCGCGAGCTTCTTCAGCTGGCCGCTCTCGTCATAGTGCAGCCGCATTTCGTTCTCGACCGAGCGGCCGATCTCGCAGACCACGAGCTTGAAGAAGGTCTCCGGCTCACCGAGCGCGCACGTCGGCACGAGCTTCTGCTGCCACACCGGCCCCGGCGTCGGGAAGCGCGTCCCGCGCGGGACGATGACCGTGTATTCTTTCTGCTTCGTGTGCGCGTTGTGCGTGACGATCGCGTAGTCGTGCAGCACGTAGTCGTGGTGCTCGAATGCGCCGGCGGCGAACACCGACGCGCCGTAAGCGACCGCCTCGAACGGCAGCCACGCGCGCACGCGATCGCGGCCGAAGCGCTCTTCGAGCAGCTTGTAGACGCCAGGGAGCAGCGTCGATCCGCCGACGACGAGCACGTCGTCGACCTTGTTGTCCATCGCCATGACCTCGTCGATGCACCGCGAAAGCGCGTCGTAGAAGCCGCGCTCCTTCAGGATCGCGACGATGTCTTCGCGCCGCACCCGCAGCGTGTCCGGCTTCTTGCGCGCCTCGACGCGGCGCAGGTTCTCGGGCGGCGCCAAGAGGAAGCTCTCTTCCTCGCGAAAGAACAGCGCCTCCTTCACGCGGCGCGCTTCTTCGAGCGTGAAGCGGTGCCAGAGCACGCGCTCCCATTCGTCGCCCGCTGGGGTAAAGTCGTACCCGAGCTTCTCGCAGAACGCGTCGAGCAGCCACTTGTCGACGACGTTGCCGCCGATCGGCCGGCCGGACTTGGCAACCACGCGGCACGCTCCGCCCCGCGCGCCCTTCACGCTGAGCGCCACGTTGGCGACGTGCATCGTGCCGCCGCCGATGTCGACGACGAGCACCTGCTGGTCGCTCGCCAGCGTGAGCCCGTAGCCCATCGCGGCCGCCACCGGCTCGTCGACGAAGCGCACGCGCTTCACCCGCGCGGCCCGCAGCGCTTGCGTCACCTCGACGCGAAACGCCTCGAACGCTTCGACCGGCGTGGCGACCGTGATCTCTTCGATCTTCTCGTTGGCGACCAGCTTCACCTGCCGGCACAGCTCGCGCACGAAGCGGCGGCCAACCTCGCGCGCGTTGACGTCACGGCCGCGAAAGCGCGCGAGCGGGCGCTCGGGCTCGTGCATCAGCTGCGTCTTGAAGTTCGGCACGAACGCGCGTTGCAGGCCGGTCTCGTTTTGCTCGGCGGCCTTGCGCCCAATGTCGACGTCCTTGCCCCAGAGCGTGCGCTTGCGCAGAAACGATCCGGGGAAGCCCTGCGGCTGCAAGAGGAAGGTCACCGACGGCACGAGGCGCGGCGCTTCCAGCGGATCTTCACTCCGGGGGCTGCGACAAACTTCTGGGAGGAGGACGAACTCCGGGCGCTCTTGCTCTTCGTTCCAGCGCGCGAGGCCGGTGTTCGACGTCCCGAGATCGAGACCCCAATGCACCGCGCTTACTTCTTCTTCGCGACCTGCGGCGACAAACGGAACACCTTGTAGCTCGCTTGCTTGCCTTTGTAGGTGACGACGGCGGCCATGCCGACGCTCTCGGCGCCGCTGTTCATCGTCCAGCGCAATGAGTCGCCTGGGCCTGGGTTGACGTAGAGGCTCTCGACGAGCGTGCCTTCTTTGATCAGATTTTCGCCCGAGAGATCCGTCGCCTTGCCGCCGGCCTCATGGATGTTGGCGAAGATGCCGAACGGGATCTTCTGCTCGGCGAGGAACTTCGCGAGCGAGGGATCGCCTTCGTTCGTGCCTTCGGAGATGCGATCGAGGGCGTTCGGCGACGCCTGGCGCGGCGGCCCGTGCGAGATCACTGTCAGCGGGTGCTTCGCCAGCTCGACGAGCGGCGTGAGCGCGGCCACGTCTTCGTCGTAGTATTGGCAGCCCTGCACGCAGTGCAGATACGACGCGTTGTAGTAGCCCGGCATCGTCAGAAACTCGGCGTCGTCGGCGACGATGCGGCGCACGAAGTTCAAGTTGAAGACGTTCTGCGCCTTCTCGCTCACCTCGGCGACGGCCTGGTTGAAGTCCGCTTGGCATTCGCGGTTGCCGATGATGATGCCAACGGGAACGCCGCTCGCCGCGACGCGCTTCAGGTTGTTCGCGATCTGCGCCTTGGTCTCGCCGGTGTCGCCGTTGACGACGATGAGCTCGACCTTCTCTTGCTTGAAGTGGGCGAGGAACTTGTCGATGTTCGCCAGGTTGTCCGGCAGGTCCTCTTTGAGATCGGCGATGACGCCAACGACCATGGTGTCGTCCGGATCGGTCGTCTTCTCGGTCAACGTGGAGCCCTTCAGCTCCCACTCACGGGCGCCGATCTTCACGGTCTTCGTCGGCTCTTGGGTGAACGGTCCCACGCACTGCTCGCTCGAGCGGCGCTGCGCGATCTTCTTCTCGACGGGCTTCGGCGCCTCGACCTTCGGCTCGGGCTTCGGCGGCGGCGGGTCGGATTTACACGCGGCGAGCGTGGCTGTGAGCATGACGATGACAAAGCGGCGGTTGACCATGGGGTACGGCCTTTAGGGCGCCTCGCGCGGGATGTCCAGAAGATCGGCGATGGTGCCGCTGCCCGCGCTGACGAGAGCGTTCTACGGCCTGAACTGCACGAGCTCCATATGCACTTGCGGCGTACGCTTCTCACCTTCGACCAAGGTCGTCTCGAGGCGCACGAGGCCGATGGTCTTCGCGTAGACCAGCGTCGCTTCCAAGCGCTTCTTGTCGGCGGCCGGCAGCTCGCTCGTCACGGTGATGCAGTCTTCGTATTTGCCGGCCGGCGCTTCGCACGGCTCGTGCACCTTCGTGATCGCGTACTTCTCGATCACGCCGAGCGCGGCCACGCTCTGCCACTTCGCGCCGGGGTGGATCGGCTCGCGCAAGAGGTAGCGGCGCTCGTCGCGCAGGCCTTCGCCGTCATAGGTGAGCTTGGCGCCGGTGTCGTCGGTGAAGAAGCCGTCTTGATCCTCGGCGCCCATCACGATCGTGCGTGTCTCCTGCTGGCCGAGGAAGGTGCCCTTGTAGACCCAGGTCACGCCCGTGCGGAGCGGGTAGTAGTCGCTCGCTTTCGTCTTCACGCTTTGGGTGGTGCCGGCGCAGGAGCAGAGCAACGACAGGACGACGAACGCGCGCATGTGATCGCGTTAAGCGCGATCGCCTTCGTGATCAAGAACGCTAGCGCTTCAGCTTGGCGCTCTTGCGAGACAGGAGCTCCTGCAACGCGTCACGCGCAGCGGCCCGCACCTGGTCGCTCGGGTGCCCTTGGGCGAGCGTGTCGAGGTAGGCCTCCGCCTCTTGGCCGCCGATCTGCGCGACCGCGAAGACGATCTGATTGATGAAGATCGGGTGCTTGCGCTTGGTCAGCTCGACGAGCGGCGACACCGCCCGATCGTCGCCGATCTGCACGAGCGCGCCGACGATGCGCAGCACGAGATCCGACTCGGGCTCGTCGGCCAAGCGCTTCGAGAGCACCGGCACGAGGTCCTTGATCTTGCGCGCACCGGCGAGCCGCACCGCGAAGTCGCGGACGCGCCGCGAGGGGCTCGAGAGCGCCGTCACGATCTCGTCCTTCGGCTTGCGCATCATCTTGCGTTCTTCGGCGAGCTCTTTGGCTGCCGCCGCGGCCGCTTCGGCCAGCTGCTGCGCGCTCGGCACTGCTTCGTCGGCGGCCGTTTCGCCGAGGCCTTCCATCGCGATGGCACCCGCCTCGACACCCGCGTCGCGCGGCGCCAAGACGACGCGCATCTGCCACGTGTCCTTGCCACTGCCGAAGCTCTGGCTCTCTCGGCGCACTTCCACCTTGGCGGCGTAGTTGCGCTTCGAGCCTTCCGCGAGGATGAACCCTTCCTGCTTCAGCGCCGTCTGCAGCGCGACCACGGTGTCGTCGGTCGCAAGGCCCTGCGGGAGCAGCTCGGAAGGATAGATCTGCACGACGAAGATCGCCTCGTCGCGCTCGCACCCAGACCCACCCAAGGCGAGCGCAAGGATCACAGCGGGGAGCCAGAATCGACGCGGGACGGCAGACAACATGCTTCTTGGAAATCTAATCGCAGCGTGTCGAAAACTCCACAGCAAATGGCGGCGCAAATGCGTGCGAGGGTGGCGCCGCGGGCTATGATGCCTGGTCTATGGCCCAAAAAGGCCTCGACGAGGCGGCGAAGGTCGCGGCCACCTTGAACGCGCTGCGTCTAGGCGAAGCGTTCGACGCGGTCTCCGATGACGAGAGTGGCGAGTCGACCGGCGCCACGCAGATGCTGGATCCGAAGCAGCATCAAGAGCTCATGGCGCTGCGCGCGCATCAGTCCAAAAAGCTGAGCCGGCTCGATAAGCACATCGTCGTCATGTTTACCGACCTCGTAGGCAGCACGCAGTATTACGAGCGCTACGGCGATCTCAAAGGCCGCGAGAAGGTGCTCACCCACAACGCGATCCTGTTTCCCATCGTGCAGCAAAACCAGGGCGTCATCGTCAAGACGATCGGCGACGCCATCATGTGCTACTTCGAGACCGTCGGCGCGAGCTTGAAAGCCGCAGCGCGCATGCAGCAGGCGCTCGCGGCGTACAACGACACAGTCCAAGGCGCCGACGATCGCATCCATATTCGCATCGCGCTGAACGCGGGCGTCGCCATCGCGCAGGCGGGCGACATCTACGGCGACGTCGTCAACGTCGCGGCACGCATCGAGCACCAGGCGCAGGCCGACGAGATCCTGATGTCGAGCAGCGTCGCCGATGACGGCAAGAAGCTCTTTCCGATCGAGGCGGCCGGCAGCGCCACGTTCAAGGGCAAGGCCGAGCCCGTCGCCCTCTTTCGCCTGCGCTGGAAGGAAGTGCTCGGCGAGAAGCAAAAGAGCGCGTCGCTCCCGGATCGCTTCGACGTGCGCGAGCTCTTGACGCGCGGCTCACACGGCGAGCTCTTCCTCGTGGAAGATCGCCGCTCGCGCCGCGTCGTCGTCGTCAAGCGGCTCTACGACTTTCTCGCCGAAGATCCCGACGCGCGCGCCGCCTTCGTCAACGCCGCGAAGGAGCAGCAGCGCCTGGAAATGGACGGCGTCGTCCGCATCTATGATCACGCCGAAGACGGCGAGCTGCCGGCATTCTACGAAGCCGAGATGATCGACGGGGCCAGCCTCACGCGCTTCGTCTCGCGCAAAGGGCCGCCGAAGCCGCACGAGGCCGTGGCGATCATCTTGCGCGTGTGCGCGATCCTCGCCGGCACGCACCAGACTGGCACGCTGCACGGGAACCTCGAGCCCGATAACGTGCTCGTCCGGACGGGCGGCAAGCTCTGCCTGACGAACTTCGGGATGGGCAGCATCACTGCGAGCCGCGTGCGTCGCGGCAACAGCCCGCCGGGATCGCTCGCGTTCATCGCGCCGGAGCTCGTGCTCGGCAAGTCGGCCACCGTCGCGTGCGACGTCTATTCTCTGGGTGCGCTCACCTACTTTCTGCTCTCCGGGCGCGAGCCCATCGAAGACGCCACGTCGTTGCAAGGCACGATCGTGGCGGCCCAAGGCGCGATCGTGCCGCTCGCGAGCGTGTGTCCAGAAGCGCCGCCCCAGCTCGCGAGCGTCGTCAACCGCGCGCTCAGCTTGTCGCCGAAGGCCCGGCCGGCAGACGTGAAGGCGTTCGCGCAGGACGTGCAGCGCGCGCTCGGCACCGTCAACCACGCGCTGCCCTTGTACCTGAAGGAAGCGCCGAAGCAGGATGCGCCAAAACACGAGCCGATGCGCGCGGAGCCGGCCAAGCCCGCCCCGCCGAAGCCCGCGCCAGCGAAGGTCGTCGCCCCGGAAGAGCCGCCGCCGGCGAGCTTCGGGCAAGTGCCGCTCGACATCGGCGAGGAGACCATTCGCGCGAACCTGCCGGCGCCGGTGCCGTCGTGGTTGAAGGGCCCGCGCCTCTTCGTGCTGATGATCCTGTTACTGAGCTTCGGCCTGGGGCTCGGCATCTTGATCGCGCCGCAACCGGAGCTCGCCGCAGACAGGATCATACTGCCGCTGCCAAAAGAGCATGTGGCGCCAGCGCCGGAACTGAAGCCGGTGCCGCATCCGCTCGCGGCGAGGCTGGAAGCGGCGGGCGTCATCCGGCACGGCGACGCCTTCGTCGTCGTCGATCAGGGCGCGGCGATCGTCGAGTGGTACAAGGATGAAGTCTCGAACCCGATCGATCTCGGGCGCATCGGCACGACGGTGACGGCGTTCGCCATCGGGCGGCTGATCGACACCGCGAAGATCCGCTCGCTCTCGGATCCGTTGAGCACCTGGTTCCCAGAGTGGCAGCAGGGCAAGAAGCGGCAAGTGACGCTGCGCCAGCTGCTCGAGCACTCGACCGGGCTCAGCGCGCCACAGCCCGACGATCCGCTGCGCCCGGCGAACGTCATCCGCTTCGCGCTCGCCGCCGATGTCATCGACGCGCCCGGCGCGAAGCGCGCGTTCAATCCGAAGGCGTTCAACTTGCTCGCCGGGGTCGTGCTGGCGGCGTCTGGTAAGAAGCTCGATCGCTATCTCGCCGATGAAGTGATGGGGCCGCTCGGCCTGCGCCAGCTCGGTTGGACCTTCGACGCAGAGCAAAACCCGATCGCGGCCGGTGGCGTCTCGTGGCACGCGCTCGATCTCGCGCGCCTCGGCCTCGCGTTCGTCGACGGCGGCCGCCGTGTCGAGTCGCAGCAGCCGCTCTTCGGCACGGCCTGGCGCGAAGCCGCGAGCGCGCCGATCGTCGCCGATCCGACGGCGACGTTGCTCTGGCAGCTGAAGGGCGGAGACAAGCCCGAGACGCAGGTGCTCTACGCCGGCGATCCGCGCGGATCGTTCTGGCTCGTGCTGCCGCAAAAGCGCCTGGCAGCGGTCCGCCTCTCGCGCGTGACGCCGAGCGATCCGAAGGCGGCGTCGGCGGCGTTGATCCCGCTGCTCCTCGGCGGCGAGCCGGCCTCGATGCCTGCCGTCAGGGCCGCGAGCTCCCAGCCGGCGGCGACATCCGCGACCTCACCTGTTGCAAAGACGGCCGCTCCGAGCACAATGCCGGTGAAATGATCGCGCTCGCGCTGTTCTGCCTCGCCCTTCCGCAAAAGCTGGCGCTCTTCGGCTTCCAACGCGGCGCCGGTGTCGACGACGCCGCGTACCACGCCGTGATCGAGTCGATCGCCGGCGAGGTGCGCAGCGTGACGAACGCTCAGCTCATCACTCCGGACGAGATCAAGACGCTGCTCTCCGTGGAGGAGCACAAGCAGCTCGTCGGCTGCACTGCGGAGGCGTGCTTCGCCGAGATCGGCGGCGCGCTCGGCGCCGAACGGATCCTGACCGGCTCGGTCGGCCAAACGGGCGAGAGCCTGATGCTCTTCATCAAGCTCGTGCACAGCCGGCGCATCGGCGAAGTGAAGCAAGTGAGCCGGCGCTTCAAAGGCGGCAAGATCGACGACGTGCTCGACGCGATCCCGGGCGCCGTCAAAGAGCTGTTCTCCGGCGCTCCGCCTGCGCCACCGCCTCCTGCGCCAACGACGACGACGCTCTTCGATCGCGAAGGCTGGGTGAAGCCGCGCCCGTATGCCGACGCCCAGAACGTGCGCCAGCGCCTGCGCGTCTACGCCGACGGCGTCGGTCACTACTTGGCCATCGAACCAACGACCGGCACGAGCACCCTCGTCTTTCACGGCAACATCGGCGGCCTCTCGTTGCTCCGCCTCGAGGGCGCTTCGAAGAACGGCGCGCGGGTGAGCTTCGGTTTTTGGGATCCCCGCTTCGTCGACGGTTGGCAGCGGCAACTCGTGCTCGAAGGCAACGACGCGACCGTGGTTTGTGACGCGAAGAAGATCACTTACAAGCTGCTCGCCGGCAAAGAGGCGGCACCGGTGCTCGCAGCGCCGCTCTTCCAAACGCGCGTCACCTACGGCGCCGTCGCGCTGGCGAGCGACCCGAGCGGCGTCTATTACTATGTCGACCGCGAGCTCCGCGCGAAGCCTGCGAAGGGCTACCGCCTGTTCATGGGCATGAAGGGCAAGCTCGCCCGGATCGAGCTCGACGACGCGATCGTCTCCGACCAGGGCGCGAGCTTCGTGAGCGCCGCCGGCCGCCTGCTCGTGAAGCCCGCCGAGAAGACGGCGGAGTGGACCACGCCGGCCGGCACACAGAAGCTCGAGCTCGTGAACACCTACATGGAGTCGCCGATGATCTTCACCGATCTCGGCGTCTACCCGGTGGACCTCGGCACGCCGTGCGACGAGCGCGAGCCGCATCCGGATTGATCCGGCGGCGCGCCAGCCAAACTTGACTCGCCCGGGGTCATCGACGAAGTTCCGTGTCCTATGGCGACAAAAGGAACGACGAAGCCCGCGAAGCCGGCGAAGAAGCCGGACGCGCCCGCGGCGAACGCAATGGACGTGACAAAAGCGATGGGGGCGGCCGAGGTCGCAAAAAAGTTCCGCTTGATTCACGACATCGAAGGCACGTTGACCGACGAGAACATGTCGAAGTTCGTGCTCGGCGAAGCGTCGCTCGCGCAGCTGATGGGCATCACGATCGATCAGTCGTACGCGCTCGCCGAGTACGCGTACACGCTCTTCCAGCAAGGCCGCATCCGTGAGGCGCGTCAGATCTTCGAGGCGCTCGTCATCCAGAACCCGATCGACGGCTACATGCACTTCATGCTCGGCGCGATCTACTGGAAGCTCGACATGCCGGAGGAGGCCGTCGAAGAGTACGGCACCGCGATCTCGCTCGATCCGAACAACATCGCCGCGCACACGAACCGCGGCGAGATCCTGTTGCAGCACGGCGAGTTCGAAGATGCGCTCGATGATCTGCGGACGGCGATCGAGCTCGACAAGAAGGGCGATGATCCGTTTGCTTTGCGCGCCCGTGCGTTGGCGACCGCCACCGCGGAAGTGATCAAGGCGCTGATGGAGCAGAAGAAGAAGTAGGCGGGACGGTCAGCCGACGACCTCGTCGGTCTCATTTTCGTTCGCGACCTTGAACAGCGGCGTCGCCTTGACGACGCGGCCGAGCTCGGCTTCGGCGTTGATCAACGCTTCCGGATCTTCGGTCTCGGCGTAGTTGCCGTAGTATTCCATCGTTTGGCCGAGCTCGTCCGAAACCGCCGTGCTGACGCCGTTCTCTTTGGCGTAAGCGTGGGTGATGTTCGCGAGCCATTGAGCGCTGCGTTGCAAATCGCTGTTACGGGCGCGGCGGAGCAGCAGTTTCTCAAAGGGATTCATGCGACCTCACTTCCATTAGGTTTTTCAGACCTGACAAAGGAGTTATCGCGTGTGGGACAGCAGCGTTGCTTGCCGGGCGTACGATTGATCACATGAGCGCCGCCAGACGACCCGAACATGCCATTTCGGCAAAAGCCTCCTAGCCACCCGCCGCGCGCTGACAAAGTGGCATCGCGATCCGAGCCTCGCCTCATCCGCTAAACCCAGAATAAACCAGCCGAATTCGGTGTTTATAAACAACCTACACGGATGGTCCGTGGATTGCTGATTGCGCCCTTTGGAAGAGAATCTATGGATGCACAACGCCTCATCACGCTCGCGCTAGGCCGTTACCGATGGGCCATCAACTTGGTCCTGATTACAATTGCCGCCTTCTTCTTGGCGAAGACGATCAACGTCTTCATCTATAGAGCGGTGCGTGAGCTGCCGACGCTCGACCAGGCGCCGGTCAAGCGCGCGACGCTGCCGACCGCCCTCGCCACCCTGACGCCGGGCATGGCCGTGCAGCAGATCCTCGATCGCAACTTGATGCAGGCGCGGCGCGAGCTGCCGCCAGCCGAAGCGGGCCCGGTGAAGCCGGTCGACACCAACCGCCAGCTCCCCTGCTCCATCGGCAACAACATCATGGGCATCGTCGCCGGCAACCGCGTCGAGTGGTCGTACGTCATCTATCGCGATCCGAAGACGCAGGAGAGCGGCATCTACTCGACGCGCGAGGGCCGCAACAAGCTGCCGGGCGACGTGACAGTGCTCGAGATCTACCCGGCCTCGGCGAAGTTTCGCAAAGACGATCACTTGGAGGTCTGCATCCTCGGTGACGACGGCACGCGACCCGTGGTGCCGGACACCACGGTCACCTCGACGACCTCGCCCGAAGACGGCGGCTCGAGCCCGGGCGGCGGCGACGGCGTCAGCAAGGTGAACGAGAACGAGTACGCGATCGAGCAGAAGAAGATTCAGTGGGTGCAAGAGCACCTGAACGAAGTCGCCACCGACGCGCGCATCGTGCCGGCGTTCAAGGACGGAAAGTCGGACGGCTTCAAGCTGTTCTCGATCCGTCCGGGCTCGGTCTATCAGCAGATCGGCCTGCAAAACGGCGACGTCATTCAGAAGATCAACGGCTACGAGATGAACAGCCCGGACAAAGCGCTCGAAGTCTACGGCAAGCTGCGCGACGCCCGCGCGATCACCGTGCAGCTCGAGCGGCGCGGCAGCCCGAAGACGATCACTTACCAGATTCGCTAGAGAAGAAGAGAAGAGACGTGCACAAGCCTCTGACTGCTGTCGTCCTGTTCTGCTTCACGAGCACTTCGCTCAGCGCTTTCGCCGCGCCGAAGCCGCCGATCCCGATCATGCCGCAGTTCAAGCCACTGAAGCCGGGCGCCGCGCCGCCGCCAGGATCGATCATCCCAGGCTCGACCGGTGGACAGCCGCCGAGCCCCTCGCAGCCGCCACCGACGACGACGCCGCAGCTCCCGGGAAACACCCCGCCGGGCAACGTCGCGGGCAACCCCGCGGGCAACGACGTTCCGAAGATCGACGCCAAGGCCGCGCAAGCGAAGGGGCGTTGGAAGTTCGACTTCAACAAGGTGCAGATCTCGGAGATCGTCAAGCTGATCAGCGAGATCACCCAGCGCAATTTCATCATCCCCGAGAAGATCAAAGGCAACGCGGTCACCATCATCAGCCCGCAGGACGTGACCGCCGACGAAGCGTACCGCGCGTTTCTCTCCGCGCTCGAAGTCAACGACATCACGATCGTCAAGGTCGGCAAGTTCTACAAGCTCGTGCCGAGCGCCGACGCCGCCAAGTCGCCGATCCCGACCTACACGAACGACAAAGACGAAGTGCCGCCGAACGACAACATCGTCACCAAGATCATCCACCTGCAGCACTCGGACGCGACGACGATCTCGAACATCTTGAACAACTTCAAGTCGAAGGTCGCGCAGCTCGCCGTCTACCCGCCGACGAACGCGATCATCGTCAGCGAGTGGGGCTCGAACCTCGTGCGCATGGAGCAGATCCTGAAGAACCTCGACACCGAGGGGACGAACGATCAGATCCACTTGAAGGCGATCAAGTACGCGACCGCGAGCGAGATGGCGACCAAGCTCGGCGAGCTCTTCGACGTGAAGAAGGGCCCGAAGACCCCCGGCGCCATGCCGGTGCCGCAACCAAGTGGTGTGCCGGGGCAGAATGTCGACGACACGCTGTCGATCAGCAAGCTCATCCCGGACGACCGCACGAACCAGCTGATCATCGTCGCCAATGACTTCGCCTATCGCCAGCTCGAAGAGCTCATCATGAAGCTCGACGTGCCGGTCGGCGAAGACACCGGGCAAGTGCGGGTCATCTCGCTGCAGAACGCCAACGCCGAGGATCTCGCCGGCACGCTCTCGTCGCTCGCGAGCGGTCAGCCGAAGAAGCGCGCGACCGGCCCATCGCCCCCGGGTGGCACGCCTGCGGCGCCCGCCGGCGGCGGCTCGGCGAGCTTGTTCGAAGGCGACGTGAAGATCACGGCCGACAAGGCGACGAACTCGCTGCTCGTCATCGCGTCGCCGGCCGACTTTCGTTCGGTGAAGCGCATGGTCGATCAGCTCGACATCCCGCGCCGGCAAGTCTTCATCGAGTGCGCGATCATGGAAGTGACGATCAGCAACGATCAGAGCGCCGGCCTGCAGTGGTACGCGCCGCTGCCGCAGATTAGTCCCCCGGCCGGCAGCGATCTGACGAAGAGCCTGCCCGGCGTCGTCAACGGCCCGCAGTACGGCGGCAGCGGTCTGCTCTCGCAAGCGCTCTCGCCGTTGACGATGTTGAACGCGTTCGGCGGCGCCCTCGCCGGCATCTCCGGCCCGGGCATCCCGGTGGAGATTCCGCCGCTCGTCGCCGGCGGCGCCACCACGAAGATCACGGTGCCCTCGTTCGCGGTGATCTTGCGCGCGCTGCAGACGTCGTCGAACGCGAACGTCATCTCGACGCCGTACCTGCTCGCGACCGACAACGAAGAAGCGAAGATCGAAGTCGGCTCGAAGGAGCCGTTCGCCAAGGGCTTGGGCGCCGGCGCGTCGCTCGGCGGCGGCGGCGGCGGGCTCGGCGCGCTCGGCGGCTTGCTCGGCGGCGCCACCGGCGGCGCCACCAACGCGCTCGCGGGCCTCGGCGGCCTCGGCGGCGCGCTCGGCATCGGCCAGTCGCAGATCGAGCGCATCGACGTCTCGCTCGACATCACGCTGACGCCGCACATCAACGACTCGGACCGCGTGCTGCTCGAGATCGATCAGAAGCTCGAGGACATCGTCGATCACAGAAACATCGGCGGCGTCGACTTCCCAGTGACCTCGAAGCGCTCGGTGAAGTCGAAGGTCGTGCTCGAAGATCAGCAGACGGTCGTGCTCGGCGGTTTGATCAAGGACAACGTGACCGAGTCGGTCAGCGGCTATCCGATCTTGAGCGACATCCCGATCATCGGCTGGCTGTTCAAGACGAAGTCGACGACACGCAAGAAGTCGAACCTGCTCGTCGTCATCACGCCGTACATCGTCCGCACGCGCACGGACTTCCAGCGCATTTATGAGCGCAAGTACGCCGAGTACAAGGCGTACCAAGAGCTCGTCTACGCCGACTCGAAGGACTACCGCGCGTACATCGACTTCAACAAGAAGAACGGACCCTTCGCGCTGATGGCCAAGCAGGTGAAGAAGGAGATGAACGAGATTCAAAACGGTGGCAAAGGCGACTCGGGCGACGTCATCGTGGCGCCTCACGGCGTCGACATGGATCCGGCGAGCGGCCCGACGGGCGCCACCGGTTCGAGCGGAACAGAGGGCGCCAGCGGTACGACGGGATCGACTGTCGCACCGGCGAGCCCGGGTGTGCGGCCCGTCGATGCGGGTGTCGAGATGCCCGCAGGGCCTCTGGCCCCCACCGGCGATCGCAAAGAGAAGCTCGACGTTCAACCGCAGTGAGGTTGTTGTGACCGGAGATCCCATCGGCGACGTGATCATTCAACGCGGCCTCGTGCCCGAGAGCGTCGTGCAAGAGGCGATCATCGAGCTCAAGATGCGCGGCGGTCGCCTCGGCGAATTGCTGACGGCGAAGAAGCTGACGACCGAAGAAGCGATCGCCAAGGCGCTCGCCGAAGATCTCGGCATGGGCTACGCGGCGGCGATCGACGACCGCGAGATCCCGGACGATCTCATCCGCACGCTGCCGATCAACTTCGCCAAGCAGCGCCTCGTCCTGCCGCGCCGGCGCACGCCCGAGGGCATCGAGGTCTACATCGCCGATCCCTTCGACACGCCCACGCTCGACGAGATGAGCGTGCTGATGAACGACACGCTGATCTACACCGTCGCCGCGCCGAACCGCGTGATCGACGCGATCAACAAGGTGTACGATCGCGGCACCGCCCACGCCGAAGCGGCGATGGAGGACCTGAAGAACGAAGACCTCTCGGCGATCGAGAGCGACATCGAAGACATCATCGACATCATCGACTCCGAGGACGAGGCGCCGATCATTCGCTTGGTGAACTCGATCTTGTCGCAAGCGACCAAAGAGCACGCGAGCGACATCCACGTCGAGCCCTTCGAACGCGACATGAGCGTGCGCTTCCGCATCGACGGCGTGCTTTACGAGAAGATCAAGCCGCCGAAGAAGCTCCAGGCGTCCATCACCAGCCGCCTGAAGATCATGGCCGGCTTGAACATCGCCGAGAAGCGCTTGCCGCAAGACGGCCGCATCCGCATCAAGCTCGCTGGCCGCGACATCGACATTCGCGTCGCCACGGCGCCGACGGTGTTCGGCGAGCGCATCACGATGCGTCTCTTGGATCGCTCGTCGATCTTGCTCGACCTCACCGACCTCGGCTTCGCGCCCGACATCTACAAGCAGATGGAGAGCCTCGTTCACAAGTCGTACGGCATCATCTTGGTCACCGGCCCGACCGGCTCCGGCAAGACGACGACGTTGTACGCGTGCTTGAACCGCATCAACTCGCCCGAGCTCAACATCCTGACTGTCGAAGATCCGGTCGAGTATCAGCTGCAAGGCATCTCGCAGGTGCAGGTGAACGCGAAGATCGACCTCACCTTCGCCAACGGCCTGCGCTCGTTCTTGCGTCACGATCCGGACGTCATCATGGTCGGCGAAATCCGCGATCGCGACACCGCCGAGATCGCGATCCAAGCGTCGTTGACCGGTCACTTGGTGCTGTCGACGGTCCACACGAACGACGCGTCCGGCGCGATCACGCGCTTGGCCGACATGGGCATCGAGCCCTTCTTGGTCGCGAGCTCGTTGATCGGCGTGTTGGCGCAGCGCCTGATCCGCACCGTTTGCCCTGATTGCAAGGAGGCCTACCAGCCGAGCGAAGAGGCGCTGCGCGAGATCGGCGTCGAGGTGTCGAAGCTCAACTCGGTGCCGACGATCTTCCGCGGCAAGGGCTGCCAGAAGTGTGTGTTCACCGGCTACCGCGGCCGCAGCGGCATCTATGAGCTGATGCCGATCGACGATGAGATCAGAGAGCGCATCCTGCAGAAGGTGGACGCCGGCTCGATCAAGAAGTCGGCGGTCAAGCACGGCATGCGCACGCTGCGCGAAGACGGCGCCAAGAAGGTGCTCGCCGGCCTCACGACGATCGAAGAAGTCCTGAGCGTCACGCAGGAAGACAACTGATGGCCTTGTACGCGTACAAGGGCTTCGACGCCCGCGGCAAGAACGTCAGCGGCCTGAAGGACGCCGAGAGCCCGAAGTCTCTGCGCGCGGTCCTGCGCAAAGACGGCATCATGGTCGCGACGATCGAGGAGAGCCTCGGCGACAAGAAGGCGCAGGCGGTCGAGAAGGCCGGCGCGTTCTCGTTGAAGGCGAGCATGGAGCGGGTGAGCGCCCAGGAGCTCGCCGTCAGCACGCGCCAGCTCGCGACGTTGATCGGCGCTGCGATACCGCTGGTCGACGCGTTGACCGCTTTGGTGGATCAGATCGAGCACCCGCGCCTGCGCTCGGTGTACGGCCAGATCAAGCAGCGGGTGAACGAAGGCGCGTCGCTCGCCGACGCGATGGCCGATCATCCCAAGGTCTTCAGCGGCCTGTTCGTCAACATGATCCGCGCCGGCGAGTCATCGGGCGCGCTCGACGTCGTGCTGATTCGCCTCGCCGACTTCACCGAGAACCAGGCGAAGCTCACCCAGAAGATCGTCGGCGCCATGTTCTATCCGGCGATCATGGTGATGATGGCGGTCGTCGTCGTCGGCATCATGATGACCTTCGTCGTGCCGAAGATCGTGAAGATCTTCGAGAACCAGAAGGCCGCCCTGCCCTTGCCCACCGAGATCCTGATCTTGGCGTCGGACGGCTTCCGCAACTTTTGGTGGGTCGTCGTGCTGCTGATGATCGGCGCCGCGTTTTGGTTCACGCGCTTTCGCAAGACCGTGGACGGGCGCAAGAAGATCGATCAGTTCAAGCTCAAGATGCCCTTCTTCGGCGAGGTCATGCGCATGCTCGCCGTCGCGCGCTTCACCCGCACGCTGAGCACGCTGCTCGGCTCGGGCGTGCCGCTGCTCGTCGCGTTCGAGATCGTCAAGAACATCGTCAACAACGTGATCCTGACCGAGGCGATCGAGCAGGCGCGCGGATCGATTCAGGAAGGCGAGTCGATCGCGGCGCCGCTGAAGCGCTCCGGCCAATTTCCGCCGATCGTCACGCACATGATCGCGGTCGGCGAGAAGTCCGGCCAGCTCGAAGAGATGCTCGGCAAGATCGCCGACGCTTACGACAGCCAGGTCGAGTCGCGGGTCATGATGGTGACCTCGCTGCTCGAGCCGATCTTGATCATCGCGATGGGCGCTGCCGTCGCGTTCATCGTGTTCGCGATCCTTCTGCCGATGCTGCAGATGGGGAGCTTTGCCAAGTGAGAGGAAAGACCATGAAGAAGAGTTTCGTTTCGATGTTCACCCAAGCCAGCCGCGCAGCGCAGAGAGGTATGAACCTCATCGAGATCATGGTGGTGCTCGTCATCATCTCGCTCGTCGTCGGCGTCGTCGGCGTCAACGTGCTCGGCCAGCTCGACAAGGCGAAGATGAGCGCGGCCAAGACACAGATCAAGCAGTTCGAGGAAGCGCTCGAGCTCTACAAGCTGTCGAAGCACCGCTACCCGTCGTCCGGCGAAGGCCTGGCGGCGCTGCAAGGCGGCTCGGGCCCTGGCGACAAGCCGTTCTTGAAGGAAATCCCGAACGACCCGTGGGACAAGTCGTACGTCTACATCCAACCCGGCACGCACAACCCGGACAGCTTCGACATCATCAGCTACGGCGCCGACGGCGTCGAGGGTGGGTCGGACGACATCGGGAATTGGAAGAGCGCGCATTAGCCGGCCGCCGCGATAAGGAGAACTGCATTGTATCGCGTCGGCCGGCTAATGCCCCATCTGGGCGACCGAGTCGCCCGGGGCTTCACCCTCATCGAGATCGCGATCACGCTCGCCGTCGTGGCGCTGCTCGTCGGCGTCTCGGTCCCGGTCATCGACAACGTCACGCGCGCGGATCTGCGGGCGGCGGCGTCGAAGACGACGGGCATGGTGAAGGCGACTTACGATCTCGCCGCGCTGTCCGGAAAGCCTTGCCGCTTGGTCTTCGACTTCAAGCTGAACACGATCACGCCGGAGGTCGCCGACTCGCGGGTGCTGCTCGCCGATCCGAACGCGAACGGCCGCGATGAAAAGGACGACGAGGACAAGCCGAACCTCACCGATCAGGAGAAGCTGATCGCGATGGCGCGGCGCGAGGTGGGCAACACGGTCAGCGTGAAGAAGACCGCGCACTGGACGAAGGCGCCGGGCACCGTGCCCTTCGAGCTGCCGAGCGGCGTGAAGATCGCCGAGGTGATGGCCGAGCACATGCGCGACGCGCAGACCGAGGGCAAAGCGACCTTGCACTTCTTCCCGATGGGCTACTGCGAGCACGCGGTGATCACGTTCATGGACGAGAGCGAGCGCGTGTACGGCGTCGAGATCGAGCCGCTGACCGGTCGGACGCGGATTCAAGACAAGAAGATCGAATACAAGGAGGCGAAGTGAGGGACCTGGGACCGTCTTTCACGCGCCAAGAGGTGGTTCCCGGGCTGTTGCGGGACCGCGCTGACGCCAAGAATGGAATCCTCGAAAAAGGGTCCCTGGTCCCGGCTGGTTTTTCGTTGCTCGAGGTCATGGTCGCGCTCGCGATCCTCGCGCTCTCGCTCGGCGTCATCATGAGCGGCAACGTCAACGCGATCGCGTCGGTCGAACGCATCGAAGGCATGACGCACGCGACGCTGCTCGCGCGGGCCAAGATGCTCGATCTCGAGCGCGAGCTGAACAAGGAAGGCTTCAGCATCGACGACGAGGATCGCGACGGCGACTTCAGCGAGCAGAAGCACCCCGAGATCAAGTGGCGCGCGCAAGTGAAGGTGATCAAGGTGCAGACCGATCGCATCATGGAGATGGCGGGCTCGCTCACCGAAGCGATGGGCGGAGGCTCGGCAGCAGGCGGCGCGCCCGGCGGACCGGGGGGCGCGGCGGCAGGCTTGCTCGGCGGCGGCATGGGCGACCTGACGCAGCTCATGGCGCCGCTCATCACGCCGGTCGCGCAAGGCATCGGCCAGAACATGCGCCTGGTGATCCTCGACGTGTCGTGGCCGGAGGGGAAGAAGTACCGCGGCTCGTTTGCGGTGACGGCGATCGTCACGTCGAAGGCGCTGAAGCAATCCGTGCAGGCGCCGTCGGGGGCGACGGGCGCGCAAGGCACGTCTGGTATCCCGGGGCTCACGGGCATCAAGGCGCCGCCGCCGTTGCCGCTGGTGCCCAGATGACGAGACGGATGACGAAGCGCGGGTTCAGTCTGATGGAAGTCATGATCGCCGTCGCGATCGTCGCGTTCATCTCGGCGATCCTCGGCGGCTCGCTCGTGCGCCAGCTCGAAGCCAAGGCGATGCTCGACGTCTACAGCGAGCGACAGAACACGGCGCGCATCGCCCTCTTGCGCATGAGCCGCGAGATCTCGATGGCGTACCTCTCGAAGCACTACAACTGCGTCGAGCGGCGCACGCAGACCTTGTTCAAGGGCCGCAGCGGCACGCGCGAGCCGCTGCTCTTCACCTCGTTCGCGCACTACCGCTGGAAGAAGGACAGCCACGAGAGCGATCAGTCGGAGATCGCCTACTACATCGACAACGATCCGCTCGACACTCAGAAGAAGGCGCTCTTTCGCCGTGAGTCGCGCCGCATCACCGACGATCCCGGCAAGACCGGCCCGGAGTATGTGCTCGCGCACGACATCGAGGGCTTGGAGCTCAGCTTCTACAACGCCGACTCGGATCGCTGGGAGGACGAGTGGGACACCACCCGCTCCGAGAAGAAGTTCAAGCTGCCGCTCTTCGTGAAGATCGAGCTGACGCTGCCGATGCCGGACGGCAAGAAGGCGCAGACGTTCATGACGCAGTCGCGGATCATGTTGCAAGATGCACTCAGCTTCGGAGCGAACGTATGCTTGAATTAGGTCCCAGGGACCGCCAACGCGGCATCGCCATTTTGACGGTGCTGACGGCCGTCACCATCCTGACGATCGTCGCGACCGACATGCAGTACAACGCCCGCGTCGACGCGCAGCTCGCCGAGAACGGCCGCGACGAGCTCATCGCTTATTACAACGCGAAGAACGCGCTCGAGATCGAGCTCGGCATCCTGCGCGCACTGCGCCAGGCCCAAGCGACCCTGAAGCAGTTCCTCCCGAACGTGCCGCTGCCGAACCTCGCGAGCATGCTCCCAGCCGAGTGCGGCATGCTCACCGCGCTGATCACGCTGAACGACGACACGCCGCTGCCGCTCCCAGGCGAGTGTGTCGCCAAAGCGATGCCGGAGAAGGGCAAGATCGACCTCAATCGGCTCGGCAGCATCAGCGACAAGTTCCGCGTGCGTAACCTGCTGCTCGGACGCCTGCTCGATCCGCGCTTCGATCGCTACTGGGAGGACGAGCACGGCAACGGCGAGCGCGTGAGCCGCGACGAGCTCGCCGGCTTCATCACCGACTACGTCGATCTCGACAACGTGCGCGAAGGCTCGAGCGTCGGCGACGAAGACGACAACTACGCGCGCATGCGCGATCGCTACAAGGTGAAGAACGCGCCCTTCGACTCACTCGCCGAGATGCAGATGATCTACGGCATCGACGACGATCTCTTCGGCGAGCTCGAGCAAGGCTTCACGGTCTATCCGGTCGGCGGCATCACCCTCGCGACCGCCGAGCTGCCAACGGTCGCCGCCGTGATCCGTCAGGCCGCCGTCAACCCGAACGACCTCGCGTTGTACGGCCCGGGCATGGAGCTTCTGTTGACCATGATCGTCGAGCTGCGCGCGTTGCCGCTCGGCCAAGGCATCTTGAACGCGGCGACGCTGAAGACGCTCGGGGCGCAAGTCGGCGTGAACCTCGACGAGCAGAAGCTCAAAGACTTCGTCGACGACAACGCCTCGCTCGATTGGTACACCGTGCTCGCGACCGGGCAGATGAACGCGGTCGAGAAGCGCATCCTCGCCACCTTCAACTTGGCGACGAACCAAATGGTTTACTTCCGAGAAGAGTAATAGAGAGGTTTCATGGCGCACCAAGTGATCGGCATCGACGCGTCGGCGAGCGGCATCAAGACAGCCGTGCTCGAGGCGTCCCTGCGCTCGCTCGAGTTCAAGCGCGTCCGCTTGCACGCCTGGCCGACGGGCGGCGACACGACGATGATGGCCGGCGCCGGGCTCGGCGACGATGGCAAGCCGCGCTCGGGCACGGCGTTCGTCGCCAAGGCCGCGGCGAACGCGATCCGCGAGGACGGCGCCACCAGCGCGGACCCGTACATCGCCTTCGACGGACAGAAGACCTCGACGCGCGTCATGAAGTTTCCGATCGGCGACCTGCGCAAGGTCGAGGCGATCTTGGAGCCTGAGCTCGAGGATCAACTGCCGCGGCCGCTCGACGAGATCGCCTACAGCTACACGCCGCTGACCATCGCGCGCGACAAGTGCGAGCTGCTCGTCGCCACCGTCGATCGCGCCGACCTGCGCACCCTGATCGACGCGCTCGCCGCTTCGCGGTGCGCGCCGCGCGCGGTGTTCGCCGAGTCACTCGCGCTGCTCTCGCTCGCCGCTGCGATTGGGCCGGCGGACGCGCAGACCGGCACGATCATCGACATCGGCCACACGAAGGCACACGTGATGCACATGGCGCGCGGGAGGCCGCTCTTCGCGCGCACGGTGCGCGAAGGTGGCCAGAAGCTCGATCAAGCGATCGCCCGCACGCTCGGGCTCAGCGAGGAAGAAGCGCAGCGCAAGAAGGAGGCTGGCCGCGTCTTGCTGCCGCACGAGGGTGCGCCGAGCGAGGTCGAAGCCAAGCTGTCGAGCGCGCTCGTCGCTGCGCTCCGCCCCTTCGTCATCGCGGTGAAGCAAACGATGCATCTGCACCGAGAAGCGCTCCAAGGCGGCAAGGTGTACTTGACCGGCGGCGGCTCGCAGCTCGGCGGCCTCACGCAGTACTTGGCGCTCGAGCTCGGCGTGCCGGTCGAGCTCTTGCCGCTGCCAGAAGCGCTGACGCGGGTGCCGGAGGCGCATCGCTACACGCTGGCGTACGGCCTCGCCGCCACCGGCACCGCGCCGCTGCGCCACCCGAAGCTAGACTTTCGCCGCGGCGAGTTCTCGTTCCGCGGTGATCTCACGAACCTGCGCAACGAGAGCGGCAAGCTCGGCTGGATCGCGCTGGCGATCGTGCTGCTCGCGATCGTCAGCGGGCTCTCGCGCTACATCGTGCTGTCCTCGGACGAGCGCCAGCTCGACAACACCTTGAAGGTCGTGACGAAGCAGATGATGGGGCGCGAGATCGGCAACTTTCAACAGGCGATGGCCGCGATCAAGCAGTCGTCGAGCCCGGACAAGGGACCGATGCCGCGCTTCTCGGCGCTCGACTACTTCGCGATCGTGTCGCAGCGCGTGCCGGCGACCATCGACGCCAAGATGCTCGAGCTCGACTTTCGCCAGGACAAGGTGCTCCTGCGCGGCGAGGCGGCGTCGACGACGGCGGCACAAGACATCGTCGACGCGCTGAAGGGCCACGAGTGCTTCCGCGACGTGAAGCTGTCGAAGTCGAAGAAGATCGACGGCGCGCGCGTCGAGTTCAACGTCACCATCGACCTCTCGTGCGGGGGCGCGTGACATGGAGAAGTTGAAGCAGCAGTTCCAAGAGCTCATCGCCAAGATCACCGAGGCGTTCTCTCGGCTCAGCGAGCGCGAGAAGACCGTTGCGCTCGGCATCGCCACCGTCGTCACGACGCTCACCGTCGTCGGCCTGTCGTACTCGATGATCCGCGCGATCGATCGGACGAGCAAGCAGATCGCGGTGAAGAGCGAGCAGCTGCGCGACATCCTCTCGATGCGCGACGTCTACCGCCGCGCGCAGGATCAAACGTCGGCGTTCAAGATGAAGCTGCAGCAGAACGACCTCCGCCTCGTCGCCCTCGTCGAAGACGAAACGAAGAAGCTCGGGATCGAGATGGGCAGCTTGCAGCCGAACTCGGACAGCGAGCCCGGCGCGAGCGGCATCAAGGTGCAGACCGTGGATTTTCGCGTCATGAAATTGAGCTACGACAAGCTCACCGCGCTGCTGCGGGTGATGGAAGAACAAGTGAAGCCAGTGCGCATTTTGCGGCTCAAGGTGACCAGCCGCTTCGACGAAAAAGATCTCGTCGACGCCGAGATCACGGTCGCGACCTACAAGGTGGCGTCATGAAGGTGGCGTCATGACCGAGCGCGCAAAGAAGATCTGGAAGTACGTGGGCTACGGCGCGTTCTTTTTCTTCGCGACGCTGCTCTTCGTCTACTCCACCTTCCCGCTCGAAGCCGTGCAGGGCCGCATCAACAAGGCGATCCAAGCGCAGGCGCCGAACCTCTCGGTCGCCTTCGATCGCGCGACACCCTATCGGCTGAGCGGCCTCGAGGTCGACGATCTCGCGGTGACGATCCAACCGAGCGCAGCCCAGCCCGGCGAGACGCCGACGACGGTTCGCGTCGATCACGTGAAGGCGCGTTTGAACATCTTGCCGCTGCTGAAGAAGAGCTACGAAGTCTCGTACGACGTCACGCTCGGCGACAGCAACGTGAGCGGCGTGGCCAAGACCGGCGCCGAGAGCAACGGCATCGTGCTCGACATGCAGGAGCTCGACCTCGGCAAGCTGCCGGCCGCGGTCTACAAGCTGATCGGTACCCGCACGATGGGCATCGGCAACGGCAAGGTCGACGTCTCGCTCGACAACAACGATCCGAAGAAGAGCAACGGCAAGGGCACCATCGAGCTCAAGCGCACCGGGGTCGCCGAGATCACGCTGAAGAACGTGCACCCGATGATGCCGGGCGACTTGAGCCTACCGGCGGTAGACCTCGGCGCGATCAACATCGGCTTCGAGATCAAAGAAGGCACGCTGCAGATCAAGCAGTTTCAGCAGAAGGGCGCCGACCTCGAGCTGCGCATCACGGGCGACATCGCGTTGAAGAAGCAGCTCATGCTCTCGCAACTCAACCTGACGATCGAATACAAGGTGAACGAGTCGTTCGTGCAGAAGAACCCGAAGCTCGCGATCTTGTCGGCGGGACGGAAGAACGCCGAGGGCTTCGGCACGGTGAAGCTGCAGGGGACGTTACAGGCGCCGCAGCCGCAGATGTAGCGAGAACGTCCGATCTCGAGGAGCCGCGTTCAGTGAGCACGAGTTTGCTATTCGACGGTGATGGCAACGTCCGTCTTCGCCGTCATGCGCTGACAGAGTTTGTCGGTGCACAAGAAGAAGACGACGTCGGCTTTGACGGTCTGCGCGCCCTTCGCCGACGCCGTGAACGTCGTCTTCACCTGCGGATCCTTCGCCTTCGGATCGACGAGATCTTTGCGCGCAAATTGTTCGGCGGCGAGCTTCAGCCCGGCGGTCGGCGCGAGCTTCACCGTGAACGGCGTCTCCTGCGAGACCTTGAAGCCGTTGAGCGCGAGGACCGAGAGGACGAGCGTCCCCTGCGCGCCGGCCTTCACCTTGGCGCTCGTGCCGTCGCTGACGAGCTTGTAGTCCTTGTCGGTGGCGAGGCCGTCGCCGGCGGTGATCAGAGCGAGCAGCAGCAGCGTGTTCATGCGGATTTCCTCTTCTTCTTCGCGGGCCGAACCGCAGTTTTGACCTTCGGCGCACTCTCTAGAGTAGCAGCATCGATGACGACGCGCGCGAGATCGCGACCGGTCGTCATTTCGAGCTGCTCGATGCCGGGAACCGCGTTGACCTCGAGCACGCGATAGCCGTCCTCCGTCTCGAGCACGTCGACCCCGGCGAGGTTCAAGCCGCTGACTTCGTGGACGCGACGGAGAATGTCGGCGAGGGCGCGCGGCGGCGTGACTTCCGTGGCCTTGCCGCGGCGCTCGAAGCGAAAGCGCGTGCGGATCATGCGCACCTTGCGGCGGATGACGGCCGCGACCTCGCCGCGAACGACGAGGCAGCGCAGCGCTTGGCCCGTGACGAGCCCGAGCTCTGGGAAATGCTGCGAGACGAGCACCTCGTGGCCGAGACCCCAGAGCGCCTCGAGGACAGCGAGGCAACCTTCGCGTGTTTCGCAGAAGAGCGCGCCGAAGGTCGGCTGGCCGGAGACGCGGCGGAGCATCACCGGCAAGCCGCCAACCGCCGCGATCGCTGCGTCGACGTCTTCGGCGCGGCGGATCAGCGCGGCCTTCGGCAGCGGCAGCCCGGCGAGGACGAAGGTCTGCGTCGCGTGGATGCGGTTCCTGACGAGCGCGATGGAGCCCGACGGGTTGAACGCTTGTACCCCGGTCGCCTCGAACTGGCTGAGCACGGCGCCACCGTAGGTTTGCTGCGACGCACCATAGCGCGGGATGACCACGTCGACCGGCCCGCCCTTCGATTTTCCGACGAAGTTCACGTCGCCAAAGCCGAGCCGAAAGTGCAGCGGCGAGTGCACGTCGATCTTGTGCCGCGCGCGCTTGGCCGCCTCGACGAGCCGCCGGGTCGTATACGAATGACGCGCCTGCGCGAGCACGAGGAGCCGCATGCCACCGCCGTGTACCGAGAAAGCGCCGGAGCGACAAGCGCGTGCCCGAAATCGAAAAGGGACCGGGGAAGCTTTCGACGAAAAGGGACCGGGGAGGAAATTCGGACCGGGAACGTGGCTTGCGGCGGCGCGGGCGGCGGGATAGCGGGAGCCCCATGAGCACCAGGACCAGGACGCACGCGAAGCCGCCATTTTCGGGCGCGGCGCTCGCGGCGGCGGTGCTGGCGATTGGGGGCTTCTGGCTCGCCGGCACGCTCTTCGTCTTCGGCGGGGCGCAGACGCCGACCGAGACGAGCGAGGCCGTGCTCTATGCGTTTGCGCTCGTCGGCTTCGCGCCGGCCGGCGTCCTCGCATCCCGCTATGCCGGCGGCCTGGCTTTTCGCGAGCTGCTCCTCGCCACGCTCATCGTGGCCGTCGCCGCCTTGGGCTTCGGCCAGTTCGGCGTGACCTTGAACCCGCTCCGCCAGCCGGACCTCTCGCGCGAGCTCGACATCACGCGCATCATGATGAGCTCGCCGGGCTCTGCGTACATCGGCCCCTCGTGGTTCCTGGCCGTCCTCGCGCTCGCGGGGTTCGGCTTCCTGCAAGCGCTGACGATCGCCTCGCTGGCGTTCATGTTTCGATCACGACGGCGCTACGAACCGTGGTTCGGCTTCGAAGCGTTCGTCGGCGGCCGCTACCTCGCGGCCAAGCGCAGAGACGCCAAGGTCTCGCTCACAGCGGCGATCGCGGCGCTCGGCGTGTGCTTTGGCGTTGCGGCGCTGATCGCCGTCATCAGCGCCATGAGCGGTTACCAAGCCGAGGTGAAGGACAAGATCCTCGGCACCAACGCGCACATCATCGTGCAGAGGATGGGCCGTGACTTCGACGACTACGATGAAGTCGCCGAGAAGCTGAAGCAGATCCCCGGCGTCGTCGCGACCACGCCCTTCGTCTTCACCGGCGGCATGTTGAAGGTCGACGACGTCGACGAAGTGAAGATCGAAGACACCGAGGTCATGGCCACCGCGCGCGGCATGTATCCGGTGCTCGTCAAGGGCATCGATCCGGATCGCGCCGGCGCCGTCACCGGCATCCGTGCGCAGCTGAAGGAAGTCGACCTCGCCGTCCTGCGCCCGCCGAAGCCCGGCGAGCTGCCGAAGATCGTCGTCGGCCGCGAGCTGATGAAGAAGCTCGGCCTGAAGATCGGCAGCGAGATCTCGTTGATCAGCCCGGTGCCGGCCGAGGCCAAGCGCGGCGCGCCGCCGAAGTCGATGCGCTTCAAGCTCGCCGGCGAGTTCGCGAGCGGCATGAACGAGTTCGATCAGAAGCTCATCTATCTCGGGATCGAAGCGGCGCAGGCGTTCATCGGCTCCGAGAAGAGCGTCACCGGCCTCGAGACGAAGATCGCGGACCCGGAGCTCGTCGGCGAGATCTCGCAGAAGGTGCAGTTGAAGCTCGGCGGTTGGCCGTACCGCACCATCGATTTTCGCCAGATGAACAGCGGCATTTTCAGCGCCTTGAAGATGCAGAAGTTCCTGATGGTGTTGATGCTCGTGTTCATCGTCATCGTGGCGGCCTTCAACATCGCGAGCACGCTGTTCATGCTCGTCGTCGAGAAGACCCGCGAGGTCGCGGTGCTGAAGGCGCTCGGCGCGCGTGACGGCGTGATCATGAAGATCTTCGTCATCGAAGGGCACTTGATCGGCGCGATCGGCGTCGCCGCCGGCGTCGTCCTCGGCCTGGTCTTCTGCTTCATCCTCTCGCGGCTGCGCATTCACATCGCGGCCGACGTCTACCTCGTCGACACGCTGCGGGTGATGGTGAACCCGCTCGAGATCGTGCTGATCGTGCTCGGCGCGCTCGAAGTCGCGCACTTGGCCACACTGTACCCGGCGCTGCGCGCAGCGCGGACGTACCCGGTCGACGCGATGCGCTTCGGCTGAGCGACCTTTGTCCCGCTCAGGTCCTTGTGCGGCGTCCATCAACGACCGGGCGAGTGCACGATTCCGTGGTTGCTCGGGCCCATGTAGCGCACGGGCGCTTCGACGGTAGATTTCGCCGCCGGCATGTGCAGCGCGCGCGGCGCCCGCGTCATCGCTCAGAGCAACGCCTGCGCGTCGTCGCTCAGCCACTCCTTCTGTCCAAAGACGAAGAACGAGCAGGTGAGGCTCGCGAGCTCGTCGAGCGCGTAGCGGGCAACGGCGCGCTCGGCGAGGAGCCCGGCGTGAACCACGAGCACGGCGCGGCAGCACTGGCGATAGAGCACCATCGTCGGGCCCATGGCACAGAACTTCGGCCACGGCCACGTATGAAAGGCCGCTAACCGTTTTGCTCGGCGGGGTAGAACTGCTTCGCCCACTTCCTGAACGGGATGATCGGTCCGTCGACGCTCGAGAGCAGCGGCGTGTCGCTGTAACGCTTGTTCTCCCAGAGCGGCACGTCTTGCAGCAGCGCCTGGCTCGTGAGGTCCTTGAACAGGTTCGAGCGTTGCTCGGCTTCGCCCACGTCGCCGGTGATCTTCGCGCTCGAGGCGATGCGCAGCTCCACGTGATCGGCGTCGATCGGCGTCATGAACTTCGCGGCGAAGAAGCTCTCGTTGAACAAAACGACGCGGCTCAGCTCGGCGCTCAAGCCGTAGAGCCACATGTCGACGGTCGTGCCGTCGGCGCCGAGGTGCATGCGAAAGTACGAGGGCGTGAACTCGCTCTCGAGCTCGTGCGCGCCGGAGAGGCCGTGCAGGTGGCCGAAGTGGCTGATGTCGGCCAAGTTCTCGCAGATCTCTTGCACGTGCGTCTTGATCGTCCAGCCGTAGTGCACGGGCTTCGTCCAGTCGCCCGGGCCTTCACCGCGGCCGTTCAGCTCGGGCGCGAGCGGCAGCTCGTAGGCCGGCGCTTTGCCCTCGTTGTCGTGGTGCACGAAGATGACGCCGTTCTTCTCGCTGACCAACCACGGCTTCACCTGCGCCCGCGGCGGAATCTTCTTCGCGTTCGGCACCTCCACGCACGCGCCGCTGCCGTCGAAGCGCCAGGCGTGAAAGGGACACTGGATCGTCTCGTCCTTCACGCAACCGAAGCCCAAGTGCGTGCCGAGGTGCGGGCAGAACGCGTCGAGCACCGTGGCCACGCCGGCCTTCGTGCGAAAGAGCACGAGCTCACGACCGAACGCCTTGACCCGCTTCACCCCTTCGGGCGCGAGCTCGCTCGACCACGCGAGCGCGAACCAGCCGTTCGGAAACGACGAAAACGGAAAGCGCTCACTCTTCGAGACGATGTTCTCTTTGACCACCGCGACTTGCATCGGATCACCTCGCCGCCCCCCGTAGCAGTGGAGCGCGTTGCGACGCCGCCATTCGTTCTCGCACGGCCGCCAGTCTCAGCCGCGCATGCGCTCTCGATAGCGGCTCGGTGTTTCTCCGGTGAGCCGGCGAAAGATGACGCCGAGGTTCGAGCCTGACGCACAGCCGACGCGGCGAGCGATGCTGTCGAGCTTCTCGTCGCTCTCCGCGAGGAAGGTCTGCGCCGCCTGCACGCGCGCGCGTGTCAGCTCTTGGCGAAAGCTCGTCCCCTGTTGCTCCAAGTGGCGCTGCAGCGAGCGCTCTGACATCGCCAGCGCCCGCACCGCACCGGCCACGCTCGCCGCCTGCAGGTGCAGTGAGATGTACTCGCGCAAGCGGCGCAATTCTGGGGTCGAGGCGTACAAAGAAGAGATCAAGCGTTCCACCTCAGCGGCCTTGCCACCACCGAGCCAGTGGAACGCGGCGTCCAGGCCGAGAAAGTCCTTCCACGCGAAGGGCGGCGTGAACAGCGCGAAGAAGCCCGCGCTCAGCGCGCCGACGAGCCCCGCCGGACGAATCAACGCGTGCCGGCGGATCTCCCGCCCGCGCTCCGGCATGCGCTTCATCACGTAGCGCGCGATGGTGTCGAAGGCGCCGCGCTCGATGAGCTCGATGCGGCTCACGTCGGTGACGAGATCGTAGTCCTTCGCCACCGCGGCGGCGATCGCGTCGTACAACGGCAGCACGGCTTCGACGTCGCCTTGCTCGATGCGTCCCCAAAACGCAAAGACGCAGAGGCGCCGCGACGGGCACGAGACGAGGAAGTTCTTGCCGGCGTAGGAGCGGCCGATGGGCGCGGCGATGAACGCCTCCGCGCTCGTGGACTGCGCGGCCTTCAGGGAACGTACTCCTCGACGGTGCCGAGCGCGTTCTCGCCGTTTGCGCCGGCGACGGGCGCGCCGCCGATCGCGAACACCCGGCCGTCCTTCGACGTCGCCAGCCCCATGTTGAAGCGCGGGCGTTCCGCCGTGGTCAGCCGCTCCCAAGTCTGCGCCGCGCGATCGAAGGCCCAGGTGCCGTTCGTGTAGCCGCCGAGGAAGAACACGCGATCGCCGAGCATTGTCGCCGAGCCGCGGTTCGCCTCGAAGGGAAGATCGGCGACCGTGTGCCAGCCGAGCACGCCCGGCACGAGCGCGTCGCCGGACTGCTTCGACGTCGTGCCGCCGAACGCGTACAAGCTACCGTCGCTCGCCGCCGCGAAGCCGAGCCGGCCCCGCGGCGCCGTCAAAGTGCGCGGGTCGGTCACCCAAGCGGCGGCGCCCGGCACTAACGTCTCGACGACGTTCGTTGGCACGCCGCCTTGCAAGCTGCCGTCCGGGATCAGGCCGCCGAAGACGTAGACCTTGCCGTCGGACACGCCCACACCGGCGCCGATGCGGCCGGTCGACAACGGGGGGCCCGTCGTCCAGCTGTCGGCGGCGGGGTCATAGAGGTAGACGTTCTTGCCGTTGCTCGACAGGTTGTCGGCGCCGCCGACCACGTAGATCAACCCGTTCGGTCCTTGCACCGCCGCGACCGCGCAGCGCGCCGCCGGCATCGGCTTCAACGTGGTCCACGAGTTCATCACGGGCGAGTAGGCCTCGGTCGCGTTCAGGCAAGCGCCGTAGTCGCCGATGTAGCTCGACGAGCCGCCGAACGCGTAGATCATGCCGTTCGTGGCGGGGGCGACGGCGAAGCCTTGGCGCTTCGTCGGCATGCTCGCGCGCTTCACCCAGGTGCCGGCGCGACAGACCTTCGTCGCGCACTGATCGCCCGAGCACTCGCACGCGCCGGCGCAGTCCGCGGTCTCTTTGCAAACTTTGCCGGCCGCGCAAGCACCGCAGCTGCCGCCGCAGTCGACGTCGGTCTCGTCGCTGTTCATCTTGCCGTCGGTGCACGAGGGCGCCGGCGTCTTGCAATGGCTCGCGCCGCTGCTCGTCACGCACACCTTCGGCGCCGTGCAGCCGCCGCACTCGAGCATGGCGCCGCAGCCGTCGCTCTGGCTGCCGCAGCTCGCGTTCAGCTCGGCGCAGGTCTTCGGGGTGCAGGTCTCGGTGCCGGTCCCGCCGCCACCAGGCTCGGTCGTGCGCGGGTCGGAAGTTGGCGTTCCCTGCGGCAGCCCGCAAGCGGTGAACAAGAGCAGGCTGAAGCAGAGCGTGCGCATCGGATCCGTTCTCCCCGCCGCGCTAACCCACAAATCGGCCCGGATGTGCAAGCGCTGGCGCACGGGCGCCGGCAAATGGCGCAAAACGCTCGATTTTTTCGTGACAAGGCCCACAAAATCGGGCCCGATCCCCAGGTGAAGCGAGTGCCTTCGGGCGACAGTCAGCATGACGGCGGGCAGGCCTTGATTGAGTCGGCGATCGTCGTGCCGTTCATGCTCTTCATCTTCCTCTGTCTCCTTCAGATCATGTTGATCGCGCACGCGCGCATCTTGCTCGACTACGCCGCCTTCAACGCCGCCCGCGCCGGGGTCGTGCACAACGGCAACCCGCGCGTGATGCGCAACGCCGCGCTCCTCTCGATGCTGCCGGCGTTCGGCCGCGTCGACACGCCGGAGCACGCGCTCGAGACGTGGGCGCAAGTGCGGGCATGGGCCGAGATCGGCAGCCTCGTCGATACCGGCACGCACTTCGTCGAGCGCTTCTTGAGCTCGCTCTTTCCGCGCGTGAGCTTCACCGGCATCTTTCCGAACGTCAGCGTCGTCGCCGTCGACATCTTGAACCCGACCGAGCAGGACTTTCGCAAGAGCACCCGCGGCGAGCCGATGCTCAACAACACGCTGCTCGATCACTCGCCGATCGAAAAAGAGATCGACTTCGACCTCGCCGCCCGCCTCGAAGCGCAGAACCCGGAAGACATCCTCGGGATGAACGAGGCGGTGCGAAAGACGCGCCTGACCATCCGCGTGCAGTGGTTGTTCATGATGCGCGTGCCGCTCGCCAATCGCGTCATCTTCTATCTCTTCATGTTCTACTCGTTCATGAAGACGAAGCTGCAGCTCGCCAACTGGCGCAACTGGTACATGATCAACATGGAGGACGGTCGCTCGATCGCGACGGCGCTCGAAGGCCAAGACTTCGCCGCCATCGATCTGTCGCAGTGGCCGAACGGCTGGAAGATCGCCATCCGCGATCAGCTGATGTTCCAGGGCTTGAAGCGCCTGCCCGAGATCAAGGTGCCGGGCGCGCTCGACGGCCTCTACTTGATGCCGCTCTTTGCCGTGCAGTCGATGCCGATGGAGTCGAACCTCTACCGGAGCTTCGTCGAGTGATGCGCCGCCTGCACAAAGACGACTCCGGGCAAGCGCTGGCGATCGGCGTGTTCCTGCTCTTGCTGCTCGCGCTCGGCATGTACATGGTCGCCACCTTCGGCAAGCACGTGCGCGAGAAGCAACATGTGCAGACGACCGCCGACGCGCTCGCGTTGTCGTTGGCCACGCTCGAAGCGCAGTCGTTCAACTACGTCGCGTTCGCGAACCGCGCGCAGGCCGCTCACTACGTGACGGTCATGAACATGCAGGCCTACGCGAGCTTCTTCTCGTCGATGGAGCACACCACGCTGTTGACGGCGATGTTCTTGGACCTCGCGTACAAGGCCTGCCTCATCGCCGAGGCCGTCGTCGGATCGTGCGGTGTGCCGAGCGCGTTCCTGAAGCAAACCGCTGATCGTCTCTTCGACGCGTACAAGAACGTCTTGCGGCCCGCGGTCGACGGCATCGACGTCGCGTTCGGATCGAAGGTGACGCAGCCGATCGAAGCGCTGAACAAGGTGCTCTGGGTGACCGAGGTCATCGTCACCGGCATCGTCGCCGAGCACTTGATCACGGGCGGCCACGAAGTGTTCCGGCAGATCACGACAAACTCCGATCCGAATTGGGCGATCACCACGCCGGCCCTGATCATGAACGAGCTCTTCGCCGTGCGGAACTTGACCGCCTACTACGACGCGTTTCAAGCGGTTGGCACCAAGCCGTTCATGGGCAGCGGCTTGAAGACGAGCGCCTACGACAATCCTGCGACCAGCCCCGACGTCATCCGCGCGCAACGGATCATGACCGAGGTCGTCAACGCCACGCGCTTCGATCGCTCGCTGCCGAACCGCACGATCATCGGCGCCGACAAGTTCGGCTTGGCGCCGGTGTTTGCGGCGCTGCGCAGTGTCAGCAAGGTGCCGTTCATCGGCAAGTTCACCGGCAAGTTCGGCGGCGAGACGAAGCTCGTCGGCGAGATCAAGGGCACCGACGCCGACACGAGCGGCACGTGGGGCACCCAGTCGATCGAGACGATCTTTAGGAGCGGCGCCAACGACAGCATGCTGACGACCGGCCAATACATGGCCTCGGCCGACGAGTGGGCGTGGGGCCGCGGCTCGATCTGGGTGAAGGCCGGCGGCGGCGCCTTCCGACATTGTCGCGCGGCGAAAGTGGAGTCGCTGCCGGTGCTCATCGATCTCGACACGATAAAAGGCGGGAGCCGCTGTGTGAGCAACAAGGCCGACGACGGCAACCACGACTACAACGGCATCGCGCCGTACATGCTGTACAACGCCGGCCTCGCCAACCACGGCCGCCCGGGCGAAGACTTCCACCAGCCCGACGTCTACGTGTGGCTGCACAAGCGCCAGGACCAAGTCGGCTTCGAGAACGCGATAAAGTTCGATTGGCGCACGAAGCAAGGCTCGGCGTCGTTCGACTCGACGATCGCGCGCAGCGCCGGCCTCTTGGGCGTCGCCGACTTGCAGGGCGTGCACGCCTTCGCGCGGGCGCAGGCGTACTATCATCGCCCGGGCAACTGGGAGGAGCCGCCGAACTTGTTCAATCCGTTTTGGCGATCGCGGCTCGCGCCCGTCGTCGAAGCGAACGCGCGGCCGAGCGAGGATTTGATCTCGATGATCGGCGCCTTCGCCGGGGAGAACGTCATATTTCATTAGGACGCCGTCACTTCTGCAGCGACGAATCCGGCCAAAGCTTGGTCGAGCTGGCCCTGTTGTTGCCGATGATCGTGCTGCTCACCTACGGCACGCTCTTTCTCTACGACGTCGCGCGCGCGCGGATCATCAACCACTCGTCGGCGCGCTACGCGGCGTTCGCCATGGCGCACACCGCGATGCACGACTACGGCGACGACTCGCCGGTCGACATCCCGGCGAACATCCCGATCGTCGGCGGCATGTTCGGTCAGCTCGGCCGCGCGAGCGCCGCCGTGCAAGCGCAGAGCACGCTCTTCGAGCAACAGCGCCGCACCGAGGAACCGCCGGCCGTGCTGACGATCCGAAAAGATCCGGTGACGCTCGCTTACGATCACGTGAAGCACTTTCCCGGCCGCACCGTCACCGACGTCAGCGACGCGCTCGGCGGCAGCGCCGACGCTTCGCTCGTCATGGGCATCGCGAGCAGCATCATCAACTACATCCTGCAGGGGCTCGTCTGGCAGATGGGCTACAACAGCGCGCCGATGGTCCGCGCCACGAGCTCGACGCACGTCGGCACCGCGCGCTTTCCGTGGACCGCCGTCGGCTACACCTCGCGCCAGGCGACGACCTTGCGCCTCGGCTTCGACATCACGGACGAGGTCGCGCTCATCGCCGATCCGTGGGCGCTCGACGACGGCAGCGACGTGCGGCCCGGCGGCTACAAGGGCCACGAGAACATCGCCAACAGCGGTCAGCCCGTGGCGCGCATGCAGAAGCAAGTCGCGCGGCTGTTCATCGGCCAAGGCGTCATCTTCAAGCTCCTCCTGAGGGACACGAAGGGCGACATGCAGAGCGCGCTCGATTCCTTCAACGGCTTGCTCGGCAACTTGCTCGGCACCGATCCCTTGGGCGGCCCGTTCAGCGCGCGCGTCGCGATGTACAACTATAGAAAGGATCTCGACGGCCTGCAGTCGCCGAACGCGAACATGTGGGGCCGGACGAGCACCGAGATCAACCTCGGCGCGCCACGCATGGGGCAAGAAGAGATCTTCTTCTTCGACACGACACAGATGGCCGAGGATCCGCAGGCGCCGGGCACCTCGCCGATGCTCGAAGCGTACCGGCTGCGCGGCAAGTGGTTCATGGGCTGCCCGAACGCCGAGAGGGTGAATTGTGACTACCAGCCTTAACAGCGTGGCCGTCGCCGTGGCCGTGGCCGTGGCCGGTTTTTTCCCTGCACGTTCGGCCACGGCCACGGCCACGTTCACGGCCACGTTTCCGGCGTATCTGCGGGGGCTCCCCTGGGCCTGCGATCACGGCGGCGAGAGCACGATGCAAGGCGCGCGCTTCGAGACGCTCTCGGTGTGCCGCCCGAACGGCGCGCCGAAGATCGAGCCCTTCGTGCAAGCGGTCGCCGACGCGATGGGCAACGCCGGCCATCCGCCGCGCCTGCGCTTCGGCCCGCTCGGCCCGCACCTCTACGCCATCGACGGCCCGCGCGTCGTCTCCGCCACCTTCGTGCGCGACACGGCGTCGAAGCGCTTCGACGTGTGGATCTCGGTGCAAGAAGCGCAGCCCGCCACAGCGCTGCCCGAGCTTCCCCAAGGCGCCGAGTGGATCACCGCGCACAAAGAGCAGACGGGCCAACGCCTGCTCGCGCTGCGCTTGGACGCCGGCGTGCGCGACTCGGGCGCGCTCCTCGCCGCCACGTTCAATGCGCTCGGGGCGACGCCGGTGAGCGCCAACGACGCCAAAGAGGCCGCGTTGCCGACGCGCCGCGGCCGCATCGCGTGGGGCGACGAAGTCGGCTTCTTTCACCTCACCGAGATCGATCCGCACGCGAGCTACTTGACGATCTACACGGGGCACAAATGAACGACGATCGCGGCCAAGCGCTCACCGAATACACCGTCGTGATGCTCGCGCTCTTCGTCCTCTTGTGGGGCACGGCGCAGGTGTTCGAGCGCTTCCAGTCCGGCAGCTTTCTCGCGCTCCTGCGTGGCTTTGGTATTTATTCGAAGAGCTATGACCTGATCCTCTCGCTCCCGTTTCCGTAGGTGAACGCATGAACTTATCCGGCCGCACATCGCTCTACTTCGCCTTCGGGCTCGCGCTCCTCGCCGGCTTGCTCGCCTACAGCGGCCTCTACAGCCGCGAGCAGCGCCTCGACAAAAAATGGGAGCCGGTGATCGTCGCCGTCGCCGCGCGGCCGATCAAGCAAGGCCAAGTGCTGCAGCAAGAGGACATCAAGTTCGCCGACGTGCCGCGCCGCTTCCTCTTGGGCAGCGCCGTCACCATCAACGAGTTCGAAGAGCAGCACTTGGTCGGCCAGCGCGTGACCATCGACTTCAACACCGACGATCCGATCCTGACGAACTTCATCGCAGCGGCGCAAGGCGGCAGCGGCGGCTTCTCGGACACCATCGCGCCGAAGGCCCGCGCCGTCTCCATTCGCGTGAGCCCGGAGTCGAGCGCGACGAACATGGTGCGGCCGGGCGATCGCGTGGACGTCCTCGCCACCTTCCGCGACCCGAACGGCACCGACAACCTGACGACCACCTTGCTCGAGAACGTGTGGGTGCTCGCGACGGGCAACTTGACCGGCAAGGACAGCTTCGTGCCGCAGAGCCAGCGCAATTTCAGCACCGTGACCGTGCAGGTGCTGCCGGAAGCCGCCGAGTTGCTCGTCCTCGGCCAAACGCTCGGCACGTTGTATCTGACGCTGCGAAACCCCGAAGACGCCGAGCTCACCGACTCGCGCAGCATCGCCACGACGATGAAGACGATCGTGAGCGGCGAGCGCTCGAAGATCTTGAGCAAGCAGCAAACGAAGAGCTTCGGCCAGACGATCCAGATCATCAAGGGCAACAAGACGACCGACGTGCAGTTCCCGGAGAAGAAGAAGTGATCATCCTCGTCACGCTCGCCATCTGCGGCGCCGCGTTCTTCCTGACGACGGTGACGGTGCAGATCTTCAGCCGCCTCTTCGAGCGCTACCGCGAGCGCTACCACGTCGAGTCGCTCGAGCAGGTGACCGACATGTTCATCGTCATCGACGACGGCCAGCGCCGCGTCTTGTCGCTGGCGACGATGGCGCTCTTCTTCTCGCTCGGCCTCTTGCTCTCGCCGATCCTCGCCGTGATCCTCGCCCTCGTCGGGCTCATCGCGCCCTCGTTCTACCTGCGCTACTTGAAGCAGGCGCGCGTCGAGAACTTCGATCACCAGCTCGCCGACGCGCTCGTCGCGATCGCCGGCGCGATGCGCAGCGGCTTCACCTTCCGCCAAGCGATGACCGAGGTCGCCGCAAACGCGCACGCGCCGCTCGGCCAAGAGTTCAAGGTCTTCACGCGCGAGATGCAGCTCGGCACGCCGCTCGACGAAGCGCTCGATCACTTGGCCGAGCGCGTCGGCAGCACCGAGCTCGATCTCTTCGTGTCAGCGTCGCAGATCGCCTTGAAGGTCGGCGGCAACGTGGCCGAGATGTTCGACAAGCTCGCCGGCACGCTGCGCGAGCGCTTCCGCTTGGAAGGCCGCATCCGCACGCTGACGGCGCAGGGCAAGCTGCAAGGCGTGATCATCGGCCTGATGCCGATCTTCGTGTGGGCCGGCTTCGACTACTTTCGCCCTGACCTGACGCGGCCGATGCTGCAGCACTGGTTCGGCTACGCCGTCATCATTCTGATCGTCGTGATGGAGCTGATGGGCGCGCTCGTCATCCGAAGGATCGTGCAGATCGAATTATGACGACGCTTGCCCTCATCCTCGCCGCCGTCGCCGCCGCGCTCTCGGTGGGCTTGCTCACCTTCGGCGCCGCGCAGCTCTCGGTCGGCAAGCCGCCGGTGAAGAAGCGCGTGAAGGGCCTCACCGAGCGCACGCTCGATCGCTTGGGGAAGCGCGTCGCGCCCTATCTGCCCGCAGGCTTTCGCCAGCGCACCGAGAAGAAGATCACGATGGCCGGCGGCCTCGATGACCTCACGCCCGAAGGCCTCGCCGCGCGCAGCGTGCTCAGCGCAATCCTCGCCGGCCTCATCGGCTTCGTGCTCTTCGCCGGCGCCCAAAACGGGTGGCTCGTGCCGGTGTTCTTCTTCGCCGGCTTGTTGCTGCCGGTCATCCGCTTGAACGATCAGGTGAAGCAACGTCACAACGCGATGCTGCGCCAGCTCCCCTTTCACTTGGACCTTCTGACCCTCGGCGTCGAAGCCGGCCTCGACTTCACCGCGGCGCTGGCGAAGATGGTCGAGAAGGGCAAGCCCGGCCCCCTGCGCGAAGAGTTCAACCTGATGCTCTCGCAGATCCGCGTCGGCGTCGCCCGCGGCCAAGCGATGCGCGAGATGGCGACCCGCGTGGACTTGCCGCAGCTCACCACCTTCTTGAGCGCGCTCATCCAGGCCGACAAGCTCGGCATGTCGATCGGCAAAGTGCTGCGCGTGCAGAGCGAGGGCGTGCGCGTCGAGCGCTCGCAGCGGGCCGAGCAACGCGCCAACGAAGCGCCGGTGAAGATCCTCATCCCGCTCGTCATCTTCGTGTTTCCGACGATTTGGATCATCCTCTTCGCGCCGATGATCTTCTCGTTTGCGTTCTGAGCGATCGAACGATTTGCGAGACGCCGAACTTCTACTAGACTTCGCAAACGCACGGCTATGGGCTTTCGACTCACCGTCACGAGAGGCAAATCCGAGGGCAAGGAGTTTTCGTTCACGAAGGCTCGGGTACGTGTGGGCCGAAACCACGACAACGACCTCGTGCTCTACGACTTGAACGTCTCGCGCCACCACTTCGAGATCGTGCGCGACGGCAGCCACTACTTGCTGAAGGACTGCGGCAGCCAAAACGGCACCCGGGTCAACGACTCGCCCGCCGTCGACGCGCCGTTGAAAGACGGGGACCGGATCCAGCTCGGCGGCTTGGAGTTCGAGTTCACCGGCTCCGACACGCAGCCGCACTTCACGATGGACGACGACACCGAGCGCGCCGAGCTCTTCGCGCCGCAGAGCCCGGAGCAGCGCGCGCGCTTGGAGGAGATCCGCACCTCCGCGGTGAGCCTGAAGCAGCTGCGCGAGCTGAAGGAACGCCAAGATTCGGCGACCCCCGCGGTAGCGCGAAGAAACGGCGGCGGAAAGGCCGCGGCGCCGGAGCCGCCGAAGAGCCCGACGCGCAATCCGCTGCTCGAGACGCACAAGAACCTGCCGGATCCGAGCTTACGCCGCCGCCGCATCCTCTACCCGCTCGCGGGGCTCGCCGCGTTCGCGGTCCCGGTCGTCGGCTTCTTGGTCCTCTACAAGCCGAAGGCGCAGAACCTCTCGGACAAGAAGTTCGCGATCACCCAGGACCTCGAAGCGAAGAGCTTCGGCGCCGGCCGCGTCGACGTGCCGACGCCCGAGCGCGCGCAGTTCGCGTGGCTCTCGAACGGTGGCCGCGCCGTCGTACACTTCACCGCGGGCGGCATCGAGCGCGAAGACGAGATCGCGATCGTGTTGAACGGCGAGCCGATCGTCAACGTGCCGGTCACCGGGCAAGCGTGGGGCGGCGAGATCGAGCTCAAGCTCGATCGCAAGCGCTTGAAGGCCGGGCAAGAGAACGTGCTCGCGTTCGTGCACAAGGCGCTGCCGGGCGAGGCGCCGCGCTGGGGCATCCGCGGCGTCAGCCTCTCGGAGATCGCGTTGCCGGAAGCGTCGCTCGACCGGGCGCTCGTGGCGCTGAAGAAGGCGGACGAGGACGTGCAGAACAAGAAGATTGCGCTCGGCAACTTGGCGTCCGCCGAGGACAGCTACCGCCAAGCGATCCTCTTGATGGAGGCGCTCGATCCACACCCACCGCAGTACGCCCGCGCGGAGGCGCAGCTGAAGGCCGTGCAGCTCGAGCTCAAGGAGATCCTACAGAGCAAGCTCTTCCTCGCCGAGAAAGCGAAGAAGCTCGGGCAGCTGCAGGAGGCCGAGAGCGTCCTGAAGGAGCTGCAGCTCTTCTTCCCGAAGGTGGACGATCCACGCCGCCAGCAGATCGACGAGCGGCTGAGCGCGCTGCGCGGCCCATTATGATGGACAGCCTATTCTCGGCCGTTTACCCTGCTTAAAGCGACATGTCGGAGCTGCCGAAAAACACCGCCGAGGCGCCCCCCTCGGACCCAGAAGACAATGAGGAATTGGACGAGGGCGGGAGCACCGCGGTCGTGCGTTTTCCGTCCGTGACGGAGGCAGTCGAGCGGACGAGCCCGGGCGTTTCGACCGAGGTCCTCGGCTCGGAAGCGATCATGTCGGAGCGATCGCTGAGCGACGAAGCGCGCGCCACCGAAGCCGACGCAGATCCGCCAACGATAGCCGAAATCGCAGGCAAAGAGCCGAGCGACGACCCCAGCGCCGACCCCGAGGTGAAAGACGATCCGAGCGAGCTCGAAGACTGGAGCCGGCCGCCGAGCGAAGCCGTGCAAGATCCGTCGCTGCACACGGCGGTGCGCAAGGACGTCGTCGGCCTGGACGAGGCGAAGGATCCCGAGAGCGAGCTCGTCAAATCGGCGCCGGCGAAGACCACGCGCGAAGGCCGCGGCGGCGGCGACTTGAAGGCCACGCTCGACATCTCCGAAGCCGAGCGACAAGAGGCGCTCAAAGACGACGGCTGGGGCGGCAACACCGGCACGAACAGCGGCACGAAGAGCAAGATCAAGAAGCTCGAAGAGCCCGAGACCGGCGCGATGGATCAGATGTCGACGCAGGACGCCGCGCGCATCAACGCGGTGAAGGATCAATTCGCCAAAGAGCGCTCCTCGCCGCGGGCCGAAGAGGACGAGCCGCAGGCCGACCCGCAGGAGGATCCCGACGCGCCGCGGCTCATCTGCATCCAGGGGCCGGATCTCGGCAAAGAGTTCGTGCTGAACGGGCGCGACATCGCCATCGGCCGCGCGCCCGGCAACGACGTCATCATCAACGATCCGTCGGTGTCGCGCACGCACTGCCGCTTGCTCATCGATCAGGGCCAGTACGTGGCGACCGATCAGCGCAGCGGCAACGGCACCATCGTCGACGGCCGCAAGATCGAGCGCCAGAACCTGACGAGCGGCAGCACGATCAAGCTCGGCCAGACCATCCTGCGCTTCGTCGAGATGGGCGACGTCATCAAGTCGACCGAGACCGAGTCGCACAAGCTGGAGAACGAGCATCGTTCCCGGATCGTCGCCAAAGAAGCGCTGGCGGCGGAGAGCGGCGCGCACTCGCCGGGCCCGTTGAGCGAAGCGCTGATGGCGAAGCGCGACGGATCGAGCTCGCAGAAGTACGCGCTGATCATCGTCGCGCTCGCACTCATCGTCGGCGTGACCATCGTCGTGTGGTCGGTCGCCTCGCGCAAGGGCAGCGGGCCGGATCGCTCGCCGCCCGAGATCGCAGACGAAGCGTATACGACGGCGCTGCTCGCGTTGAAGGCCAAAGAGCTCGATCGCGCGCAGGAGAAGCTGAACCTCGCAATCGCGGCGATGCCCGACGAAGTGAAGTACAAGGACACGCTCGATCTCGTGCGCAAAGAACGCGGCAATCTCACCGCGCTCGACGAGGCGAGAAACAGCGCGTTGAACGGCCGCTACGCCGACGCGCTCGTGTCCTTGGCGCAGGTATCCAAAGACACGATGTTCAAGAACGACGTCACCGCCGCGAAGGAAGAAGTGCGCGAGCTCGTGCTGCAAGCGGTGCGTAAAGCGATCGACGGCAAGGACCAAGAAACGATGGCGATCCTCGCGCGCGACATCGGCGAGACGTACAAGGACGAGCCGGACGTCAAGCGCCTGCTCGAGCGCGTGAGCCAAAAAACGCGGCCAGTGGAAGTACGGCACGACGACCGGCCACCGCCACAAGACAAGCCGATCGTGCAAGACAAGCCGGGACCCCAGGAGAAGCCGAAGCCAGGCGCCGTCGGCAAAGCGCTCGACACGTTCGCGGCTGGGCGCGCCGACGACGCGCTCAACGAGCTCGGCTCCGGCGGCAATGACGATGCCGTCGCGCTGAAGAACAAGATCAGCAAGTTCATGGACGTCTACAAGGACGCCAAGGCGCAGCGCGCGGAAGCCGCGATCAAGAAGGCGCTCGCGTTCGAGTCGAAGATTACGCAGGGAAAGAGCGCGTACGCGGTGGAGCTGCGCGCGCTGCACGGCGACGCGCTGATCGTCAGCGGCACAAAAGCCCTCGATCAGGGCCGCCATCTCGACGCGTACAAAGCGTTCAAAGAAGCGCAAGCGCTGCAACCGGAGAACGGCATGCCGAAGCGCAAGATCAGCGAGATCCAGAGCCAGGCCCGCGACCTCGTCAACAAGGGCTACATCGCCAAAGACAGCGACCGAGCGGCAGCGCGCGCCGCGTGGGAGCGCGTCCTCACCATGGTGCCGCCGGACGACGAGATGTATCTCAAAGCCAAAAAGTGGCTCGACATGACGAAGTGAAGTGGTCCGAGCGCACCGCGTGGGATCGCACGCCGAACGCGACCAGCGCGCGGGCACAGGCGGCGCGCGAGAACGCGATCGATCTCAGCGAGAGCAACCCGACCGTCCTCGGCTTCGCGCCGCCGGCGGACGTGCTCGACGCCTTCGCTGATCGGGCGGCGGCGCTGTATGCCCCGGCGCCGCTCGGCCTGCCCTCCGCGCGCGCGGCGATCGCTTTGTACTACGAACGGCGTGGCGTGCCCTGCGATCCCGCGCGCGTCGTCCTCACGGCGTCGACGAGCGAGGCGTACTTTCTGTTGTTCACACTGCTCGCCGATCCCGGCGATCGCGTGCTCGTGCCGGCGCCGTCGTATCCTTTGTTCGGCTACCTCGCCGACGTCGCCGGCGTGGTGCTCGCCCCCTACCCGCTCGCCTACGACGGTGAGTGGCACACGGACTTCGCCGCTCTCGAAGCGGCCGTCGACGCACGCACGCGGGCGATCGTCGTGGTGACGCCGAACAATCCGACCGCGCACTACTTGAAACCCGCCGAGCACGCGCGCGTCGCCGATCTGTGTAGCCGCAGCGGCATCGCGCTCATCGCCGACGAAGTGTTCGCCGACTATCCGATCGAAGCGGCGGCGCCGTCGTTCATCGCCGAGTCTTCGGCGCTCACCTTTGTGCTCTCGGGTTTGTCGAAGGTCGCGCTCTTGCCGCAGGCGAAGCTCGGGTGGTGCGCGGTGAGCGGCCCGGGTCCGCTCGTCGGCGAAGCGCTGGCGAGGCTCGAGGTGCTCTGCGACACGTTCCTGTCGGTGAGCGGCCCGGTGCAACACGCGCTGCCCTCGCTGCTCCTCCACGGCGAAGCGCTGCAGCCGGTCGTGCGGGCGCGGCTCGCGGAGAACCTCGCGGCGTTGAAGCGAACGCTCACCGGCAGCGCCGCGACCGTGCTCCGCTGCGAAGGCGGCTTCACGGCGCTCGTGCGGCTGCCGAACATCCGCGACGACGACGCGTGGTGCGAAGCGCTGCTCTCTGGCGGCGTCATCGTGCAGCCGGGGCACTTCTACGATCTGTCGAGCGGGCCCTTCGTCGTGCTCTCGTTGCTCGGCGAGCCGGAGCGGTTCCTTGCCGGGGTGACGAAGCTGCGCGGGTGCCTTTGAATGGCGCTGCGACCTCCTCGCGATCCAAGCTCCCCTTCGACAGGACCACTTGCCGCGCGCCCGCGCTTTCGGGGCCGAGCGGGTTGTCGAAGCAGTGCCGACAAGGGTCGATGAGAGCAAACTTCACTTGCTCTCCAGGGCATTTTACTTCTTCCTTCGTCCCGCCTTGGACCGCTGCTTCGCAGTTCCTCGGGCGCTCCGTTTTGCCAGCTCTGAAAGGTACTCGTTCGTCGACATCCCATGAGCCGTAGCGAGTCGGGCGAGCGTCGCGGCTCGCGGCATCGATTGTCCTTCCTCGAGTCGCCGAACTTGTCGCTCGCTGAGCTCTGGTACGCCGGCCTGGGTGAGGCCCTTTTCGATGCGCAGTCGCCGGATCGCGTCCGCATACCGCGCTGCTTCTGAGCGCATTTCTGCTTGGTGCTCGCGACGAACGCGCGGGTCTGCATGAGCGCGAACGCTATCGAGATTCAAATCAACGTCGCCGGCCTGCCAATGGATCCGGCTGCCGGTGGAGCTCACTTCGAACGTTTGCAGCGCTTTCGCAGGCATGCTCGCCAGCGCCGGGATCACCGCGGTCGCAACTTCATATCGTCGCGGCTCACAGCTCCAGACGACGAGCTTGCCATCTTCGACGGATGCCGATGCGATGAGTTGCCCCTCCGCGCCAACCTGGTGAGCGAGCACCAAGCGGCGAAGCGCGGCGGGATCAGAGGCGATGTACGGGTCCACATGGTGACGCGACGCTCGTGTCCAAGAGGAGAAGAGGGCAAGCGCTTGAAGGAAGGCCGTGCTGTCAGTGATTCGCTGGTGAGAGCCACAGACGAACACGGCGGGCGCATCCTTGTCTCGGCGCCACGTTTCATCGAAAAAGTCCGTGAGCTTCTGGCGGCGTGTGGCGTCGTTCAGCGCATCGAGCCAGATCGCAAAGATGCGCGGCGTTCGCTTCGCCGACGGCTCCGTATCGAGATGCACGCCCGCGAGCGAGCCAAGACACGCTCCCACTTTGGCCTTCGCCATATCGTCGGGAACCACGATTTCAACGTCAGCGTTCATTGCTCAAGTCTCCTCGCCGGGATCCTTCACACGCACCTTCTCTTCCCACTCCTCGAGCAACTGCTCGCGATGTGCCTCGACGGCGTCGAGCAGCGACTTCAGCTCCGCTCTGCGCGGCGCATTCTTCTTCTTTGACCATTGGACCTCGACCATCTTCTTTCCGCTCGCGCAGGAAGCGCACGACGATTTCCCAGGCGCCGGGTTTCTCGGCGTGGAAGTGCGGTAGCCTGTGATCGTTCGAGTTGAACCACAGGTCGAGCCCGGCCACTTTGAACGCGGAGACCTTGCTCAATCAGTGTCAGTATGACCACACCGGACATTATCGTCAACTAGTTTGTAATGTCCGGTCGTCGTGCGTCGGGGTCCGGCACTGCTCCCAGTGGAGTTCTCGCCTGGCGAGTTCCCGTGAATCGCGCATCAAGCTCTGCTACCGCATGAAGCGGCTAGGGGTTGCGATCCTGCAGCCGCTGCTCACGGAGATTCGCATCGGCGTCGGCGGGCTCGAAGGTGCCGTGCAAAACACGATCGATCAGCAGAGAAGCTACGCGTACCGCTTCTTCGTGAAGTACTACTCGGTCACGGCGTTGGCTGCACCGTCACCGCTGACACTTCCCACAATACACGCTGCTCCGCCCGCCGATCCGCGCGAGCTTCAGCGTCGTCCCGCACCCGAGGCACGGCTCGCCCTCACGCGCGTAGACCGCGAAGGTGTGCTGAAAGTACCCGCTCTGGCCGTTCGTCTTCCGATAATCGTCGATCGTACTACCGCCGGCGGCGATCGCTTCGTTCAGCACGTCGCGCACGCAGGCGACGAGGCGCACGAGCCGCTCGCGCTTGACCGTGGTCGCCGCGCGCTTCGGATGGATGCCGGCGCGAAACAACGCCTCGGCCGCGTAGATGTTGCCGACGCCGACGACGATCGCTTGGTCCATGAGCAGGCTCTTCACCGGCGCCTTCCGCTTGCGAAACACGCGCACGAGATAATCGGCATTGAACGCGCTGGGGTCGAGCGGCTCCGGTCCGAGCGCGGCCAAACGCGGCGCCGGACTGTCCGCCGGCAAGAGCTCGACGAAGCCGAACTTGCGCGGATCGTTGTAGACGAGGGTCGTGCCGTCGTCGGTGTCGAGGCGCAAGTGATCGTGCTTCTGCGCCACGTGATCGCTCGTCACGTGCTGCCACGTCCCGGTCATGCCGAGGTGGGAGAGCAAGGTCCGCTTGTCTGTCCGAACGAGGAGATACTTCGCGCGCCGCTCGACCGCGACGACCCGCGCCCCCTCGAGCACGCTCGGCAACTCCTTCGCGATCCGAAAGCGCAACATCGGCCGCAACACCTCTACGCGCGCGATCACGCGGCCGCGCAGCAAGGCGTCGAGGCCCGCACGCACGGTCTCTACTTCGGGAAGCTCCGGCACGGAGCGGTCTTAGATCAGCTCGTCGAGCACGGCGAGCAAGGTGGCGATGTCGTCTTCGCTGAACGCGCCGGTCTTTTGGTAGACGACGTTGCCCTCGCTGTCGAAGAGCACGACCGTGGAAGCGTGCGGCGGCAGCGACCAAGGCGGCGTCGTCATCGTACCGTCGAGATCGGCGAGGATCGGGATGCCGAGCTTCTCTTCCATGCCGCGCACCCGCCTCAAGGCGAAGCCCTTCACCGGGAAGAAGTTGTACGCCTGCAGATTCGTCACGGCGACGACGTGCGCCGCGCCGTGGGCAGCGTGGGCGTCGCCCCATTCCCGCAAGCGGCCCTTCAATGGCCGGTTGACGTGCGTCGACCCCTTGTCCTCGTAGAACAGGATGACCGGCTTGCCGCGATATTGAGAGAGGCTCGCTTGGTGGCCATCCGAGCGCGTCAACGCGGCGTCGAAGAGCCCGCCGGCGAAGCCGCGCGAGGCCCACAAACCAGCCGCGAACATTAGAGAAAATCCCATGACATGCTTCGTCATCACGGCGCAGTGAAACCGCCAAAGGCCGCTCTTGTCAATGAGCGCACGTGGTCGTCGACAACTTGTCATGACGAGGTGCCGATAACCGTCGCATCTATGTCAGGTACCGTGCGGCCGTATCGCGACCCGTCGCCCTCCAGCGTCCCGGAGACGTCGCCTGCGCCCGTGGCTCGTCCTAACAAACAGCCGGTCACGCAACGTACCGTAGACAAGGTGGATAAGAGTAAAGCGCCCGCATTCGCGTCCAAGATGGGCATGGGCAGTAAGTCGCCGGTCTCGCGCCAGCATCGCGCGGCGGTGGCGCCGCGGACCGCGTCGGCCAGCCAGACTCAAACGGACGACGTGCCGCAGCCGATGGAGCACGAAGAGACACCCGAGCCACGCCTCGTGCCTTTGCGCCAGCTCCACGGTTCGAGCTTGCAGTCGGGCGCTGAACAGCAGGACGCCCAACAGCGTCACGAGGAACAGAAGCGCCGGGCTGAAGAGCTCTCGCCCGTCGCCAGCGTGCGCTTCGTGCCGAGCCCACAGCAAGCGCTGCAAGATCTCGCGATCTTCAAGGGCGTCGAGCCTTCGCTGCGCGACACCTTAATCCAACGCGGCACGACGCAGACCTTGCTCGAAGGGACGCAGATCATGCGCGAGGGCGAGACCCCGAGCGTGCTCGTGTCGATCTTGAAGGGCACCGCCAAGCTGTTCTTCACCGCTGGCAACGGCCGCGTCGGTCACGCCCGCATCGCGTTTGCGCCGACGAGCATCGGCCACCACGAGATCGCCACGCAGCAGCCGCTGCAGGCCTCGCTCAAGCTCATCGAGAAGAGCACGCTGTGGACGCTGCCGGCGCTCGAGCTGAAGCGCGCCCTCGCGGTGTCGTCGCGTATGCAGGAGAACGTCCTCGCCGAGACCGCCGCCGAGCTGCGCGAGATGTCGGAGCTCGCGCGCGCCCTGCTCTTCGACGACACGGCGTCGCGCCTCGCGCAGATGATGCTGAAGTTCGTCGAGCGCCGCGGCCTGCCGGGTCAGGAAGGCGCGATCATCCCGCTCGCGCTCACGCAGCAAGACTTCGCCGAAACCCTCGGCGTCGACCTGCGCTCGATCAACCGCGTGATGGTCGACTGGTTCAGCGAGCGCTTGGTGATCAAGTCCGAGAAGCGCTTCGTCATCGTCAATCCCGAGAAGCTCACCGAGATCGCGCTGCAGCACCGCCCGAAGTAGATCTCGGCGACCGAGTCGCCCGCTGACCTCACTTGAGCGCGAAGACGACCCCGAGGGCGCCGTTGATCGAGAAGCGCGGGAAGCGTGGGTTCTGCGCCGGCTGCGAGAAGTCCAAGAAGGGCATGACGTCGAGGCGCGCGAACGCCGACACCACGTCTGAGAAGCGATGCACATAGCCGACGTGCGGATCGAAGCCGAGCACGAAGGCGAGCGTCGACGGGTAGTAGTTGAACATCAAGATCGGCAGCAGCGAGAAGCCGAAGGTGATCGTGTCGTTCGCGCCGAGGTGCACGCCGGCGGCGAGGCCCGGCTCGAGCGTGATGCCGGGCGAGAAGCCGAGCCCCGGGTGAAAGAGCAGAGGCACCGCGAGCGTCGCCTCCAAGCCGAGATCGAGGCGGCCCATCTGCATGAGCGCGACCCGCAGCTTCACGCCGGGCGTGGCGCCGTACCATTGATAGAGCGGCACGCGCGCCGTGATGCCGAGATCGATGCTGTCGGTGAGCGCCAGCGCCAGGTCGACCTCGACGCCGATCGCGCCGCGCAGAAGACTGCGGCCGCCGTTCACTTGCGCTTTGATCGCCATGCCTTTGCCGAGGGTGGCGCCGCCGAACATGCTGTGATGCGCGCCGGAGACGCTCGCGCTCTCGGTGGCGACGCTCGCTTGCGTGGTCTCGGCTGGCGTGCTCGGCGGGGGCGCGCTCGTCTCCGTTGGCGCCACTGCAGGCGCGGGCTCGGGCGACGCGCTCGGTGACGCCGCCGGCGTGGCGGCTGGTGCGGCTGCGGGCGTGGCCGCAGGCGTCGGCTGCGCTGCCGGCGCGGGCGTTGGCGCGGGCGTTGGCGCGGGCGTCGGCGCCGGCGTGGGAGCGGCGGCTGGCTCGGGGGCCGCGGTGGCTTCTGCCGGCGCGGTCTCGGTCGCGCTCGTGTCAGCGGCGCCCTTCTTGCCCTTCTTCGGCTTCTTCTCTTTCGCCGCCTTCTTCGCGGGCGCAGCGTCCACGGGTCGCGCGAGGGAAACGGCGAACAACGCAAAGGCCAAGAAGGCGATGTGTTTGAGCATGTACCGGGATCGAGCCCGATCGGCAGAGAAAATCAAGTCTGCGTGAGATCGACGATGGGCGCGGCGGTCTCTTTGCTCGGCGCCGTGCCGAAGACGTAGTCCCAAAGCGGCGTCGAGACACCGTAGCGCAGCGTCGGCGTCTTGAAGTGGTGGATCAAATGGTAGCTGCGCAGGTAGCGGCCGAGGCGCGTCCGCGGCTTCCAGTGGTGAAACGCGTAGTGCGCGAGGTCGTACCAAACGTAGCCGATCGCCACGCCGGCGTAGGCGGCGCCGAAGTACACCGGGCCGGCGGCGAAGAGCACGGGGAAGTAGAGCAGCGCGCCGATCAACAAGCTGACGGCGGGCGGCATGACCAAACGATCGGCGTCCCACGGATAGTCGTGGTGAATGCCGTGGATGAGGAAGCTCATGTCTTCCTGCATCTTGCCGCGTGGCTCGAAGTGAAAGACAAAGCGGTGCAAGAGGTATTCGAGGAAGGTCCAGAAGATCACGCCGGCGAGCACCGAGATCACGTACGGGAGCGCGGCTCCACCGGCTTGATAACTGCGCCAGAGCTGCACGCCGATGATCGGCGCCCAGATCGCGAGGACGTGCGCCGGCTTGACGCGCGAAAAGTACTTCTCGATCCAGTCGGCCTTGAACATACGCGGGCTGCCCCGCAGTGGATGCTTCGGCCTGGGATCGTCGACGAGTCCAAACATGCGGTGGGAGCTATGCCACAGAAACGCGATCCGGCAACTAGTCGCGTGGGTCGGTTTGGGTCACCTCTTGATAGCGACAGCTCCGCAGGCGTCGACCTCTTCGAGAAACCCGAGCTCTTGGCAGGTGGCGGACCGCTCCACGACGGCCGGGCCGCAATCGGTGGCGGGCTGATAGGGCTGCTTGCAGTCGAGGGGAGTGCCGTCGCTGCACACGCATTTGTCGTTGAAGCGACAGCAGGCAAAGGTCGCGTTGTTCGGGCAAACTGCGGTCGTCGAGGCGTCGCTCGCCACAAGACGAGCCGCGTCACAAACGCATTTGAGCCCGTTCGTATAGTCGTGGGCGCGGCAACTGGACCGCCTCGGCGCGGCGGCGAAGCACTGGCAGCGGTCGATTGTCTGGCAGCACAGCGTCACCGGTGTCTTGCTCGCCGGACACGCGACCACGTTGCTGGCGCCGTCGACGCGCGAGCACGCGCAGCCCCCGCCGTCGACGATCGCACAGCTCAGGTTGTTGACCGGCGTCGCCGCGCACGCGGACATGAGCGGGAGGGCGAGAACCAAGCACGACACAGCAAAGCGAGCCATCGCTGCCCACTACCGCGCGAAAACAGGCTCGGGCAATCGTCACCCAGAAAAGATCCCGAAATGTCTGCATGAGTCGGGTGACGCGGAGTCAAAAACGGCGGGCTTCGAGGCTTGCCCGGCGAACTGACCTTTGATTGCCTTGCGTCCTTCCGATATTGAACCGCCGATGATCGTCGGCACGAAGATCCCGCGCAAAGAGGGCCTGCAGAAGGTCACCGGCGCGGCGCGCTACGTCGACGACATCGTCTTTCCGGACATGCTGCACGGCGTGACGGTGCGCTCGACGGCGCCGCGCGGAAAGATCAAGGCGATCCACTTCGCGCCGTCGATCCGCTGGAACGAATTCACCGTGATCACGGCGAAGGACATTCCGGGCAAGAACTACGTGGCGTTGATCACCTACGATCAGCCCTTCCTTGCCGACACCGTCATCAACCATCCCGAAGAGCCCGTCGTGCTCCTCGCGCACCACGACAAGCACGTGCTCGAAGAGGCGCGCCGCGCCGTGACGATCGAAGTCGAAGCGTTGCCGCCGGTGCTCACGATCGAAGAGTCGCTCGCGAAGACCCAGATCGTGTGGGGCCAGGACAACAGTCCCCATGAGAACATCTTCAAGGAGTACACCGTCGTCAAAGGCGACGTCGCCGCCGCGTTCGCGCGTCAAGACGTCAGCCTCTTCGAAGCGGAGTACGCGACCGGCGCCCAAGAGCAGCTATATATTGAGAATAACGGCATGATCGCGACCTACTCGGCGCAGGACGGCGTCACCGTGTGGGGATCGATGCAGTGTCCTTATTATGTGCACAAAGGGCTGCTGCCGTTGTTCGCGCTCGGCGACGACAAAGTGCGGGTGATCCAGACGGAGACCGGCGGCGGCTTCGGCGGCAAAGAAGAGTACCCCACGTTGCTCGCCGGCCACGCCGCCTTGCTGGCGATGAAAGCGGGCAAGCCCGTCAAGATGATCTACGACCGCCAAGAAGACATGGCGGCGACGACGAAGCGACATCCGTCGAAGACGCGCGTGAAGTCGGCGGTGACCAAAGACGGCGACCTCGTCGGGCTCGACATCGACTTCGTGATCGACGGCGGCGCCTACAATACGTTGTCGCCCGTCGTGCTCTCGCGCGGCACGATCCATTCGGCCGGGCCGTATCACACGCCGAACGTGCGCGTGCATTCGCGTGCGGTCGCGACGAATTCCCCGCCGCACGGCGCGTTTCGCGGCTTCGGCGCGCCGCAGAGCATCTTCGCGCTGGAGCGGCACTTGGACGAGGTCGCGCGCAAGATGGCGCTGGATCCCGTCGCGCTGCGCAAGCGGAACTTCATTCGCCAAGGTGAGACGACGGCGACGAGCCAGACGATCAGAGAGCCGGTCGATCTCGCGGCGGTGCTCGACAAGGCGCTCGCCGCCGCCGACTACGACGCCAAGAAGAAACGCTTCTTGGCGATGAACCCGAGCTCGGTCGTCAAGCGCGGCATCGGCTTCGCCACCTTCATGCACGGCGCCGGCTTCACCGGGTCCGGCGAGAAGACCTTGGCGAGCGTCGTCGGCGTCGAAGCGTTGGCGAACGGCCACGTCCGCGTGTTGGCGGCGAGCACCGAGATCGGCCAGGGCACGAACACCGTCTTCGCGCAGATCGTCAGCGACACCCTCGCGCTTCCTTACGACATGATCGACGTCGCGCAGCCCGATACGCGCGATGTTCCGAACAGCGGGCCGACGGTGGCGTCGCGCACGTGCATGGTCGTCGGCAAGCTCGTGCAGTCGGCGGCGATCGGGCTCGAGCAGACGCTCGTGAACGCCGGTGACTACAAGCACGGCGCGGGAGCGGACGCCTTCGCCGCGGCGTGTGCGAAGTACATCGCGAAGCACGGATCGCTGAAGTGCTACAGCCAGTATCAGCAGCCGGCGAACGTCGAGTGGGACGACAAGAAGTATCAGGGCGACGCTTACGCCACTTACGCATGGGCGGCCTACGTCGCCGAGGTGAGCGTGGACATGGCGACGTACGAGATTCGCTGCGACGACTTCGTGGCGGCGCAGGAGATCGGCCGCGTGGTGCACCCAGTGCTCGCCGAAGGCCAGATCGAAGGCGGCGTGGCGCAAGGCATCGGCTACGCGATCTACGAGAAGGTCGTGTGGAAGGAGGGCCGCATGGCGAACGGGCAGATGACCAACTACATCATGCCGACGAGCGCCGACGCCCCGCCGATCCGCGTGCTCTTCGACGAGCAGCCGTCGCCGCACGGGCCCTTTGGCGCGAAGGGAATCGGCGAGCTGCCGATGGACGGGCCGGCGCCGGCGATCTTGAACGCGATCGCGATGGCGCTCGACGTGTCGCCGCGCGCGATCCCGTTCTTGCCCGAGGATTTGATGGCCCTGGTGAAGAAATGATCGACGTGAAGTGTCGCCTCAACGGCAAAGAGCACACGCTGCGCGGCCACTCGATGGCCCGCTTGCTCGACGTGATCCGCGAAGAGGCGAAGCTCACGGGCACGAAGGAAGGCTGCGGCGAAGGCGAGTGCGGCGCGTGCAGCGTGCTCATCGACGGCGTGCTCGTCGACAGCTGCCTCGTGCCGCTCGCGCAGGTGCAGGGCGCCGAGATCACGACGATCGAAGGCGTGGCGCACTCGAAGCACCAGAAGCTGCAGCAAGCGTTCATCGAGCACGGCGGCGCGCAGTGCGGCATCTGCACGCCGGGCATGATCATCGCGAGCGCAGCCTTGATCGATCGCTGCCAAGGCCGAGTGCCCAACACGGCGGAGGTGCGCGAGGCGCTCGCCGGCAACCTCTGCCGCTGTACGGGCTACATGAAGATCATCGACGCGGTGCAGGCGGCGGCGAAGCCTTGAGAGCGAACGTCAGCAAGTACGAGCTCGTGACGCCGGCGTCTTTGGCCGACGCGCTGAAGCTCTGCGCCGGCGGCCACAAGCCCTTCGCCGGCGGCACCGATCTGATGGTGCTCTTCGAGTCGGGCAAGTTGCCGCCTGGGCGCTACGTGTCGCTGTGGGGGCTCTCCGAGCTCCGCGGCATTACCGCCGACGACGCGCACATCACGCTCGGCGCGCTGACGACGTACTCCGATGTGCGCGTGAACGCCGTCATCGCCAAGGAGCATCCGAACCTCTGCGCCGCGGCCAAAGAGACCGGCGCGCTGGCGATCCAGAACCGCGGCACGCTCGGCGGCAACATCGCCAACGCGTCGCCGGCCGCTGACTCGCCGCCCGCGCTGCTCGTCGCCGGAGCAGAGATCGAGCTGCGATCGCTCGCCGGCACGCGCTGGGTGGCGTACGACGGCTTTCATACCGGCTACAAACAGACGCTGATGCAAGCGGGCGAGCTGATCACACGCGTGCGCATTCCGCGGGCGAGCGATCGCGTGTCGTACTATCGCAAGGTCGGAACGCGAAAGGCGCAGGCGATCTCCAAGGTGTGCGTGGCCGCGAGCGCGAAGGTGAAGGCGGGCGTGCTCAGCGATCTGCGCATCGCGCTCGGCAGCGTGGGCCCCGTGCCGCTGCGCTGCAAGCACACCGAAGCCGTGTTGGTGACGCGGGTCATCGACGCGCAGGCGATCAAGGAAGCCCGTGACGCGGTGCAAAAAGACATCGCGCCCATCGACGACATCCGCTCGACGCGCGAGTATCGACTGACCGTGGCGCAGAACCTGGTCGCCGAGCTGGCCCTGCGCTTCGTCGCTTCGTGAGTGAGTCATGAGCTGGAATTGGATCGACAAGCTCGCCGAGCTGGATCGCGCGGACGTCGGGCACGCGCTGGTGACGATTACGCACGTCGACGGCTCCGCGCCGCGCGAGCCCGGCGCGAAGATCATCGTCACCGATGACGCGTTCTACGGCACGGTCGGCGGCGGCCACTTGGAAGCGCTCGTCCTCGCCGACGCGCGCGCGGCGATCGCCACACGCGCGTCGACGAAGGCGCGTTACCCGCTCGGCGCGAAGGCGGGCCAGTGCTGCGGTGGCGTCGTCGAAGTGTTCATCGAGGTGCTCGGCAGCGCGCCCGTGTTGCACGTCTTCGGCGCCGGCCACGTGGCGCAGGCGCTCATGCGGGTGCTCTCGGGCACGCGCTTCAAGGTGCACGTCGTCGACGAGCGGGAGGAGTGGCTCGCGCACTTGCCGCCGGGCGCCGTCGCGCACGACGAGCCGTGGGAGCGCTACGTCGCGGCGATGCGCTGTGATGCCCAGCGCGCATACGCGATCGTCATGACGCACCGGCACGATCTCGACGAGGACATCGTCTTCGCGCTGTGTCGCAAGCCGCTGCGCTACCTCGGGCTCATCGGCAGTCGCACGAAGTGGAAGCGCTTCGCGCATCGCTTGGAGCTCCGCGGCGCGAGCCCGGCCGAGATCGCGCGCGTCACCTGCCCCATCGGCATCGCGCTCGCCGGAAAGGCGCCGCAGGAAGTGGCGATCAGCGCCGCGGCCCAGCTCCTCGAGCTCGCCGAGCAGACTCGGGCGGCGCCTGCGTTGATCACGCAGCCGGCCGAGCGCTGATGCCCGCGATCGTTTTTCTCGCAGCCGGCGCCGGAGCACGGATGGGCGAGCCGAAGATCCTGATGCGTGTTCATGGCGAAGCGTGGCTGTCGCTTCAGCTGCGCGCGCTTTCGGCGGTGATCGACGCCGTCGCGATCGTGGTCGCGAGCGAGGACGTCGCGGCGCGCGTGCGGGCGTTGGCTCCAACAGCGCTCGTCACGGTGAATCCGGATCCGAGCCGCGGACCGTTTTCGTCGCTGCTCTGCGGCCTCTCGGCGATCGGCGCGCGCGCGTGCTTCGTGTCGCCGATCGACGTGCCGGTGGCGGCGCCGAGCACGTTCGCCGCGTTGCTTGCGACGGGCGCGCCGGCCGCCGTGCCGACCTACGCGGGGCGAGGCGGGCATCCCGTTTGGCTCGCAGAGGCGTTCGTGCGGACCGCGATGGCGAAGGATCCTGCGCGCGATCGCCTCGATCATGTGCTCCACGCGACCGCCGGCGTGGCGCGCGTGGACGTTGACGACGCGCGGATCACGACGAACCTGAATACGCCGGAGGACGTGGCGAAGTTCGTGGGCTGAGTTATCTTACCCCCTCGCATGCTCGTCGCCCTCGCCGCCGGTTTCGCCCTCGCGTTCGTCGGCTCGGTGCCCATCGCTGGTCCCGTGTCGGCGCTCGTGCTCAGCCGCGCGATCGATCAACGCCACAAAGAAGCGATCGCGATCGCCGTCGGCGCGGCGTTCGGCGAAGCGATCTACGCGTTCCTCGCGTTCTTCGGTGTCGGCGTGCTGTTTGCGCGCTTTCCGTGGGTGGGCCCGGCGTCGCGCTCGGTCGCTGGCGCCGCCCTCGCCTTCGTCGGGCTGATGCTGATCCGCATGAAGCCCGCCGCGAGCCAATCCGTCGGCCAGAGGGTGCACGCACGCCACCTGGTGCTCGGCTTCGGCATGACCGCGCTGAACCCCACGCTCATCTCGACTTGGTCTGCCGCCGCAGCGATCGTCTACGCGAGTGGGCTCGGTCCGTTCACGCGGCTCGACGCTGGCCCCTTCGCGTTCGGGGTCGTGGCTGGGGTCGCGAGTTGGTTCACCTGCCTGGTCTGGATCGTGGATCACGGGAAGCGCTCGCTGACCCGACCGTTATTGCAGTCGATCGTGCGCGTCACCGGCGGCGCGCTCGTCGTCCTCGGCCTCGCGTTCCTGCTGCGCGAGCTGTGGCTAGTGTCCTAATCGAAGATTCAGGGCTGAACGAAGAGCCCGAAATAGCCGTGCACCCCTTCGCCGAGCGGCTGCCCCATCACGTGCCCGCGCGTCTTGTAGGCGATGCGGCCGTGCAGCCCGATCGGCCCGTAGACCGAGATCTCGATCGACGCGCCGTAGTTCACGCCGAAGGTGAGCGGCCGATCGTAAAGGTTGCGCACGTGAAACGCGGTCTGCGGCTGCAGCCAAAGATCGAGCTCGGCGCCGAGGCTCAGCCACTCGAGCGGCGCGTAGCGAAAGAGGCGGCCGCCGAGCCCGCCGTAGAACGCGAGCCCGGAGCTGCCCGCACGCACATAGACGTTCGCCGCGACGCGCTCGCTGAACGCGAAGAAGTCGAGGTAGTGCTCGGGCCCGAAGGGCGTCAGGTTGTAGCGCGTCGTCGGCAGCACACGCAGCGACCCCACAGCGAAGGTTGGCAAGTTGAACGCGCGTTGCCCGAAGCCCGCGTAGGACACGGCGAGGTGCCACGCGCTGATCCAGAACATCGGATCGAGCGCGTTCCCGATATATGAAATTGCCAACATACGGCGCACCTGACGCACGTCGTCGCCGGCGTCCAGGTTGAAGCGCGCCGCGAGCGCCGCCGCGTATTGCTCGACGTCGTTGCTGGCGAAGGTGTCCTCCTGCGGCGGCCGCGCCCAGAGCAAGAGGCTCGGCAGATAGCTGAGCTTCGCGGCGACATAGAGCAACGCGTCGCCGTAGCGCAGCGATCCGTGCCGCTTGAACGCGTCGGCCGTCACCCAGTGGGCCGTGTAGAATTCGGCTTCGATGCCCGAGACGAGCATCGCGCGGTTCAGCTCCTCGTCGTCGCCGTAGGCGCCGTTCGTGACGCCAGCGTAGCGCGGCCCCTTCGGATCGACGAACCAGCGCCAGGGCGGAGGAACGGTGAACGCATACGTCGGCCACAGGCCGCTCTCTCGCCCGCGCGCCCCGTGGCCGAAGACTTCATGGATGAAGGTCGCGGTGAACGCCGCGAGCGTGAAGTCGACGGCGAAGAGCTTGAGCAGGCGTGCGCTCACCGCGAGCGCCTTGTTCCACGGCTTCGACTCGTCGAACACCAGGCGCTCGGCGAGCAGCTCGTCGTAGAGCATGGCGGCTGCTTGCACACTGCTCGCGGTGCGCACCCCGCCCTCCATCTGAAAGAGCGGGTCGAGCGCGAGCACGTAGCGGACTTCGCCGCGCGGCGTGTCGTCGAAGAGGCTGGCGGTGACGAGAAGCGCGAGGAAAATCATCGGCACTCGACGCGCACGCGCTCGACGACGCCGCCAAGCGCACGGAAGTAGACGAACGCCCGCGCGCCGTCGGCGACGAGCGCGCCCGGGCCGATCGTGCCGAAGAGCGACGCCGCCCCATTGCTCGCGTCGTCGATCATCAGGTCGGCGCCGATCTTCCTGCCCTGGGAGTCGATCGGGATGAACCAGATCGCACGGTCGGCGCCGCCGACGATCGCGCTGAGATTCTTCGTCGTCGCGGCGTGCAGCGGCGCAAAGTCAGTAGACAAGCGCTGCGCTTTACTGTCGCCGCCGCTCAAAGGCCCAAAGAGCGAGACGATGCGCGCGCGCAGATCGCCCTCGCCGTCGCGCGCTGCTTCGATCAAGCGATCGCTCGCGACGTCCCAAGCGACGAAGCTCGCGGCGCCGAAGCCCTCGCCGATCTCCGCGAGCTGCGGATCGAGGAGCAACAGCGAGATCGCGCCGCCCGGACGCGCGGCCGGCAACAACGCCAAGTCGTTCTGCGCGTTCGTGCGAAAACGCTGCAGCGCGATCGCGGCGAAGCTCGGCACGCCGAAGCTCCTCGTCGCGAGCACGTGCCCCTCGAGATCGACGCGCGCGATCGCCATCGTGTCGCCGCCCGAGACCTGCCACAGCACGAGCAACGCGCCGCCGATCGCACGAACGCCGAGCGCCGAGACGAAGCACTGCTCGCACGCGACGAGCGGCAGCGGCGTGACGATCGGCGGCGCGCCGGTGAGATCATAGCGTTCGAGCTGCAAGCGATCCTGCACCGCGCGCGGCCTGAAGGTGATCGTGCCGCCGTCCGGCGCCGGAACCGTTTGCTCCGGCAGCTCGATCTCTTTGCGCACCACGCTGACCCGCGCTTCACCGTCGCCGAGGAACGCGCCGTCGCTCGGCAGATCGAAGGGCCCCGCCGCGAGCGCCGCGTGCGCGCGCAGCGCGCCGTCCAAGCCGAAGACGCTCGTGTGCGACACGCGAACGCCGTCGACGATCTCGGGCCAGCGCGCGTAGACGGCGTCCTCGCCGAGCAACAAGATAGGCTCTGCGCCGAGCGTCGCCGGCGCCGTCTCGAGCAGAACGCCGCGCTCGCTGACGTGGCATGGCGGGACGTAGCCGCGATCGCACGCGGCGAGGACGCACAAGAGCAGCGCGGCTACGGAAGGTCGGCTTCGACCTCGACGACCATGGTGTCGCCCTCGCTGTAGCTGCGCACGATGCGCGAGCCGGTGAGCGTGCCCTGGACGAGCTCGCCCTTCCCGGCGCCCTGCGCCACACGCAAGATCGCGGCCCGCGCTCGGTTCGCCGCTGCGTCGCGCGCGAGGGCGATGTTCTTCATCGTCGCCGACGCGACCGCCACGTAGACCTTGCGGCCATCGCGGGTGTCCTCCCGCACGCCTTCGATCTTCGCCCAGTCCGGCATCTTGCTCGAGTTGAGCGCGCCGTCCACGGTCGCGACCGGATCGGTGTTCACCGACACAGTGGTCTTCGGCGTCGGCGGTTTCGGCGCGTCGTCTTCGCACGCGTTGAGTCCGATCAGAGCCAAGCACAAGAGCAGCGTTCGCATGGGCACACCTCAGAGCGCGTCTTTGCCACGCTCGCCTGTACGGATGCGCACGACTTCCTCGATCGAGTAGACGAAAATCTTGCCGTCGCCGATGCGGCCGGTCTTGGCGCTCTGCTCGATGGTGTCGACCACTTGCCGCACGAGCTCATCGGGCACCGCGATCTCGAGCTTAATTTTGGGCAGGAAGTCGACCACGTACTCGGCGCCGCGGTAGAGCTCGGTGTGGCCTTTTTGCCGACCGAAGCCCTTCACCTCGCTCACCGTGATGCCGCTGATGCCCACCTGCGACAGCGCCTCTTTGACGTCGTCGAGCTTGAACGGCTTGATGATCGCTTCCACTTTCTTCATGACACCCCCTGGGTAACAACAAACCGAGGGCGAGTCCACGCATGAGCGAGGTCCTGAGCTTCAGCCTGGTGGCCTTCAGCGCGATCTTCTTCGTCGTCGATCCGATGGCCGTCGTGCCCATCTTCGTCATCATGACCGAGGGCGATAGCGAGCAGAAGCGCCGGCGCATGGCGAGGAAGGCCTGCGTCGTCACGGCCGTCGTGCTCGTGTTCTTCGCGCTCGGCGGCAGCGTGATCTTCAAGCTCTTCTCGGTGACGCTCGCGTCGTTCAAGATCGCCGGCGGCGTGCTCCTGATGATCACCGCGCTCGACATGCTGCAGAGCCGCGCGTCGCACACGAAGACCTCGCAGAGCGAGATCGAAGAAGGCACGCACAAGCAGGACATCGCGATCGTCCCCTTGGCGATGCCGCTGCTCGCCGGGCCGGGCTCGATCGCCACGGTGATGGTGCTGACCGCGGAGTCGCAGAAGTGGTGGCAGATGATCCCGATCTTGGCGGCGATCCTCCTGACCTCGGTGATCGCCTACGCGCTCTTGCGTGCGGCCACCTTGGTGAACCGCGTGCTCGGCACCACCGGCCGCGCCGTGTTCACGCGCGTCATGGGCCTGATGCTCGCGGCGATCGCGGTCGAGTTCGTGATCGCCGGCATCCGCGACGCGCTGCCGGAAGTCTTCAAGCATTGAATTGTCTCGGTGACTGCGCCTACAACCCAGCCGCTGTGAAGGCGCTCCTCGCCATCGTCCAGTCGAACTTGGGCCAAAAGTTGATCATGGCCGCGACCGGCGTGGCGCTCTTTGCCTTCGTGTTTCAGCACATGATCGGGCACTTGATCATGTTCGCGGGCGCCGACGCCTACAACACCTACGCGGGCGAGATGCAGGCGCTCCGGTTCAAGTGGCCGGCGCGGCTTGCGCTGCTCGTGGCCGTCGCGCTGCACATTCTTGCGGCGGTCTCGCTCACCCGAAGGAACCGCGCGGCGCGGCCGGAAGCGTATGCGAAAAACAAGAACACCGGCGCGTCGCTCTCGTCGCGCACGATGATCGTCAGCGGCTTCCTGCTCGCGGCGTTCATCGTCTACCACATCCTGCACTTCACGATCGGCGTGACGCACCCGGAGGTCTTCGCGCTGGAAGATCGCTTTGGCCGCCACGACGTCTACACCGGCATGCTCCGCGCGTTCGAAGATCCGCGGCTCGTCGCGATGTACCTCGCCGCGATGGCGCTGCTCTGCATGCACCTCGCACACGGCGTCGCGAGCTTCTTGCGTACGCTCGGGCTGATGAACGAACGCTTCCGCAAGGCCGAAGAGCGCTTCAGCGTCGCCAGCGCCGCGTTGGTGTTCATCGGCTTTGCGTCTGTTCCGCTGGCGATCGTCCTCGGGATCCTCCGATGAAGCTCGACGCGAAGATCCCCTCTGGTCCGCTCGCGTCGAAGTGGGTGCGCCACCGCTCGGAGGTGAAGCTCGTCAACCCCGCCAACAAGCGCAAGCTCTCGGTGATCGTCGTCGGCACCGGGCTCGCAGGCGCGTCGGCGGCCGCGTCGCTCGCCGAGCTCGGCTTTGCGGTCAAAGCGTTCTGCTTCCAAGACAGCCCGCGCCGCGCGCACTCCATCGCAGCCCAAGGCGGCATCAACGCGGCGAAGAACTATCAGAACGACGGCGACAGCGTGCACCGCTTGTTCTACGACACGATCAAGGGCGGCGACTTTCGCTCGCGCGAAGCGAACGTGCACCGCTTGGCCGAGGTGTCCGGCGCCATCATCGATCAGTGCGTGGCGCAAGGCGTGCCCTTCGCGCGCGACTACGGCGGCTTCCTCGCCAACCGCTCGTTCGGCGGCGCGCAGGTCTCGCGCACGTTCTATGCCCGCGGGCAGACCGGGCAGCAGCTCTTACTCGGCGCATATCAAGCGTTGGAGCGGATGATCGCCGCGGGCAGCGTGCAGATGTTCTCGCGTCACGAGATGCTCGAGCTCGTCGTCGTCAACGGCCATTGTAAAGGCATCATCGCGCGCGACCTGGTCACCGGCGCCCTCGAGCGCCACGCCGCCGACGCGGTCGTCCTCGGCACTGGCGGCTACGCGAACGTGTTCTTCCTGAGCACGAACGCCAAGGCCTCGAACGTGACGGCGATCTGGCGCGCACACAAGAAGGGCGCCGCCTTCGCGAACCCTTGCTACACGCAGATCCATCCCACCTGCATTCCCGTCGCCGGCGAGCACCAATCGAAGCTCACGCTGATGAGCGAGTCTTTGCGCAACGACGGCCGCGTATGGGTGCCGAAGAATGCCGAGGATCGCACGAAGGCTCCGCGGCAAATCGCCGAGAGCGATCGCGACTACTACTTGGAGCGCAAGTACCCGTCTTACGGAAACCTCGCGCCGCGCGACATCGCCTCGCGCGGCGCCAAGCAAGTGTGTGACGAAGGCCGCGGCGTCGGCCCCGGCGGCCTCGGCGTCTACCTCGATTTTGCGAATGCGATCTCACGCCTCGGCGAAGCGACGATCAAAGAGCGCTACGGCAACTTGTTCGAGATGTACGAGCGCATCACCGGCGAAGACGCCTACAAGGTGCCGATGCGCATCTTCCCGGCGGTGCACTACACAATGGGTGGCCTCTGGGTGGACTACAACCTGATGAGCTCGATCGAGGGCCTGCACGTCATCGGCGAGGCGAACTTCTCCGACCACGGGGCCAATCGCCTGGGCGCGAGCGCGCTGATGCAAGGCTTGGCCGACGGCTACTTCGTCTTGCCGTACACGATCGGCGCGTATCTCGCGGGGAGCAAGGCGCCGCGGCCAGACGTCACGCACCCAGCGTTCGCCGAAGCCGAAGCGGCAGCGCGCGCGCAGCTCGATCGCTTGCTCGCGATCCGCGGCAAGCGCACCGTGCTCTCGTACCATCGCGAGCTCGGCAAGATCCTGTGGAACGAGTGCGGCATGGCGCGCAACAAAGCCGGCCTCGAGAAGGCGCTGCGGGCGATTCCTCCGCTGCGCGCCGAGTTTTGGGAGAACCTGAACGTGCTCGGCTCGGGCGCGGAGCTCAACCAATCGCTCGAGTACGCCGGCCGCGTCGCCGACTTCATGGAGTTCGCCGAGCTGCTCTGCCAGGACGCGTTGCACCGCGAAGAGTCGTGCGGAGGCCACTTTCGCGAGGAGCACCAGACCGAAGACGGCGAGGCGACACGCGACGACGAGCGCTTCGCCTACGTGGCGGCGTGGGAGTACGGCGGGCCAGGGAAGAGCACGCTGCACAAAGAGCCGCTCGTCTACGAGGAAGTGAAGATGGCGACGCGGAGCTACAAATGAAGCTCACCTTGAAGGTGTGGCGGCAAACGAGCGCGAAGAGCCGGGGGAAGCTCGTCGAGTACGCGGCGCCCGACGTCAGCCCGGACATGTCGTTCCTCGAGATGCTCGACGTCGTCAACGAAGGGCTCATCGCGAAGGGCGAAGAGCCGATCGCGTTCGACCACGACTGCCGCGAAGGAATTTGCGGCGCGTGCTCGTTGATGATCGACGGCGAAGCGCACGGCCCGGAAAACCTGACGACGACGTGCCAGCTGCACATGCGCAAGTTCAACGACGGCGACACGATCACCATCGAGCCGTTTCGCGCGCGGGCGTTCCCGGTGATCAAGGATCTCGTCGTCGATCGCGCCCCCTTCGATCGCATCATCGCCGCCGGCGGCTACGTCTCGGTGAGCACCGGCAGCGCGCCCGACGGCAACGCGATCCCGATCCCGAAGGACGACGCCGAGACCGCGATGGACGCCGCGCAGTGCATCGGCTGCGGCGCGTGCGTGGCCGCGTGCAAGAACGCGTCGGCGGCGCTGTTCGTGTCGGCGAAGATCGCGCACCTGGCCACGCTGCCGCAGGGACGCGTGGAGCGTGAGGCGCGCGCCCTGTCGATGCTCGCGCAAGCGGATCACGAGGGCTTCGGCGGCTGCACGAACACGAACGCGTGCGAAGCGGCCTGCCCGAAAGGCATCAGCGTCAGCTTCATCGCCCAAGCGAACCGGGAGTACCTCCGCGCCGTGGTCAAGAAGGCGTGAGCTATCCGCCGCGGCCGCGCCCGTTGCCCGTGCCTCGACGCCGCTGGGTCGCCGTGCAGCTCGGCATCGGCGCGCTCTCTGCGAGCATCGTCGTCGCCGCGCTGCTGCAGGAGCTCCGGCCGCCGGGTCGTTTCACCTTCGACGACTGGAGCGCGCTCGGCTTCGTGCTCGGCGGCGGCCTCTCGATCGGGCTCGCGCTCTTGGCGGTCGACGAGTGGCGCGGCGGGTCGCTCGAGGCCGCGCAGCGCCGCCTCAGGTCGATCGCGCTCGCGGCGTTGGCGGTGAGCGGCGTGGCGATCATCGCGCTCCTGCCACCGTTTCAGGGCCCGGACGAGGACGCGCACTTCTACTTTGCGATCGGCCGCCTGCGCTTCTTCGATCGCTCGGACATCGAGGCGCTGCAGTCGCACGCGCCGCCGATGGACGTGGCGTTCCGTCCGGACCGCAAGATCGACACGCAGGCCTTGCGCGGATCGCCGCTCGCCGAGGAGAAGACGACGACGCTGCCGAGCTACGGCGGGATGCTCTCGTATCCGGCGGTGGTGCTCGCGTCCTTGCTGCTTGCGCCGGCGCGCTCCCTCTCGACGGCGTGGGCGTTCTTCTACGCGTGCCGCGTGGTGTCGCTCGGGCTGTGGCTCTTGGCGCTCTATTGGCTCTCGCGCCGCCGCGCGCTGCCGATGACGCTCTTCGCGTTCGTGTCGCTGCCCTTGTTCGTGCAGCAGTCGGTGGTCGTGTCGAGTGACGCAATCGTGAACCTCGGCGCGCTCGTTGCGTTCGCGACGGTGCTGCTCGCGCCGCGGCCGCTGACGTGGCGGCCGATCGCGCTCACGGCGATCGCCGTCTTCTGCGCGACGACCGGCAAGCCGCACATGGCGATCTTGTCCGTGCTCGTCGTTTGGCTGGTGCTCGAGCGCATCGGCCGGCCGCGCGTCACTTGGCTCACCGTCGCGATCGGCGTGCTGCTCTTGCCAGCGTTCTACTCGCTCGCGCTTTCCTTCCTCGACCTCTCGGGCGCGCACACGCTGAACGGCGCTGCGGATGCGTCGCAACAGGTGGCCTTCTTGCGCACCGGCGAAGGCCTCGACGCGTTCGTCGCGGCGCTGCGCGAACGCTGGAAGCACGTCGGCTTCCTCGTCTTGTGGGCCGGGCCGCTCGGATGGATGGACACGCCGATCGGCTCGCCGCAGCTCGTCGCCCTCGAAGTGCTCGTCACCACAGCGATCGTCTACGACGTCGCCGCCGCCGCGCTCGGCGATGGTTTGCGCGCGCGCCTGCGCACCGCCGCGCCGCGCCTGATGGCGTACGCCGCCGTGGCGGGCGCCTTGTTCATGGCGACCTTCCTGCTCTCGTGCCTCGCGATGTACGTGGGCCACACGCCGGTCCACGCGCGCTTCGTGCAAGGCGTGCAGACGCGCTACCTGTTTCCCGGGCTCGTCGGGCTCGCGATCCTGCCGCTGGCGATGCCGCCGGCGCCGCGCATGATCGGGACGGCCCGCGCGGTGGCGCACCCGGTTGTCGCCATCGCCAGCGGCCTGTGGATCGCAGCGATGCTTTACGCCACGAGCGAGCTCACGCACACGCTGATCGCCCGCTATTACTGAGCGCCGCGCTGTGCTAGGGGCCGCCCCCGATGCTCGTCGACGGCACCCCGAGACGCACGATTTGGACCGAGGGCGATGTGGCGCAGATCATCGATCAGAGCGCGCTGCCGCACCGGTTTGTCACGCTGCCGCTGCGGACGCTCGCCGATGCGGCCCACGCGATCGCTTCGATGCAGGTGCGCGGTGCGCCGCTCATCGGAGTGGCGGCGGCCTACGGGCTCGCGCTCGGGCTGCGTGAGGATCCGAGCGACGCCGCGGCCGCGCGGCACAAGACGGCGTTGATCGCCACACGCCCGACCGCGGTGAACCTGCGCTGGGCCGTCGACACCGCGTGGGCGCGCGTGCGTTCGTTCCCGCCGAACGAGCGCGCTGCCGCGGCCTGGCGCGTCGCTGGAGCCATGGCTGACGCCGACGTCGCCGCCTGCGAAAAGCTCGCCGAGCACGGGTTCGATGCGCTCAGCCGTCACGCGCGCGGCAAGGCGCTGAACGTCCTCACGCACTGTAACGCTGGCTGGCTCGCCACCATCGACTGGGGCACGGCGCTCGCGCCGGTGTACCTCGCAGCGCAGCGCGGAATGTCGGTGCAGGTCTTCGTCGACGAGACGCGCCCGCGCAACCAAGGCGCGAGCCTCACGGCTTGGGAGCTCGCGCACGCAGGCATCCCGCATACGGTGATCGTCGACAACGCCGGCGGCTTGCTCATGCAACGCGGCCAGATCGACGCGTGCATCGTCGGCACCGATCGCACGACGCGCGGGGGCGACGTGTGCAACAAGATCGGCACCTACTTGAAGGCGCTGGCGGCCAAGGACAACGACGTGCCCTTCTACGTCGCGGTGCCGACGTCGTCCTACGATCCGGCGACCGATCGCGGCGAAGACGTCGTCATCGAAGAGCGCGCCGAAGACGAAGTGCACTGGATGAGCGGCGTCGACGAGCGCGGCGAGGTCTCGCGCGTGCGCGTGACACCGCTCGGCGCGCACGCGAAGAACCCGGGCTTCGACATCACGCGGGCCGCGCTCGTCACGGGCTACGTCACTGAGGTCGGCGTGCTCGGCGCGGCTGACCTCGAAGCGCACCTCGCGCCCCTCGTATGACCGCTCCCCGCGAGGCGATGGAGGGCGTGATCAAGTTCGCGCCCGAGCACACGCCGGCGCCCTTGCCGCGCGACCTCGACTTCTCCGCGCTGAACGGCTGGCGCACCGTGCTCTTTCGCTTGCGCCTCATCGGCCAGGATCCCTTGCGCTACGCCGGCGCCGGCTATGGCAACGTCAGCGCGCGCGTGCCTCCGTACCCGGGCGAGCGCGGCCGGCGGCGCTTCGTCGTCACCGGCACGCAGACCGGCGGCGTCGAGAAGCTCACCGCAGCGCACTACTGCTGCGTGTCGGAGTACTCTGCCGAGGCGAACACCGTGCACTCGAGCGGGCCGATCCTGCCTTCGTCCGAGACGATGACGCACGGCACGATCTACGATCTGAGCCCCGCGATCCGTTGCGTGCTGCACGTGCACTCTGCGGAGCTCTGGCACGCGCGTGATCGCCTGCGCTTGCCGACGACGTCGCCCGACGCGCCGTATGGAACGCCGGAGATGGCCCGCGAAGTGATCCGGCTGTGGCAGCACGGGACGTTGCAAGATCGCCGCGTGCTTGCGATGGCCGGGCACGAGGACGGGATCATCGCGTTCGGGCGCAGCGCGGAGGAAGCCGGCGCGGCGCTGCTCTCCGTCTACGCCGAGGCGGTGAGTGAACAGTGAGGGGTACCAGTGAAGCCCGTGGCTACCCGAGGATCGCCCGCAGTCGCTCGACGACCGCCGCGTCCTTCTCCGACGTGATCACGCCCCGCGCACCGGCACCGGCGCACGAGCACGAGCGTTTCTCGTCGAGCTTCGCCGCCACGCTGCGCACGATCGCCTGCGCGTTCGCGACGTTCTTCTTCATGACGGCGATCACCTGCTCGACCGTCACGGCGTCGTGCCCTTCGTGCCAGCAGTCGTAGTCGGTCGCGAGCGCGAGCGTCGCGTAACAAAGGCCAGCTTCGCGCGCGAGCTTGTACTCCGGCGCGTTGGTCATCCCAATCACCGCTACGCCGAGCGAGCGAAACTCGTGCGACTCGGCGCGGGTCGAGAACTGCGGGCCCTCGACGCACAGATACGTGCCGCCTTTGTGCGCGCGCGCAGGCGAGGTTTCGGCCGCGGCGTAGAGCCCGTCCGCGAGCTCGGCGCACACCGGATCGGCGAGCGCCACGTGGCCAACGAGGCCGGTCGTGAAGAAGCTCTGCGGGCGCTGGCGTGTGCGATCGATGAACTGATCGACGACGACCACGTCACCCGGGTGGATCGCTTCCTTCATCGAGCCGACGGCGCTCAGGCTGAGCACGCGCGTGCAGCCGAGCGTCTTCAGCGCGACAATGTTCGCGCGGAAGTTGATCTCGTGCGGCGGGATCTTGTGGCCGCGCCCGTGCCGAGGAAGAAACGCGACGGGCTTGCCGTCGAGCTTGCCGAGCAGGATCGCGTCCGACGGCGCGCCATAGGGTGTCTCGACGCGGCGTTCTTCGTGCGCGCTGAGGCCGGGCATGTCGTAGAGGCCGCTGCCGCCGATGACTCCGAGCATGCTGTTCTCCTTCCGTGTCTCAGTAATGAATCAGCGCGTGCAGCGGTCCGGAGAGCTTCTTGCGCGCGTGCAGGAACGACAGCTCGACGACCGCGGCCATCTCGTGGAGCTTCGCGCCGCTGTCTTTGATCAACGCGGCGCCGGCTTCGAGCGTGCCGCCGGTGGCGACGAGATCGTCGATGAGCAGGACCGTGTCCTTCGGGCCGAGCGCGTCGTCGTGCAGGTGCAGCGCCGCCTCGCCGTACTCGAGCTTGTACGAGCGGCTGAAGGTCTTGCGCGGCAGCTTGCCGGGCTTGCGCAAAAGGACGAAGCCCGCATTCAACGCGACGGCGAGCGGCGCGCCGAGCACGAAGCCGCGGCTCTCGATGCCGGCGACGTGCGTGATGCCTTTGCCGCGATAGCGCTCGGCAAATTCACTGATCAACGCTTGGAACGCCTGGGCATGCGCGAACACCGGCGTCAGGTCGGCGAACATGATGCCGGGCTTCGGGAAGTCAGGGACGTGACGAACGAGAGACTTGTAGTCGTAGCTCATGGCGACTCCGAGAGAAGCCGGCCACCTACCTTATAAGCCGATCACCGTGCAAACGCCGGACTTCTTGTCGATCTCTACGGCGAAGTGCACGCGCTCGACGTTGCGGCGATTCGTAAAGTACTCGTGCTCGCCGTCGATCTCAGCGCGGTAGACAGGGCCGTCTTTCTCGGCCACGATCTGCAACGTTGCTCCGACGTGAGCGTAGGTGCGGATGAGCTGCGCCATGAGGAAGAAGGTGACGAGCTTCTTCGGGGCCGCCGTCAGCCGCGGATCTTTCACCGTCACGAGCGTGTGCTTCGTGCCTGCGCCCAACCCAGTCGCGTCTGCCCGCTGCACGTCCGACAAGAAGCGCTCGTTGACGACGACGCGGCGCTTGTCGCGATCGATCGCGATCAACGCTTCGTCCTTCGGCGCAAACACATCGAGGCGAGGGATGCGCTCGAACGCACCCGTGAAGGCGACGGCGCGTGCGGTCATGCCGCTCTGCTCTTCGTCGTGGCTCGACGTGTAGCCCTGCCACGGGCTTTCGCCGCGATGAATTTCTATCACGTCGATGGGCATCGGCGCCTCCACCATGAGCACGACCAAGAGCGCAAGAATGAGCAACGAACGCACCCGGGAAGTCTAACGCACCCCGAGCGCCGCCGCTCATTCTGCTTCGAGCTCACACGCGTCGCTCGCACGGATCGCCGGCAAGCTCACGCGCGCGGCGCGACCGGCGAGGCCTTGCGGCGTGGCAGCGGGCGCGGCAGCGTTCTCGATGCAGTCGTCGATGATCGCGACCCGGCGGGTGACGCGGTCGGCGTAGGTGCCGCTGTCGTCGGCGAGGCCGTTGCCGGCGTAGCAAGACGCGAGCTCTGGGTGCAGCAGGCGCTGGCGGTTGAGCGCGAGCAACGCCCGATACACGCGCGTCGTCTGATCCTTCGAGATGTGCATGTCGAAGGGGCAGCCCTTGAAGTAGCTCATCACGTTCTGGCGATCGGGCGCGGCGGTGAGCTTGTACGGCACGCCGTCCACGCTGACCTCGATGTCGACCGTCGGGTGCGCGGGATCGCACGCGTCGCCGTACAACGCCGAGAACAGACCGCTGCGCGGGTCCGGCGGCGTGTCGAAGACGTTGTCGCCGCGATCGCCGTCGTAGAGGAAGAGCCCGTCGCGGATCGGATCGAAGCCGCTCCTGCCGATGTTCGCGTCGAGGTACGCGGTGACTTGCTGCTGCGCTTCGCTGAGCGACGCCGGCGCCTTGCCGGTGAACGGATGCGCCAGGTGCAAGTAGTGCCCCATCTCGTGCGCGTAGAAGGTACTGCCGGCCTTCGTGCCAACGCCGGCGACGTGGTGGCCGCCGCGCCCCGAATAGCCTCCGGTGGCTTTACGCGGATACTCGAGCGCCCAGTGGCCATTCTCGTAGACCGCGCCTTCGTTGCCGTAGCGCAAGAAGATCACGAGATACTGCGGGTATTTCAACGCGAACGCGTTGCGCGCGTCGCTGACCGTCGTGTGATCGCAGATGGCGTCCGGGTCGAGGCCCGCGTCGGTGAACGTCTCGGGGTGCGTCGTCTTCGGCACGCAGTCGTGGTTCATCAGCGTGCTCTTCGTGTGGCCGTTCCAATCCGTCTCGGGCGCGACGACGAAGGTGAGCTTGGCGCCGCTCCGCTGATATATCTCGCTCGCCTTGTCCATGTACGACTGAAACTGCGCCCGCGTGACGGTGGCCGCGTAGGAGCCGTCGTCGTCGGCCAAGCGCACGCCGAGCACGGTGATCGTGTGCGCGCCGGTGGTGTCGACCGGCGCCGGCGGCTTCGGGTCGCACGCGTCGCAACCGTCGGCGCCTCCGTCGAGGCTGGACGCGAGAAGACCGAGGCTGAGGAGCGGGGCGCGCAGGTGCTTGTGCATCGCTCGTGTTATCGGGGGCAAGAACCCGGAGGAACGCTCGCGTTCCGCGATCAGAGCGAAAAGCGGAGCCCGACGAGCAGCATGATCGGCTTTCCCGGCCGGGCGCCGAACGGCCGCCGCGACGCGATCGTCGCCGTATTGCCCACGTTCTCGAGCGTCGCGGTGATACGTGCCTTCGGAGACGCCGCCACGAACGCCGCGAGGTCGACGAACGCATACGCCGGCAGCCGCTCGTTCGCCGCGATGGGACCTTGGCCGGGGATGTCGCGCATCTCGCCGTTGTAGCGCAGCGTCGCATCGACACCCCAATGCTCCATCGACACCCCGAGCGTTGCGCTCGCTTGGTGCACCGGCACGTACGGCAGGGCGTCGCCGCGCTCGATCGCGCCCCACTGTGGGTTCTGCGAGTTGAAGCCGCTTTGAAATTGGCTCAGCGTCAGCGTGTAGCTCGCCTGCGCCCGCACTTCGACGCCGACCTCGAAGCGGTGTGTGTACTTGGCGGCGGCTTCGAGGCCGTAGACGAGCACGGCGCCGCCGTTGAACTGCTGGTTCACCTGAAACTCGGCGCAGCCCGACGAGAACGTGCACTCGCTCGTCAGGTTTTGATAGTCGTTCACGAAGCCGATCACTTCGGCGTCGAGCCCGCGCCACTTCGCCCGCGCGCCGGCTTCGTAGTTCACGCTGTACTCGGGCTCGACGACGCCGCTCTGCCCGGGCGCCCGAGGGCTGAACCCGCGATGCACGCCGGCGAGCACGCCGAGCTCTTCGATGATCCCGTAGTAGGCGCCGATGCCGGGCAGCACCGCGACCGTGTCGCTCAGCGCCTGCGTGTTGCCGAGGCGCTCCGCGTAGTCCGTGTGCACGTACTCCAAGCGCACGCCAGGCACGACGAGCAATCGCTTCCACGCGATCTGATCCTGCACGTACGCCGCGAGCGCAAAGGCCCGCGCCAAGTTGTTCGCGTTGAAGCGGCGCACCGGATCGTCGAGCACCGGCTGGCCATCCTGCATGCGGTACGCGAAGTCGTCATGTACGCGATCGACTTGATCGTGATGGAAGCGCAACGACAGCTCAACGTCTTGCTTGACCGGCCCGGTCACGGGGTGCGCGGCAGCGGTCGCCTGCACGCCGTGCGCGATGAAGCGGCGGTCGTTGGTGCCGATGAGCAGCCGCTCGGCCGGCCCCGAGTCGGCGTCGCCGCGGAGCACGGCGATGTAGCGGCTGTTCTGCGCGCTGTCCGGGGCGGCGAAGACGCTCGCGAGCAACGGCGCGCCTTCGATGCCGTTTACCTTCTTCCACTGGCGCGACTGATCGTGGCGGTACGCGGTGATCGCGAGCTCCCACATCTCACCGATGATCAATTGGTAGCTCGCCTGCGCCTGCGTCCGCCACGAGCGCATGCGATCGTTCTGTGAGGCGGCGTAGCGCGCGTAAGGATCGCGCGCGAAGTCCGCGTCCGAGAGGCCGAGATAAGTCTCTTGCGACAGCTCGTACTGCGCCGCCACCTTGACGTCCCATTGGTGCGCCACGTCGCGACCGATCGGCGTGTTCGCGCTCGCCTTCAGCACGAGCTCGCCGCGATCGAAGCCGGTCGGCGCTTGGATCGGCAGGCGCTTGAAGCCGTCGCTGTGCTGCACCGCGGCTTCTACGAGCACGCCCCACAGATCGCCGCCGGTGCCGGCAAAGGCGTGCAGGTTCGCCGTACCGTACATGCCGGCCGACGCGTCGACGCCGAGCTGAAACGCTCGCGGCACCGGCCGCGTCAGCAGGTTGAGCGCGCCGCCGACCGTGTGCGGGCCGTACTTGATCGCGGCGGGCCCTTTGAACACTTCGAGGCCGGTGATGCGGCCCATCATCGGAAAGTAGTACGCCGCGGGCGCAGCATAGGGCGCCGGCGCGAGCAGCACGCCGTCTTCCATCAGCGTGATCTTGGCGCTGCGATCGGAGCTCGCCCCGCGCAGGCCGATGTTGGGACGCAGGCCGAAGCCGTCCTCTTCACGCACGTAGACGCCCGGGGCTTCGGCGATCGCGCGGTGCACGTCGGTGTAGCCGAAGGTCGTGAGCTTCTTCTCGTCGACCTTGTAGGCGGCGCCGCCGACGTGGGCCTGCTCGATCGGGGTTCCGAGCACGCTCACCGTGTCGAGGCGATACGCGTTCTGGGACGGCTGTGACGCTGGCTGTGACGCCGGCTCGGCCGCGAGCGCAAGGACGAAGAGCAGCATCAACGCGCGCTCGAGAGGTGAATCGGCGGTGTCGGAGCCAGCGGAAGGATCGCCGGCGCCACGTCGGAGAGCGCGAGCAAGTCAGCGTTCGGATCGAGGAGCGGCGCCGGCTGCCGGCCGTTCAACGACACGCGGGCATCGGCGCGCACTTCGACGTCTTCGAAGCCGCGCGCGCGAAGATCGGCGCCGATGTGCTGCGCGAGCTGGAAGACGAGGTCCGGCTGACCGCTCATCTCGTTGGCCTGCCGCCAGGTGAGGTAGTCGTGCGGGCTGACGACGAACGATCGCGAGCGCGTCTTCACCTGGTAGGCGACGCTGCCGTTTTTCTCGCGCACCATGACCCGCCACGAAAAGCGCATGCCGACTTCGTCCCAGAGCACGTTGCCGCCGTGAACGAACGCGCGCAGCGGCACGGCGATCTGCACGAGCGCGTAGACCGCGAACGCCGCGATGACGAGTCGCTGCGGTCGTTCTGAAGCGACCGCCTGCGCGCTCAGCCCTCGTACGAAGCGCCGCGGCCAGCTCGGAGAGAAGAACAGCGTCGCGCCGAGCGTCATGATGAACGGGAAAAGCCCGATGTCGAAGAACACGTGCGTCAGCGTGTGGAAGCAGAGGACCGCCACGAACGCGAAGGGCCGCGTGCGCCGCCACGAGAGCCACAGGACGATCGTCGAGTCGTAGAAGAACGCGGCCCAGCTCGCGGCGTGAGCGACGGCGGGTTTGGCGATCAGCGCGCCGATCAACGGTAGCTCGTCGCGCGCCGTGAACCAGACGTTCAGCGGCTCGGCGTGCAGCAGCCAGTCGCCGGTGAGCTTCGCGAGGCCGGCATAGAAATAGACGACGGCGAACTGAAAGCGGAGCGCCGTCAACGCGAGCGCCGGCACCGTTGCACGCCGCAGCGACGGCTTTCGCCACGCGTCGAGCGACCACAGGGCGTGCGCCGGCACGAACGCGAGCAGGGCGCCGACGAGCACCACGAGGTAGTAGTGGTTCAAATAGTTCGTGACGTCGATGAGCTGCGCGTAGGCGAAGCAGAGCGTGAACGCGACGACGGCGAAGCGATAGAAGAGCCCGAGCGCGATCATCGCACTGAAGAGCGCGATCAGAGAGTACAGCCCGTACATGCCGCCCCGGCTGAGCACGTGCACCCACGCGAAGCCGTCGTACTTGAAGAAGAAGCTCGGCTCGACGAAGAACGGCTCGATCCACCCCTCGGCCATGAAGCGGATCGCGCCAACGCACAGGATCAACCCGAAGCCGACGCGAAACGCCGCCAGCGACGCGGCGTCCACCGAAAACGTCCCCGGTCCCTTTTCGAGCCTAGTCATTGTCGCCGGCGCCTTCTCTTGGGACGCGCAGGTTCAACGCTGTGATGAGCTGCGTCTTCAGGATGTCGTTGAGATCTTTCACCGCGGTATAGACGGCCGTCAGCGCGGCGACGTCCTCGGCGATCGGCGCATCCATACCGCCGGGCAACGCGGCGATCGCAGCCTGCGCGGCCGTGATCTTCTCGGTGATCGTCGTCGCCAAATCACCGGCGCCGCGCGCGACGAGGAAGTCGTCGAAGCCGACGCCGCTTCCGCCCGAGAACACCGCCGCGAAGGTGTCGACGTTCACCGCGACGTTCCGCCGCGACAACGACGCCCAGCGACTCTCGGCGAGCTCAGGACAGCTCGTCTTGCTGCAGATGAGCGAGAGCCCTGCAGGCACCGCGATCTTGCGATCCTTCACCTTGAGCTCGATGTAATAGAGCGACGCGAAGACTTGGTTCAGCGCTTCCTGTCCGCCGCCGATGAAGCTGTCGCGATACGCGGCCCAGGCGTCGACGAGCGCTTGCGTCTTTGCCTTCACCTGCTCCGAGAGGATCACCGCATACGCGGCGCGGCGCGCGGCGATCTCGGCCGCGTCGAGCCCGGCCCACGCGCTCGCGACAGCACCGCCGGCCGCGCACGCGTGCATGTTGTCGCTGCGAAACAAGAGGTACTCGAGCGCGCCGAGATCGCGTACGGCAGGCTCGGCCGTCGCGACGAAGTCGCCCGCCGCGTAAGACTGATCGGCGATGCGCGTGTCGACGCCGCACTCGCTCACCACCGGCCAGACGTAGACCGCTTCGCGCAAGCCCTGCCCGCCCGGGCTGTCCGACGCGAGCGCTGCGGGGCCCACTTGCAACGCTTCGATCGCTTGCCACGCGAGCATCGTCTGCTTCCACGCCGCCTGCGCCGCGGCGCGCTTCGTCGTCACGTCGGCGGCGCGCGCGCTCGCGGCGGAAGCGTAGGCATCGGCAGCCGCGTCGAGCGTGATCGCTTCCTCGGCCGCGCGCTTCACGCTCGGCACGACGACGCCATCCGCGATCGACGTGAGCAAAGCGGCACGGTCAAAAGCGTCGTTCGCAGCGCTCGTCCCGCGCTTGCATGTGCTAAGGAGCGCCGGCGCCGTGAGAACGACGAACACGAATAAGAAGAGGTGACGTACTGCCATGGCGACGCAGATGAATATGATTTTCATTTTCACGTCAAGGGTGAAGCGGTGGCGGCATCCCATCACGCTCATCGCGCTCGTCTTCCTCTGCGGCTTCGTCGGCCCGGGGCCATGCGACGGCGGGCAGGGGCTTCCGCCTGAAGTGCTGGCCGATGAGGCGATCTTGGCGCCGGGAACTTACCAACGCAGCATCGGCGTGATCTTTCCGCCGCCGGCGGAGCGCATCTACGACGTCGAGGCCTACGGCACGCCGCTCTCGATGCGGCCGATCCTCAGCCTGACGCTCGACTCTTCCCAGATCGCGGCGTCGTCCGTCACGCTCGACTTCAACGGCGAGCGCGTCACGCTCAGCACGACTCGCCGCGATACGCGTGGGTTCGTCGATCCTTCGGACAAGACGGCGCTCTTCGACCTCCCGCTCGTCCCTTGCGACTTTCAGCGCGGCTGCGCCTTCGATGGCGTCTTGACGATGCGCTTCGCCCCACGCGGGACGAACCCGGAGTTCAGCCTTCGCGCTGCGCTCCTCGTCGGCAGCCTCGGACAAACACCAACCGTCGACTGGACGCCGTGGCAGCCGGTGGCGCCGTGATCCTCGCCTTCGCGGCCACGTTGAGCCTCGCCGCCCCGACCGTGTGGCAGCTGAACACGCTTCGGGCACCGCGCCCCGACGTCGACGCGTGGAGCCCGAACGGCGCCACGCTCGTGCCGGATCAAGGCGGCGCGTTTTCCTTCGGCAACGCCTTCTACTTCGGCGCGCGCAGCGCCGACGGCCTCGAGGCGTGGTCTGCCGAGCCTGGCCTTCGCTACTTTGCCCGCTTGCACCCGCGGGTGGACATCGGCATCGGCGGCCGCTTCTGCGTCGGCGTCCTCGTGCTCGGCGGCGTGCCGCTCGATGTCTCGGGGCGCGTCTTGCTCTACGAATCGTCGCGCTTTCGCCTGGCCGCAGGCGGCGAGCTGCGGCCGTTCAACGCCGGGCCGTACATGTTCGAGCGCACGAACCTGTGGGCGGACTTCATCGGCGATCTGCGAGCGAGCGTCGTCCTCTCGCGCCACGTCCTCATCGATCTGCGGGTCGGCGCCGGCGCGCACGTGCCGTTGACGCAAGGGCGTCGCTTTCACGTCTTCTCGCCCGAGCTCGCGGTTGGGATCACGTACAAGAAGCGCAGCGCGGGGGTCGCCGTCGCACTGGAGCTCATGCCCTATATCAATATGATCGGGTTCTTCACGCCAGCGCCGGTGCCGTTCTCGGTCCATCGCTACACGCGCTTCGCGATCAGCGTCGGCGTTCCGTTCTCGAAGCTCTAGCGCCTGCGTCCGGCCGGCGCCGGCGGCGCCGCCGTCAACGGATCGTCAGGCCAACTGTGGCGTGGATAGCGACGGCGCAATTCCTTGGCGATCGCCGGATAGTGCCGCTGCCAGAAGCCGGCGAGATCCGTCGTCACCTGCACGTCGCGGCCGTTCGGCGCGAGCAAGTGCATGACGAGCGGCACCCTACCCTTCGCGAGCTTCGGTCCGTCCTTCATACCGAAGAAGTCCTGCAGGCGACTGGAGACGTGCGGCGGCTCGCCGAGCGGATAATCGATGGGCGCTTTGCGACCACCGGGGAGCTGCACGCGATCGGGCGCGTGGTCTTGCAGTGCGTGGGCGGCGTTCGGGCCGAGCGCGTAGGTGATCGCCGCGATCGGATCGGCGTCGCGCAGCTCGGCGAAGCTCTTCTTGCCGAGGCAGAGCGCCTTCAGCGTGGCGTCGAGCAACGCCTCGTCGACGGCGGGCAGCTCGAGCTCCGGGCACGCCTTCCGTAGAAAGGCGACGCGCGCGATCAGTCGATCGAGCTCGTCGCGCTCGGGCAGGATGATCGAGAGCCCCCGCGCCTTGGCCGCCTGGAAGAGCACGTCGGCGATCACCTCGGCGTCGGGCGCGGTGTCGGGCCCTTCGTCGATGACGAAGCCGTCGTAGCGCATGCGCCGCGTGCTCTCGACGCGCTCTTTCTCGGCGTTCCAAGTGGCTTCGCTCTTGTCGCTGACGCGATCGATGAACAGCTCGAGCAGCCAGTCGATCGCGACCTCGCTCGCGGCACGCACGATGGTCTTTCGTTGCGCCCCGCTCACGCGCTCTTCAGCGTCGACGGCGATCATCCACTCGGCGTGCTTCACCACGCTCTGCTCGCCGAGCTCGCCGCTGCCGCCGGCGGCGAAGATCACTTCTCTGCCGCCGCTCTTTCGGCGCCGCGCGAGACGATCGGGGTACGCGGCAAGCAGCGCCATCTGCAGCGCGGTCTCTTTGTCCTTCGCCGGTGCGGCGTCCTTGAAGCTCTTCGCGAGCTGATCGCGTTGCCGCTTCACGGCGCGGACGGCGCCCACGTCGAGGCCGATCGCTTGCACGATGCGCGACGAAAAATTCTCGCGCTCTGCTCGCTGGAACGCGTCGAGCCAGACCAAGGGATCGCTCTCGTGCGCGCTCCGGCTGTCGGCGGCGCCGCGCAGCACTTCGCGCTCGGAGAGCATCGCCGCGAGCGTTGCGGCCTCGCTCGTCACGCCGCGCGCTTCGCCTTCGATCAGCAAGCGGGCGAGCCGCGGATGCGCGGGGACCTTCGCCATACGTTTGCCGATCTCGGTGAGTGTCCCACCGGCATCGACGGCGCCCAGGCGTTCGAGCAAGCGCTCGCCGGCGTCGATCGCTTGCGGCAGCGGCTTTTCGAAGAAGTCGATCGCCTCCAAGCGGTGGCCGAGCGTTCGCACGAGCAGCGCGGTCTCGCTGAGGTCCAGGCGGAGCAGCTCGGGCAGCTCGTATTGCGGGCGCGTCGCGTAGTCGTGCTGTGTATATAATCGTATACATTGGCCAGCGCGCACACGACCGGCGCGACCGGCGCGCTGCTTCGCCGCCGCTTGCGCGATGCGGCTCACCTTGAGGAGCGAGAGCCCCGACCACGCCGCATGCGAGGCGATGCGCGCGAGGCCGCTGTCGACGACGGTCGTGACGCCCTCGATCGTCACGCTCGTCTCGGCCACGTTGGTCGAGAGAATCACCTTGCGGCGGCCGCCCGATCGCACCGCGCGATCTTGTTCATCCGGCGACAAATCCCCGTGCAGCGTGGCGACGTCGAAGTCGCTCTGGCTCTGCAGCGCGTCCTGCGCCTTTCGGATCTCGGCGGCGCCCGGCAGGAAGACGAGCACGTCGCCGTCCTTGCTCGCCTGGCGCACGGCTTGCGCCACTTGCACGTGCAGCGGGCGATCGTCGGGCCGCGGCGCATGCACGATGTCGACCTCGAAGCGCTTGCCTTCGGAGCGCACGACGGGTGCGTCGCCGAGGTAGCCTGCGACCGCTGCGCCATCGAGCGTCGCCGACATGACGACGAGCTTCAGATCCGGCCGCTCCGTTGCTTGCAGCCGCTTCACCAGCGCGAGCGCGAGATCGGTGTGGATGTGCCGCTCGTGAAATTCGTCGAGCACGACGACGCTCACGCCTTGCAGCGTCGGCTTCGAGAGGAAGCGCCGCGTCAGCAGCCCTTCGGTCATGAAGCGCACCTTCGTCTTCGGGCTGGTCACGTCCTCGAAGCGCACTTGGTAGCCGACGCGCTCGCCGGTCTTTTCCCCGAGCTCCTCGGCCACGCGGCGCGCGCTCATCCGCGTGGCGAGGCGGCGCGGCTCGAGCACGAGGATCTCGCCTTTGTCGGCGAAGCCGTGGTCGAGCAGCGCGCGTGGCACTCGGGTGGTCTTGCCGGCGCCGGGCGGCGCTTCGACGACGACGGCGCGGTGCTCCTTCAGGCGCGCGACGATCTCGGAGAGGACGTGGTCGATCGGAAGAGGGATCAACCGATGCGGACCTTCAGGAACTTGTGCTTGCCGAGCTTCAACACGTGCTCGCCTGCCTCGAGCTTCAGCTGCGGATCCATGAGCTTCGCGCCGTCCTTCGACGCGCCGCCTTGCGCGACGAGCCGGCGGATCTCGGCCTTCGACGCGAACATGTTCGCCTGCGCGATCGCCTCGACGAGCGTGGTCGGCGCCGCGAGCGACACCTCCGGGATCACGTCCGGCACGCCGTGGCTCGCGAAGACGCGCTCGAACTCGTCGCGCGCGCGGTCGGCCGCGGCCTGATCATGGAAGCGCGCCGTGATCTCGTGCGCGAGGCCCACCTTCGCTTGCTTCGGATGCACGCGGCCGGCGTCAACGTCGCTTCGGAGCGTGGCGATCTCTGCCGGCGTCTTGTCGCTCAGCAAGTCGTACCACGCCCACATCAACGCGTCGGAGATCGACATGCACTTTCCGTACATCTCCTTCGGCGGCTCTTCGATCCCGACATAGTTGCCCTTCGACTTCGACATCTTGTCGCCGACGAGCACGCCCTCTTCCATGCGCGCGTCGGTGCCGAGGAGCAGCGGCGTCGTCATCACCATCTGCGGCCGCAGGCCATAGTCGCGCATCAAGTTGCGGCCGACGAGCAGGTTGAACAGCTGATCCTGCCCGCCGAGCTCGAGGTCGTTCTTGAGCTCGACCGAGTCGTAGCCCTGCGCCAGCGGGTAGAGGAACTCGTGCAGGCTGATCGGGATGCCTTGCGAGTGGCGCTTGTGAAAGTCGTCGCGCTCGAGCATGCGCGCGACGGTGTACTTCGCCGCGAGCTTGATGATGTCGTTGGCGTGCATCTTGTCGAACCACGAGCCGTTGTAGATGATCTTCGTCTGCGCGCGGTCCAAGATCTTGAACGCTTGCCGCGCGTAGGTCTCGGCCGCCATCATCACTTGCTCTTTGCTGAGCTGCGGGCGGAGCTCGTTTCGGCCGGTGGGATCGCCGATGCAGGCGGTGAAGTCGCCGATGAGGAAGACGACTTCGTGCCCGAGCTTTTGGAACTGGCGCATCTTCGACATCAGCACGGTGTGGCCGAGGTGCAGATCGGGCACCGTCGGATCGAAGCCGGCCTTCACGCGCAGCGGCTTCTTGCTCTTGTAGCTCTCCTCCAAGCGCAGCTTCAGCTCGCCGTCGCCGTGGAGGTCGCTCACGCCGCGCATCAGGATCTGCAGTTGCTCGTCGACCGGGAGGAACATCGCCGCTCGACTAGCAGAGGTTGTGCGATGCGCTCTAGCGGGTTGTTGAAAATGGGTAGCGACGGGCCGCCCGGGATGAAGAGCGATCGATCGGCTCTGTGGTTTTCCCTCGCCCTGACCCAGCCCCTGGGCCCTGACCTCCCATGCCCTGGCGTGCGGGGCCGAGGCCATGGACAGTGTCAGGGTTCAGCGGGTCAGGGCCTGCTAGAGGCGAAGGTCGAACGTCATGGCGCCGTCGAAGCAGGCGCCGTCAATGCTCCCGGTCCGCTTCGGTTGACGCCGCGCCCGCGCCCGCGCCACCATGGCGAGCGATGGACGTCCCCTTCCCCTTCGCCGACTTCTTCTTCGCGCTCCGCAAGGCCGGGCTGAAGGTCGGCCTCGGCGACTTCATGGGCGTGCTCGACGCGCTGAAGAAAGACGTCGTCGCCAAGGATCTCGAGGACTTCTACTTCATCTCGCGCGCCCTGCTCGTGAAGTCCGAGAACAGCTTCGACATCTTCGACCAAGTCTTCGCCCGGGTCTTCGGCGGCGCCACCGCCATGCGCACGGACATGCAGCAGCTGCTCGACTGGCTGAAAGATCCGAAGGCGCCGAAGATGCTCACGCCCGAGCAGCTCGCGGCGCTCGAGAAGCTCCCCTTCGACGAGCTAATGAAGCGGCTCCAAGATCGCCTGAAAGAACAACGCGAGCGCCACGACGGCGGCAACCGCTTCATCGGCACCGGCGGCACCTCGCCCTTCGGCAACGCCGGTATGAACCCCGCGGGCGTGCGCATCGGCAGCGGCGGCGGCGGACGCAGCGCCGTGCAAGTCGCCGAAGAGCGCCGCTTTCGCGACTACCGCGACGACGTCGTCCTCGACGAGCGCGCGATGGCCGTCGCCTTGAAGCGCCTGCGCAAGCTTTCGCGCCGCGACGCGCTGCTCGAGCTCGACGTCGACGAGTCGATCGACGCCACCTGCAAAAACGCCGGCGAGCTCGAGCTCGTGTTCAAGCCGCCGCGCAAGAACCAAGCGCGCGTGCTCTTGCTCATGGACACCGGCGGCTCGATGGATCCCTTCGCCGATCTCGTCGAGCAGCTCTTCACCGCCGCGACGAAGACGAACCATTGGAAGAAGTTCGAAGCGTTCGCGTTCCACAACTGCGTCTACGAGAAGATCTACACGCGCATCGCCGAGGAGAAGGGGCTACCGACGTCCAAGCTGCTCGACGAACGCCCACCCGAGACCTTCCTGATCATGGTCGGCGACGCGTACATGGCGCCCTACGAGCTCACCGAACGCTTCGGCGCGATCTCGCTCTCGCACCAGAACAACACGCCCGGGATCGTCTGGCTGCATCGGCTGAGGCAGCGCTTCGCAAACGCGGTGTGGCTGAATCCGATGCCCGAGCGATCGTGGGCGAGCGCGTGGACGATCAAGACGATCGGCGAGATCATCCCGATGTTTCCGTTGACGTTGAAGGGTCTCGATGAAGCGGTGAAGGCGCTCGTCGCTGGCCACCCGCCGCCGCTGAAGGATCTCGATCCGCGCTGGGCCCAGAGCGCCTAGCGCTTGTAGGACCAACCTTTGCCGGTGATGAGGGCGAGCCGACCTTGGCGTTGCAGCTCACCGAAGGTGCGCGTCACCGTGCGCAGCGTGAGGCCGCAAGCGACGGCGACGTCGGCCTGGGTGCGGCGCGGCAGCATCCCTTCGCTTTGGCCGCGCAAGTAGAGATCGAACAAGCGCTCGATGCGCATCTCGGCCTTCAGCGACGCGTAGTGCGCGAGATCGATCATCTGGTTGACGCTCGGTTGCCAGTTCTCTTCGCGGGTCTCTTCGCCGACCTTCTCTTCGTAGCCGGTGACGAGGCCGAGCGCGCGCAGGCGCAGCTCCATCCGCGGGTGGGCGTCGCAGCGGAAGCGCACGCGCTGATCGACGATGCTGACGAGCAGGCTCACGTCGCTCTGGTCGCAGGCGATGACCTCGACGGCGCCGCGCACGAGCACGAAGTTCGTGCCGCGAGAGCCGGACCAGACCCATTGGCGATCGCGAAATAGCCGGGTCTTCAAGACGGTCGGTTGGACAGCGGATACATTCAGTGGATTTGGTTGCGTTCTATCGAGCACGCCACACTCCTCTTCCACGATGTTATCGGTTATACTTTTTATCTGTATACTATTTATTCCGCTCTGCGTAAAGAGATGGCAAGCTCGCATTCCGAATGCCGGGCCCGAGCGACGAGGCGCTGCAGACGCGCTGGAAGACCGAAGACGGCGAGGCGCGGCGAGCCAGGCTCATCGCGCACCTGCCGGGCGACTGGCGCGCGCACGCCACGCCGTGGTCCGACGACGCCGACGTGCGGCCCGATCTGCGCGGCATCGACCTGCAGAAAGCCCGCCTCGCCGGCGTCGATCTCTCGGACACCCGCTTGGACGCCGCGATCTTCGACGGCGCCGATCTCAGCGGCGGCAAGCTCTGCCGCGCGTTGGGTCGCGCCGCAGCTCGCCGCGGCGGCCTATCTCTTGGATCGCGACTTCAAGGATCGCACGCGGGGGCGATGATCGCGCCGGCGTATTCGTGGCTCGACAAGCTGCAAGGCCGTCCGCCTCCGAACCTTCCGCCGGCGAAGGTGCTCGTGAGCCTGCAATCGCTGATCGATCGCGACGCACCGCTGCCGCCGAAGTTGGCGGCGCTCCAAGAGGCCGAGGCGAACCGGAAGATCATCTTGGGCTGGCTCTCGCGCGTCGAAGGCCAACTGCTCCCGGACGTCAAGCGTCGATTGGGACGCTGAACCACCAGCCGCGCCCGTCGACTTTGAGCACACCACGCTGGACGAGCCGCGTGAACGCGCGCGTCACGCTGCGCAAGTTGATGCCGCACGCCAGCGCCACGTCGCCTTGGGTGCGCCGCGGCAAATACCCGCGCGGCTCGCCGCGCAAGTACGCCGTGAACAAGCGCTCGATCCGCGCGTCGGCCCCGAGCGCGGCGAAGCACGCGAGATCGAGCATCTGCCGCTGCGTCGGCTGCCACGCGGCTTGCGCCGACAACACGCCCGCTCGCCGCACGCCCGAGACGAGGCCCACCGCGCGCGCGCGGACTTCCATCGTCGTCATCGACTCGCGCAAGAAGCGCACGGGCTCTCGGACCATGCCCAAGAAGAGGCTCGCGTCGTCCGGACCAAAGGCGATGAGCTCGACGGCGCCGGAGAGAAGATCGAACGACTCGCCGCTGGCGCTCGACCAGAGCCAGGTTCCGTTCGGGAAGATCCTTGCGGCCGTCGGTGTCGGGTTCAGGGGCTCGAACATGGCGCGGCTTATCGGCGATCGCGCTGCTCACGGCACTGGTGAATGCGCCACCATGGCGCAGTCCATCGAAAAAAACGACTACCCCTCGAGCGCCCACGGCTCGTCGGCGCTGACGAACGCCATGTCGGCCACCGGCAGGAGCGCGAAGCCGACGAGCCGCTCGACGCTCGGCACGACGTACTGGCGCCCCTGCCGCACGAGCAGCTTCTTCTTGTAGAGCTCGGTCAACGTCCGCACGACCGTCCGCCGCTTGGCGCCGGTCTGCTGCGCGAGCGTGTCCTGGGTCAGCGGATGATCAATCAACACGCCGCCGTCGACCGCGCGCCCGAAGCGGTTCGCATAGGCGACGAGCACGGCGATCACACGATCGTTCGACGACGCGAAGTTCGCTGCGCGCTCGGTCTGAATCGCCACGCCGAAGCGGCGCGCGACGTCCCAGTATTGCCGGAAGCATACGCTCGGCTCGCTGGCGATCAGGCGAAAGTACGCGCGCGCCGGAACGATGAGCACGCGCGCCGGCGTCAGCGCTTCGACGCACTCGGCCCACTTCGCCTGCAAGATCGACTCGGCGTCGCCAAACGCGGCCGGCGCCCCGAACAGCTTCACCGTCGTCTCGGCGCGCCGCTTCGACTCCGGGTAGAACACGCGCGCCGCACCGTCGACGAGCAAGTGCAACGCTTGCGCGTCCTGCCCGGCCGACAGGATGTGCTCGCCGGCGCGAAACGTCCGATCGTGCGCGACCGCGATCAGCCGGCGTACGGCCGCGTCGCTCGCGTGCCGCCAGATCGGGTGTCGCCGCACGAGGCCGATGAGCGCGGCTTGGCTCACCCGATCTCGCCCGTCATCGACACGGTGATCGTCTCGAGCGCCTCGAGCTCTTGGCCCTTGCCAGGCATCGCGTACGCGATCTGCACGTCGCACCACGAGAGCTTCTTCACGTCGCGAAACACCGCGCCCTTCGGCAGCACGATCGGCTTGGGCTCTCGATAGTAGGTGCCGCGCACTTTAGCGGCCGGCACGAGCACGACGGCGCCCGACGCATCCTTGCCGACGACGAAGCGCAGCTCGGGCAGCGTCCCGATGGCGACCGTGACGCCGTCCACAGACACGAGCGACGCGAAGCGCGCGATCGGCTCTGGATCCTCTTCTTGCGCGAGCAGCACGTGCGTCTTCCCGCTCGCGCGCTCGATCTGCATGAAGACCCCTTCTTTCGGCCACAGGAAAACGCTGTCGGCGAGCGACGCTTTCTTCACCGTCACCGGGTTGCTCCACTGGCCTGGCGGATAGACGCGAAGCACTTCGCCCATGTCGAACGCGTAGCCGACGAGCGAGCGCTCGGTCGGGTCGCCTTCTTCGCCGAAGTCGAGGCGCAAGCTCGTGGCGAGGCCCTTCGTCTCGGCGACCGGCAGATACTCGATCGCATCGCCGCGCATGATCATCGCGCGCACGCTGGTGCCCTCTTTCGTGCGCGACAACGCCATGAACGCCCGCGGCTGCGAGCGTGTGCCGGCGTCGATCAATTGATCCGGCAGCCGCGTGAACGGCGCGTCGATGCTGACGGCGTCGCCGACGCGGGTGTCGACGAGGCGGAAGCGCCCCTTCGGCTCTTCGAAGCAGTAGAGGCCCGGCCGCGCGAGGGCGTCGTTCACGCGCGGGACCACGCCGGCCGGCAGGTTGCGCAGGTAGGTCATCCACTCTTTGTGCGTGGCGCGGCCGTAGAGATCCGGGCGCGGGGGCGCCGGCCGCGCGCTGATCTTGGTGACCGCGTCGCCTTTGTTCGCCTTCCAGTGATCGTACGCGATGCGCTGCAGCCCGTCGCCGAGATCCTGCACGCCTGCCGCGCCCTTCGGCTGTACGATCGCCGCGAACATCAGCGCGCGGGTCAGCCCGATCTGCGCCGCGCTCAGGTTCTCGTGGCCATCGCCGTGAAAGTTCATCGGCCGGCCGCGGTTCAACACCTGCAAGCTCGGGTTGTACGCCCGCAGTTGTTGCTCGTCGAACTCGATGGCGGCGCTCGAGCCTTGGCCGATGACGCCGCGAAAGTTCTTGAGCGTCTCGCCCGAGAGCGAAGTCTTGCCGGTGGCCCCGAGCACGGCGTCGACGTCGCCGACGATCTTCTCGACCTCATCGGCGACAGCGAAGCCGCGCGCCCGCGCCGCGGCGAGCTTGTCCGGATCGCGATCGACCAGCGTCACTTCGTAGCCCGCCTCGCGCATGTGCTCCGCGAACGCGAGCCCCACCGAGCCGGCGCTGACGATCGCGACGCGCTTGCACTCGGCGGCGTTCGTCTGCTTCAGCTCGCGCAAGAACGCCTCGGTCAGCGCCCAGCCGATCACCTGGCCTTCGCCGAGATCCTTCTTCGCCCACGCCGTCGCCACCGCCACGACCGAGTACGGCAGCGTCATCTTCGCCATCTCGGTCATGCCGCGGGTCGTCTGCTCGACGCCGCGCAGGCGCTTCGGATCAAAGGTGCGCTGGATCGCCGCTTGCGCTTCCGGCGTCATCTCGCGGTAGCCGTTGATGCACTGGGTGAGCATGCCGCCGTCATCCACGACGACCCAACGTTGTCCCGGCCGATCGGCGACGCGTTCGCACACGCCGGAGACGAAGCGCTGTACGTGCTCGACGCGGCTCTCTTCGAAGTCACGCGTGTTGCCGCCGCGATCGACGCCGGGCTCGCAGTGCGCACCGAGCACGTCGCGCAAGTAGGTGACGACGAGCGGGTTCGACGCGTAGGGCGTGCCCAAGATGTGCATGTCCTCGAAGCGCATGCCCTTGTCGGCGAGCGCCTCGACCAGTGGCACGTAAGTCGGGAACAAGTGCTGCACCGCGATCATCCGCTCGCCGCGCAGCCGATCGCGCTCGACCTCGACGGCCACCCGATCCAGGCAAGCGACGCGCTTCGGGATCAGCCGATCGTTGCGGACGAGCGCGTCGACGATCGCCTTCTTCTCCGACCCGGGCACGCGGCGGCAGATCATGCGCACGATGCCGGCCATCGCGTCGTAGCTCGGGATCGCCGGCGGCGGCTCGGCTGATCGCGCGTGGAGCAACGCCGCGATCTTCTCGCCTTCGCGATCGTAGCAATGGGCGAAGGCCGCGAGGTCGATCTTGTCGCCGCGGTAGAAGTCCCTGAGCAGGAGGCAGAGCGTGGCCATGTCATCGTCGCGCTGCTCGTCGGGGGTGAGCTCGATGCGCTCACGCGAGAGGCGCCAGGGCTCTCTGTGCCGCTCGACCAACGCGCGGACGAGCGGCCGCAGCGCCGTGGCGTCGTACGAGAGCGCATCGAACAAGGCGGCGTTCGGGATGTGCGCCTGGGCCGCGCGTAGCTCGGCGACCGACGCCGACTTCGGCGTGAGGAACGCGGGCGCAGCCGCGCGAGCTTCGACCACGTCCTTCGTACGAAACTCCGCGGGGGCCGACGCCGCCGGAGAGAGCTTCGCTTGATTGGCGAACTTCATCTTGCGGAAGTCGTCGAAGCGGCAGAGGTGATCGCGCATCTTGCGCGCCGCACCTTCGTTCGGATCGCTGTGCAGCGCTTCCCAGACGAGGTGCTCGAGCTCGTCGTCGAAGTGCGCCTGATAGCGGCGCAGGGCCGGCACATCGCACACAGCGCCAGGCTGGTAGCCCACGTCTTGCGCGATCTTGTGCGCCATCATCGCCAACGCCTCTTCCGCGGTCGTCGGCCGTTCGACGTTCGACCACCAGAACGTCATGAAGAAGCGCGGGTCGCTCATCCGCTGCAGGAGGTATTCGCCGAGGCGCTGGCCGCCCGAGAGCCGCCAAATGACCTCATCGGCCTTCATCGGCGCATACACGCGCGCCTGCTTGACGCGCTCGCCCAAGCGCTCCCGTTCGATGATGCGTATGATCCCGGGGTCGACGCCCAACATCTGAGCGCGTTATCGGAGGCGAAACCCCTCGTGTTGAGCCTTTGCGAGGATCTTTGAGCAGCGCAATTTCGCAATTCCCGCTAGGCTTTAGTGATGGTGGCTTTGACACGCACCCGCCTTGCGACCGTGCTCTTGCTGTCCTGCACGCCACGGACGGCTCCGATCCCCAAAATCGAGGCGAACGTTTCCGAGAGCAGCGCGCTCACGAGCGGGGCAGGCCCGTCAGCGATCGTGATCTCATCGAAGCAAGGCAAGCCAAACGCCGTCTTCATCTCGTTCGACGCCGCCGCGCTGGCGCAGGTCCAGACGGTCAACAGCGCCGTGCTCAACTTCTCGGTCGGCGCGGTCGCAGGCGCCTATCCGCTGATGGTCCACGCGACCATCGGTCCTCCTGCCGACCTCGCCGCCGCGGCGTGGCCTTTGACCGACGGCGCCGCGGTCGCGATCGCGCAGGGCCAATCTGTGTCGCTCGACCTCCTCGCGCTCAGCCGAAAGCACGCCGGCGACACGCTCACGATCGCGCTCGTCGGCCCGGAGGGCGTGGGCGACACGAACACGGCGGGCTCGAGCACCGTCACGCTCGGAGACGGCAACGCCGGCGCGACGCTGAGCAGCTTCAACCTCACCGTCGACACGACCGCCTGCCCGACGGGCTGTCTCGGCGCCGCGCAATCCTGCTCGGCAAACACGACACAGACGGCGTGCAACGCGCGCGCGAACATGGGCTGCTCGTGGGCGCTCAACGGTGGCTGCGGCGGCGCTCACGTCGCGTGCTCGAGCTTCAGCGCCGGCTCGCCGAGCTGCTCGGCCGGCCACGGCTGCACACCGACGGCGGCGCGCTGCGATCAATTTTACCCGGTGACCTGCGGCTCGTACGGCAACGGCACGTGCCAAGCGAACAACTGCACGTACACGCCGGCCTCGTGCAACACGCGCGGCGGTGCTTGCTCTTTCGGCACCTTCGCCGCGTGCGACGGCGCCGGCTGTGTGTGGAGCGACACGAGCTATTGCAGCGGCGGATCGTGCCAGGTCAGCGGCGCCACGCCGCCGTGCGCGCAGCCGACGCCGGCGAATTGCACCGGCAGCGCGTCGTGCAGCAACACGAACATCGGCTGCACGTCGTACGCCTACGACAAGTGCCCAACGCAGGACTGCGGCAGCAGCTGCTCGGGCGCCGTTGCGTGCGGCGGCAGCTACCCGAACTGCGAGTGCGGCCGAAACGACTGCAAGGGGAACTACTGTCCGGGCACCTTCGTTTGCGAGCGCGCGCCGGTCCGGGACGAGGTCGAGTGTCGCAAGGTCGGCTGCACGCCGCTCAACGCGTGCGAGAACGACCAACTGCGCGCCAACTCGATCGACGAAGCGCGCCGCTTTTGTGCTCAGCGCCAGGGGTGCGACGGCGACGCGAAGCTCACCGGGCCGGGCTGCAGCTGCAACGGCACCCCGACCGACGTCGACTTAACGAAGTGCCAAGAGATGAAGTGCAATTGGATCGGCTACGAGTACACCTGCACCCCGAAGCAACCGCTCGAGTACCTCGGCTGCGGCAGCAAAGGGGCGACGGCGCCCTGCGACTACACGGGCGCCGGCGACTGCTTGCCCCCCGAGTTCGGCTGCGAGCCCGCGCGCGAGTGCGTCAAAGACGGCTGCCCGAAGGTGCCGTCGTGCACGCAGCCGTCGTGCGATCCGTTCAGGAGCTGCACCGTCGACGAGTGCATGCGCGGCGTCGCCGGCTGCACCGGGAGCTGCTTTGGATCCCCTCCGTGCCAGCGCGCGGGCGATCCGGACTACGGCTGCCGCATGGCCTACGCGAACTGCTCGTATTCGTACGGTTGCAGCGGCGGCGGGTGCAACGCGTACGGCAGTGATCGCCAAGCGTGCGAGAGCGCGTCCAACAACAATGCCTGCGTATGGAACACGCGTGGGACCTGTTCTCCCTACGTCGGCTGCGCGGTCGGCGCCTGCCCGAGCAAGTACTGCGTGGGCGTCAACGCCGGCTGCGCGAACACGCCGGGCGTCAACTACGACTGCGCGAGCAACTACACCAACACCGGCGTCTGTAATCAGCCGTACTGCACGAGCGTCGCCGCTCAGTGCGCGACGTTGAACGGCGGCCTCGACTGCTCCACGCTCGGCTCGGCGAGCTGCCAGGCCGAGCAGAGCGCCGGCCACGGCTGCGTGTGGACGACGTCGCCGTCATGCGTCGGCGCGGGCTTCAGCTGCGCGTCGATCACGAACCCGACGGACTGCAACCCGAGCAACGCCCCCGGCTGCAACTGGGCGCCGGCCTGTCCGACGAACCAGAAGCCGGTGCTGCGCACGATGCGCCTGCCGCCGGTCGCGACCGCCGGAGTGCCCTTCGACGTCGGCGTCACCTTCGCCGATCCCGACGGCCACGCGCCGAAGACGCGCACGTTGATCGCCACGCTGTCGAAGGGCTCGGACGTGATCGCCACAGCCTACGTGCGGCCCGAAGGCATCGCGAACGACTTCGCCGCCGGCGTGGTGTTCTCGGCGCCGCTGACCGTGGGCTCGGCGATGCAAGGGCTCACCTTGTGCTTCGACGCGAAGGACGCCCCCGGCGCCGCCGCCGACGCCTTGTGCGCGAACGATCTCGAAGTCGGCGCCGCGCCGGCCAGCGAACAGACAGCGACCGAAGCCGTCGGCGCCGCGGCTCCGACGCCGACACCGGCGGACGGCGTCGACGCTCCGCGCAGCGGCAATCCGACGGTGCAAACCTCGCGCTTCTCGGGCGGCGCGTTGACGTGCTCGAGCGGCGGCGCCGACGCGTGGCTCGTCGCGCTCGCCTTCTTCAGCGTCGTTCGTCGGTGCCGACTGCGTTCTCGTCAAACGACGGCGCCACCGGAATGACCTCGTTCGCCTCGAAGGTCTGCTTCACGATGACGAACTCGACGCGGCGATTGACCGCCCGGCCCTTCGACGTCATGTTCGACATCTTGGGCTTCTTCTCGCCGTAGCCGTGGTGGATGAGCCGGTTCGCCGCGACGCCCTGCTTGACGAGGTAGCGCATCACCGAGCGCGAGCGCCGATCCGAGAGCTTCTTGTTGTACTTGTCGCTGCCGACGTTGTCGGTGTGCCCTTCGACGCGTACCAGGCGCAAGCGCGGCGTCTTCACCATCACCTCGGCCACCTTGTCGAGGAGCGGAAACGACACGGGATCGATCTCGTCGGAGTCGAGCTTGAAGTACACCTTGTCCGAGATCGCGATCTTCTGGCGCGTGATCTCCACCTTGATCTCGCGCAGCGGCGGCTCGGCGGCGACGACGACGGGCTGGCTCGTCGCGGGCATCAAGATGACGTCGACCGGCCGTGGCTCGGGCTCTGCGGGTCGCGAAGTGTCTTCGCTCGGCGCGTAGCTGACGCCGGCGAGGACGCGGTAGCGCGGCGCCCCGTAGCCCGAGGTGAGGCCGGTGCCGGCGCCGAGCGAGATCACGATCGGTCCCAAGCGCAGCTTGACGCCGGCGCTGCCTTCGATCGGCGTCTCGACCAACGATTGAAAGCGAAAGCCGGCGGCGCCGTAGAATTCGACGCCCGCGAACAAGCGGTTCTTCAGGATCTCATACGCGATGCTCGTGCCGAACAAGAGCTCGTGGCCGAGCGTGATCTCGCCGAAGACCGCCGCTCCGCGCAGGCGCACGCCGGCGTCGAGGCTCAAGACGAGCCTGCTGTCCGCAAGCGTGAAGGTGGCGAGCAAGCGCGGCACGCCGGTCACCGTCTGCTCACCAGCGAAGTTGCTCTCGTCGCCGGTTGGGAACGTGATCAACGCGGCGGCGCCGAGGTGCACGTACTCGCTGTTGAAGAACGAGACCTTCCCTTGCAGGCGGAGATCGCCGAACGCGCCGGCGTTCAACGCGCGCGCGATCGCCAGCGTCGTCAGCGGCAGCCCGGCGCCGCTCTGAAAGGGCACGAACGGCACGCCGACGCCGATCTCCAAGATCTCGAAGATCGACAGCGCCCCGACGGCGTCGAACTGCAGCTGATGCGCCACCGTCTCGTCGGCGAGCTGGTTGTTCACGAAGCGCACGAGCGGCGCGCGCGCGTACGAGATCCACAGCGCCGCGTTCGGCTCGATGTGCTTGCCGACGATGGCGTACTCGCGGCTGAACCAGCCATGCGCGCCGAAGGTCGGAGAAAAATTGAGCAGCGAGCTCGCCTGCAAGGTGCCGGGCGGCGGCAGCGTTTGCGCCGAAGCGGTCGCGGCGAAGGCGACGATCGCTGATGCGAGGAAGACGGCCTTCACCACCGGACGTCACTATCCTTTGCGGCGGCCACCCTTTGCCGTCTTTTCGGCGAGCATCTCGAGCGCCATCTCGAGGGTCAGCGCTTCGGGCGTCACGCCTTGTTTGAGCGTCGCGTTCTTCTTGCCGTCGCTCACGTAGAGGCCGAACTTGCCCTCGATGAGCTGGATCGGCTTCTTGTTCGCGCCGGGCGGCGTGCCGAGCTCTTTGATGACCTTCTTCTGACCGCGACCGGCGCCCTTCGGCTGCGCCAAGAGCTCGAGCGCGCGCTCCAACTTCACCTCGAGCACGTCGTCGTCTTTCTTCAGCGAGCGGAAGTCGCCTTCGTGCACCACGTACGGCCCGAAGCGCCCGAGGCCCGCCTTCACCGCTTTTTGCGACTCGGGATGCAAGCCGAGGGTGCGCGGCAGCTGCAGGAGCTTCAACGCCAGCTCGAGCGTCACCATCTCCGGCGTCACGCCCTTCGGCAAGCCGACCATCTTCGGCTTGATCATCACTGGCTTCTTCGGCTTCGGCTCCTTCTTCTTCTTCGCCTTTTTTCCTTTGGCGCCCTTCTTTGCCGGCGGCTCTTCGACGACGGGCGGCGGCGGCGGTGGCTTTTCTTCGCGCGGCATGCCGAGCTGCACGTACGGACCGTAGCGGCCGCTCAGCAGGTACACCTTCTGGCTCGTCACCGGGTCGAGGCCGAGCGACGTCGGGCCGTTCTTCGCCTGCTCGACGAGCGCCGCGACTTTCTCTTCGTTGAGATCGCTCGGCGCCAAGCTCTCCGGGATCGAGCCGCGGATGTCATCGTCGGGGTTGTCGGTGTTGCCAGGCTTGACGAAGTACGGCCCGAACTTTCCGATCTTGATGTCGATGCCGAAGCTCTCGGTGAGCTTGCCGAGCTTCACCGTGCGCGCTTCATTGCCGTCGATCTTCTTGCCGGCGCCTTCGACCTGGCTCTTCAGCCCCTTCGGCCCGAGGTAGAACTGCTTCAGGTACGGGAGGTAATCGAGCTGCCCTTCGGCGATCTTGTCGAGCGACTCTTCCATCCCTGCCGTGAAGCGGAGATCGACGAGCTCCGGGAAGTGCTTCTCCAAGAGCTCGGTCACCGCAAACGCCGTGAACGTAGGCACCAACGCATTGCCAGCCTTCACCACGTAGCCGCGATCCATGATCGTCGCGATCGTCGATGCATAGGTCGACGGCCGCCCGATGCCTTCCTTCTCCATCTTCTGGACGAGCGACGCTTCGGTGTAGCGCGCCGGCGGCTTCGTCTCGTGATCGGTGCGATCGAGCTTGTCGAGGTGTAGCTTGTCGCCCTCTTTCAACGGCGGCAGCAGCGTCTCACGCTCGTCGAGCGCCGCTTGCGGATCGTCCGATCCTTCGACGTAGGCGCGCAAGTAGCCGGCGAAGACGATCTGCAAGCCGCTGGTGCTGAACTTCGTGTCGCCTGCTGAAATCTGCACGCTCGTGCGGAGCTGCTCGGCCTCGGCCATCTGCGTCGCCATCGTGCGCTTCCAGATGAGATCGTAGAGCGCGAGCTCGCGGTCTAGCAGCTCGGTGTCTTCGGGCGATTGAAACGAGGTGCCAGCGGGGCGGATCGCTTCGTGGGCTTCTTGCGCCCCCGCCGACTTCGACTTGTACTGGCGCGGCTCGGCGGAGAGGTACTCTTTTCCGTACTTCGCTTCGATGTTCGTTCTCGCCGCGGCGATCGCCTCGGTCGAGAGCAGCGTCGAGTCCGTGCGCATGTAGGTGATGAAACCGCGTTCATAGAGCGCTTGGGCCACGCGCATCGTGTCGCGCGCCGACCAGCCGAGCTTGCGATTCGCCTCTTGCTGCAAGGTGGAGGTGATGAACGGCGGGAGCGGATTGCGCTTCTGCGCCTTCTCCTCGATCTTCTCGACGACGAACGACGTCTGCTGCAACTTCGTCGCGAGCGCGTCGGCGTCAGCGGGGGTCAGCACGCGCAGCTTCTTGGCGCCCTCGCTGAGGGCGCCGGTCGTCTCGTCGAAGTCTTTGCCGGTGGCGATACGCACGCCGCCCCACTCGAGCAAGCGCGCGCCAAAGTGGCTGGCGTCCTTGCGGACGATCGCGTCGAGGCCGCAGTACTTCGCCGAGACGAACGCCAAGCGCTCACGCTCGCGCTGCACGATGAGCTCGACCGCCACCGACTGCACGCGGCCGGCCGAGAGCCCGAACGCGATCTTCGTCCACAAGAGCGGCGAGAGCGTGTAGCCGACCAAGCGATCGAGCACGCGGCGCGTCTCTTGCGCCTTGACGAGCTTCTGATCGATCTCGCGGGTGTCTTGCGCGGCCTTCTTGATCGCCTCTTTGGTGATCTCGTGAAAGACCATGCGCTTGTACGGCACCGTCGGCTTCAACAGCTCGACGAGGTGCCAGCTGATCGACTCACCTTCGCGATCCTCGTCGGTCGCGAGCAGCACTTCGTCGCTGTTTTCGAGCAAGCGCTTCAGCTCGCTCACCACCTTCGTCTTGGTCTTCGGCACGAGGTAGAGCGGCTTGAAGTTGTTCTCGACGTCGACCCCGATTTTCGACCAGGGGAACTTCTTGAACTTCTCCGGGATGTCCTTCGCCGACTGCGGCAAATCGCGCACGTGGCCCATGCACGCCGTGATGATGTATTCCTTGCCGAGGAATTTCTTCAATGTTTTCGCCTTGGTAGGCGATTCGACGATGACGAGGGTCTTGTGTGCCTTGGCACCCATGTAAAGAGGGTATGACATGGACCCTCTGCCTGCGCAAATTCACCGACATCTATTATATCTGTCGCGCCGCGGGTGCGGCAGGACTAGAGCTACGAATGTCCCGGTCAGTGAAGGGCGACGGCGGTCGGCTCTTGCAGGCGAGGATCGTCGGAAGCGATCGACGCGTGCCAGCGCATCTCATAGCTCGTGAGCCAGCCGAGCTCTTCGAGCGCGTGGAACAAGCCTTCGTCGATGTAGAGCGGCTGCCCGAAGACGTCGTGCGCGATGACCAGCTTGTAGCGCGGCGGGTAGGTCACGCGAATCGGCAGCGTCACATCGCCGACGCCGTCGTCGTTCCAGCGGATCATCATGCGCTTGGCGCCGTTCACCGCGAGGCCGACGCGCAGGCTCTCGGTCTTGCGATCGTAGCGCCAACGCGGCGCCGGCAGCGTGATCGCCGTGCGCGGATCGGCGATCGCGCTCTTGATCACGCGGCGGATCTTCGGACATTCGAGCAGGAACGCGCCATCACCGTCGACCGGGGTGCGCTGCCGCATCGCCATCAGCGTGGTCTCGAAGGCAGCTTCGCGAAAGCCGAGGGCGGCGCCGATGATCGCCATCTCGAGATTGAGCGCGAAGATCGCGACGCGATCGCGCGTGGTCAGCGCCTGCGCGCCGCCGGCTTCATAGCGCGCGGAGATCTCGGGGATGCGCCGCGTATACTCGACGACGAGCGCTGGCGGCATGACGATGAGGAGCAGCGCGGCGATGCGGCGCTTGTCCTTCCACAGCGCGACGACGAGGGCGGTGAGCAACGCCGCCGAGATCCAGACACCGAACGCGATCGCGCCCGGGATCGACAGAAGACCGATGAGCACCGCTGCTGCGCGCAGGACGTATTTCATGCCGGAAAGGTGCGCGGCGCGCGTGCAAGCGCGATGGGCCGGCGGAGGAAAATTCGTGCAAGCCGGTCAAAAAACCCGATGCCGGCGCTGAGCGCGAGGATTCCCCGGTCCCTTTTCGGATTGCTCCCCGGTCCCTTTTCGGATTGTTCCCCGGTCCCTTTTCGAATTCCTCCCCGGTCCCTTTTCGAATTGCTCCCCGGTCCCTTTTCACTCCCTTTTCACTCGGAGCAGTTGCCGGCGCGGTCTTTCGGGCGGAGCGGCCCGGGTTTCAGCTTCTGCGCGACCTTCTTCTCGATCCAGCCGCTGACGGTCGTGATCTTCGCTTTGGCGACTTCGCCCATGAACGCGTAGGTCGTGCCGGCTTCGCTCGACTCCGTGTACGCGAACGCCTTCAGCGGCATGCCGCTCGCGTCGAACGCGATGACGCCGCGCAGGTCTTTGGCCGAACCGAAGCCCGAGCCATCGGCGAGCTCGCTGCCCTCGGACAGCACCACGGTCACCTTGTGTCCCTGAAAGTCGGCGCTGACGCCGTTCTCGGCGAGCTTCCCCGGCGCGAGCACGACGCTCTGCACGGACGCCGGATACTTCACCGTCGCCTTCACGTCCGCGCTCGCGAACGAAAACGGCGCGCCGTCGGCCTTGCCCGCGAGTGTCCACTTGTAGCGATAAAGCTTCTCATCGAGACCGTTCGTCTCGAGCTCGAAGCCACCCTTGGATCCGCCCTTCACTTTCGGCGGCGCGAGCTCGACTTTGGCGAGCCACGTGTTCGCGGCCTTCGGCAGCGCGAGCCAGATCTGCGGCTGGTTGTAGCCGAACACCGCGCACGCGCGCCCGCTCTCGAACGACAGCGCGAGCGTCTTCGCGTCGACCGTCGTAAACACCGGCTCTTTCGCCGCCGGCGCCTCGTAGCGCGGCTTCGACTTCGAGCCGAAGTCTTCGGGCTTCGGCTCGCGCTCGGCGACGATCTCGAGCTCGACCTTCTTCATTGCCTTCGGTCGCAGCCACCGCACCGCCGCCACCGTGCCTTGCGCGCGCATCTCGACCCGCGTCGCGTCGCCCGGGCCCTTCTTGAATTCTTCGTAGGTGATCTGATCGATGCTGCGTCCGTCGCCGAACAGGTAGCTCTTGCTCGACTCGCCCGATTCGAGCGCTTGCCTCTGCGCGTTCAACGGCAGGATACGATCGCCGTCTTCGAGCCCGGTCACGATCAAGCGCAGCACGTCCTTGTCGCAACTTTCGAGCACCAGCGTCACCTTGCCGCGCGTCTCCTTCGCGCCTGCGGTGCAAGGGAGCGTGGCTTCGTCGAAGCCGTCGGGTGTCTCGATCACGACCCTCGCTTTGGCCTGCTGCATCTCGGCCTCGTCGTCAGGGTTCGCGAGCGTGATCGCGGCCTGCGAAGAACGCATATCGAGCGTCTCGGCGGCTTTCGCTTCGGCCTTCAACATCGACTTGCCGTCAGCGCCGACGGCCGCTGTCCATACGTAGCTCACCTTCGTCGACTCGGGGTTCGGCAGATGAAACGCGTCGACCTCGACCTGCTGTTTGCCGAAGAACTTCGAGCCCAAGAACCACGCGTTCTTGAAGCGATCGACGGCGGTCTTCATCGCCGCGGCGGTGACCGGCTTCGGCAAGGAATCGTCGATCACGTCGGCCGGCGCCATCCCGAGCGGCGCGATCCGCGTCATCTTCGACATCTCTTGGATCTTCTTGAACTGTTCTTCGCTCGGCATCTGCGGAGGCGGCCAAGCGGGAGCGGCGAGGAGGAGGCAGGCGATGAACGTCATGCCTCGTTATAAGAGCAGAGGCGCGTTTAGCCCAAGAAACCGCGGGCGATGTTCATCAGCTCGACGTTCGCCGCCACCGACTTCGTGAACGCTTCCTTCTCGCTCGCCGACAGCTCGAACTCGTACACCTTCTCGGCGCCCTTGCTCGACAGCTTGACCGGCACACCGACGAACGCGTCCTTCACGCCGAACTCGCCGCGCAGCTCGATGGAGCACGGCAGGACGCGCCCTTGGTTGCGCACGATCGCTTCGACCATCAAGCACGTGCCCGAGCCCGGCGCGAGCCAAGCAGAGGTGCCGATGAGGCCGGTCAAGGTGGCGCCGCCCTTCTTCGTGTTCTCGACGACCTCGTTGATCTTCTCGGCGGCGAGCACTTTGCCGACCGGCACATTGCCGATCATCGCCGTCGACACAATCGGCACCATGTCTTTGTCTGTGTGCGCGCCGAGGACGATCGCCTGCACGTCTTCGATGCTGACGCCCGCGGCTTGCGCCAAGTACGAACGGAAGCGCGCCGAGTCGAGCACGCCGGCCGAGCCGATCACGCGCTCGCGCGGAAAGCCCGTCACCTGCTTGGCGACGAACACCATCGCGTCCAAGGGGTTCGACACGACGATGAGCACCGAGTCCGGCGCATGCTTCTTCACCTCGCCGCAGATGCTTTTCACGATGCCGGCGTTGATGTTGATCAGCTCTTCGCGCGACTGGCCCGGCTTGCGCGGAACGCCCGCGGTCATCACGACCACGTCGGCGCCGGCCATCGCGTCCATCTTGTCGGTGGCGACGAAGCCGACGTTGCTGAAGCCTTCCCACGCGCCGGCCTGCGTGAGGTCGAGCGCGCGGCCTTCGGCGGGCTGCGGCTTGATGTCGATGAGGACGAGGTCGCCGAGATCTTTGATCGCGGCCCACTGCGCGACGGCCGCGCCGACGTTTCCACCTGCTCCGACGATCGCGATTTTTGGACGCTTCACCATGATGCTACTCCTTACGCCGCCGCTTTGGACGACTGACCCATGTTGCGAATGATCTCATCGCCGAACTGCGAGCACTTCAGCTCCGTCGCGCCCGGCATTTGCCGCGCGAGATCGTAGGTGACGCGCTTGGCGTTGATCGCGCCTTCGATGCCCTTGATGATGAGGTCGGCGGCTTCGTTCCAGCCCATGTGCCGCAGCATCATCTCGCCCGACAAGATCACCGAGCACGGGTTCACCTTGTCTTGGCCCGCGTACTTCGGCGCCGTGCCGTGCGTCGCTTCGAACACCGCCGCTTCGTCGCCGATGTTCGCGCCCGGCGCCATGCCGAGGCCGCCGACCAACGCCGCCGCCGCGTCCGAGATGTAGTCGCCGTTCAGGTTCGGCGTCGCGATGACGCTGTACTCGTCCGGGCGCAGGATGATCTGCTGGAACATCGAGTCGGCGATGCGATCGTTCAGCATGACCTTGCCCTCCGGCGTCTTGCCGTCGTGCTTCTCCCAGACCGTCGCCTCGCTGACGATGTCACTGGCGAACTCTTTCTTCGCCATTTCGTAGCCCCAGTCACGGAACGCGCCTTCGGTGAACTTCATGATGTTGCCCTTGTGCATCATCGTGACGCTCTTGCGCTTGTGCGCGACCGCGTACTTGCACGCGGCCTTGATCAGGCGCTTGCTGCCGAAGACCGACATCGGCTTGATCCCGATGCCCGAGTCCTGGCGCAGCTCCTTCTTCATCTTCTTGAGCGGGCCCTTGTTGAACCAGTTGATGACTTGCTTGGCCTCGGCCGAGCCCTGCTTGAACTCGATGCCCATGTAGATGTCTTCGGTGTTCTCGCGGAAGATCACGTAGTCGACCTTCTCCGGGTGCTTCACCGGGCTCGGCACGCCGTTGAACCAACGCACCGGACGCACGCACTGATAGAGGTCGAGCTCCTGGCGGAGCGCCACGTTGATCGAGCGGAAGCCGCCGCCGACCGGCGTGGTCAACGGGCCCTTGATGCCGACCTTGTACTCTTTGATCGCGGTGAGCGTGTCTTCCGGCAGCCACACGACGCGGCCGTAGACCTTGTTCGCCTTCTCGCCGGCGTAGACTTCGAACCACTCGATCTTCTTCTGGCCGCCGTAGGCCTTCTCGACCGCGGCGTCGATCACGCGCACGCTCGCTGCCCAGATGTCCGGGCCGGTGCCGTCACCTTCGATGAACGGAACGATCGGGTTGTTCGGGACGATCAGCTCGCCCTTCTTCACTTGGATTTTTTCGCCGCGCGTCGGGTCCTTCAGGACCTCGTACTTCGCGACCGCTTTCTTTACCGCTTTGCCGGCGGCCTTCTTCTTCGGCTGAACCTTCTTCTTCGCTTTGGCCATGTCACGCCTCGTTCGGTTGGTTTTGGAAGGACGGTCGATTAAGCGAGCCCCGGGGCGAATGCAACAGCTGGCGCCACCCTGGCCGCACCATAGTATTTGAAGAGCGCGGCGTCTGCGTCTACCCTATAGGACCATGAGATCCGCTGCGCTCCTGCTGCTCGTTTGCACCGCCGCGTGTCCCGCAGGAAACACGACGACGACGGCGCAGCAGAACAACCAGAACAACAACAACAACAACATGACGACGACGGTGACGACGCTCTCGTACAACATCCAAGCCGTCCCCGGCTGTGGCACGAAGACCGGCACGCAGACAGCGATCGCGACCAAGGGCGGAGAGGTGGTCTTCGCCACGATCTCGCAGCTCCCGACGACGACGAGCTGCACGGCGATGTTCAGCGCGCCGGCGGACGTGCCGAACTACGACATCTGCTACGGCGAGACGAGCGGCGGCGCCGTGACGACCACGTCGCTCGCGCAAGTCTCGTCGGTCTCGCTGATGGGCGTCGGCATCGCGGTCGCGCCGAACGGCAATGTCAGCGTGGCGTATACCGGCGGTCCGCAAGCGCCGGCCCGCTGCGGCGGCACCGACGTGCTCGTGCGCACGAAGAGCGGCGCCATGTTCGCAGCGCCGACGACGATCGCGTCGGATTCGGCCGGCACGCCCGAGCCGTCCGAGGCCGCCGACTGCGCGATCGAAAACGTGTGCGGCAGCGGCGCGGCCACCGGCTTCTGGCCTGCGCTCGCCTACGACGCCATGAACCGCTTGAGCACCGTCTTTCGCGACATGCACTTCGGCTTCGCCGGCGACGACTTCGAGAAATCGGACGTCGAGCTCGTGCGCGCCGGCGGCGGCGTCCGCACCGTCGACGGCGGCAAGGGCGGCGGTGAGTACAACCGCGTCGCCGCGACTGCCGACAACGCCCTGACGATCATCCACAACAACAGCCAAGGCGTCACAGCGCACCGGGGCATTTGGGCGTTGCGCGAGAGCGGCGGCACCTTCGTGCGCAATCTCGTTTCCACCGACGTCGCCGGCGAGATGATGGGCTTCGCGATCAACGCGAGCGGCCTGCACGGGCTCGCCTATTACGACACGCAGAAGCAGCGCCTCTCCTACGTGGAGTCGACCGACGGCCAGGTGTGGAGCGACGTCGATCCCGTCGACACCAACGGCAACATCGGCATGTATCCCTCGCTCGCGTTCGATCCAAACGGCGAGCCGACGATCGCGTACTACCGCTGCAACAAGTACATCCCGGGGAGCAGCAACTGCGACCAGAACGAAGACGGCCTGTACTTGGCGCGGCGCGCGAACGGCAGCTGGGTGAAGAACAAGCTCGTCGGCGAGAGCGCGAGCTTCGACGGGCTCTACCCTGCGATCACCTTCGCCGGCGGCAAGGCCGTCATTGCGTACCAGAAGAACACCTACGACCCATCCGCGAACGTGACGACGAGCGAGCTGTTTCTCGCCAAGGAGCCTTGATCCGTGCTGCGTCCCCTTTGCTTTGCCTTCGCGTTGTCGATCATCTCCTGCGGCGAGCCTCCGAACCACCTGAAGGGCAGCGTGCTCGAGGTGCACGACATGACCTTCACGAGCGTCAGCATCAGCCGCATCGATAACTACCTCGTCATCGAGTACCAAAAGGGCGCGGACGGGGCCGGCGGCAAGGTCGCGAAGCTCTCGGTCTACGTCGCCGACTTGACCATCGCGCCGGGCAACAGCGTCGATCTCACGCTCGCCGCGCCTGGCACGAACCCGCGGGCCACCTTGCAGCGCATCGTGGAAGGCACGATCGATCTCGGCGTCGAGCGCGGGTCGATCACCTTCGACAAGGCGCCGGACCCGGGCGCCGAGACCAGCGGCAAGTTCTCGATCACGACAAAGGCGCCGGCCGGCCGCAACCTCAACGGCAACTTCAAGGCCACCGTCGTTCAAAAATGAAGCTCGCCGCGCTCGCTCTCTTCGCGCTCGCCGCCTGCGGCGCCGAGAACATCCTCGCGATCGGCCGCAACAAGGACGCGTGCGAGGCGAACTTGCCACCGGCCTGCGCCACGGCGCCGCGCTGCGTGCTCGACGGCAACGAGTACTTGGAAGGAAAGTTCCCTGGCGCCAAGCGCTTCATCGTCCGCACCGAAGGCGCGGCGCAGCTGAAGTTTCACCTGCTCCTGCAGAACCCGAAGGGCAGCGGCACCGAGCTCCTCTTGCGCGTGCAAGAGTCGAACTGCAGCGACCTCTACGTCTGGGACAACGCCGGCCGCGACGTCGTGCGCTTGGCGAACTCGGACGGCGTCGTCACGATCCCGCTGCAGGTCACGCGCGGCGGCGATCATCCCGTGGAGCTCACATCCGACGCGTACCTCGACTGGTCGCTGATCGTCGAAGTCGAAAACCAAGCCGCCGTCCTCGAATGACGCGCGCGCTCCTCTTCGCCTGCGTCGTGCTGTCGGCGTGCGAACGACGGCCGATCGTGCGTGACGTGGGGCCGCGCGTCGTCAGCAACGCCGCCGGCATGCAGACGTTGTCGCTCACCGGCGAGCGCTTCTCGAAGCCGTTCGCGGTGACGCTGAAGACTTCGCGCGGATCGCTCGCGCTCGAAGCGATGCCGCTGGACGAGAGCGAGGCGACCCTAGC